>NZ_JBLFFN010000002.1:0-613382 GCF_051400855.1 Variovorax stachyos | reverse complement strand
GGGATGCCCGCGTTGAGGAAGTTCATGGTGATGCCGCCGCCCATGGTGCCGGCACCGATCACGCCGACCGACTGGATCTGGCGCTGGGAGGTGTCTTCGGGCACGTCGGGAATGCGTGAGGCCGCGCGTTCGGCCATGAACACGTGGCGCAGCGCGGCCGATTCGGGCGTGAACATCAGCGCGACGAAGGAACGGCGCTCCTCGGCCATGCCCTCGTCGAACTTGAGCTTGGTGGCGGCCTCGACCGCGTCCACGCACTTGAGCGGCGCCGGGTAGTTCTTGGACATCGCGCCGACGGTGTTGCGCGCGAACTGGAAGTAGGCGTCGCCCTGCGGATGCTTGCATGGGAGATTGCGCACCAGCGGCAGATCGCCGCCCTTGGCGGCCGCCGACCTGGCGAACTCGACGGCCTCGTCGAACAGCGATTCGGGCGAGGCGGCCAGCTTGTCGAACAGCTTCTGGCCCGGCAGCGAAGCAAGCATCTCGCTCTTGACCGCCTCGCCGCTCACGATCATGTTGAGCGCGGTCTCCACGCCCAGCACGCGCGGCAGGCGCTGCGTGCCGCCGGCGCCGGGCAGGAGGCCCAGCTTGACCTCGGGTAGCGCGACGCTGGTGCCGGGCGCGGCGACGCGGTAGTGGCAGCCCAGGGCCAGTTCGAGGCCGCCGCCCATGCAGACCGAGTGGATGGCCGCGACGATGGGCTTGGTCGATGCCTCGAGCGCGAGGATCAGGCTCAGCAGGTTGGGTTCCTGCAGCGCCTTGGGCGTGCCGAATTCCTTGATGTCGGCGCCGCCCGAGAAGGCCTTGCCGGCGCCGGTGATCACGATCGCCTTGACGGCCGCGTCGTCCAGGGCCTTCGAGAGGCCGTCGGTGATGCCGAGGCGCGTCGAGAAGCCGAGCCCGTTGACTGGGGGATTCGCCAGGGTGATCACGGCGACATCGCCGAGCACTTTGTATTCAGCCGTCATGCTGCGTTCCTTTGGGATGGGAGAGGATCGAAAAACGGGGTTGAGGGATGCAGCATGCCCCTTGCTTCGCTGCACCGCATCTAAAAAGCACGGACGTTCTTTTTTTCGGGAAATTCTAGGCGTTTCACGAGCGCCGGCAACGGGTCCCAGTCGCTGGCGGGACAAAGTCCCACCGGGCGTTCAGACTTCCAGCCACTCCTTGCGCGTCGCCGCATCGGCACGCAGGCTGTCCGGCGTGCCGTCGAACACGATGCTGCCGTGGCCCATGACGAGGGCGCGGTCGGAGATCGCCATGGCGATGGTCAGCTTCTGCTCGATCAGCAGCACCGAGATGCCCTTGTCCTTGAGCGTGCGCAGGTACTGGCCGACCAGTTCGACGATCTTGGGCGCCAGGCCTTCGGTGGGCTCGTCGATGATGATCAGGTCGGGGTCGCCCATCAGGGTGCGGCACAAGGTGAGCATCTGCTGCTCGCCGCCCGAGAGCACGCCGGCCTCGGTGTGCTGGCGTTCCTTGAGGCGCGGGAACATGCCGTACATGTCGTCGAAGGACCAGCGGCTTCCCTTGCCGGTGCCCTTCTGCCCGAGCATCAGGTTCTGGTGCACGGTGAGCTTGGGGAAGATGTCGCGGTTCTCGGGCACGTAGCCGATGCCCATGTGCGCGATCTCGTAGGCCTTGCGGCGCAGGATGTCCTGCCCCTTCCAGTGCAGGCCGCCCTCTGCATGCACCAGGCCCATGATGGCCTTGGCGGTGGTCGAGCGGCCCGAGCCGTTGCGGCCCAGCAGTGCCACGATCTCGCCCGGGTTGACGCCGAAGGAAACGCCATGCAGCACATGGCTCTTGCCGTAGTAGGCGTGGATGTCTTCGAGTTTCAGCATGTCAGTGCCCTCCGGTCTGCGCATCGGCGACGGCCGACCCGAGATAGGCCTCCTGCACGCGCGCGTTGGCACGCACCGCGGCGGGCGTGTCGAAGGCGATCACCTCGCCGTACACGACCACCGCGATCTTGTCGGCCAGGCCGAAGACCACGCCCATGTCGTGCTCGACGGTCAGCAGGGTCTTGCCCACCGTGACCTGCTTGATCAGCGCAATGAAGTGCGCGGTTTCGGTCTTGCTCATGCCGGCGGTGGGCTCGTCCAGCAGGATCACGCCGGCGCCGCCGGCGATGGTGACGCCGATCTCGAGCGCGCGCTGCTCGGCGTAGGTGAGGTTGACCGCGAGCACGTCGCGCTTCTTTTCGAGGTGGACCTGGCGCAGCAGCTCCTCGGCGCGCTCGTTGGCGTCGTCCAGGTTCGAGAGGAAGCGCAGGAAGGTGTAGCGGTAGCCGAGGCTCCACAGCACGCCGCAGCGCAGGTTCTCGAACACGCTGAGCTTGGGGAAGATGTTGGTGATCTGGAAGCTGCGCGAGAGGCCGAGCCGGTTGATCTCGAAGGGCTTCTTGCCGTCGATGCGCTGCCCGTTGAGCAACACCTCGCCGCTGGTGGGCTCCAGCCGCCCGCTGATCAGGTTGAACAGCGTGGACTTGCCGGCGCCGTTGGGGCCGATGATGGCGATGCGGTCGCCGGCCTCCACCGCCAGGTCGACACCGCGGATGATTTCGGTCTTGCCGAAATTCTTGCGCAGTGCCTTCAGTTCGAGTGCATGGGTCATAGGGCCCCCACGCTCGGCACTGTCGTGTCCGCGCTGCCCCCCAAGGGGGCGCGACCTTGCTTGAAGCGGTTCTGCGCTGCGGTCATGCCGCCTCCCTTCGCTTGATCTCGGCCTCGATCTCCTCCTGGGCCTTGCCCCAGACCTGCACGAAGCGGCGGCGCACCAGCTCGATCAGGACCACGCCGACCACCAGCAGCGCCACCGAGATGGCCCAGCTGGCGAAGCCGGCGGTGTCGAGCGTCACGCCGAAGAAGTTGAACGTCGGCCCGAGGGCGGAGTTGAGCTGGATGTGATAGATCATCTCGATCACCGCGGCGGCGCCCGCCACCAGCGGAATGGCCGCCAGTGCAAACGCACCGTAGAGGCCCCACAGGCGGTTGAACTTGCCGAACTTCGCGACCCGCAGGTTCATCATGATGAGGCTCGCGATGCCGCCCGGCGCGAACATCACCATGAAGACGAACACCAGGCCGAAGTAGAGCTGCCAGGCCTTGGAAAGCTCCGACAGCAGCACCGACGCGAACACCAGCAGCACCGCGCCGATGATCGGCCCGAAGAAGAAGGTCGCGCCGCCCAGGAAGGTGAACAGCAGGTAGCCGCCCGAGCGGATCGCGTTCAGGCTGTCGGCCGCGTTGACGATCTCGAAGTTGATCGCCGCCAGCCCGCCGCCCACGCCCGCGAAGAAGCCGGCAATGATGAAGGCGAAGTAGCGCACCCGCTGCGTGTTGTAGCCGATGAACTCCACCCGCTCCGGGTTGTCGCGCACCGCATTCAGGATGCGGCCCAGCGGCGTGCCGGTGAAGGCGTACATCAGCGCCGTGCACACGAAGCAGTACACCGCGATCAGGTAGTAGACCTGGATCTGCGGGCCGAAGTTGAGCCCCAGCAAGGGCGTGCCGTAGACCCGATCGGTGGTGACGCCGCCCTCCCCGCCGAAGAAGGTCGGGAACATCAGCGACATCGCGGCCACCAGCTCGCCGATGCCCAGCGTGATCATCGCGAAGGTGGTGCCCGACTTCTTCGTCGTGACGAAGCCGAACAGGACCGCGAAGAACATGCCGGCCAGCCCGCCGACCACAGGAATGAGCACCAGCGGTATGGGCCAGCCGTCCTTGCTCGCAAGGTTCATCGCGTGGATGGCGATGAAGGAACCGAGCCCGGTGTACACCGCGTGGCCGAAGCTCAGCATGCCGCCCTGCCCGAGCAGGATGTTGTAGCTCAGGCAGATGATGATGAGATAGCCCATCTGCGAGAGCATGGTGAGCGCCAGGCTGCTGCGGAACACGTGCGGCGCGGCGATGAGCGCCAGCGCGAACAGGGTCCAGATCAGGTAGCGCCCGATGTTCCAGGGCTTGAAGCGGTAGTACGGCGTGGCCTTCCTGGATGCGCCGGATGCGCTGACCACCGGAGGGACCGAAGCCGGCTGCGCCTGCTCGAGGCTGTTGTGCGTTGTGCTCATCTTCAATCTTCCCGCGTGCCGAGCAGGCCCTTGGGCCTGAAGATCAGGATCAGGACCAGGAACAGATAAGGCAGGATCGGCGCCACCTGCGAGATCGTGAGCTTGAGCAGCTCGTAGCCGAAGGTCTGCTCGCTCACCGCCACACCGATCGCCTGCAGGCCGGTGGCCAGCGACTGGTCCATCGCCACCGCGAAGGTCTGGATGATCCCGATCAGCAGCGAGGCCAGGAAGGCCCCGGCCAGCGAGCCCATCCCGCCGACCACCACCACCACGAAGATGATCGAGCCGACTGCGGCCGCCATCGCCGGCTCCGTGACGTAGGTGTTGCCGCCCACCACGCCGGCCAGGCCCGCCAGTGCCGCGCCGCCGCCGAACACGAGCATGAACACGCGCGGTACGTTGTGGCCCAGGGCCTCGACCATCTCGGGGTGCTTGAGCGCGGCCTGGATGACCAGGCCGATGCGGGTGCGCGTCAGCAGCAGCCACACCGACAGCAGCATCAGCAGCGCCACCAGCATGATGAAGGAGCGCGACTTGGGGAACTGGGTGCCGTAGAGCGTGAACAAAGGCCCCTGCAGCTGCGGCGGCAGGCCATAGGGCACGGTCGAACGGCCCCACACCAGCTGCACCAGCTCGAGGATCAGGTAGGACAGGCCGAAGGTCACGAGCAGCTCGGGCACGTGGCCGTACTTGTGCACGCGCCGCAGGCTGTAGCGCTCGAAGCCGGCGCCGAGCACGCCGATCAGCAGTGGTGCGATGAACAGGGCCGGCCAGAAGCCGATGATCCCGGACAGCGTGTAGGCCACGTAGGCGCCGAGCATGTAGAAGCTGGTGTGCGCAAAGTTGAGCACGCCCATCATGCTGAAGATCAGCGTCAGGCCGGAACTCAGCATGAACAGCAGCAGCCCGTAGCTGACGCCGTTGAGCAGCGAGATGACGAAGAATTCGAGGTTCATCGTTCCTCAGGGGGAAGGAAAAAAATCAGGGGGAAGGAGAAAAGAAAAAGGCCCGAGTGTTGAAGTCGGGCCTCGACCGCACTGCTGGGGCCTGGTCAAGCCATCAAGGGCTGGGCCGCTTCATCTGGCAGGAGGTCGGCGTGCTGGCCACGTAGGGCTCGTAGTACTTGACGGGCACGAAGGTGTAGCCGGTCTTCTCGGCATCGACCTTGTACTTGCCTTCTGCCTTCTCCCACCTGGCGACGTACAGGCCCTGCTGGAGCTGGTGGTCGGTCTTGCGCATCTCGACCTCGCCGTTGAAGCTCTTGAACTTCATGCCTTCCAGCGTCGCCGCCACCTTCACCGGGTCGGTCGACTTGGCCCTGACGAAGGCTTCGGTCAACATGAGGAAGGCGGTGTAGGCGGACGAGGTGTACAGGTCCTCGTTGAACTTCTTGTTGAACTCCTCGGCCAGGCGCTGGATGTCGCCTCCCATGTTGTAGTGGCCGTAGGCCACCTGGTACACCTTGCCGGCCGAGGCAGCGCCCATGGCGGTCGGGGTGCCGCTGACCGTGCCGTAATAGGTATAGAACTTGACGTTGTTCAACCCTGAGTCGTTGGCCGCCTTGATGAGCAGTGCCAGGTCGGAACCCCAGTTGCCGGTGATGACGGTGTCGGCGCCGGAGGCCTTGATCTTCGCGATGTAGGGGGCGAAGTCGCGCACCTGCGCCAGCGGATGCAAGTCCTCGCCGACGATCTGCACGTCGGGCCGCTTGACCTTCAGGTTTTCCTTGGCGAACTTTGCGACCTGCTGGCCGTGCGAGTAGTTCTGGTTGAGCAGGTAGACCTTCTTGACGTCGGGCTGGTCCTTCATGAAGGTGGTCAGCGCCTCCATCTTCATGGAGGTGTCGGCGTCCAGGCGGAAATGCCAGTAGCTGCACTTGCTGTTGGTGAGGTCCGGGTCGACGGCGGCGTAGTTGATGTACAGCACCTCCTTGCCGGGATTGCGCGCGTTGTGCTTCTCGAGCGCATCGATGATGGCCAGCGCCGCGCCGGAGCCGTTGCCCTGCAGCACATAGCGTGCGCCCTGGTCCTGGGCCGAGCGCAGCGCGTTGGTGGTCTCCTGCGGGCTGAGCTTGTTGTCGATGCCGATGATCTCGAACTTGACGCCGGCGGCGTTCTTCTTGTTGAACTCCTCCGCCAGGAACTGGTAGGTCTTGAGCTGGTTCGTGCCCACCGCGGCCATCAGGCCGGACAGCGGATCGAGCCAGGCGATCTTCACGGTTTCGCCCTTCTGGGCCAGGGCGGCGGTGGCGGTGGCGGCGAGGACGGCCGCGGTTGCGAGTCTCAGAGCGAACTTCATTTGTGTCTCCTGGTCTTGCTGCAATGCGACATGAGGTTACTGTTCTTTGTACCCCCGCCCGTCAGGGAATGCCCGTAAGCGCACGGCCGCGGAGGCGGTTTCTATCACCCACGCGACAGGTGGCACCTCGCTGGTGCTACCCGCCGGTAGGATCGGGTGGCTTCAGCACTCCGGCAGCTTGTAGTCGCGCAGCTGCTCGCGCAGCTTCGTCTTGAGGATCTTGCCGGTGGCGCCCAGCGGGATGGCGTCGACGAAGACCACGTCGTCGGGCACCTGCCACTTGGCCACCGTCTTGCCGCCGTAGAAAGCCAGCAGCTCCTCGCGGGTGAGCTCGGCGCCGGGCTTCTTCACCACGATCACGATCGGCCGCTCGTCCCACTTGGGGTGTGGCACGCCGATGCAGGCCGCCATCGCGACCGCCGGGTGCGCCACAGCGATGTTCTCGATGTCGATGGAGCTGATCCATTCGCCGCCGGACTTGATCACGTCCTTGCTGCGGTCGGTGATCTGCAGGTAGCCGTCGGGGTCGATGGTGGCGACGTCGCCGGTGGGGAACCAGCCACGGCCCCGCGCGTCCGGCACCAGCGGATCGCCGCCCTCGCCCTTGAAGTATTCCTTGACGACCCACGGCCCCTTGACCAGCAGGTCGCCGGAGACCTTGCCGTCCCAGGGCAGTTCCTTGCCGTTCCCGTCGACGATCTTCATGTCGACGCCGAAGATGGCCCGGCCCTGCTTCATGCGGATCGACGTCTGCTGTTCCGGCGACTGCGACAGGTGCTTGTTCTTCAGCGTGCACAGTGTGCCGAGCGGCGACATCTCGGTCATGCCCCAGGCGTGCAGCACCTCCACGCCGTATTGCTGCTGGAAGGCGTTGATCATGGCCGGCGGGCAGGCCGAGCCGCCGATCACGGTGCGCTTGAGGGTGGAGAACTTCAGGTCCTGCGCCTGCATGTGGCCCAGCAGCATCTGCCAGACGGTCGGCACGCCGGCCGCGAAGCTGACCCGCTCGCTCTCGATCAGCTCGTAGACCGACTTGCCGTCCAGCGCCGGGCCGGGGAACACCATCTTGCAGCCGGTGAGCGCGGCCGAATACGGGATGCCCCAGGCGTTGACGTGGAACATCGGCACCACCGGCAGCACGGCGTCGCGTGCGGACAGGTTCATCACGTCCGGCAGCGCCGCCGCATAGGCATGCAGCAGGGTCGAGCGATGGCTGTAGAGCGCGGCCTTGGGGTTGCCGGTGGTGCCGCTCGTGTAGCACATGCTCGAGGCCGAGTTCTCGTCGAAGCTCGGCCAGTCGTACTGGTCGGACAGCGGGCCCATCCAGGCCTCGTAGCTCACCAGGTTGGGAATGCCGGTGTCGGCCGGCAGCTTGTCGGCAGCACACAGCGCAATCCACTTGCGCACCGTGGTGCACTTGGGGTGCACTGCCTGCACCAGCGGCAGGAAAGTGAGGTCGAAGCACAGGATCTGGTCTTCGGCATGGTTGGCGATCCAGGCGATCTGGTCGGGATGCAGCCGAGGGTTGACGGTGTGCAGCACCCGGCCGCTGCCGCTGACGCCGTAGTACAGCTCCAGGTGGCGGTAGCCGTTCCAGGCCAGGGTCGCCACGCGGTCGCTGAAGATCAGCTGTTCGTGGTCCAGCGCGTTGGCGACCTGGCGCGCACGGGAAGCGATCTGGCGCCAGCTGCTGCGGTGGATGTCGCCTTCGACCCGCCGGGAGACGATTTCCCCGTCGCCGTTGTGGCGTTCGGCGAACTCGATCAGCGACGAGATCAGCAACGGTTGGTCCTGCATCAAACCCAGCATCGGAAGGCTCCTTCAAACAACAAAACGTGAAAGCCGCGGGCCGTGGCAACGGACCGTCCGGCACCTGCGATTCACTCAATGTTCGGGCGATCCCACAATGACAAAAACCCGCAGAGCTGCCCGCGGGCAGGTCCCGCGACGCTGCTGCCGAGATGCCGGGGCGCCGGCGCCTACTCGTCCTGCGCCCACTCCACCCGCACCCCCAGGCTGCGCAGGTTCTCCGCGAAGCGCGGATGGGCGCGCCGGATCGGCGCCGCGTTGCGGATCTCCGAGCGTCCCTCGATGCTCGCGGCGACCATGAAGAGCGCGATCGCCACGCGGATGATGTATGGGCTCTCGACCACGGCCGGCGCCAGCGGCCCGCCGCCGAAGGTGATCAGCCGGTGCGGGTCGGACGAGAACACATGGGCGCCGAACTTCGAGAGCTCGCCGGTCCAGCCCAGCGCGCCGTCGTAGACCTTGTTCCAGAACATCGCGTTGCCTTCGGCCCGCACGCCCAGCGCGATGAAGATCGGCAGCAGGTCCACGGGGAAATACGGCCAGGGCGCGGCCTCGACCTTGGTCAGCACGTTGGCCGTGAACGGGGCCTGCACCTTCAGCGGGCCGCTGCGGTGGGCCTGGGACCAGCCGTCGCGGTGCTCGATCCGGACGCCGAACTTGGCAAAGGTCCGGTCGATCAGCGGGAACTGCTCCGGCGCGCTGTTGCGCACCTGCACCTCGCCGCCGGTGATGGCACCCAGCGCCAGGAAGGTGGTGATCTCGTGGAAGTCCTCGTCGAAGCGGAATTCGCCGCCGGCCAGCGGCGCGCCGCCATGCACGGTGAGCTTGGAGGTGCCGATGCCATCGATGCGTGCGCCCAGCATCGCCATGAAGCGGCAGAACTCCTGCACGTGGGGCTCCGAGGCGGCATTCGTCAGCGTCGAGGTGCCCGCGGCGGCGACGGCGCAGAGCACGAAGTTCTCGGTGGTGGTGACGGAGGCGTAGTCCAGCCAGTGGTCCACCGGCCGCATGCCCTCGGCCAGGCGCACCAGCAGCGAGCCTTCGGTGCGTTCGACGTGGCCGCCGAAGTGCCGGAAGACCTCGACGTGCGGGTCGATCTCGCGCACCCCCAGGGTGCAGCCCTTGACGTTGTCCTCCAGCCGCGCCACGCCGAAGCGTGCGAGCAGTGGCGGCACCAGCATGATCGAGGACCGCATCTCCTCCGGCAGCCGATGGCGGGCGGCGTCGAAGGCCGTGTCGCGGTGGTGCAGCTCCAGCGTGCCCGCCTCTCGGTCGAGCCGCACGTCGCTGCCCAGGGCCTGGAAGATCTCGAGGATCTTGCGCACGTCGGTGATGTCGGGCACCCCGTAAAGGCGCAGGGGCTCGCGGGTGAGCAGGGTGGCGCAGAGCACGGGCAGCACCGCGTTCTTGTTGGCCGAAGGGCTGATCCGGCCGCGCAAGGGCGTGCCGCCGTGGACGATGAGACTGGACATGGGAGGGGAAAAGCTGGATGTGGGGGGCGCGACGGAGCGCGACGCCGAACTCTACCGGCTCGCGACGGGGAAACCGCCGCGCAGCGCCCTGCTTGAACAAATGGAAACAGAAAGGCTGGAGAGCGCCGATGGCCCGCGCGGCCCGGGGTTTAGGTCGGTACGGGACAATCCCGCCATGAGCATCCTCGCAGACGAAGCGGACGTGGTCGACCTCGGACTCGACTGGACCGCCGGTTTCTCCACCCTCGGCCCCGCCTTCTTCACCGAGCTGCGCCCCACCCCGCTGCCCGATCCCTATTGGGTCGGGCGCAGCGATGCGCTGGCGCGAGAGATCGGGTTGGACGAGGCCCGCCTCCAGTCGGAAGACGGCCTGGCCGCCTTCACCGGCAACGTGCCGATCGCCGGCACTCGGCCACTGGCCACGGTCTACAGCGGCCATCAGTTCGGGGTCTGGGCCGGCCAGCTCGGCGACGGCCGCGCCATCCTGCTGGGCGAGACCGCGAGCGGCTGGGAGCTGCAGCTCAAGGGCGCGGGCCGCACGCCCTATTCGCGCATGGGCGACGGCCGCGCGGTGCTGCGCTCCAGCATCCGCGAGTTCCTTTGCAGCGAGGCGATGCAGGCCCTCGGCATCCCCACCACGCGTGCGCTGTGCGTGACGGGCTCCGAGGCGCCAGTGGTGCGCGAGGAAATCGAGACGGCGGCCGTGGTGACGCGCGCCGCGCCCAGCTTCATCCGCTTCGGCCACTTCGAGCACTTCGCCGCAGCCAACCGCGTCGACGAACTGCGCGCGCTGGCCGATTTCGTGATCGACCGCTTCTATCCGGCTTGCCGCGACAGCGAACGCTTCGGCGGCAACGCCTACGCGGCCTTCCTCGAGGCGGTGAGCGAGCGCACCGCGGCGCTGCTCGCGCAGTGGCAGGCCGTGGGCTTCTGCCACGGCGTGATGAACACGGACAACATGAGCATCCTCGGGCTCACCATCGACTACGGACCCTTCCAGTTCCTCGACGGCTTCGACCCGGGCCACATCTGCAACCACAGCGACACGGGCGGACGCTATGCCTACAACCAGCAGCCCAACGTCGCCTACTGGAACCTGTTCTGTCTCGCCCAGGCGCTGCTGCCGCTGATCGGCGACCAGGAGGTCGCGGTCGCCGCGCTGCAGTCGTACAAGACGGTGTTCCCGGATGCCTACGAGGCGCGCATGCGCGCCAAGCTGGGCCTGCCGGAGGCCGCGGCGGACGACCGCGCGCTCATCGAAGGCGTGCTCAAGCTGCTGGCGCAGGAGAAGGTGGACTACACGATCTTCTGGCGCCGCCTGGCCGACCACAAGGCGGGCGGCGACGTTGCCGCGGTGCGTGACCTGTTCCTCGACCGGAGCGGCATCGACGGCTGGCTGCAGTCTTTCGCGCAACGCCACGCGCAGGTGCCGGCCGGCCCGGCCGCACAATCGATGCGCGGCGCCAATCCGAAATTCGTGCTCCGGAACCATCTGGGCCAGCAGGCCATCGAATCGGCGCAGCGCAAGGACTTCTCGGGCGTGGCCACCTTGCTGAAGCTGCTCGAAACCCCATTTGAAGACCATGCCGGCCACGAGGCCTATGCCGGCTTCCCGCCCGACTGGGCTTCCACGATCGAAATCAGCTGCTCATCATGACTGCACCCGTCCAGAAAACCGACGCCGAATGGAAGGCCCTCCTGGCCGAGAAAGGCGCCGAGCCCGGCGCCTTCGAGGTCACGCGCCATGCCGCGACCGAACGCCCCTTCACCGGCAAGTACGAGGCGCACTGGGAAGACGGCACCTATCACTGCATCTGCTGCGGCGCCAAGCTGTTCGAATCCGCCACCAAGTTCGATGCCGGCTGCGGCTGGCCCAGCTTCTCGCAGGAGGCGGTACCCGGTGCGATCAAGAACATCGTCGACCGCTCGCACGGCATGGTGCGCACGGAGAACGTCTGCGCCAACTGCGGCGCCCACCTGGGCCATGTGTTCCCGGACGGCCCCACCGAGACCGGCCTGCGCTACTGCATGAACTCCGCCTCGCTCGATTTCCAGAAGCGCTGAACATGAAGGTCCTGCTCGACTTCTTCCCGATCCTGCTGTTCTTCGGCGCTTTCAAGCTCTACGACATCTACACCGCCACCGGCGTGCTGATGGCGGCCACCGTGCTGCAGATGGGCATCGTCTGGTTCACCGAGCGCCGCCTGGCGCCGATGCAGAAGGCCACGCTGGTGCTGATCCTGCTCTTCGGCTCGCTCACGCTGCTCCTGCACGACGACCGCTTCATCAAGTGGAAGCCGACCGTGCTGTACGGTGCCATGGCGCTGGCGTTGGCCCTCGCGCTGTGGGTCTTCAAGAAGAACTTCCTCAAGATGCTGCTGGGCGCGCAGCTCGACCTGCCGGTGCAGGTGTGGGGCCGCCTCAACGTCGCCTGGATTGCGTACTGCGTGTTCATGGCCGCGATCAACGGCTACGTTGCGGCCTATTTCAGCACCGAGGCCTGGGTGAACTTCAAGCTCTGGGGCTATGCGTTCCCGATCGTGTTCCTGGTGGCGCAGGGGCTGTACATCTCGCCGCACCTGAAATCGGACAAGCCCGCAGCATGAGTCTTCCTACCGCCGCCGACCTGGAAGCGCGCCTTCGGGCCACGCTGCAGCCGACCATGCTCGAAGTCATCGACGAAAGCGCTGCCCATGCCGGGCACGCGGGCGCCAACGCCGAGGGCTACGGTACCCATTTCCGGGTGCGGATTGCCTCTCCTCTCTTCGAGGGAAAGCCGCGCGTGGCACGCCACCGGCTTGTGTATGATGCGCTGCAACTTTTCATCGCACAGGGCCTTCACGCCATCGCCATCGAGACGCTTTGAAGCGCTTTGATTTCCGCCCTCCCGGGCGGCAAAAGTACCCTCCCCCTCTATGAAGAAACATCTACTGCAGGCCGCAGCCGCCGCCGCTCTTCTGGCTGCACTTCCCGCCTTCGCGCAGAACGCGGCCATCGTCAACGGCAAGCCCGTGCCCAAGGCGCGCATGGACGTGCTGGCCCAGCAGCTGGCCGCGGCCGGCCGGCCGGTCACGCCCGAGATGCAGGGCCAGCTGCGCGAGGAAGTGGTCGCCCGCGAAATCTTCATGCAGGAAGCCCAGAAGCAGGGCCTGGACGGCACCGACGACTACAAGAACCAGCTCGAGCTGGCGCGCCAGGCCATCCTGATCCGCCAGCTGTTCGAAAACTATCGCAAGGCCAATGCGGTGTCCGATGCCGACGCGCAGGCCGAATACGACAAGTTCGTCGCGGCCAACGGCGGCAAGGAATACAAGGCCCGCCACATCCTGGTCGAGAAGGAAGACCAGGCCCAGAAGATCCTGGCCGACCTCAAGAAGGGCGCCAAGTTCGAGGACCTGGCCAAGAAGCAGAGCAAGGACCCGGGCTCCGGCGCCAACGGCGGCGACCTCGACTGGGCCGCACCCGCCAGCTTCGTGCCCGAGTTCTCGGAGGCGATGATCAAGCTCAAGAAGGGGGAGACGACCCCCGCCCCGGTCAAGTCGCAGTTCGGCTACCACATCATCCGCGTCGATGATGTCCGCCAGGCCCAGCTGCCCAAGCTGGAAGAAGTCAAGCCGCAGATCGTGCAGCAGCTGCAGCAACAGCGCTTGCAGAAGTACCAGGAAGAACTGCGGGCGAAGGCCAAAGTCGAATAAGGCCTCTACGCCTCAGCAAAAAGCGGCCCGCGGGCCGCTTTTTTGTTGTCGCATTAATTTTCAGCCTGGCTGGGGTCAAACTCGGGTTGTAACCCCTTCTTCACGGCTGCCGCAGCTTTTGCCAGGGTTGCATATCAGTGCGTCTCGCACGCAACAGCACACGCAAAAAAGCGGCCAAGTGGCCGCGTTTTTGTTTGCCTATCGCCTCTGCCTCAGCAGGACCGAAGACCTAGGTGCTTCTCGAATGCATCGAAGTCCCTGTCGTTGTGCAACAGAGGTGCATCGTTCTCGATGCACCACGTTGCAATCAGGGTGTCGATGGTCTTGCGGACCGTAAAGCCGAGCGCACGCAAGCGACGGTGGTTCCGTGCAGCCTCGATCGCAAGCGCCTCGCCGCCCAGGTTCACGACTTCCAGCGCTGTCAGCAGCTTTCGAGCCTCGGCGAAGTCGCGTTCGCTGCTGAAACCCTGCAGCACTTCCGCCAGGATGAGGTCGCCGATGGCGACCGGCTCCGTCTGGAGCAGTTGGTCCAAACGATCGGCCGCGACCGAATCCGTGCCCCTGAAATAGTCGATCCAGACGCTGGAATCAACCAGGATCACTTGTCCGTCCGCATCTCGGCCAGGTCGCCCTGCCAGTTGCGCTTTCCGCGCAAGCGCCGAAGCGCTTCCTGCTGCCGCAGCCTAAGCAAGGTGCGCAAGCCCAGCTCCACGACCTCGCGCTTGGTCCCCAGACCCGTGGCGCGCAAGGTGTCGTTCATGAGCTTGTCGTCGATGACGATGTTCGTTCGCATGATGTGTATGAATTCACTGATTCATACACATCATAGGTGCACGATCGAGCGGGCGCAAGCGCCTACCCCACCCACTTTCGCGCATTGCGCCAGATCCGCATCCAGGGGCTGAGCGCGCTGCGGTCACCCGAGGTCCAGCTCATCTGGATGTTGCGGAACACGCGCTCGGGGTGCGGCATCAAGGCGGTGAAGCGGCCGTCGGCGGTAGTCACCGATGTCAGCCCGCCCGCACTGCCGTTGGGGTTGAACGGATAGCGCTCGGTCGGCTGGCCATCGTGGTCTACGAAGCGCATCGTAGCGATGGCCTTCGCCGGATCGCCGCGGTGCTTGAAGTTCGCGTAGCCCTCACCGTGCGCGACTGCGATGGGCAGCCGGCTGCCGGCCATGCCGGCGAAGAACAGGCTGGGCGAATCGAGCACCTCGACCATCGACAGCCGCGCCTCGAAGCGCTCGCTCTGGTTGGTGGTGAAGCGCGGCCAGGCCTCGGCGCCGGGAATGATGTCGGCCAGCTCGGCGAACATCTGGCAGCCGTTGCATACGCCCAGGCCGAAGGTGTCGGGGCGGCCGAAGAAGGCCCTGAACTGCTCGCTCAGCTTGGGGTTGAAGGTGATGCTGCGCGCCCAGCCGATGCCGGCGCCCAGCGTGTCGCCGTAGCTGAAGCCGCCGCAGGCCACCACGCCCTTGAAGTCGGCCAGGTCGGCCCGGCCGGACTGCAGGTCGGTCATGTGGACGTCGAAGGATTCGAAGCCCGCCTCGTGGAAGGCATAGGCCATCTCGACGTGCGAGTTGACGCCCTGCTCACGCAGGATCGCGACCTTGGGCCGCGCCAGGTTGAGGAAAGGCGCGGCGACGTTCTCCTCCACGCCCGGCGCCAGGTGCACGTGGCGACCGGGATCCTGCGGCTCGCCGGCGGCGGCATGCTCGGCGTCGGCGCAGTCAGGGTTGTCACGCTCGCGGCAGATCTTCCAGCTCACCGCGTCCCACACTTGGTGCAGGTCGTGCAGGCTGGCGCTGAAGATGGCCTTGGCATCGCGCCAGACCTCCACCTTGCTCTTGCCGGCCTCGATGGCCGAGGCGTCTGGCCTGGTCTTGCCGACGAAATGGCTGTGGGTGCTGAGGCCGTGCGCGCGCAGCGTCTGCATCACCTCGTTGCGCTCGGCGGTACGCACCTGCAGCAGCATGCCGAGCTCTTCGTTGAAGAGCGCCTTCAGGCTGAGCTCTTCGCGACGCGCGCTGACCTGGCCGGCCCAGTTCTTGGCATCGCCGTACTCGGCGCGGCTGTCGCTGATGCCGTCGCCCTCGGTCACCAGCAGGTCGATGTTGAGCGCGACGCCCACATGGCCGGCAAAGGCCATTTCGCAGGCGGCGGCGAACAGGCCGCCGTCGCTGCGGTCGTGCATCGCGAGGATCTTGCCCTCGGCGCGCAGCGCGTTGACGGCCGCGACCAGCCTGACGAGGTCCTGCGGGTCGTCGAGGTCCGGCGCCAGGTCGCCGCTCTGGCCCAGGGTCTGGGCCAGGATGCTGCCGGCCATGCGCTGGCGGCCGCGGCCGAGGTCGATCAGGACCAGCGTGCTGTCGGGCTCGGTCGCATCCAGCTGCGGTGTCAAGGTGCCGCGCACGTCGGCCAGGGTGGCGAAGGCGGTCACGATCAGGCTCACGGGCGAGCTGACCTTCTTCTGCCCGCCCTGCGACTGCCACTGGGTGCGCATGGACAGCGAATCCTTGCCGACGGGAATCGAGATGCCGAGCGCCGGGCACAGCTCCAGGCCCACGGCCTTCACCGTCTCGTACAGCGCGGCATCCTCGCCCGGCTCGCCGCAGGCCGCCATCCAGTTGGCGGAGAGCTTGACGCGCGAGAGATCGATGGGCGCGGCCAGCAGGTTGGTGATGGCCTCGGCAACCGCCATCCGGCCCGAGGCCGGGGCGTCGAGCGCAGCCAGCGGGGTGCGCTCGCCCATGCTCATGGCCTCGCCGGCGAAGCCCTTGTAGTCGGCCAGGGTCACGGCGCAGTCGGCCACCGGCACCTGCCAGGGGCCGACCATCTGGTCGCGATGGCTGAGGCCGCCGACGGTGCGATCGCCGATGGTGACGAGGAAGCGCTTGGAGGCGACGGTGGGGTGGGAGAGGACCTCGATGGCGGCCTTCTGCAGGTCGACGCCGGTGAGCTCGAGAGGCTTGAACTTGCGCTGGATCGACTGGACATCGCGCAGCATCTTGGGGGGCTTGCCCAGGAGGACGTCCATGGGCATGTCGACGGGCGGGGTGCCCTCGTCCGCCACGATCAGCTGCCGCTCTTCGGTTGCCACCCCCACCACCGCGAACGGGCACCGCTCCCGCTCGCAGAATGCCTTGAACTGGTCGAGCGACTCCGGCGCGATCGCCAGCACATAGCGCTCCTGGCTCTCGTTGCACCAGATCTCTTTCGGCGCCAGGCCCGATTCCTCCAGCGGCACGGCGCGCAGGTCGAAGCGCGCACCGCGGCCCGCGTCGTTGGTGAGCTCGGGGAAAGCGTTGCTCAGCCCGCCTGCCCCCACGTCGTGGATCGCCAGGATCGGGTTCGCCGCGCCCTGCTGCCAGCAATGGTTGATGACCTCCTGCGCGCGCCTTTCGATCTCGGGATTGCCGCGCTGCACGGAGTCGAAGTCCAGTTCGGCCGCATTGGCGCCGGTGGCCATCGAGCTCGCCGCGCTGCCGCCCATGCCGATGCGCATGCCCGGGCCGCCCAGCTGGATCAGCAACGTGCCAGCGGGGAACTGGATCTTCTTCGTCTGACCCGCATCGATGCTGCCCAGGCCGCCCGCAATCATGATCGGCTTGTGGTAGCCGCGCTGCAGCGTGTCGCGGTCGCTCGTGATGGCCTGCTCGTACTCGCGGAAGTAGCCCAGCAGGTTGGGCCGGCCGAACTCGTTGTTGAAGGCCGCCCCGCCCAGCGGGCCCTCCGTCATGATCTGCAGCGGGCTGGCGATGTGCTCGGGCTTGCCGTAGCTGCCCTCGGCGGGCCAGAGCTTCGACACGGTGAAGCCGGTCAGCCCGGCCTTGGGCTTGGAGCCGCGGCCGGTGGCGCCCTCGTCGCGGATCTCGCCACCGGCGCCGGTGGAGGCGCCCGGAAAGGGCGAGATCGCGGTCGGATGGTTGTGCGTCTCGACCTTCATCAGCACGTGGTTCAGCGCGTCCTGCCTGTCGTAGCGGCCGGCGGCCGAGGCGGCGACGAAGCGCTCGACCCGCGAGCCCTCCATGATCGAGGCGTTGTCGGCATAGGCCACCACCGTGTGCTGCGGGTTCTGGCGCTCGGTGTGCCGGATCATCGAGAACAGGCTCTGCGGCTGCGGCTGGCCATCGATCACGAAGTCGGCGTTGAAGATCTTGTGGCGGCAGTGCTCGCTGTTGGCCTGCGCGAACATCATCAGCTCGACATCGCTCGGATTGCGCCCGAGCCGGGTGAAGGCGTCGACCAGGTAGTCGATCTCGTCCTCCGCCAGCGCCAGGCCGAAGCGCGTGTTGGCCTCGACCAGCGCCGTGCGCCCCCCGGCCAGGACATCCACCTGCGCCATCGGCTGGCCCGGCAGCTCGGCGAACAGCGCTGCCGCCTGGTCGAGCCCGGGAAGTACCGATTCGGTCATGCGGTCGTGCAGCAGCGCGGCCAGTGCGGCCAGCCCGTCGGCGTCGAGCACCGGCGCCTTGCCCAGCAGCGGAGCCTTGAGCGCCAGGTGGTACTGCGTGACGCGCTCGACGCGGCGCAGCGCCAGCCCGCAGTTGTGAGCGATGTCGGTGGCCTTCGAGGCCCAGGGCGAGACGGTGCCCAGCCGCGGCGTGACGACCAGGGTGGGTCCTGCCTTGGCCGGCGCCTCGAAGGGCTCGCCGTAGTCCAGCAGGGCGGCGAAGCGCTCGCGTTCGGCGCCTTCGAGCGCGTGGTCGGTCGCGACCAGGTGCACGAAGCGCGCCGAGAGGCTCGCGATGCGGGGCTCGATCGCCTGCAATCTCGGCAGCAGTTGCCGGGCCCGGAACTCGCTGAGCGCGCTGCCGCCCTCGAAGAAGGTCACCAACGGGGCGACGGGATGGGAGGGCGCATTCAGGGGCAAGGTCACGATCGGATCGGCCGCGGGCCGCATTGGAAACCAGGAGAGGAAGGCGGCGGCCGCTGACTGGGGCCATCCGCGCCAAGCCCGGAATTTTAGCGGGGCGGATGGGATAATTCCGGCCCATGAGCATCACCTACAAAGACGCCGAGGGCGTGGCCGGCATGCGCACCGCGGGCCGCCTCGCAGCCGAAGTGCTGGACTACCTGACCCCGCACGTGAAGCCCGGCGTGACCACCAACGAGATCGACAAGCTCGCGCACGCCTACATCACGCAGGTCCAGGGCGCGGTCCCGGCCCCCCTCAACTACCTGGGCGCCTCGAGCGTGCCCTACCCCAAGTCCATCTGCACCTCGGTCAACCACGTGGTGTGCCACGGCATCCCGAACGACAAGCAGCTCAAGAAGGGCGACATCCTCAACATCGACGTCACGGTCATCAAGGACGGCTGGCACGGCGACACCAGCCGGATGTTCGTCGTGGGCGACGCCTCGATCGCAGCCAAGCGCCTGTGCGCCCTCACCTACGAGGCCATGTGGCACGGCATCGTCAAGGTGAAGCCGGGCGTGCACCTGGGCGACATCGGCTTCGCCATCCAGCGCTTCGCCGAGAGCAACGGCTTCTCGGTGGTGCGCGAATTCTGCGGCCACGGCATCGGCCGCGGTTTCCACGAAGAGCCGCAGGTGCTGCACTACGGCAAGCCCGGCACGCTCGACGAGCTCAAGCCCGGCATGACCTTCACGATCGAGCCGATGATCAACGCCGGCAAGCGCGACATCAAGGAAGACGCCCGCGGCGGCCAGTACGACGGCTGGACCATCGTCACCCGCGACCATTCGCTCTCGGCGCAGTGGGAGCACACGGTGCTGGTCACCGAGAGCGGCTACGAGGTGCTCACGCTCTCGGCCGGCAGCCCGCCGCCGCCTGCCTTCGTCAGCGCCTCGGCTTGAAGGCGGCGTCCAGCCTTCGACAGGCTGCCATGGTGGACATCGCTTCCCTGCGCGACGCCTACCGCACGCACAAGCTTGCGCTGTACGACCAGGCACGCAGCGCGCGCGCGCCGACGCGCAGCGTCCACACGGTGCTGCGCCAGCTGGCGGCGCTGGCCGACGAGGCGCTCAACGCGCTGTGGGAGGAGGCGGGCTTCGACAACCGCTTGGCGCTGGTCGCGGTCGGCGGCTTCGGGCGCGGCGAACTGTTCCCCTTCTCCGACGTCGATGTGCTGCTGCTGTTGCCGGCCGATCATGCGACCGAGATCGAACCGGCGCGCATCGAGTCCTTCATCGGCCATTGCTGGGACGCGGGCCTGGAGATCGGCTCCAGCGTGCGCACGGTCGACGAATGCCTGGCCGAGGCCGCGAAGGACGTCACGGTCCAGACCTCGCTGCTCGAATCCCGTCTCGTCGCCGGCGACAAGAAGCTCTACGCAGCCTTCCGCAAGAGCTTCCTCGCCGGCATCGATCCGCACGCCTTCTTCGCGGCCAAGATGCAGGAGATGCGGCACCGGCACCAGAAGTACGAAAACACGCCCTATGCGCTGGAGCCCAACTGCAAGGAATCGCCGGGCGGGCTGCGCGACTTGCAGACCGTCCTCTGGGTGGCCAAGGCCGCGGGCTTCGGCAGGCGCTGGGACGACCTGGCGAAGAACGGGCTGGCCACCCCCTTCGAGGTGCAGCAGATCAAGCGCAACGAGGCCCTGCTGAGCCTGATCCGCGCCCGCCTGCACCTGATCGCCAACCGGCGCGAGGACCGCCTGGTGTTCGACCTGCAGACCGCCGTGGCCGCGACCTTCGGCTATGTCGGCGAGTCGCAGCGCAAGTCCAGCGAGGCGCTGATGCGGCGCTACTACTGGGCCGCCAAGGCGGTGACGCAGCTCAACCAGATCCTGCTGCTCAACATCGCCGACCGGCTGAATCCCCAGGAGGAGCAGGCCACCCGCATCAACGACCGCTTCTTCGAGAAGGGCGGCCTGATCGAGGTCGCGAGCGACGACCTGTACATCAAGGATCCGCACGCGATCCTCGAGACCTTCCTGCTCTACCAGAAGACCATCGGCGTCAACGGCCTGTCGGCGCGCACTCTGCGCGCGCTCTACAACGCACGCCATGTGATGGACAGCAAGTTCCGCAACGACCGCGTGAACCATGCGACCTTCATGCGCATCCTGATGGAGCCGCGCGGCATCACGCACGCCTTCAGGCTGATGAACCAGACCTCGGTGCTGGGCCGCTACCTGCGAGTGTTCCGCAGCATCGTGGGCCAGATGCAGCACGACCTGTTCCACGTCTACACGGTCGACCAGCACATCCTGATGGTGCTGCGCAACGTGCGCCGCTTCTTCATCGTCGAGCACGCGCACGAGTACCCCTTCTGCTCGCAGCTCGCCGGGGGCTGGGACAAGCCGTGGATCCTCTACGTCGCGGCCCTTTTCCACGACATCGCCAAGGGCCGCGGCGGCGACCATTCGGAGCTGGGCGCGCGCGACGTGCGGCGCTTCTGCCGCCAGCACGAGATCCCGCGCGAGGACACCAAGCTGATCGAGTTCCTCGTATCCGAGCACCTTGTGATGAGCCAGGTCGCGCAGAAGCAGGACCTGAGCGACCCGGAGGTGATCGGCAATTTCGCCAAGCGCGTCGGCAACGAGCGCTACCTGACGGCGCTGTACCTCCTCACCATCGCCGACATCCGCGGGACCTCGCCGCGCGTGTGGAACGCCTGGAAGGGCAAGCTGCTCGAGGATCTCTACCGGTCGACGCTGCGCGCCCTGGGCGGCCGCATGCCCGACCCGGGCGCCGAAGTGGAGGCGCGCAAGCGCGAGGCACTGGTTCAGCTGGCCTTGCATGCACAGCCCTTCGAGGCGCACAAGGCACTGTGGGAGACGCTGGACGTGGGCTACTTCATGCGCCACGACGCCTCCGAGATCGCCTGGCATACCAAGCAGCTGTCGCGCCACGTGCCGCCCAGGAACGTGCCGGTCGACCCGCATGCGCCCGCGATCGTGCGCGCCCGGCTCTCGCCGGTGGGCGAAGGACTGCAGGTGGTGGTCTACACGCCCGACCAGCCCGATCTGTTCGCACGCATCTGCGGCTACTTCGACCAGTCCTCCTTCAGCATCCTCGACGCCAAGGTGCACACAACCACCAACGGCTACGCGCTCGATACCTTCCAGGTCGTCACCACCTTCATTCCCGAGCACTACCGCGACCTGATCAACATGGTCGAGACCGGCCTGGCCAAGACGCTGGACGAGGCCGGTCCCCTGCC
The DNA here is from genome assembly GCF_051400855.1 of Variovorax stachyos. NCBI lineage: Bacteria > Pseudomonadati > Pseudomonadota > Betaproteobacteria > Burkholderiales > Comamonadaceae > Variovorax > Variovorax stachyos. The sequence continues at coordinate 591,900 of NZ_JBLFFN010000002.1, read as the reverse complement.
CTCGCCCAGCAAGGGCCGGGTATCGCGCCGGGTGCGCAGCTTCCCGATCAAGCCACGGGTCAGCCTGCTGCCCGACGAAAAGGCACAGCGCTGGCTGCTCAACATCTCGGCGAGCGACCGCGTCGGCCTGCTGTACTCGGTGGCACGCGTGTTGGCGCGCCATCACCTCAACCTGCAGCTCGCCAAGATCACGACGCTGGGCGAGCGGGTGGAGGACACCTTCCTGATCAGCGGGCCCGAGCTGCAGGGCCAGCGCACGCAGGCGACGATCGAGACCGAGCTGCTCGAGGCGCTGGCGGCCTGAGCGCCTGAGAGTCTCCCCAGCCCGTCAGAGGACGGGCAGGAAGCCGTGCCCGGAATCGACCACAATCGCCCTGTTTTTTTAACAACAGAAAGGCTTCGACATGATCCGTTCCGACGACACCGGCAAGCTCATCCTCCGCGTGGCCCTGGGCATCCTGATCCTGCTGCACGGCATCGCCAAGATCAACACCGGCGTGGGCTCCGTGTCCAACATGCTGGCTTCGCACGGCCTGCCGGGCGCGCTGGCTTACCTGGTTTATGTCGGCGAGATCGTTGCGCCGGTCCTGCTGATCATCGGCCTTTACACACGGCCGGCGGCGTGGATCGTTGCCATCAACATGCTGGTCGCAGTCTGGCTGGTCCACATGAAGCAGCTCGGCATGCTCAACAAGCAAGGCGGCTGGGAGCTCGAGCTGCAGGGCATGTTCTTCTTCAGCGCGGTGGCCGTGGCCTTCATGGGTGCCGGGCGCTTCAGCATCGGCGGCAGCGGCGGGCGCTACAACTGAGCGTCGCTACTCGTCTTCGGCCGCATCGAGGCCCGGGAACAGGATCTCGGTGTAGCCGAAGCGCGAGAAATCGCGCACCCGCATCGGATAGAGCTTGCCCAGCAGGTGATCGACCTCGTGCTGCACCACGCGCGCATGAAAACCGCTGACCGTGCGATCGATGGGATCGCCGTAGGGGTCGAAGCCGGTATAGCGGATCTGGGCGAAGCGGGGCACCACACCACGCAGGCCCGGCACGGAGAGGCAGCCCTCCCAGCCCTCTTCCTCCTCATCGCCGATCGGCGTGATGACCGGATTGACCAGCACCGTGCGCGGCACGGCCGGCGCATCCGGATAGCGTGGATTGACGGTGTCGGTGCCGAATATCACGAGCTGCTGGTCGACGCCGATCTGCGGCGCGGCGAGCCCGGCCCCGTTCACCGCATGCATGGTCTCGAACATGTCCCGCACCAGCAGGTGAAGCTCGTCGGTGTCGAAGGCGACGACAGGCTGCGCGATGCGCAGCAGCGGGGGTCGCCCATCTTGAGGATCTCGCGTACCGTCATGGCCGCCATTATCGCGACCGTGCACGGCGCGCGGGCCGCATCACGGGGGCGTCTGGTGGCGCGAGTCCGGCGAGCTCAACATGCGGTCGATCTCGCGCGCACTGCGCCCCGGAGGAATCGGCACCTGCGTGCCGGCGACGCCGCCGGTCCGCGGGCCGAGGCCTGGCGGCGGTGGCACGGGAACGGCGGGGCGGGCCCCGCTCCAGCCCGGACGCGGATGGCCCGCACGCGGGTAGTAACCGGGTCGCCCGTGGTCGTACCGGTACGGGTAGGGATAACGCGGACGGGAGTAGTAGCCACCGTCGATGTAGACGTTCGGCTGGACCACCACCGGCCCTGGGTCCGCATAGTAGGGATAGGGGTCGGAGTACCCGTAGGAGCCTCCCGGCACGGACACGCAGCCGCCCAGCAGGGCCGCACCGCCGACGACGGCGCCAACACCCCATAGCCGAAGATTCATGATCATGATGGACTCCTGGTAGGTACTTCTGTCAACGGTTCCTTTGTAGACCTTGTTGACTTCTATCGGATGAACCTCGGTAACCCCCGGTAAAGCTCGGTTGGCTCGACGGCTTAGAGCCCGTTTTCGAGAATTCCGAGCATCCGCGCCTCGTCGATAACGGCAACGCCCAGCTCGCGTGCCTTGTCGAGCTTGCTCCCGGCCTCGGCACCGGCGACCACGAAATCGGTCTTCTTGCTGACCGACCCGGCCACCTTGGCGCCTGCCGTTTCCAGTTTGTCCTTCGCCTCGTCACGGCTGAGCGTAGGAAGGGTGCCGGTGATAACGAAGGTCTTGCCCGCGAGCGGCTTGGGCGCGCGCGCAGCCGGCTCGCCCTCTTGCCAGGTCACCCCGCAGGCGCGCAGCTGCTCGACCACCTCGCGATTGTGTGCCTGGTCGAAGAAGGTGCGCAGGCTCTTCGCCACCACCGGGCCGACGTCGTTGACCTCGAGCAATTGCTCCTCGCTCGCGTCCATGATCGCGTCGAGCTTGCCGAAGTGCTTGGCCAGGTCCTTGGCGGTGCTTTCGCCAATATGCCGGATCCCGAGCCCGAAGAGAAAACGCGGCAGCGTGGTCTTCTTGGAGGCCTCGAGCGCATCGACCAGGTTCTTCGCCGACTTGTCCGCCATGCGATCGAGGCCGGCCAGTGTCGTGAGGCCCAGCTTGTAGAGGTCGGGGAGCGTGCGGACCAACTGGCTATCCACCAGCTGCTCGACCAGCTTGCCGCCCAGGCCCTCGATGTCCATGGCGCGCCGCGCCGCGAAATGCAGGATGGCCTCCTTGCGCTGCGCGCCGCAGAACAGGCCGCCGGTGCAGCGGTAGTCGACCTCGCCCTCCTCGCGCAGCGCATCGGAGCCGCAGACGGGGCATTTCTCCGGCATGGTGAAGATGGGTCCGCGCTGCTCGGGCGGGCGTGCCGCGCTCTCGGGCACCACGCCCACGACCTCGGGGATCACATCGCCCGCACGCCGCACGATCACGGTGTCGCCCACCCGGACATCCTTGCGCCGGGCCTCGGCTTCGTTGTGCAGCGTGGCGTTGGTCACGGTGACGCCGCCCACGAAGACCGGCGCCAGCTTCGCCACCGGCGTGAGCTTGCCGGTGCGGCCCACCTGCACCTCGATGCCCCGCACCTCGGTCGTTTGCTCCTGCGCCGGGTACTTGTGGGCCACGGCCCAGCGCGGCTCGCGGCTCTTGAAGCCCAGCCGGCGCTGCAGCTCCAGGCTGTCGACCTTGTAGACCACGCCGTCGATGTCGTAGGGCAGCTCGTCGCGCTGCGCTGCGATGCGTGCGTGGAAGGCCACCAGCGTGTCGGCGCCCGGCCCGGCGGCGCGCTCCTTCGACACCGGCAGGCCGAAGGCGTCCAGCGCATCCAGCATGCCGCTGTGCGTGGCCGGCTGCTGCGTCCAACCCACCACCTCGCCCACCCCATAGGCGAAGAAGCTCAAGGGCCGTTGCGCCACCAGCGCGGGATCGAGCTGGCGAATGGCGCCGGCCGCGGTGTTGCGCGGGTTGATGAAGGTCTTGTCGCCGCGCTCGCGCTGGCGCTCGTTCAGCCGCTCGAAGGCATCGCGCCGCATGTAGACCTCCCCGCGCACCTCCAGCACCGGCGGTGCCTCGCCCGCCAGGCGCAGCGGGATCTGGCCGATGGTGCGAAGGTTCTGCGTCACATCCTCGCCCGTTTCGCCGTCGCCGCGGGTGGCGCCCTGCACCAGTACGCCGTTCTCGTAACGCAGGTTGATGGCCAGGCCGTCGAACTTGAGCTCGGCCGAGTACTCGACGGGTGGCGCGTCCGGCCCCAGGCCCAGTTCGCGCCGTACCCGTGCGTCGAAGGCCAGGGCACCGGCCGCCGTGGTGTCGGTTTCCGTGTGGATGGACAGCATCGGCACGGCATGCCGTACCGGCGTGAGGCCTGGCAGCACGGCGCCTCCCACCCGCTGCGTCGGCGAGTCGGGCGTGCGCAGCTCGGGGTATTCGGTCTCCAGCGCCTGCAGGCGCTGGAACATGCGGTCGTACTCGGCGTCGGGCAGCTCGGGCGTGTCGAGCACGTAGTAGAGATGGGCGTGGCGGCGCAGCTGCTCGCCCAGCGCGGCGGCTTCGCGAGCCGCTTCCTCGCGTGGTGTCATCGAAATCTCCGGAATCAGGGGCGAGGTTAGCTGAACAGTCGCCGGGCCAGCGGCGAGCCCGCCGACAGCTCGCGCGAGTCGAGAGTGTCGTAGAGCTGCTCGAGGTCGGCCCCGATTGCGTCCATCGTCTCCTCGCGCAGCAACTGGCCGTCGCTGTCGGTCACGACGCCGTCCATCTCGCGCGCGAGGGTCGCGGCCGTTTCGCGCATGCGCGCGAAGGGGCGCTCGGCGCGGTCGACCTGCGGCACGTCCAGGCTCAGCGTGAGCTCGCGGATGGCGGACTGGGCCGGGTCGTCGGCGAGCGCGGCCTGGGTGTCGAAGGACAGGCCCAGGATGGGCGGCAGGCCGAGCTCGCTCGCCGGCAACACCATGCGGCCGGGAATGATGCCGGCGACGAAACCCAGCCGCGCTGCATTCTGCTGCACATAGCCCGGGCTCCAGGCGGCGTGCAGCGCCCGCAGCACGAAGCTCAGCTGGGCGTCGTGCGCGCTCGCGAACAGGTCGAGCTCGCGCGCCCGTGCAACTTCGTCGAGCATTTCGGGGAACTCGGGCGCGCCGTTGACGGCGTCCGCGAAGGCCTGGGCCTTGACCACGAACTCCGAGTACTCGATCTCGTTGAGCGCCCCGGTGCGGTTGGCCAGTTGCACGCCGGCCTGGAAGGCGCCGTAGCGCTGGCCGGGCGCGGGCGGCTCCCACTCGCCGGTGTGTTCGTTGAGGCCTTCGATCGCCACTGGCTTGCTGCCGGCGCGGCGCGTAGCCGGCATGGCAGCGATGGCTGCGTCACCGGACGCCAGGCCGTCCAGCGTGATGGGCGCGATCACGTCGATCAGCGGGTCCAGCCCGCCGCGGCGGTCGGCCGTCGGAATCGGCAGCGCGCTGGGTGCGGGCAGGTCGGGGTCGAACAGCGGCTCGTGGCGCTCGGCGCCCGCAACCGGGTGGCCGGTCAAGTGGAGCACCGGCTCTTCATCGCGGCTGAGTGGCGCAGACGCCGTTTCGGGCCGATCGCCGTCCGGCGCATCGGGCTGGCGCGGCGCGTTGCGGCGCGACATCCATGCGTTGTAGCCGATCACCATGGCCAGCACGAGGCCGCCAAGGATGGCAAGGGCGACGGTGAGGTTGCTCATCCGGTGCCTACGCGGCCTCGGCCATCGACACGGCCGATTCCATGTCGACCGCCACGATGCGCGAGACGCCCTGCTCCTGCATGGTCACGCCGATCAGCTGCTCTGCCATCTCCATCGCGATCTTGTTATGGCTGATGAAGAGGAACTGGGTCTCGCGGCTCATCGCCGTCACGAGCTTGGCGTAGCGCTCGGTGTTGGCGTCGTCCAGCGGCGCATCCACTTCGTCCAGCAGGCAGAAAGGCGCGGGGTTGAGCTGGAAGATCGCGAACACCAGCGCGATCGCGGTCAGCGCCTTCTCGCCGCCCGACAGCAGGTGGATGGTCTGGTTCTTCTTGCCGGGGGGCTGGGCCATCACCTGCACGCCGGAGTCGAGGATCTCGTCGCCGGTCATCATGAGCCTGGCGTTGCCGCCGCCGAAGAGCTCGGGGAACATGCGGCTGAAGTGCTCGTTGACGATCTTGAAGGTGCCGCCGAGCAGCTCGCGCGTTTCGCCGTCGATCTTGCGGATCGCGTCTTCCAGCGTGTTGATGGCCTCGTTCAGGTCGGCCGACTGCGCGTCGAGGAAGGTCTTGCGCTCGCTTGCCACCGCGAGTTCGTCGAGGGCTGCGAGATTGACGGCGCCCAGCGAGGCGACCTCTCGGTTGAGACGGTCGATCTCCGACTGCAGGCCGGTGAGCCGGACCTTGTCCTCCTCGATCGACCGCGCGATCGCATCGAGGTCGGCCTCGGCATCGACCAGCAGCTGCTGGTACTGCTCGAAGCCCAGGCGCGCGGCCTGCTCCTTCAGCTGCAGCTCGGTGATGCGCTGGCGCAGCGGATCGAGCTCGCGCTCCAGCTGCAGCCGGCGCTCGTCGCTGGCACGCAGCTTCAGCGTGAGGTCGTCGTACTGGCTGCGCGCGGCGCCCAGCGCGGCCTCGCGCTCCAGCTTGAGCGCCAGCGCGTCCTGCAGCCCGGCCTGGGCAGCCGCGTCGGACAGTCTGCCGAGCTCGGCGCGGGCGCGCTCCTCTTCTTCGGTGAGCGACACGACCTGCTGGGTCGCCGTCTCGATGGCGCGGTTGAGCTCGGCGCGACGCGCTTCCAGCGTGCGCTGCGCGAAGACGGCCTCCTGCGCCTGACGCTCCAGGCTGCGGTGCTGCTCGCGGCTGGCGGACAGCGCGCGGCCGGCCTCGATCACGCGCTCGTCGAGCTGGGCATGGCGCTCCTGGCTGTCGGCCAGCTGCATGTCCAGTTCCTCGAAGCGGCCGTCGGCGGCGACGCGCTTTTCCTGCAGCTCCTCGAGTTGCGCCTCGACCTCGCCAAGGTCGGTGGACAGCTGCTCGCTGCGCGCGCGCGTCTGCTCGGCCAGCTGCGTGAGGCGCAGCGTCTCGACCTGCAGCTCGTGCGCACGCGACTGCGTGTCGGCCGCTTCGCGCCGCACCGCGACCAGGCGCTGCGCCGCATCGCCGTAGGCGGCCTCGGCGCGCGCCAGCGCGGTGCGGGCTTCCTCGCTGATCAGCGTCTGGGCGCGCAGTTGGCGCTCAAGGTTCTCCATTTCCTGCTGCCGCGCGAGCAGGCCGGCCTGCTCGGAATCTTGCGCGTAGAAGCTCACGCTATGGGCCGTGACCGCATGGCCGCTCTTGACGAAGATCGCTTCGCCGGGCTGCAGCTTGTCGCGCTGGGCCAGGGCTTCTTCGAGCGTCGCCGCGGTGAAGCAGCCGTGCAGCCAGTCGGCCAGCAGCGCCTGCTGGCCCGCGTCGCCGAGGCGCAGCAGGTCCGCCAGGCGCGGCAGCGCGCCCGAGGCTTGCGGCGCGGCCGCCGTGGGCGGGCTGTAGAAGGCCAGCTTGGCCGGCGGTGCATCGCTGCCGAAGGCGCGGACCATGTCGAGGCGGCTGACTTCGAGCGCGCCGAGGCGCTCGCGCAGCGCGGCCTCGAGCGCGTTCTCCCAGCCCTGCTCGATATGGATGCGGCTCCACAGGCCTTGCAGCCCCTCGAGGCCGTGCTTGGCCAGCCAGGGCGCGAGCTTGCCGTCGGTCTTGACCTTTTCCTGCAGCGCCTTCAGGGCTTCGAGCCGCGCCGACAGCTCTGCATGGCGCGCGCCCTCGGTGTTGACGGCCTGCTGCTTGCCGCGGCGGTCCTCGTCGAGCTGCGGCACGGCTTCCTGCAGTTCGTGCAGGCGCGCATCGGCTTCGCTCGCGGCTTCCTGCGCGGCAGCCAGTTGCTCCTGCAGCTCGCGCAGGCGGGCCTCGTCGGGCGCGGCCAGTGCGTTCTGGTCGCTGCGCAGACGCTCGGCGCGCAGCGTGAGCTGGCGGGTCTGGTCCTCGATGTTGCGCTGGTCGGCGGCCAGCACCTGGATCTGCTGCTGCACCTGGACGACGCTCGCGCGCTGGGCATTGGCTTCGTCCTGGGCGCGCTGCTGCGCTTCTTCGAGGCTCGGCATGCGCGCGTCGTGCTCCTCGAGCTGCGCGGCCAGCAGCTCGGCCTGCTCCTCGGCATTCACGCCCTGGCCGGCAAGCGTCTCGATCTCGGCCTCGGCGTCTTCGCGGCGCGTGTTCCATTGCGCGATCTGCTCGCCGAGCTGCACCAGGCGCTGCTCGACCCGCTGGCGGCCTTCGACCACGAAGCGGATCTCGCCTTCCAGCCGGCCCACCTCCGCACTCGCCTCGTACAGCTTGCCCTGGGCCTGGTTGACCTGGTCGCCGGCGGCGTAGTGCGCCTGGCGCACGGTCTCGAGCTCTGACTCGACATGGCGCAGATCGGCCATGCGCGATTCGAGGTCGTTGATGGCCTTCTCGCCGTCAGCCTTGACCTTCGCCTGGTCGCCCTCGCTCTCCCCGCGCTTGAGGAACCACAGCTGGTGCTGCTTGCGCGTCGCATCGGCCTGCAGCGTGTTGTAGCGGGTGGCGACCTCGGCCTGCTTCTCGAGCCGCTCGAGATTGCTGGTGAGCTCGCGCAGGATGTCCTCGACGCGGGTGAGGTTCTCGCGCGTGTCGCCGAGCCGGTTCTCGGTCTCGCGGCGCCGCTCCTTGTACTTGGAGACGCCGGCGGCTTCCTCGAGGAAGAGCCGCAGCTCCTCGGGCTTGGATTCGATGATCCGGCTGATCGTCCCCTGCCCGATGATCGCGTAGGCGCGCGGGCCGAGGCCGGTGCCCAGGAACACGTCCTGCACATCGCGGCGACGCACCGGCTGGTTGTTGATGAAGTAGCTCGAATTGCCGTCGCGCGTCAGCACCCGCTTGACCGCGATCTCGGCGAACTGCGACCACTGCCCGCCGGCGCGGTGATCGGCGTTGTCGAAGACCAGCTCGACGCTCGACCGGCTGGCCTGCTTGCGCGTGGTGGTGCCGTTGAAGATCACGTCCTGCATGGACTCGCCACGCAGTTCGGAGGCGCGCGATTCGCCGAGCACCCAGCGTACCGCATCCATGATGTTCGACTTGCCGCAGCCGTTGGGGCCCACGACGCCCACCAGCTGGCCAGGCAGGAGGAAGTTGGTGGGTTCCGCGAAGGACTTGAAGCCGGAGAGCTTGATGGAGTTGAGACGCACGGCGGGTCTGGCCTAGGTTGATGCCAAGGTATTGATTTGTAAGGGAATATTTGGCCGATCTGATCCTCCGGGATCGGCTCGCTGCCCGAGGCGGCGATGATAACGTGCAGGCCATGAGCGAATCCCTCCGGTCTTCCCCTCTCGCGCGCCGCGCCGTCCTCGCAGGCGGCCTGGCCGCAACGATCCTCGGCCTTTCGGGCTGCGCCAGCACCGAGCGCGCCGAGCCTTATGGCAACAACGAGTGGCTGCAATCAGGCGCCAACCGCATCGCAAACCTCGCCGTGCGCGACAACCTGCAGTCGATCCGGCGCGTGCAGCTCTCGCTGTACCGGCGCAATCCGCGCGAATGGCGCAAGTGGGCGTCAAGCGCGGAGGACGCCACCCAGCGCACCTGGGACGCCATTTCGCAGGACATCCCCCTGCCCCAGCTGCGCGGCGCGACCGGCATCGACGCCATCCGCCTCGCCTTCGAGACCCAGCCCAAGCCGTACGACGGCGACCGCGTCGCGGCGCTGGTGGTCGGCTGGGCGTCGCTGCTCAAGCACGCCAACGGTGGCACCTGGGAGCAGACCATGCTCGACGGCGTCAACGCGGAGAACAGCTACCGCGCGGCGCGCAACGTCGAGATCTCGCTGTGGCTCATCGGCTCGAAGACTGGCCAGGACGGCCAGCCGCTGCTGCTGGCTACGGAGATCAGCGAACGCGGGCGCAACCTCGTGGTGGATCGCGAGCTTTCGAAGGTCGTGGCGCGGCTGGACCTGATGGCCGCGCAAGCCGATGAGAAGTACCGGCGCGCGGCGCTGGATTTCAGCCAGAACTGGCTGCTGGGGAACTTCGGGCCCTTCTTTGCGATGGTTCAAAGGTAGGTTGTTGCCCTTGTCTTTTGCAGTGAAACCTTTCGTTTCCACCAACGATTCGCATTCTTCACCAAAAATCAGATTAACAAAGGTTTCCGAAGCCGGCGCTAAGTCCGCCTCGCCGCGCCGTACCCCTGCAAATTTGCTCCTGATTCCCTCTCCACAATGTTTCAAGGACGGGTCGTCCATGAACCGGCCAAGCCATGGAACTTTGGTTTCCTGAGTGTTCCTGATCATTGAAGAAGCCGAGTCACAGCTGCTTCCGAAGTCCACAGGGGGTTTCATCGTGGCGTCCAAGCACGCGCCGCCTCATCTGCAAGCAGGTAATCAATTCAGACTATGAGCAATCGTTTGACCAAGTTTCAGCCGGCGACTCCCACGCGCCGCGTTCCGTCTCCGGAGGTAAAAAAGCCGACGGGAGATGCAAATACATCATCCTCGGCCAAATTATCCACCGTCATCCCTAAAAGAAAATTCCTAAAGGCAGCTCCTCGTACAAAAATCCTCGATACAAATCCGAATCGATCGTCATCCTCCAGCACTCTACAAGAAGAATCGGCAACGAGCAGCGAAGAGAGATCGGCAACTGTCGAAAACAAGGCTTCAAGCCTTTCCGAATCCGAACAGTCAAGTGAAAATACTCAGATCGACGCCAATTCGGCACAAAATACCGGTGTGAATATCGAACAACTTTCCACCTCAGGCGGACAAATTCCGACCAAACCGCGGTGGGAACCGAAAAAATCACCGCATCAAAGAAAACTGGATGCACTGAAGGAAAAGAGACGCAACCCGAATCTACAGCTAAAACGGGAAAAGGTGCAATCCATACCCCGGGAATTTAAATCGACCATAGAGCTCTCAAGCAATTCCGAATCTCCACTAAACGCGACGGAGTCTGGCCATTCACTTGCTCCCTTGACAGATTCAAACCAGCACGATGTGTCGCAGCGACCAAAGAAAACATTTTTTGATTTAATCCCAGGGCGCCGGATCAAGAGCCCAGCGGAAATCCTGCACAAGTCCGATCTTTACAAGGATGCCTTGAAGGGCGGCGAGCATTTGGTTGACCTGCTTCCACGTGTCCTTGAGAGCTACCTGTCGAGCTTGCTCAAGGATGACGATGCGCTAAAGACGATCAAGACGTACGACGTGCCCTTTGACGCGGCCGTCGGTCTCAGGTGGTATGGGCAGGTTGGCTTTTCCTACGTCCAGCAATCTCTCAGGCAGAAGCCGGACTCTACTTTCGGGAAAGACAACGAGGTCGCTCCGCCGGGAACTTTCGAGAGCCTGGTGAAGGCGTGCGAAAGAGGCTTTGCCAAGCTGCCGCCGCTGCCGCCCGGCACGGAGCTCTTCCGCGGTACGAACTACCTGTTCGATGACAGCCTCAAGCCAGGTGACGTTTATACGGACCCGGCATTCGTCTCCACCAGTAAATTAACCAAGGTCGCAGAGCAAAAGTTCACTGGACGCTTTTTGCTGAAGTTCATCGACATTCCGGTTGACGACCCGCGTTGGCGCGACATCTCGACCCTGACAGACAACTTGAGCGAGTCCGAAGTCCTCTGCCTGCCGAACACGAGTTTCAGGGTCATCTCACGAGAAAAGACCTCTAAACAGGTAGCGGTCGAGGTGGGCGGGAAGGTAGAGATGGTGAACCAGGAATTCATCACACTCGAACCTATCGGCATCAATTGAGGTCCGGACTGCCCCTCGCAGATGTGGTTCCTCATTGATATCGGCCAGCGCACCGCCATCCCTTTTTCGAGCAAGATCAAGCCTGGACAGTGACAGGCGATCGTCGCCTGGCGATGGCGACCCTTGCGGCGCCCGAGAAATCATGTTCGATCCCGGCCCCCCGATTTTCACGAGTACTTTGGTTTGCCGATTCCTGACGCTGCTGCAAGCCAAGCCGGCGGGCAATGGCTTCCAGAGCCAACGAAAAATACGCGGTTCCTCGCTGTATTTGAGGCGAAGTTGCTTTCCAGCCCTTTCTTCTCGATGGCTCAGAAAAGGTCAACTCTGGGCCTCTTTGACAGCGGAACCTTCGTTTGCAGCGGGTTACTGACCAATGAGCAAACCAGGTCACAAAGGCTTCAGCGATTCATAGAGGCTTTTACATCGTGGCGATGCAGCAGACCAACGGGTCATACCGCGACGAACCTTCAGAGCCATAAGCAAGGTTTTCTTTTCATCCATCTTTTACTAATCCATTTTGTTATGAGATCGCAAAATACAGGCCCTACAGGCCCTTCCATTTTTAGCCGACTCAGCCGCCGTCCGAAGTCAGAAAAAAACCAAAAGGATATACTCGATTCGGCCTCTCCATCGCAAAAAAAACCGCTTGCAACCATCATTCGCAGTCCTCGAGATAAAAAACGAGAGAAAGCAGAAAGTCATCAGATATTGATGGGCTCGCCAAGGGAAACCAGTACCTTTTCGCCTCACACTCAACTACCTGTTTTGCCACAGGGTTGCGATGTCGAAGACCGAACAGAACAAAGAACTTCTGAAGAGCATGTGACGTTTAGTATTGATGAGGGGGCGAAATTCCCAACTCGGCCCACAGAGCCCGCATCTTTTATTCCGATTAAATTACACGATACAAGGTCCGAAGGTTCTTCATCTCAACTTGCCAGCGACGATGCTTTGGCGTTGCGGTTTCAACTGACGGAAACAACCGGGATCCGCGGGGCCAGACCGGAGGCTGCTAAAACGCTGGTGCGGAGCCCGGCGAAAAAGAACTTGACTGAGATCATCACTCCGCAGAAAAAAAGTTCCTCAAGCGGCGAAACGCAGCCAATCCAGATCCGCGAGCAATCGTCGTCAGGCGATGAGCTCTTCACCTCTGGCACGCTCTCGCCTCGCAGGTTTCCGGGGATGGCCGAACTGCCAACTCTCGATCGTTCCGCGAAAAAAAGGATCGCCTACGGCTTGGGACAGAAGGCGGAGGCCAAACTTGATCGCATTCGTAAAAGACTTCCTGCAGGCGCCATTTTGGACAAACAAGGAAATTTGTCCGGGCGGTATAAATTTACGAAGTACCCTGTCACTTCCGATACCCCAGCCCCCCACCTTGAAGATGCAATCTCCGAAAAATTGGGCAAATTTCTAGACTTTGAAGCAGCAAGACAGATCGATCGTCCGGTGCCCTTAAACGGAATACTTGTAGCCAGTCTTGCTAGAGCTGATTTTCATCGACTGAACTACGAATTTAAAAACACCGACGGGACCGTAAAGGACTTACCTTTACCCACCAAAGCGGACGCGGACGAATATCTGGCATATCACAATTACTCAGAAGACTATCGAAAGACAGCCAATGAGGTGCTTCGTTCGCGGCAGATTGCACGGACTCTTTTGGACTTTGTTAGCGATGAAGATGCTACGCCAGAAGAAAACAGCAACACTGCGCTTGCACTTTCTTCGCTTCTGACTCAGGCGACTCCCGAGTTATTGGCATTCGTGGTCTACGGGCAAGAATCCGCTCTAAAAATGTTCAAGTCCAAGACCGAAGGTAAACATGAGCCTGCTCCCGAGGTCACTATCATGGATAGTAGAGGCGAAACGAAACCCGTTGTTGCGAAGCAGTTCGGCGCCACTAAATTTACGATTTCACGTGTGGGCGCCGATTTTCTGATTGCAGTTGACTTTCCAACGTATGCCGAAGCTAGACGGGGCCATGAAGGCGAGGTTCCATTGAATAAGAATAGTGTACTCGGCATTCACGCATCAACCGAGATTCTTGTTGACGGAAACGCGGCTCGAAATAGCATCCTGTCTGTCAAGCTCCCAACGGGTATTCAGGCAGAGTACTCGGGCCGCCTAGCGATAACTGAAAGCGATACATAAGACGCGCGCGCCAGCGAGCTCCCGACCACGGTGACAATTCAAATTGACCTTGGACCTACCAACCGACGCAGAGGCAAGGTTCAAACAGGGGTCCGACCGATTTATGCTCAACTGAGCGAGACGGTCGGTCAGTCACTCGGCATGATCCCACTTGGAGACCACAGCGTTAAGGATGGGGTGAGCACGGGGGTGACAACCAACGTAGCAGTCGCATGTCACTGTTGCTCACCCCTAGAATGCCTCGGCGTTCAACCACCTCCTCTTCCACGAACCCATGAGCTCCATCAACTTCATCGGCGGCGAAAAAGGCGGTGTCGGCAAGTCCGTCACCGCCCGGGTCCTGGCGCAGTACTTCATCGACCACAGCAAGCCCTTCGTGGGCTTCGACACCGATCGATCGCACAGCTCCTTCACCCGCTTCTACGAGGGCTTCGCCTCGCCGGTGGTGGTCGACAGCTACGAGGGCCTGGACACGGTGGTCAACGGCTTCGAGACGCATCCGCAGCAGAGCGTGATCGTCGACCTCGCGGCGCAGACGCTGGCGCCGCTGGCGCGCTGGATCAAGGATTCGGAGCTTTTCGACGTCTTCGCCGGGCTCGGCGTGACGGTCAATTTCTGGCACGTGCTGGACGACGGCAAGGACTCGAGCGACCTGCTCGGCACGCTGATCGATACCTTCGGCAATCGGCCCAACTACATCGTGGTGCAGAACTACGGCCGCGGCAACGACTTCGCCCTGCTGCTCGGCTCGCAGTCGCTCAGCAAGGCCATTGCGAGTGGGGCGCGCGTAGTCGCCCTGCCCCGCCTGCACGATGCGAGCATGCGCAAGATCGATGCGCGCAACACCAGCTTCTGGAAGGCGGTCAACGACCGAGAGGGCCCCAACGCGCTCGGGCTGCTGGAGCGCCAGCGCGTCAAGAGCTGGCTGGCGACCTCTTACGCGGCTTTCGACACGCTGCCGCTTTGAGCAACCCTGGCTCCTGCCGCCGCGATAGGAGAACGGGCCCGCAATCAACTGGTTCTCGACGCCGGAAGGCGTTGTCGCGGCCTCACAGCAGGAGGGGGGCCACGGCTTGATACCCGGCCAGTGGATTGGCAGCCCTTTCGCCGTGCCGCACAGGCTTGGCCGCTATAGCGCCGACCCCGTCACTTGGATGGTCCACTTTACGAAGTGCGCCGCGCGATCGGCAACGTTGGCGTCATGAATCTCAAGCCCTTCACTCACGGCTGAAAAACACACTCAGGATCAGGGTACCGAGAACCGCCACCGATGACTTGGGCCGGCGGGGAGGTCATGTCCAGCACCACAGCATCCCACTGCTCGGCTCGCTTGAAAACATCTTTTGTTGCTTCAGAAAATAAGAAGAAATCGCCAGAGTTCTCTTAAAGTTTACTGGCTAGCTCAGCCGCTCTTAACCATGCATGACTTTTTTCGTCTCGACATCGAACTTTCGATTGAGTGGCTGTTACAAAGGCCAAGAGAAAGCCGGTCACAAAGGGTTCCAAGTTTACAGGGTGGTCAATTCGTGATGGTGAATGCACAGCGCACGCGGTGCTACCGTCACTCCGCAAGCAGGTATTTATGAACATGGATTCAAGACAAACGGCCCGGCTCCTGGTCGAACTGGGCGAAAGCGATCAGCGCATTGAAAGCATCGTCCAGGAGGCTGACGCGCCCCGTTGGGCGATCGAGTTGGAGGATGGTTCGATCGTCCTTGCAGAGTTAGATGAGGATCGGGGCACGCTCAGTCTCGAAACGGACCTGGGCCGCCCTCCTGAAGAGCACCGGCTCGCGACCTGCGAACTCTTAATGATGCTCACGTCCGTCGAGCACGCCTCGAAAGGCTGGGCGATGGCCCTCGCCGAGCCGGGCGGTGAATTTCAACTCTGTAGCCACATCCTAGTTGCAGAGCCTTCAGTCGTGGATTTTCAGTCGGACTTCGAGCTTTTTATTGCTCGGGCGCGGGAATGACGAGAAGTTGTCGCACGTGGCGCGCAGCAGGAGCAGGCCAGAGCGGAGATTTTGAGCCCGAACTCCCTTGCTTAACGGCAGAGGACAGAATTTTTGGATCAAAAACAAGCGCGGCACTCTGCTACTGCCGCTGCCAGCCAGTTACCAACCAAGGCTGAGAAAACCGATCGCACACCTCATTTTCACGGTCAAACGTCATGCCTCAAATACATTCGCTTCCCGTCGCTACTGCAACCGTCGACCAACTGCAGAGTTTCCTGAATAGCGCAAAAGACAAGCGCGTGCTTCACGCAAAAACGAACAAAGACGGTTCGCTCGTCCTCTATATAAGCAAAGGCAAGGGGACTGGATTCAAGCAAGCACTGTTCCCTAAGCAATTCCTGGCTCGGAGAATTGCCGCGCGTCGGGCCATCTTGACAATCACAGGAACAAATGGCGCAGGACAAAACGAAGCCTTGCATGCCTCGATAACAAGCGGATTTATAACGAAAGAACTCGATGAAGCCAATTTCGTAGTCGACGCGGCCCCGCTGATGGTGGGAGATCTGAAATCCATGTTATCCGAACAGATTGAGCTCCATCAGCAAGCCTTCGCAGAAAAATATTTCAAGGGAATCGAGCTTGACTTCGACACCGGCAAGGCGCGAACGCCGTTTTCATCTCAAAACGAGAAGGCGTCGCCATTGGCAAATGGTTTGCAAAAGGCAATGAATGACATTCGAGGTGCAGCTCATGAACTGAGCGGCGGAAACTATCGCAAGCAGCTTCGAGCCAAAACCACGGCCTTCATCGAGGAAAATCTGCCCAATTGCCCTTTCCACACCTCGCACGAATACGAAGAAATTATTGACCTCAGCCTTAATTTCGACAGAAACATAAACAAGCTGCTGAAAGAAGTTTTCGACGGCAGACCGCAGGACAAAAGAATGGAAGAGGCCACGATAGAGTTGACCGATAACTTCAAGAAATTAAAATTCAGCATCAATCTCCTCGCCAACAAGGAATTCATCGATAGCTGCCCAGAAGCAAAACGCGAGGGCATGCTTGAACTCGGCCGGCAACTGAATGCACTCCACAAGCTTCTCACCCAGCCAGAAGGATTTTATGCATCCCTCGGCGCGCTTACCGGCTTGGCAATGAACTCGCCCGCCGACTTCAGCAGTTACCTGAACAAATTCAAATCCAATTTCATTTATGCTAATTTGCCGGAGGGCGCAATTGTAGATGAAAACGGCAATTTGAGTGGAAGTCAGATCCTCCACATAGTCCCCGCCTTCTCCAAATACCCCGACCTGCCTTCGCAGGCAAGCGGCGATGCCGGATCAACCATCGCGGACATGCTTGAGCGCGCAAAAGCAAATAGCTTGTTATATGGAAAGGAACAGATCGGCCGGATCACCGTTCACAAGCAAGCGATTGCTGATTTCTGGCGATTCAACTACGAGATTCCGACCGAACCAGGCACTGTATTCAAATCCAACGAATTACCAGAGGGAACTGATCAGCAAGGCCCGCGCAACATATCCGTTGCCTACGCGGTTAAAGCATTTGCGGGAGAAGACCCCAACACGACCATGGTGCTCTCTTCAGTTCTTAATCAGACCACATTGAGTCCGCTGTTTCATTGCTTGGCCGACCCGGGAGGCGAAAGTGTTCCTTTTAGAATGATCACCAGCACCAATGCAACAACATTCGACGGGCCGCTGATGCTTCAGAAGAGCGACGGAAGCCACGAAAGAATTTCAACCCAGGGCATGGGGGCATGCAAATGGAAACTTTCCCATGTCAATTCCGAAAAAAATGGAATTAACTACAAGATCTCGATTGATTGGCAAACTTATGCAGTGGCTAACGAAGTCCAGGACTGGCTGTCGCTGCCCGAGAACAATGTCCTTGGAATTCACTGGAAGGCGGATTTCATCGTCGACGGCGATGAGGCTAGCAGAGGAGTGCTGAAACTATCGATCCCCGACGGAATCGAGGCGACCTTCTCAGGCCGCCTGAACGTTGAGAAAAAGAGTGAGGGCGTCGAGGTCTGACGCGCGCCCAGTCACGCCGCCTTCGACGCCCTGCCGCTCAGGGCATCGGGGCGTGGGCCACGCGAGAACAGAAGGCCCAGCAACAGCAGACCGAAGACCACAAAGGCAATAAAGGACCAGTTCGCGATCGACAGGCCCAAAAAGGTCCAGTCGATCTGCGTGCAGTCCCCGCCACCCCGGAAGATCAGCGGCAGCGCCCGCTTCAGCGGGAAGGTCTCGATCATCCCGTAGAGGTCGCGCCCGCAGGACACGACTTCGGGCGGATACCACTGCAGCCAGCTCTGGCGCGCAGCGGTGTAGGCGCCGCCGACGGCCATCACCAGCGCCAGCGTGGTGCCGGTGACCTGCAGGCCGCGGCTCCTGCCCAGGGCGCCCAGGCCGGCGAACACCGCCACCAGCATCAGCGCATAGCGCTGCACGATGCACATCGGGCACGGCTCGAGGCCCACCACGTGCTGCAGATAGAGCCCGAAGGCCAGCATGCCCACGCAGGCAGCGCAGATCAGCGCGAGCGCGCGGCGCGGCGCCCGGAAATACCAGTCGAACAAATCAGTGCCCCTCTACGAAGACGCGGGCCCGGCGCGGCGTGGCAACCACCGTCTCGCCTTCGCTCAAGCCCAGGTCCCGGAACTGTTGCGCAGGGAGTTGCGCTTCGATGATGGTTCCGGAACCAGGATTGTCTGGATTCGATTCCACGGGTTCGAGTTCCAGGCGCGCGATCGGCCCGACCACGATGGCGCGGCTCAGGGTCGCGACGATGCCGCTGGCGCCGGGCACGTAGCGCTCGATGTCGAGGTCGTGCGGCCTCACATAGGCCAGGGCCTTGCCGTTCTGCAGCTCCCGGTGCTCGGGTGAATCGATGCGGATGCCTTCGACATGCACCTCGCCTTCGTGCGCGCGGCCGTGGAAGAGGTTGACGTCGCCGAGAAAGCCGTAGACGAAGGGGCTGGCCGGATGGTCCCACACGTCCTGAGGCGAGCCGACTTGTTCGATGCGGCCGCTGTTCATCAGCACCACGCGGTCGGCGACTTCGAGCGCCTCCTCCTGGTCGTGCGTGACGAAAATGCTGGTGACGTGCAGCTCGTCGTGCAACCGACGCAGCCAGCGGCGCAGTTCCTTGCGCACCTTGGCGTCGAGGGCGCCGAAGGGCTCGTCGAGCAGCAGCACCTTGGGCTCGACCGCCAGCGCGCGGGCCAGGGCAATGCGCTGGCGCTGGCCGCCCGAGAGCTGGGCCGGATAGCGGTCGGCCAGCCAGTCGAGCTGCACCAGCTTGAGCAGTTCGTGGACCTTGGCCTTGATCTGCGCCTCGCTGGGGCGCAGGCTCCGCGGCTTGACACGCAGGCCGAAGGCCACGTTCTCGAACACCGACATGTGGCGAAACAGCGCGTAGTGCTGGAACACGAAGCCGACCTGGCGCTCGCGCACGTGCACGTCGGTGGTGTCCTCGCCGGCGAACAGGATGCTGCCGGCGTCGGCCGTCTCCAGGCCCGCGATGATGCGCAGCAAGGTGGTCTTGCCGCAGCCCGAAGGGCCCAGCAGCGCGACCAGCTCCCCGGAGGCGACGTCGAGGCTGACGTCGCGCAGCGCGTGGAAGTCGCCGAATTGCTTGCTGACGTTGCGGATTTCAATGCTCATGGTGTGTTTCTCCTCACGCGCGCGCGGCGGCAAGCGGCTGCTCGGGCGGCAGCTCGGCCAGGGCCTTCATCTCGCGCTCGTGGCGCCATTCGATGACCGACTTGATGACCAGCGTGACCAGCGCCAGGATGGCCAGCAGCGAGGCCACGGCGAAGGCGGCCACGGACTGGTATTCGTTGTAGAGCACTTCGACGTGCAGCGGCATGGTGTTGGTTTGGCCGCGGATGTGGCCCGAGACCACCGACACCGCGCCGAACTCGCCCATGGCGCGCGCATTGCACAGGATCACGCCGTACAGCAGCCCCCACTTGATGTTGGGCAGGGTCACGCGCCGGAAGGTCTGCCAGCCTGTCGCGCCGAGAACGATGGCGGCCTGCTCCTCCTCGGTGCCCTGCGCCTGCATCAGCGGAATCAACTCGCGCGCGATGAAGGGGAAGGTCACGAAGACGGTGGCCAGCACGATGCCGGGCACGGCGAAGATGATCTTGATGTCGTGCGCCGCGAGCCACGGGCCGAACCAGCCCTGCGCGCCGAAGACCAGCACGTAGATCAGGCCTGCGACGACCGGCGACACCGCGAAGGGAAGATCGACCAGCGTGGTGAGCAGCGCCTTGCCGCGGAACTCGAACTTCGCGATGGCCCAGGCGGCAGCCACGCCGAAGATCAGGTTCATCGGCACCGCGATGGCAGCGGTGATGAGCGTGAGGCGGATGGCGCTCCAGGCATCGGGCTCCTTCAATGCGTCGAGGTACGCGTCGACGCCCTTGCGCAAGGCCTCGGTCGCGACCGCGGCCAGCGGCAGCACGAGGAACAGGAACATGAAGGCCAGCGCCAGACCGATCAGGGTGAAGCGCACCCATGGTGACTCGGTGGTGCCGGCCTGGGCGCGGCGAACGGTGCGGGTAGTGCTCATGCCGACGCCCCACGCCGCCGCTGCCAGGCCTGCAGCGCATTGATGACCAGCAGCAGCACGAAGGAGATCACCAGCATCACGAGCGCGACCGCCGTGGCACCCGCGAAGTCGTATTGCTCCAGCTTGCCGATGATGATGAGCGGCGTGATCTCCGAGATCATCGGCATGTTGCCGGCGATGAAGATCACCGAGCCGTATTCGCCGATCGCGCGGGCGAAGGCCATGGCGAAGCCGGTCAGCAGCGCCGGCATGATCGAGGGCAGGATCACCTTGATGAAGGTCTGCAGCCGCGTCGCGCCCAGGCTGGTGGCGGCTTCCTCCAGTTCCTTCTCGGTGTCCTCGAGCACCGGCTGCACGGTGCGCACCACGAACGGCAGTCCGATGAAGATCAGCGCGATCACCACGCCTGCCGGCGTGAAGGCCAGCTTGATGCCCATCGGCTCGAGATACTGGCCGATCCAGCCGTTGCCCGCGAGCAGCGCGGTCAGCGAGATGCCGGCCACGGCGGTGGGCAGCGCGAACGGCAGGTCGACCAGCGCGTCGACGATGCGCTTGCCGGGGAATTTGTAGCGCACCAGCACCCACGCCACGAGCAGGCCGAACACCAGGTTGACCAGCGCCGCGATCAGCGAGGCGCCGAAGGTCAGGCGGTAGGAGGCCATCACCCGCGGCGCGGTCACGGCGGTCCAGAACTGCTCCCAGCTCAGCAAGGAGGTCTTGAAGGCCAGTGCCGACAGCGGGATCAGTACGATCAGGCAGAGATAGAAGATCGAAAAGCCGAGCGTGAGATGGAAGCCCGGCAGCACGCGCCGCGACACGCCGGTGTTGCCCGGACGCGGCAAGGGCGCTGCCGAGGACGGCAGCGCCGAAGACAAAGCTCCACTCATTTACTTTCCGCCGGGCGTGTACAGCTTGTCGAACTGCCCACCATCGTTGAAGTGCACCTTCTGCGCCTCGCCGAGGCTGCCGAACAGTTCCTGCACGGTGAAGAGCTGCAGCGGCTTGAAGGTGGCGACGTCCTTCTTGAGCACGGCCTCCGAGCGCGGGCGCAGCGCGTGCTTGGCCGCGATCTCCTGGGCCTCGTCGGAGTACAGGTAGTCGAGGTAGGCCTTGGCGAGCTCGCCGGTGCCCTTCTTCGCTACCGTGCGCTCGACTACCGCGACCGGGTTCTCGGCCAGGATGCTGATCGAGGGATAGACCGCATCGACCTTGCCGGTGCCGAACTCGCGGTCGATCGAGACCACTTCCGATTCGAAGGTGATGAGCACGTCGCCGATATTGCGTTGCAGGAAGGCGGTGGTGGCATCGCGCCCGCCGCGCGCCAGGATAGGCACGTTCTTGAACAGCTTGCCCACGAACTCGGCGGCCTGCGCATCGGTGCCGCCCTTCTTCTTCACGTAGCCCCAGGCCGCGAGGTAGGCATAACGGCCGTTGCCGCCGGTCTTGGGATTGACGATCACGATCTGGACGCCCGGCTTGATGAGATCGTCCCAATCCTTGATGCCCTTCGGGTTGCCGTTGCGCGTCAGGAACAGCATGGTCGAGGTGGTGGGCGCCGCATTGTGCGGGAAGCGCTTGGGCCAGTCCTTGGCGACGACGCCCGCGTTGGCGAGGAAGTCGATGTCCGTGGTGGTGTTCATGGTCACCACGTCGGCCTCCAGGCCGTCAGCCACGGCGCGCGCCTGCGCGCTGGAGCCGGCGTGCGACTGGTCGATCTTGACGTCCTTGCCGGTTGTCTTCTTGTAGTGCGCCACGAAGGCCGCGTTGTAGTCCTTGTAGAACTCGCGCGCCACGTCGTAGGACACGTTCAGCAGGGTCTGCGCCGAGGCGGCACCGGCGGCAGCCGCCAGCGCCAAGGCGGCAATGATCGTCTTCGTCGTCTTGAAAGTCATAAGGTTGCCAATGGTTCGTATGGGGCACGGTCGCCCATCGGTGCGCTGGGTTCGTCCGTCAGCGACTGGAGCAGCGCCAGGCCCAAAGGCCACTCGCCATGCCCCGAATCGACGTTGATATGGCCGGCATTCTGCATGCGAACGAATTCGCTGCCCCAGGCGCGGGCATAGGCGCCCGCCAGGCGCACCGGGCAATAGGGGTCGTTGCTGCTGGCCACCAGAATGCTGCGGTACGGCAACGTGGCATGGGGCACGGGCGCGAAGTCGGCAAGCGCCGCGCGCCGTTCCGGGTCGGCCGGCGCCACCAGCAGCGCGCCACGGATACGGGCCGCGGCCGCCTCGGGCAGATGCGCGGTCGCGATGCAGCCCAGGCTGTGGGCGACGATCACCACCGGCTCGGGGCTTTCCAGCACCAGCTTCTCGAGCGAGGCCACCCACGCCTCGCGCTTGGGCGTGACCCAGTCGTCCTGCACCACCCGCAGCGCGCCCTGCATGCGCTCGGCCCACAGGCTTTGCCAGTGGCCCGGGCCGGAGTCACGCCAGCCCGGCACGATGATGAGGGTCGCTGTGCTCACGCGTTCACTCGTTCAGCGGTTGGGCTGCGGCGTCAGGCGCAGGTAGGGCCGAACGGCCTTGTACCCCTTGGGGAAGCGCTGGGCAATCTCGGCCGGGTCCTGCAGGCTGGGGATGATCACCACCTCGTCGCCGTCGCGCCAGTTGGCCGGTGTCGCCACCTTGTGGCTGTCGGTCAGCTGCAGCGAGTCGATCACACGCAGGATCTCGTCGAAGTTGCGCCCGGTGCTGGCCGGGTATGTGATGGTCGTGCGTATCACCTTCTTCGGGTCGATGATGAACACGCTGCGCACCGTGGCCGTGGTCGAGGCCTTGGGGTGGATCAGGTCGTACAGGTCGGCCACCTTGCGATCGGCATCGGCGAGGATCGGGAAATTGACGGTCGTGTTCTGCGTCTCGTTGATGTCGCCGATCCATTCATGGTGCTTGTCCACCGGGTCGACGCTGATCGCGATCGGCTTGACGCCGCGCTTGGCGAACTCGGTCGCCAGTGCCGCGGTCTTGCCCAGCTCGGTGGTGCAGACCGGCGTGAAGTCGGCCGGATGCGAGAACAGCACGACCCATGCGTCGCCGGCCCACTGGTGGAAGTCGATCGGGCCCTCGCTGGAGTCCTGGGTGAAATCGGGGGCCGTGTCGCCGAGGCGCAGGGTTGCCATGGTCGCTCGCTTTCTTCTTGCCTTTGAGGGAAGGAGCGCCGATTCTGCGGAGCATTGCTTCAAAGCCAAACGAATATCTACTTGTTTGAATATGGCACATAGCGAATAAGCAGATCTTCAGACCATGAGTTCGAACCCCTCTGCGCCGGCGTGCTCGTCCAGGAAGTCGATCAGCTTCCGGATCGCCGGCACCAGCGCCCGCCGAGACGGAAACACTGCGTGCAGAATGCCCGGCGGAGGCCTCCACTCCGGCAGGACTTCGACCAAGCGGCCCAGCTCGAGGTCTTCCTTGCACATGTAGCCCGGCAGAATGCTGGCGCCGACGCCCTCCACGACTGCGAACTTGAGCGTCCGCAGATCGTCCGCCAGATAGCGCGGCCTGAATTGCACGGTGCGTGTCGCGCCGCCTGGACCCTCCAGGCACCAGCTGACGCGTCCGTCGGAAGCCGACTGGGCCACGGTGTCCAGGCGCGCGAGCTCGTCTACCGTGCGAACCGGCCCCTGGCGCCGCAACTGCTCCGGGGTGGCCACCAGCACGGGCCGGGAGATGGCGAACTGCTTGGCAACCAGCGTTGTGCTGTCCTCGATGACTGGCCGCACGCGCAGGGCCAGGTCGATGCCCTCCTCGATCAGGTCGACCGCCCGGTTCAGAACGCGCATTTCAATCTGCACCGCTGGATAGCGCCGCATGAACTGCGACACCAGCACGCCGAAGTTGCTCTGCGCGAGCGAGATGGGGCAGCTGATGCGCACCAGCCCGCGCGGCTCGGTCTGCACCTCGGCGATGGCTTCGGCGGCCGCCTCAGCGGCATCGCGCATGGCGATGCTGTGCCGCAGGTAGAGCTCGCCGGCCGGGGTCAGCGAGAGTTGCCGGGTGCTGCGCTGCAGCAGTTGCACGCCGAGGCGCGCTTCCAGTTCGGCGACCCGGCGCGAGAGCCGGGATTTGGGAATGCCGAGGGCCCGCCCTGCGGCGGCAAAGCCGCCACGCTCGGCCACCTCGGCGAAGAAAACCATGTCGTTGAGGTCCTGCATGGCCGTCATTGTTCCACCAGCAGGACAATCTGTGTGAATTTTGCCGTCTTATCAACCAGTCGACTCAAAAATAGACTTACCTCATGCCGACCGATCCCTGTGCCGGCGCATTGTCGAAAGAAAGCGATTGATCATGAAACTGCTGCACGTCGATTCCAGCGTCCTGGGTGCGAACTCCGTCTCCCGCCAGCTCACCGCCGAAATCGTGGCCGAATGGCGCAAGAACCACCCTGACACGGCCGTCGAGTACCTCGACCTTGCCGTCGACACCCCCAACCACTTCAATGCCGATGCGCTCGGCATCAAGGTGGGCGTGCAAGCCAGCCCCACCGAAGCGCAGCGCCGGGAGAATGCCGTTTCCGAGCGCCTGGTGAGCCAGTTCCTGGCGTCCGACGTGATCGTGATCGGCGCGCCGCTCTACAACTTCAGCGTGCCGACCCAGCTCAAGGCCTGGATCGACCGTCTGGCGCAAGTCGGCCGCACCTTCAGCTACACCGACAAGGGCGCGGTCGGCCTGGCCGGCGGCAAGACGGTGATCGTGGCGTCCAGCCGCGGCGGCATCTACTCGACCAGCGAAGCCGGCCAGGCGATGGAACACCAGGAAAGCTACCTGAAAGCCATCCTCGGCTTCTTCGGCATCACCGACGTGCGCTTCGTACGCGCCGAGGGGGTGGCGATGGGCGACGCGCCCAAGGCCGCTGCGCTGAGCGCTGCGCGTGCCGACATCCTGGCAGCGACGGGCGAAGCCGCGAACCAGGACCGCGCCGCCCTCGCAGCCTGATGAATGCCGCGGGCGCGCAAGGCGCCTGCGCTCATGGGGGCCTTGTCAGGCAACTCTCAGCTGTTCAGCTGCCGTGCCGCTTGATCCATGCCACATAGGCGTCCACCCAGCTCTGGAGGAACTTCTTGCTGCCTTCGGCAATGTGGCCCTTGTCGTCGAACAGGCCTTCCTTGTTCTGGATGAAGGCCTCGGGCTGGCCCATGGTGGGCACGTCGAGATAGGCGAGCACGTTGCGCAGATGCTGCTGCGCGAGCGCCGTGCCGATGGCACCGACCGAGATCCCGATCACGCCTGCCGGCTTGCCGGCCCACGCGCTCTGCCCATAGGGTCGTGAGGCGTTGTCGATTGCGTTCTTGAGCACACCGGGCATCGACCGGTTGTACTCCGGCGTGACGAACAGCAGGCCCTGCGAGGCCGCGATCTCCGTCTTGAGCCGCTTGACCGAAGGCGCCTGGTTCCCGTCGTCGTCCTGGTTGTAGAGCGGCAGGTCGTCGATGCGCAGATGCTCGAAGGCGAAGTCCGAAGGTGCGAGGTGCGCGATGGCAAGCGCGAGCTTGCGGTTGAACGAATCCTTGCGCAGGCTGCCGACGATGACGGCGATTCGGGTTTGGCTCATGAAAGCTCCTTGCAAAAGTGGATGGGCGGAACGGCATGGACTGCCCTTTCCAGGTAAACCGTTTCTACAGCACAACGGCGGCTGTCACCAAGTCAAGGCCGCTGGCCCGTAGCGTTGCTGCTCAAAGCTGCGCTCGCGCGCAGATGGGACAGGGAGGAACTTGAAAGGCCATCTGGATACAGATTGTCGTATGCACTCCACCACTGCACCTCCCCCAAAAACGCTGCTGATGCACATGCCCGGTGAGCAGCATCGAGCGACTTCGCGTTGCAACCCTGCAGACATTCGCGTCGCATGGGAGCGTGCGCACGGCGGGGTCGATGCGGATGCCCAGGCCCTGGAATTGCTCGCCCGATTGGCTCAACACGCTCCGGCCCGTGAGGCAGTGTTCATCTCGGGCATTTTCGACTCGCTCGCACCGGCCGGGCTTCTCAACACGCCGAACCTCGCGCACCTGACCGAGGCACTCTGCGCGGACCCGGGCAGGATCGAATCCCTTCACCGGGAGCTCGCGGAACTTGCGAGTCCGCAGCAGGTCGGCCGTCCGGACGGACGGGTCTTCGAGCTCCGCTTGCTCACCCAGGGCAACTTCGAAGATCAGCTGCATGGAGGGATCAGCCAGTCCTATACATGCCAGGCGCGCGTTTACGGAGTGGGCGTGGCGGGCGGCAAGGTAGACATCAATCAGCAACGCTGGGCGACTTGGTGCCGCGCCGCGGAAGCTTGGGTGGAACAACGCTGGCGGGCGGGCGCCCCTTTGACCGAAATCATCCGGGACGTTGCGGCAATCCGCCGTCACATCGCGCAAGTCAACGCAACGGAGAACGCCGATCACTTTGGGAAATTCAAGACTTCCGCGGACCGGCACAGCGCAACGGACTTTTACGGCACTGATTCGTTGTCGATCGTCGACACGAAGCTATGGCCTGCGTTGAAAAAGCTCGCCGAGGACTGCAGAAGGCAGTTCATTTTTGCGAGCGGTGACGAACTCCGGAGTCACCACGAGCAACTGAAGAACTACGTCAAGGGTTTCGAGGAGCGGAAACTCAAGTTCGGAGAGCACGGCGTGGACAGGGAGGCAATCCAGCTCCTTGGCGGATTCGCATACGACATGACTGACATGTACCCTTCCGACGAGGAGGTGGCGCCATCATGCAGATCTGCATCCGAGGCTTGTTGCGGGCATGTGGCCTACCCTGCCCGACGCAACTGAATGACATGCGCCTGTCGGTGTGGGTGGAAAGGGACGAGTACCACGTTCCCTTGGACGTCGCAGCCCAGTTCATGCCCGCGAGCCGTGACAGATACGTCGAACTTTTCACGGGGTCGATCCTGCGGGAGATTCGCGCCGCTGCGCCGACGGCAATGAAGCCTCATGGCAGGGTCGATTCGAGTGTGAGCGATTCGAGTGTGGCCACGCTGACGCTGAATATGGACATCCTCTGAGCATCGCAACTCAATCGCAACCCGCCTTCTGCAGGTTCGCCTGGGTGATGTTGGCGCCAGCCGGCACGTCCTCGGTGATCCACGTATTGCCCCCGATGACCGCGCCCTTCCCCAGCGTGACGCGCCCGAGGATGGTGGCGCCGGCATAGATCACGACGTCGTCCTCCACGATCGGATGCCGCGGCAAGCCCTTCTGGAGCTTGCCGTCGGGGTCGGTCGGAAAGCGCTTGGCACCGAGGGTCACCGCCTGGTAGAGCCGCACACGCTTGCCGATCACGGTGGTCTCGCCGATGACGACGCCGGTGCCGTGGTCGATGAAGAAGCCGGCATCGATATGTGCGCCGGGATGGATATCGATGCCGGTCTGCGCATGCGCGAGCTCGGCCACGATGCGCGCCAGCAGCGGCAGGCCGAGCGCGTAGAGCTGGTGCGCGAGCCTGTGATGGATCATCGCGAGGATGCCCGGGTAGCACAGCAGCACCTCGTCGACGCTGCGTGCCGCCGGATCGCCCTGGTAGGCAGCGAGCACGTCGCCGTCGAGCAGCCGGCGGATCGCGGGCAGCGCCGCGGCGAAGTCGTGCACCGCCTGCTGTGCCTCGTCCTCGATCGCGGCCGCTTCGCGCGGCTGATGGCGCGCGTTGTAGCGCAGTTCCAGCCGGGCCTGCACCAGCAGCGACAGCAGGGCCGATTCGAGCGTGTAGCCGACGTAGAAGTCCTCGCCCTCGTGGCGCAGCTCGGGCGGGCCGAGCCGCATCGGAAACAGCGCGCCTTTCAGCGATTCCACGATCGCGGCCAGCGCATCGCGCGAGGGGAACTCGCGGCTGCCCGGCTCGCGCGAGCGCTTCTGGGCATCACGCCATTCCTCGCGCGCCTCGCGCAGCGCGACCACGATCTCACTCACTTCGAATCCGGCCATGGCTCTCTCCTTGGTGGCACCCATTGTTACGGCAAATGAGCGCCGGCCGCGGCCGGTGGGGACTTCAGGCCTGTCGACAGGCCCTATAGCTTGGCGATCGATAC
Source organism: Variovorax stachyos (assembly GCF_051400855.1). Taxonomy (NCBI): domain Bacteria; kingdom Pseudomonadati; phylum Pseudomonadota; class Betaproteobacteria; order Burkholderiales; family Comamonadaceae; genus Variovorax; species Variovorax stachyos. Next base: position 563,990 of record NZ_JBLFFN010000002.1, on the reverse strand, counting down.
CTCGGTGGATTTCACCAGCGCGACCACGTCGGAACCCACCTTCAGCTGCAGCTCGTCGACCGAGCGGGTAGTGATGACCGACGTCACGATGCCCCAGGCGGTCTCGACATCGACCTCGGAGACCACGTCGCCGCGGATGATCTCGCGGACCTTGCCCTTGAACTGGTTGCGTACGTTGATCGCCTGGATGGACATGGAAAGCTCCTTCGAGTTGGAATCAGCGGCAGGATCGAAAAACCGTCCTTGCAGCAGCTGCTGACTGGTAGGGGTAGCCGTGCGCAGCTCGTTCCTGTCGTGCGCATGGGCGGGGGTCGCGCCCAGGAAGGTCGCGATCAGCGCAATGGCGCCGACCACTGCGACACTGATCGCAAGATCGCGCAACGCGCGCCAGAGCGGGCGCGGCGGCGCTTCGAGCGAAGTGTCTTCGGTGATGCAGGGATGCATGGCGCGATCCCGCTCACTTGGTGGGTGCGTAGATCTGATCGAAGGAGCCGCCGTCGGCGAAGTGCTCCTTGTCAGCCTTCGCCCAGCCGCCGAAAGCCTGGTCGATGCTGAACAGCGTGAGCTTCGGGAACTGCTTGTCGTACCTGGCCTTCGCCTTCTCGGAGGTCGGGCGATAGTAGTTGCGGCCGGCGATGTTCTGGCCTTCGTCGGAGTAGAGGTACTTGAGGTACTCCTCGGCCACGGCGCGGGTGCCCTTCTTGTCGACCACCTTGTCGACCACCGTCACGGTGGGCTCGGCCAGGATGCTGATGGAGGGCACCACGATCTCGAACTTCTCGGGGCCGAATTCCTTCAAGGCCAGGAAGGCCTCGTTTTCCCACGCCAGCAGCACGTCGCCCACGCCACGCTGGACGAAGGTGATGGTGGAGCCGCGGGCGCCCGTGTCGAGCACCGGCACGTTCTTGAAGACCTTGCCCACGAACTCCTTGGCCTGGGCATCGCCGCCGTACTTGCGCTTGCCGAACTCCCACGCCGCCAGGTAGTTCCAGCGCGCGCCGCCGGAGGTCTTGGGGTTGGGGGTCACCACCTGCACGCCGGGCCTGGCGAGGTCGTCCCAGTCCTTCAGGCCCTTGGGATTGCCCTTCTTCACCAGGAAGACGATGGTCGAGGTGTAGGGGGCCGAGTTGTGCGGCAGGCGCTTCTGCCAGTCGGCCTTGACGAGGCCACCGTGCTTCACCAGCGCATCGGTGTCGCCGGCCAGCGCCAGCGTGGCGACGTCGGCATCGATGCCGTCGATGATCGAGCGCGCCTGCTTGCCCGAGCCGCCGTGCGACTGCTTGATCGTGACCTCCTGGCCCGTCTTTGCCTTCCAGTAGGCGGCAAAGGCCTTGTTGTAGTCCACGTAGAGCTCTCGGGTCGGGTCGTAGGAGACGTTGAGCAGCGTCACGCCTTGCGCGAACGACGGCAATGCCGTCAGGGCGATGCCGGACGAAGCGGCGGCAGCGAGGGAAAGCTTGATAAAGTCGCGGCGGTAGCTCATGGTCTTGTGCTTCAGGAAGGCATAACAGTGAGGCTTCGAATTCTGGATAGGGCATAAAGAAACTGGAACGACTGAGTTCTCAGTTCTAAATAGCCAAATCAACTAAGCAACCCCCCACCCCTTCAAGAGGCATCCAAATGGCACGCATGGTCCAGTGCATCAAGCTCGGCAAAGAGGCCGAGGGGCTCGACTTTCCGCCCTACCCGGGCGAACTCGGCAAACGCATCTGGGAAAGCGTCAGCAAGGAAGCCTGGGCCGCGTGGCTCAAGCAGCAGACCATGCTGGTCAACGAGAACAGGCTGAACCTGGCCGATGCGCGCGCCCGCCAGTACCTGGCACGCCAGATGGAAAAGCATTTCTTCGGCGAAGGCGCGGACGTCGCGCAGGGCTACGTACCCCCGTCGAACTGATCCCGGCCTCGCGCGGTGGCCGAGCCGGTGGCCTGGGGTGCGGACGGCGTGCCGTACAGCGAGCGCTTCGGCGACATCTATCACTCCGAAAGCGGTGCCGTGGCGCAGGCCCGGCATGTGTTCCTCGGCGGCTGCGGCCTGCCGGAGGCCTGGGGCGGCCAGCCCCAATGGCGGATTCTCGAAACCGGCTTCGGGCTCGGCCTTTCATTTCTGACGAGCTGGCAGGCTTGGCGAGAGGACCCGCTGCGTCCTGCGCTGCTGCACTTCGTCTCGATCGAGGCCTACCCGGTCGGACGCGAGGATCTCCTGCGCGCCGCGGCAAGCCAGCCCGAGCTCGCGCCGCTGGCCGAGGCTCTGGCGGCGCAGTGGTCGGGCCTGCTTCCGGGTTTCCATCGCCTCGTCTTCGAAGACGGCCGGGTGCTGCTCACCCTGTGCGTCGGCGATGTCCAGGCCATGCTGCGCGCCCACCATCGCTTCGAGGCCGACAGCATCTTCCTGGACGGCTTCAGCCCCGAGCGCAATCCGCAGATGTGGTCGGCCGAGACGCTCAAGGCCGTGGCCCGCTTCGCGCGCCGCGGCACGCGGCTGGCGACCTGGAGCGTGGCGCGGCCGGTGCGCGATGCGCTGGCGCCTTGCGGCTTTCGGCTGCAAAAGGCCCCCGGCCTGCCGCCCAAGCGCGATTGCCTGCAGGGCGTGTTCGATCCGTCTTGGCCGCTGCGTCGGCAGGTGCCGGATCCGGAGGCGGTCTCGGCGCCGGGCCGCTGTGCCGTGGTCGGTGCGGGCCTCGCCGGCGCGGCCGTCGCCGCCAGCTTGGCGCGGCGCGGCTGGCAGGTGGAGGTGCTGGAGGCCGGCGCGCATCCTGCGGCCGGCGCATCGGGCCTGCCCGCGGGCGTGCTCGCGCCGCATGTTTCGCCCGACGACGCCCTGCTCTCCCGGCTGATCCGCGCCGGCGTGCGGGCCACCTGGGAGCAGGCCAGGACACTGCTGGCCGAGGGCACGGATTGGCGCGCGAGCGGCGTGCTCGAGCGCCGCAGCGCCGGGCTGGCCCGCCTGCCGGAAAGCTGGAGCGCCGACGGGCCCAACGAGTCCTGGCATGCGTCGCCCGAGCAATTGCGCGAGGCCGGCCTGCCCGCCGATGCGGCGGGCATCTGGCATGCCCGTGGCGGCTGGGTGCGCCCTGCGCGCCTGGTGGAGGCCTGGCTGGCTCAGCCCGGCATTCGCATCCGGACGGGAAGCCGCGTTGCCCGGATCGAGGTTTCACCTGGGCATTCGGGCCTCTGGGTCTTGCGCGATGCCGAAGGCGAGCTGCTGGTCGAAGCGGATCGCGTCGTGATCGCGGCCGGCCACCAGAGCGCCGCGCTTGCGCCGGCGATGCCGCTGCAGCCGGTGCGCGGTCAACTCGCCTGGGGACGCATGGCCGAGGGCATGCGCCTGCCCCCGATGCCGGTCAACGGCGATGGCCACCTGATCGCCCATGTGCCCGCTCCCGGCGGCGCGCTCTGGCTCAGCGGCGCCACTTTTGATCGCGACGACGACGAAACCGGGCTTCGCAGCGAAGACACCGAGGCCAACCGTCAGCGGCTCGCGCGCCTGCACCCGGAGGCAGCGCGGCAGCTCGCGCCGCTGTTCGAGCACGGCGAGCTGCAGGCCTGGGCCGGCGTGCGCTGCGCCTCCAGCGATCGGCGTCCCCTGGTCGGCCCGATGAGCCCCGATGCGCCGGCCGGCCCCTGGCTGTGCACCGCAATGGGTTCGCGCGGCCTCAGCTTCGCGGCGCTGTGTGCCGAGCTCCTGGCGGCGCGCTGGCATGGCGAGCCCCTGGCGCTGCCGGCAGCGCAGGCCCGGGCCCTCGATGCGCAGCGCGGGCCGGCCGGTCGGCGCCACAATGCGCCGTCCGGCTGAGCGTCCGCGAACGGGCAGCGTGTCATCCGCCGGCAGGACAATCATTCCGCCATGGCCACCCGCTACGACATTACCCACACTACCGTCTACCGCTACAAGGAGCCGGTGCGCTTCGGCCTGCACCGCGTGATGTTCAGGCCGCGCGACAGCCACGACCTGCGGGTGCTCGCCACCGACCTGCATGTCAGCCCCGACGCGCATGTGCGCATGATCCAGGATCCGTATTCCAACTCGATCGCGCTGGTGCAGCCGATCGGCGAGGCGACGGAGCTGCGCATCGTGTGCTCGTTCGCCATCGAGCATGTGTCGGCGCCGCCGGACGTGCTCACGCTGGAGCCGATGGCCGAATACCTGCCCTTCGCCTACTCGGTGCAGGACCGGCTAGACCTGGAGCACTACCTGCGTCCGCACCACGACGACCCCGAAGGCACGCTGATCCGCTGGGCCCACCAGTTCCTGCACATCGACAAGCCCAACGGGACGCTCGATGTCCTGACCCGCATGAACGCGCACATCGGCCAGAGCCTGCAGTACTCGGCGCGCGACGAGGAAGGCACGCAGACCCCGCTGGAGACGCTGGCGCTGGGCAGCGGCAGCTGCCGCGACTACGCGCTGCTGATGATGGAGGCCGCACGACGGCTCGGCGTGGCGACACGCTTCGTCTCGGGCTACCTCTACGACGCCGCGCTCGACGACGGCGAGGCCGCGCCGGGCGAGACGATCACCGGGGCGGGCGCCACCCACGCCTGGCTGCACGCCTACCTCCCGGGTGCAGGCTGGGTCGCCTTCGATCCGACCAACAACCTGCTGATGGGCAGCGGGCAGCTGATCCGCGTCGGCGTGGCACGCGACCCTGCCCTCGCGGCGCCGATCAGCGGGAGCTGGTTCGGCGAAGCCGAGGCCTACGAGGGCCTGGAAGCCACGGTGCAGGTGCGGCGCAGCGCCGGCTGAGGGCGGCTCGACCTCTTCTTCTTGCGAGCCGTGCGAGGCCTTGGCAGGAGGCTGTCATGACACTGTATTTTTATACAGCTAAGATGCCCTGCCTTCCCGAGAAAAATCCAAGGCACGGCATGCAAACCCTCCATCCACCCGCCTCCGCTTCGGCGCGGGGTCGACACCTGTTCCTGATCCCCAACCCCGCCGTCCCGCGGCGTGCGCCGGTGCAGCGCCCGCCTTCGGACGACCTGCGCCGGCAGGCGGCGCGCGTGATCGCCATCACCGTGCGGCACTGGTGGGCCTGATCAGGCAGCGCGGCCCTACGGCTCCAGCCCCTCGCGCGCGGCCGCGAGCACGTCCTGCGTGAGCCGCTCCAGCATCGGGATCTTCAGCCGCACGTGGTGCCAGTACAGCGGCACCTGCAACTCCGCGCCCCGCACCAGTTCCACCAGGCTGCCGTCGCGCAGGTGCGGCGCGACCAGCGTTGCGGGATTCATCCCCCAGCCCATGCCGGCCACGCTGGCCGCCACGAAGGCCTCGCTCGACGGCAGCCAATGCCGCGGTACCTCGACCGGCTCGCCGCATACGTCCTGCAGCCATTGCGCCTGCAGCCTGTCCTTGCGGCTGAACGCCAGGCTGGGTGCTTCGGCCAGCGCCTCGGCCCTCACGCCGCGGGCGAAATACTTCTTCTTGAACGCCGGGCTCGCCGTCGCCCGATAGCGCATGTGGCCCAGCGGCACGCTGCGGCAGCCCTGTGCGGGCTTGGGATTGGAGGTCACGGCAGCCAGCACGGTGCCGGAGCGCAGCCACTCGGCCGTGTGCGTCTCGTCGTCGACGCTGAGATCCACCAGGGCCGGCTCGCGCGCGCTGAAGGCGGCGAGGGCGGGAATGAACCAGGTGGCCAGGCTGTCGGCATTGACGGCCACACGCAGGGTCAGGCGCCGGGCGGCGTCGTCCAGGGCGCCGAGCGCGGGCATGGCGCGGTGGAGCTCCCGCTCGAGCATGTCGACCTGCTCCACATGGCGGCACAGCCAGGCCCCCGCCTCGGTAGCCACGCAGGGCGAGCCGCGCACGACCAGCGCCAGGCCCAACCGATCCTCCAGCTGCTTGACGCGCTGCGACACCGCGGAGGGCGTGACGTGCAGGGCACGCGCCGCGCGCTCGAAGCTGCCCTCGCGCACCACCTGCGCCACTGCCGAGAGGGAGAGATAGTCCAGCAATGAAGTATTCCTAATGCAGCTGCAGAAAAGTTAACTGGACTGATTTTGCCGTGGCGCCAATCATCGGTGCATGGCCAGCAGCTTCAGCTTCCTTCCCTCGTTCACCACCGGTTTCGCCCTCAGCCTGGGCCTGATCGTCGCCATCGGCGCGCAGAACGCCTTCGTGCTGCGCCAGGGACTGCGGCGCGAGCATGCGCTGCCGGTCGTGCTGTTCTGCGCCGTCGCCGACGCGCTCCTGGTGGCGCTCGGCGTGGTCGGCATGGGGCGGGTGCTCGAGCGGCTGCCGGTGCTGGCCCCCGCGCTGACGATCGGCGGCGCCCTCTTCCTTTTCGTCTATGCGGCGCTGGCCTGGCGGCGTGCGCTGAAGCCCGGCGCGCTGCATGCCGCGCACGCCGGCGCCGCCAGTCCGCTCTCGCGCGTGATGGCGCAGACGGCCGCCTTCACCCTCCTGAATCCGCACGTGTACGTCGACACGGTGCTGCTGGTCGGTGCCGTCGGCGCGCAGCAGCCGGGGGCCGGCAAGGCAGCCTTCGTGGCGGGCAGCGCGCTGGCCAGCGCGGGCTGGTTCGCGACGCTGGGCACCGGCGCCCGCCTGCTGGCGCCGCTGTTCGCCCGGCCGGCCGCGTGGCGCTGGCTCGACGCCTTCGTGGGCTCTGTGATGCTGCTGCTCGGCGGGCTGCTGGCCGGCCAGGGCCTGTCAGCCCTGCTGCCGCGCTGAGGCGGCGGCGCGCGCCTGTGCCAGGCGTGCCTCGAGCTCGGCCACCAAGGCGCGCGCTTCGTCGCCCTCGGGAATAGGCCGGCCACTGTCGCGCCAAGCCACCGCGCTCCTGAAGCCCTCCACCTCGGCATGGCGCCGGAACCACATGCCTTCGGGGTTGTGCCGCGTGATGCCGTCGAACACGGTGGCGAACATCTGGCTCTGCTCCAGGCCCATCGACAGCCACACCTGGTTGACCACCAGCTTGTGCATCATCAGGTGCGATCTCGGCACGCCGGCGATGCGCTGCGCCAGCTGCAGCGTCGCTTGGTCGAGCTCGGCCGGCGGAACCGAGAAATTGGCCAGGCCCCATTCGGCGGCCTGGGTGCCGCTGATCGTGTCGCCGGTGAACATCAGCTGCTTGGCACGCAGCGCGCCGAGGCGGTAGGTCCACATGGCGGTCGTCGGGCAGCCCCACACGCGCGTGGGCATGTAGCCGATCTTCGCGTCGTCGGCCATCACCAGCAGGTCGCAGCACAGCGCGATGTCGCTGCCGCCCGCCACCGCGTAGCCGTGCACCTTGGCGATGGTGGGCTTGGTGCAGCGCCACAGTGACATGAAGTCCTCGGTGTTGGCCTTCATCGCGGCGTAGTCGAGCATCGGGTCCCAGGGCTTCTTCTCCTGCCGGCAAGGATGGTCGGGCTGGCCTTCGAGGTCGCGTCCCTCCGCGTACTCGCCCAGGTCGTAGCCCGCGCAGAAGGCGCGGCCCGCGCCCTCCACCACGATCACGTGCACCTCGTCCTCGGCCTGGGCCCACTCGACGGCATGGCGGATGTCCGCCGGCGTGGTGTTGCCGATGGCGTTGAGCTTCTCCGGGCGGTCGAGCAGCAGGCGCGCGATGCGCGGGTGCTGCGGATCCTGGTCGATGCGGACGGTGTCGAAGCGGGGCATGGCTGTCTCCTGGTCGGCTTGTTCTCCGGGAACTTAGGGCATCGCCGGCGCAGTGGCAAGCCGGAGGGCCAGTGCGTTCGGCGGTCCTCAACATGCAGGAGGTCTAAGGCCAACGGTTGATGTGCAGCCGTGACCTTCGTTGTCTGATGTGTCACGACGGCGCAGCAAAACCGAGGCCCACTCCATGCATTCCTTCGAGGTGACACCATGTACCAAGGCGAACGCTTCAACGGCTACAGCCACCTGCTCGGCCTGATGCTGGCCACGGCCGGCTCCGCCCTGCTGCTGACAAAGACGGTGCCCGGCAACGACCCGGCCAGGACCGCCAGCGCGCTGGTGTTCGGGCTCTCGATGGTGGCGCTGTACGGTGCCTCCACCCTCTTCCACAGCACGCGCGGCCGAATGAAGCTGTTCTGGCAGCGGGTGGACCATTGCGCCATCTACCTGCTGATCGCCGGCAGCTATACGCCATTCGCGCTGGTCACCCTTCAGGGCACCTGGGGCTGGGCGCTGCTGGCCGCGGCCTGGAGCGCGGCGCTGTTCGGCATCGCGCGCGAGCTGCGGCGGGGCGAGCCGCCGGCGCCCTCGCTGGCGTTGTACCTGGGCATGGGCTGGCTGGGCGTGCTGGCAGCCGTGCCACTGGTGGAGCGGCTCGACGGCGCCGGGCTGGCCTGGCTGCTGGCGGGCGCGCTGTGGTACTCGGCCGGCACAGTGTTCTATCGCAACCCGCTGGGCTGGCGCCATGCGCACGGCACCTGGCACCTGTTCGTGCTGGCGGGATCGGCCAGCCACTATGTGACGGTGGCGCACTTCGTGTTGTAGTCGGGGTGTGCGCCCGATTTCACGGCATGGCCTGTTCCTCGCTTTTCTGATGGCCCTGGCGGCGCTGCTCGCCGCGGCGCTCCGCTTCGGCATGCTCGAGCTTCCCGATCGCTTCAACCCTTGGGCGCCACTGGACGTGGCCGCGGAGCCGAACCTGCTGACCGGCCTCAAGCTGCGCCGCGCGAGATCCGACCCCGCGCGCTGCTTCGCCGCGCTCGAGCCGTCAGGCCTGCAGTACGAGCCGGTCGCCGACCGCAGCACCGGGCCCGGCTGTGGCCTGACGGCCGCCCTGCGCCTGCGCGGCGGCCGCAGCGTCTCGCTGTCCTCGCCGACGCTGTTGAGCTGCCGCGCGGCGCTGTCCTTCGCGATGTGGGAGCGGCACACCCTGCAACCGGCCGCGTCGCAGCGGCTGGGCGGCCCCATCGCCGCCGTGGAGCACCTGGGCAGCTACGCCTGCCGCAACGTCAACACCGGCGAAGGCAGCACGCGCGACGGGCGACGCAGCCGCCATGCGACCGCGGACGCGATCGACATCGCCGGCTTCGTGCGCGAGGACCGCAGGCGCATCACCGTGCGTCGCGATTGGGGCGGCGACGATGCCGACGCGCTGTTCCTGCGCGATGCCCATGCCGGCGCCTGCCGCTTCTTCGAGGGCGTACTGGGCCCCGACTACAACGCGCTGCATGCGGACCACTTCCATCTCGAAGTGGGGGGCTGGGGCTTCTGCCGCTGAGCGCTTCGCTAACATGTGCGGCCGCAAGAGACCGCATGAAACCCAACAACTTCGCCTTTCACCACCCCATCGCCTTCTGGCTCGGCTGCATCGCCATCATCGGCGGCGTACTGGCCCATGTGCCGATGTTCATGATGGGCCGCCACACCGGCTACCAGATGGTCGGCATGGAGATGGACGCCACCATGCTCGCCGGCATGGCCATGATCCCGCTGGGCGTGCTGCTGGCCATGTACGGCCTGATGCCGCGCATCGCCCAGATGAAGAAGAGCCTGCATGCCGACCGCCACCTGCAGTTCCACGTGGCCGACGGCGTGCCGCTGAACGGCGAGCATTGGAAGCTGGTGATCGTGCTGGTGATCGCCCTGGCGGTCGACGTGCTCAAGCCCGCCACCCTCGGCTTCGTGATGCCCGGCATGACGAAGGAATACGAGATCAGCAAGCAGACCGCCGGCGTGCTCGCGCTGGTGGCGCTCACCGGGACCACGGTGGGCTCGGTGCTGTGGGGCCGGCTGGCCGACGTGTTCGGCCGCCGCGCGGCGATCCTGCTGTCGGCGCTGATGTTCATCGGCACCGCGATCTGCGGCGCGATGCCGGCATTCGGCTGGAACCTCGCGATGTGCTTCCTGATGGGCGCCTCGGCCGGCGGCCTGCTGCCCATCACCTTCACGCTGATGGCCGAGACCGTGCCGGCTGCGCACCGCGGCTGGCTGCTGGTGGCGCTGGGCGGCGTAGGCACCTCCGCCGGCTACCTGCTGGCGGCCGGATCGGCAGCGCTGCTGGTGCCGGAGTTCAGCTGGCGCGCCCTGTGGCTGCTGGGCCTGCCGACCGGGCTCGTGATCGTCTTCCTGGGCCGCTACATCCCCGAGTCGCCACGCTTCCTCGCCAACGTCGGACTCGACGACCAAGCGCGCGCGGTGCTCGCGCGCTTTGCCGGAAAGAAGGCGGCGAGCACCGGGCCGGCGAACGCCGCTGCCGTCGTGGCTGAAGAGGAGCCGCCGCCCGGCGGGATCAGGCAGTTGCTGCGCGGCAGCCACGCGCGCATCACCTGGGGCCTGCTGGTCTGCGGCGTGGCGTGGGGCCTCGTGAACTTCGGCTTCCTGCTGTGGCTGCCCACCAACCTCGGCAGCATGGGCATGGACGCAACCGCCGCCAGCGCGCTGCTGGCCCGATCAGCATTGCTGGCGCTGCCGGGCATCGCGATCGTGATCTGGCTCTACCACCGCTGGAGCAGCATCAAGGCGCTGGTGCTGTTCATCGCGCTGACCGCGGCGACGCTGCTGCTGTTCTTCGGCCTCGGTGTGGCGCGGGTGCAATCGGACCTCGCAATGGTGCTGACCACCGCCCTGCTGCTGGTGAGCTCGAGCGGGGTGATCGCGATGCTCATCCCTTATGCGGCGGAGATCTATCCCGTCCACCTGCGCGGCACCGGCTCGGGCGTGGTGGCGGCGGGCTCCAAGTTCGGGGGCATCCTCGGCGCGGGCTTCGGCGTGCTGGGCGTGTTCGGCCATTTCGCCGCCTCGGCCCTGCTGATCGCGCTGCCGATGGCGGTGGCCGCGCTGATGCTCATGCGCAGCGGGATCGAGACACGGGGCCGCGGGTTGGAGGACATCCAGCAGGCGCTGGGTGGGACTTCTTCCTAGCCTTCACGGGGGGCACAGAAACACCGGGCCCGGGCCCGCCACCCGATCGGGCCTTATCCGGAATAAGCATTCCATCGGCCTGCAGGCCGCATGCAGACTGGCGAATAAGCTTATCCGCATAAGACACGAACCAAAAAATAGTTTGGTTCCATAAGGCGCACTTCTAAAGTCCGGGCTCGCGTTGACGGGCCGTGGACGCACGCCTTCCAGCAGCAAAGAAAACACGATGTACCAATACACAGACTTCGATCGCCAGTTCGTGCACCAGCGCGCGGCGCAATTCCGGGACCAGCTGGAACGCTGGCAGGCCGGCAAACTTTCCGAGGACGAGTTCCGGCCGCTGCGCCTGCAGAACGGCTGGTATGTGCAGCGCTATGCGCCAATGCTGCGCGTGGCGGTGCCCTACGGCGAACTCTCGAGTGCCCAGCTGCGCGTGCTGGCGCGCATTGCGCGCGAGTACGACGAGCCCGAGGCCGAGGTCTACAGGAACGCTCAGAAGACCCAGGGCCTGCTCGGCACCCACAAGCTGCCCACGCACTACGGCCACTTCACCACGCGCCAGAACGTGCAGTACAACTGGATTCCGCTGTCGAAATCGGCCGACGTGATGGACCTCCTGGCCTCCGTCGACATGCACGGCATCCAGACCAGCGGCAATTGCATCCGCAACATCACCAGCGACGAGCGCGCCGGAATCGCGGTCGACGAGGTCGCCGATCCGCGCCCCTTCGCCGAGATCATGCGGCAGTGGAGCACGCTGCATCCGGAATTCGCCTTCCTGCCACGCAAGTTCAAGATCGCGATCACCGGCGCCGCGGAAGACCGCGCCGCCACCGGCTGGCACGACGTCGGCCTGAAGCTGCTGAAGAACGAGGCCGGGGAGCTGGGCTTCCGCGTGCAGGTGGGCGGTGGCATGGGTCGCACGCCCATCGTGGGCACTGTGCTGCGCGAGTTCCTGCCCTGGAACCAGATCATGAATTACCTCGAAGCCGTGGTGCGGGTCTACAACCGCTACGGCCGGCGCGACAACATGTACAAGGCGCGCATCAAGATCCTGGTGAAGGCCGAGGGCCAGCGCTACATCGACGATGTCGAGGCCGAGTACAAGCAGATCCTCGAGCACGACGGCGCACCGCACACCATCACGCAGGCCGAGTTCGACCGCGTGGCCGCTTCCTTCGTGCCGCCGACGCTGGCGACCCGCGTGTTCCAGAGCGCAGAGCAGACCGATGCAGAGCTGCGCGCGCAGGCGGCCGACGACGTGATGTTCGCGCGCTGGCTGCAGCGCAACGTGGCGCCGCACAAGAACCCGGCGCTGCGCGCGGTCACGCTGTCCTTCAAGCGCATCGGCCAGGCCCCCGGCGACGCCTCGGCCGACCAGCTCGACACCGCCGCCCGGCTGGCCGACCGCTTCTCGGCCGGCGAGGCGCGTGTCACGCACGACCAGAACCTGCTCCTGCCCTGGGTGCACGCCGAGGACCTGCATGCGCTGTGGCTCGCCGCGCGCGAGGCCGGCTTCGCCAGCGCCAACGTGCACCTGCTGACCGACATGATCGCCTGCCCCGGCGGCGATTTCTGCGCGCTCGCCAACGCGCGCTCGATCCCGATCGCCGAAGCCATCACAGAGCGCTACCAGGACCTGGACGAGCTCGACGACCTGGGTGAGATCGACCTGCACATCAGCGGCTGCATCAACTCCTGCGGGCATCACCACAGCGGGCACATCGGCATCCTGGGCGTCGACAAGGACGGCAAGGAGTGGTACCAGGTCACGCTGGGCGGCTCCGACGGCTCCGCGCTCTCCGGTGCGGCGCAGCCGGGCAAGGTGGTCGGACCCTCTTTCTCGGCGGCCGAGGTGCCTGAGGTGATCGAGGCGGTGCTCAACACCTACCGCGACACCCGCGAGGCCGGCGAGACCTTCATCGACGCGCTGCGCCGCGTGGGCATCGAGCCCTTCAAGGCCGCGGCCAACGGTGCGCGCTTCAAGGTGGAGGAGGCGGCATGAGCGCAGCGCAGAACCGCTTCAAGCAAGCTCGCGTCCCCTTTGGGGGCAGCGAGGACACGACAGTGCCGAGCGTGGGGGCCCTATGAACAAGACGCTTCGCATCCTTTCGCCGGAAGAGCACGTCGATGACGGCGAGCCGAACGTACTTCAGCTCGCCAACGATGCCGACCCATTGGCGATCGAGGTCTGCCTCGACGACGTGGACCGCATCGACCTGCACTTCCCGAAATTCACCGACGGGCGCGCCTACAGCCAGGCCTTCCTGCTGCGTCGCCGCCTGGGCTTCAAGGGCGACATCCGCGCCACCGGCGATGTGCTGATCGACCAGCTGGTGCAGATGCAGCGCACCGGCTTCTCCAGCGCGGTGCTCAAGGAAGGCGTGGACGCCTCGGCGGCCCAGCGCCAGTTCGACCGCTTCGCGACCTACTACCAGGGCGATGCGGTGCAGCCCACGCCTCACTTCGCGCAGGCGCGATCCGAGCCCGCATGAGAACGCTCGACATGAGCATCGACCTCGCACGCATCAACTCCGAGCTCGGCCACAACGCGGAGGGCCTGGTGGACTGGGCGATCGGCCTGGGCCAGCCTGCAATCGTCACCACGAACTTCCGACCGTTCGAGGCCGTGATCCTGCACATGGTGACGCGCGCCAAGGCCGATGTTCCCGTGGTCTGGATGGACAACGGCTACAACACCGAGGCCACCTACCGGTATGCCGACGCGGTGACGAAGCTGCTGGGCCTGGATCTGCGCATCTACCTGCCGCGCCGCTCGCGTGCGCATCGCGAAGCCGTGGAGGGCCCGACGCCGGCGCTCGACGATCCGCGCCATGCCGCTTTCACGGAAGAAGTGAAGCTGGAGCCCTTTGCCCGTGCGCTGCGCGAGACGGCACCAAAGGTCTGGTTCACCGCACTTCGGGCCACCGACACGGCCGTGCGCGCGCAGATGGACGCGGTCAGCGTCAATCCGGATGGCCTGATCAAGGTGGCCCCGCTGCTGCACTGGTCGTCCAAGGACCTGCATGCCTACTGCGAAGCGCATGGCCTGCCCAACAATTTCGACTACGTGGACCCGACCAAGGGCGAAGAGAACCGCGAGTGCGGATTGCATCTCTCGCATTGAGCTGCCCAAGCTTTCACTGATTTCCCGCACTGAGCACTCCACCCGATGAACGCCAGAACCGAACACGACCTGCTGCTGCAGACCGCGACCACGCCAGCCCGCCTGTCCAACACGCAGCTCGATGCGCTGGAGGAAGAAGCCATCTTCATCCTGCGCGAGGTCGCCGCCTCCTTCGAGCGTCCGACCCTGCTGTTCTCGGGCGGCAAGGACTCGCTGGTGCTGCTGAAGTGCGCCGAGAAGGCTTTCGGCGCCGGGCGCCTGCCCTACCCGCTGCTGATGATCGACACCGGCCACAACTTTCCCGAGGTGACGGCCTTCCGCGATCACCGCGCGCAGGAACTTGGCGCCGAGCTGATCGTGCGCAGCGTCGAGGACTCGATGGCGCGCGGCACCGTGCGCCTGGCCCATCCGGGCGAGTCGCGCAATGTGCACCAGTCGGTGACGCTGCTCGAAGCAATCGAGGAATTCCGCTTCGATGCGCTCATCGGCGGCGCGCGCCGCGACGAGGAGAAGGCCCGCGCCAAGGAGCGCATCTTCTCGCACCGCGACGCCTTCGGCCAATGGCAGCCCAAGGACCAGCGGCCCGAGCTCTGGACCCTGTTCAACACCCGCCTCGCACCCGGCGAGCATTTCCGCGTGTTCCCGATCTCGAACTGGACCGAGCTGGACGTCTGGCAATACATCGAGCGCGAGAAGATCGCCCTGCCCTCGATCTACTACACGCACAAGCGCGAGGTGGTCGAGCGCCGCGGCCTCCTGGTGCCGGTAACCGAGCTCACGCCGCCGCGCGACGGTGAAACAGTCGAGGTCCGCGACGTGCGCTTCCGCACCGTGGGCGACATCACCTGCACCTGCCCCGTGGACAGCCTGGCGGCCGATGCGGCCGACGTGGTGGTCGAGACGCTGGCCGCCGAGGTCAGCGAGCGCGGCGCGACGCGCATGGACGACAAGACTTCCGAAGCTTCGATGGAAAAGCGCAAGAAAGACGGCTACTTCTGATGACTGCGACGACCACCACTTTCTCCGCGCCCGAGACCCTGCACGGTGACACCGGCCCCGCCCTGCGCTTCATCACCTGCGGCAGCGTCGACGACGGCAAGAGCACGCTGATCGGCCGCCTGCTGGTGGACAGCAAGACCGTGCTGCAGGACCAGCTGGCCGGCGTGCAGCGCGGCGGCGAGACCGACCTGGCGCTCCTGACCGACGGCCTCTCGGCCGAGCGCGAACAAGGCATCACCATCGACGTGGCCTACCGCTACTTCTCCACGGCGCGGCGCAAGTTCATCATCGGCGACGCACCGGGCCATGAGCAGTACACGCGCAACATGGTCACTGCGGCTTCCGGCGCGGACGCCGCCGTGGTGCTGATCGACGCGACGAAGCTGGACTGGGCCGCCGAGGTCGAGGATGGAGAGGTAGTGCGCCGCGAGCTGCTCCCGCAGACGCGCCGCCACACGCTGCTGTGCCACCTGCTGCGCGTGCAGTCGATCGTGTTCGCGGTCAACAAGCTGGATGCGATTGCCGATGCCGGGCTTGCCTTCGAGCGCATCTCCACTGCGCTCGCGAGCTTCGCCGAAGCCGCCGGCGTGCGGGTTGCCGCCACCGTGCCGATCTCGGCGTTGAAGGGCTGGAACGTTGCCTCGCGCCACGGCGACTGGTGCGGCTACGAAGGCCCGAGCCTCATCGAGCTGCTCGAGGACCTGCCCGTCACCCAGCAGGACGAGGCCGTGCCCTTCGCCTTCCCGGTGCAATGGGTCGAGAAGTTCTCCGGCTCGGCCGATACCTCCAAGGGCCGCCGGGTGTTCTGGGGCCGCGTCGCAAGCGGCCATGTGGAACCGGGCCAGCGTGTCGCCGTGCTGCCGGGCAACCAGACAGCCACGGTGGCGCAGGTGCTGAGCCACACCCGCCAGCCCAAGACCGTGCATGCGGGCCACAGTGCCGGCATCGTGCTCGACCGCGAGCTGGATGTCTCTCGCGGCGACTGGCTGCTGGCGCCTGGGGCCTTCGAGCCGGTGCGCGAGATCACGGCCACCATCGCCTGGCTCGATGACGAGCCGCTGCTCGCGGGCCGCGTCTACTGGGCGCTGCAGGGCCACCGCTGGGTCAAGGCCAAGGTCGCGCGCATCATCGACCGCGTCAACATCACGACGCTGGAGTCCGAGCCCGCCGACCGGCTGGAGCCCAACGCCATCGGCGACGTGGTGCTCTCGCTGCAGCAGCCGCTTGCCGTGCTGCCCTTCGCGCAATCGCGCGCGCTGGGTTCGCTGGTGCTGGTCGACACCGCCTCCCATCGCACTTCTGCGGCCGTGCTCGTGCAGCCCTCGCCGGCAAGCGCCTAAAATTCCTGGTTTTCCCCGACCGCTCCCAAGCCCAGCCATGACCCACGTCGTCTCCGAATCCTGTATCCGCTGCAAGTACACCGATTGCGTCGATGTGTGTCCCGTGGACTGCTTCCGTGAAGGCCCCAACATGCTGGTGATCGACCCGGACGAGTGCATCGACTGCGCGGTCTGCATCCCCGAGTGCCCGGTCAACGCCATCTACGCCGAAGAAGACCTGCCGCCGAACCAGCTCGCCTTCATCAAGCTCAACGCCGAGCTGGCCCAGGCCGACGGGTGGAAAAGCATCACCAAGCGCAAGCCGCCGCTGCCGGATGCCGACGAGTGGAAAGACAAGACCGACAAGATCGGGGAGCTGGTGCGCTGAGCACGCTCCCCGCGCCTATCGAAACCGACGCGCTGGTCATCGGCGCCGGCCCGGTCGGGCTGTTCCAGGCCTTCCAGCTGGGCCTGCTCGAGATCTCCTGCCACATCGTCGACGCGCTGCCCGCCGCGGGCGGCCAGTGCGTGCAGCTGTACGGCGACAAGCCCATCTACGACATCCCGGGCATTCCGGCGACCAGCGGCCGCGGCCTGGCGGCGGCGCTGCTGGAGCAATTGGCGCCGCTGAAGCCCACCTTCCATTTCGAGCAGCAGGTCGCCACGCTGGAGCGCCAGCCGGACCAGCGCCTGCTGCTTCGCACCACCACGGGCACGGGCTTTCTCGCCAGGACGGTCTTCATAGCGGCGGGCGTCGGCGCCTTCGTCCCCAAGCGCATCGCGCTCGAGGACATCCAGCGCTTCGAGGGATCGACGCTTTTCTACCACCCGGAATCGCTGGAGCGCTTCGACGGCCAGGCGGTGGTCGTCAATGGCGGCGACGACGCGGCGCTGGCCACTGCGCTGGCACTCCTGGGCCGGGCCCGCGAAGTGACGCTGGTGCATCGGCGCGACGGCTTCCAGGCCGATGAAGCGTTGGTGGCGCGAATGCGGACGACGGTGGCCGAAGGCGCGATGCGCTTCGCAGTCGGCCAGCCCGCGGCTTTCGACGGCCGGGCGCTGCAGATCTCGACACCCGATGCGCAGACCTTGACGCTGCCGCTCGATGCGCTCATCGCCTGCCTCGGCATCTCGCCACGCCTCGGGCCCATTGCCGACTGGGGGCTGGACCTCGTGCGCAAGCAGGTGCCGGTCGACACCGAGCGCTTCCAGACGCGCGAGGCGGGGGTGTTCGCGGTGGGCGACATTAACACCTACCCAGGCAAGAAGAAGCTGATCGTCTGCGGCTTCCACGAGGCCACGCTGGCGGCCTGGGGCGCGACCGGCATCGTGTTCCCCGGCAGGGCCGTGCCCCTGCAGTACACCACCACCAGTACGCGCTTGCACCAGCTGCTGGGCGTGGCCTGAGCCCGCGGTACTTTCCGAGACGATCCTGAACGAAGCATGAAGGCTTCGTTCATCAAATCGCCGTAACGCGGCTCTATCATGACCGGATGCAGGCGCTGAACATCGAACTTTTCCAATTGCTCGGCGCCGGCCATGTGCCTGATTCACCGCTTCTCCGGTTTGCCGGCAACGTGGCGGAGGAGGCTTCCTGGGTGTGCGTGGCCCTCATGGCATGGGCGGCCTGGCGGTCGCCCGCCCAGCGGCTGTATGCGCTGGCGGTGCTGGTCGCGGCCGGCGCCGCCTCCCTGCTGGCCCATGAGCTGGCGGAGGCCTTCGCCATGCCGCGCCCCTTCGTCCTGGGCCTGAGCCCCGCGCATATCGAGCATGGCCCCCGCGGTTCGCTGCCGAGTGCGCATGCAACGGTGATGTTCACCGTGGGCCTGTTGTTCTGCCTGCGGCCGGCGCTCCTGAAGATCGGGCTTGCGATCCTGGGCATCGCAGTCCTGACGGGCTGGGCCCGCATCTATGTGGGCGTGCATTTCCCTTTCGACATCCTGGCCGGCTTGTTGCTCGCGTGTGCCATCACTGCGGCATTCTGGTCGCTCCACCAGCTGGGCCGGCGATTCATCGCGCCGCTCGTCGCGCGCGACAGCCTGCGCGCCTAGACCCGGGTCAGCGCCCGCGGCGGTTCCGGTTGGAGCGGCTGGTCAGCAAGCCCATCTGGCTGCGTTGCCGGTCGATGCGAGCCTGGCGGCGTGCGTTTTCTCGCTCGACCACCTTGCGCTTGGTGTAGCCGGAAGCGTCGGCCCAGGCCCACCAGGCAGCGGCCAGTGCAAAGGGGATGAGCACCACCCACCAGCTCCATTGCGCGACGAAGCCGACCTCGAAGAACTTGAGGGCCACGCCGAGCAGGCCGAGGAAAAGAAACCACATGAGAGAACCCCTCCGATCGTCCGGCCCCATCAGAATGGGACCGTGCACCGCGCTATCTACAATCGCGTTGGATCGGACTTTAACGCACCCACGTCATCGAACCCCATGAAAAGAACGCTTCTCATCGCCGTCCTTGGCCTGGCCGCAACATCCCCCGCCCTGGCCGACCTCGCACTGGCCACCTCCAAGAACTGCATGAGCTGCCATGCCGTCGACCGCAAGGTCCTCGGCCCCTCCTTCAAGGAGATCGCGGCCAAGTACAAGGACAACAAGGGCGCCGCGGACATGCTGGCGACCAAGATCGTGAAGGGCGGCTCCGGCGTCTGGGGCGCGGTGCCGATGCCCGCCAACAACCAGGTCAGCGAGGCCGAC
The DNA here is from genome assembly GCF_051400855.1 of Variovorax stachyos. Taxonomy (NCBI): domain Bacteria; kingdom Pseudomonadati; phylum Pseudomonadota; class Betaproteobacteria; order Burkholderiales; family Comamonadaceae; genus Variovorax; species Variovorax stachyos. The sequence continues at coordinate 545,060 of NZ_JBLFFN010000002.1, read as the reverse complement.
GCCAAGAAGCTCGCTGCCTGGGTCCTGTCGACGAAGTAGCGGCGCCCGGCTTCTTCAGACGGGTGGCGGCATGCCGCCGCCAGGCGTCATCGCCGTCGGCGACCTCCGGTCGAAGCGGTCCTCGAGCTGGCCGATGTGGGCTGCCAGCGTGTTGTCGGTCTGGTCGGACCGTACCTTGATCAGGGTCTCCAACTGCTCCACGCGCGCCAGCAGCGCCGCGTGTCGCTCGGCGTTGCGCGCCATGTGAGCGTTCTCCTGGGCTTCCAGGAAGTTGCGCAGCTCGGTGAAGCGCGAGGCCTCGGCGCGGTCGGCCAGGTCGCGCTGGGCCTGCATCTCCTTCGTGTGGCGCCGCGTCTCGAGCAGCACCGTGGTCTGCAGGTAAACCACGTAGGCCACGAAGAAGATGCCCAGGAGCGCGGTGAGACCCAGCATGATCAACCCGAGCGGCGCCGTTACCTGCATGAAGCCGATCGACATCGCGGTGGGCGTGGCGAGCACGCTCCAGTTCAAAGCCGCCAGCGCCGCGATCAGCAGCACCACGACCAGCAGCACGCCCGTTCTCAGTCCCATGAAAGTATCCCCTCGACATTCGATGGGCTGGTTGTAACGCATCCGGCGCCCCGCCCCTGTCGGACGGGGGCGCGGGCGCCGCCGGGCACGGCTGGCGCGGCAGGGCTAGTAGGCCTGCCCCAGTTGCTCCAGGATGGCAGGGTTCTCGAGGGTGGAGGTGTCCTGCGTGATGGCTTCGCCCTTGGCGATGCTGCGCAGCAGGCGCCGCATGATCTTGCCGCTGCGGGTCTTGGGCAGGTTCTCGCCGAAGCGGATGTCCTTGGGCTTGGCGATCGGCCCGATCTCCTTGGCCACCCAGTTGCGCAGCTCGGTTGCGATCTGCCTGGCCTCGTCGCCGCTCGGACGGCCGCGCTTGAGCACGACGAAGGCGCAGACCGCCTCGCCCGTCATGTCGTCGGGACGGCCGACCACCGCGGCTTCCGCCACCAGGTCGGTCTTCGCAACCAGCGCCGACTCGATTTCCATCGTGCCGAGCCGATGGCCCGAGACGTTGAGCACGTCGTCGATGCGACCGGTGATGCGGAAGTAGCCGCGGTCGGGGCTGCGCACTGCGCCGTCGCCGGCGAGGTAGATGGTGCCGCCCATCTCCTCGGGAAAGTAGCTTTTCTTGAACCGCTCGGGGTCGTTCCAGATGGTGCGGATCATCGAGGGCCAGGGCCGCTTGATCACCAACATGCCGCCCCCGCCGTTGGGGATGTCCTTGCCAGTCTCGTCCACGACTGCCGCCATGATGCCGGGCAGCGGCAGCGTGCAGGAGCCGGGCACCAGCGGCGTCGCGCCGGGCAGCGGCGTGATGACATGGCCGCCGGTCTCGGTCTGCCAGAAGGTGTCGACGATGGGGCACTTCTCGCCGCCCACGTGCCGGTGGTACCACATCCAGGCCTCGGGATTGATCGGCTCGCCCACGGTGCCGAGGATGCGCAGCGATGAAAGATCCCAGTTCTTCGGATGCACCTTCTCGTCGCTTTCCGCGGCCTTGATGAGCGAACGGATGGCCGTCGGCGCGGTGTAGAAGACAGTGACCTTGTGCTTCTCGATCATCTGCCAGAAGCGGCCCGCATGCGGGAAGGTCGGGATGCCCTCGAACACCACCTGCGTCGCGCCGGCAGCCAGTGGCCCGTATGCGACATAGGTGTGGCCGGTGATCCAGCCGATGTCGGCGGTGCACCAGAACGTGTCCTCCGGACGGATGTCGAAGGTCCAGTCCATGGTGAGCTTGGCCCACAGCAGGTATCCGCCGGTGGCATGCTGCACGCCCTTGGGCTTGCCGGTCGAGCCCGAGGTGTAGAGGATGAAGAGCGGGTGCTCGGCACCCACCGGCTCCGGCGGGCACTCGCTGCCCTGCCCCTTGAGCACCTCGTCGAAGGTCTTGTCGCGGCCCGCAACCATGTTGCAGGCGGTCGCGGTGCGCTGGTAGACCAGCACGGTCTTGAGCGTCGCCTCGCAGCCGCCGAGCGCGATGGCATCGTCGACGATTCCCTTGAGCGGCAGCTCCTTGCCGCCGCGGAGCTGGAAGTTGGAGGTGATCACCGCCACCGCGCCGGCGTCGATGATGCGCTCCTGCAGCGCCTTGGCCGAGAAGCCGCCGAACACCACGCTGTGCGTCGCGCCGATGCGGGCGCAGGCCTGCATCGCGACCACGCCCTCGATGGTCATGGGCATGTAGATGATGACGCGGTCGCCCTTGCGGATGCCCTGCGCCTTCAGCGCGTTGGCGAACTGCGAGACGCGCGCCAGCAGTTCCTTGTACGTGACCTGGGTGACCGCACCGTCGTCGGCTTCGAACACGATGGCGGTCTTGTTCTCGACCGGGGTGCCGATGTGCTTGTCCAGGCAGTTGGCCGAGGCGTTGAGCTCGCCGTCGTCGAACCACTTGTAGAAAGGCGCGTTGGATTCGTCGAGCGTGCGCGTGAAGGGCTTGGTCCACACGACGTTGCCCTTGGCCTGCCGGGCCCAGAAGCCCTCGAAGTCGTCGGCGGCCTCCTTGCACAGGGCCTCGTAGGCGGCCATGCTGTCGATGCGTGCGCCCTTCACGGCGCGGGCATCGGGCGGGAACACACGGTTCTCGACGAGAAAGGACTCGATCGTGCTGCTCATTTTTGCCTCCGGTATGTAGCTGGGTCTGACGGGCGCTACTGTCAGCGTCCGCACTTACGGACGACTGACGCTCCATGTTAGCGGCTGCATCGTGACACGTCGGCGCCTCGACAGCACTCTAGAATCGCGCGTTTCCCGCCTCACCCACCGGCCTGCCCTCCCCAGATGTCCAATCTCGACCCCACCTTCCAGAAACACGCCGGCAAGGCCTCTCCGCTGCGCCCCCTGCCCAACCTGATCTTCGCCAGCCGATGGCTGCAGTTGCCGCTGTACCTGGGCCTGATCGTTGCGCAAGGCGTGTACGTGGTGCACTTCCTGGTCGAACTGCTCCATCTCGTGGAAGCGGCCTTCGGCAGCGAGGAAGCGCTGAAGTCGCTGATCACCAGCATCGGCTACAAGACCACGGCACCGGTCACCACGCTCAACGAGACGGTGATCATGCTGGTGGTGCTGGCGCTGATCGACGTGGTCATGATCTCCAACCTGCTCATCATGGTGATCGTCGGCGGCTACGAGACCTTCGTGAGCCGCATGAACCTCGAGGGGCACCGCGACCAGCCCGAGTGGCTGAGTCACGTGAACGCGTCGGTGCTGAAGGTCAAGCTGGCGACCGCCATCATCGGCATCAGCTCGATCCACCTGCTCAAGACCTTCATCAACGCGGACAACTACACCGATCGCGTGCTGATCGCGCAGACGGCGATCCACATCGCCTTCCTGCTGTCGGCGATGGCGATCGCGTTCACCGACCGCCTGATGGCGCCGCCGCCGTCTGCCGGCCACTGATCCCTAGCGGCCGGTCATCTTCTCCGGCACCACCCACTGGTCGAACTGCTCGGCCGTGAGATAGCCCGAGGCAATCGCCGCCTCGCGCAGGCTGCTGCCTTCCTTGTGCGCCTTCTTCGCGATGAAGGCCGCCTTGTCGTAGCCGATGTGGGTGTTGAGTGCCGTCACCAGCATCAGCGAACGCTGCACGAGCTCCGTGATCCGCTCGCGATTCGGCTCTATGCCCACCGCGCAGTGGTCGTTGAAGCTGCGCATGCCATCGGCCAGGAGCCGCACGCTCTGCAGGAAGTTGTGCGCCACCATCGGCCGGAACACATTGAGCTCGAAGTTGCCCGAAGCGCCGCCGATGTTGATCGCGACATCGTTGCCGAGCACTTGCGCAGCCAGCATGGTGACCGCCTCGCTCTGCGTCGGGTTGACCTTGCCGGGCATGATGGACGAGCCCGGCTCGTTCTCGGGGATGCTCAGTTCGCCGATGCCGCTGCGTGGTCCGCTGGCGAGCCAACGCACGTCGTTGGCGATCTTGGTCATGCTCGCCGCCAGCGTCTTGAGCGCCCCGTGCGCGTGCACCAGGGCATCGACGGAAGCCATGGCCTCGAACTTGTTGGGCGCGGTGACGAAAGGCAGGCCGGTCAGCTTCGCGAGCTCGGCGGCCACCTGCTCGGCATAGCCCCCGGGCGCATTGAGTCCGGTGCCGACCGCGGTGCCGCCCAGCGCCAGCTCGCACAGATGCGGCAGCGCGGCCTGCACATGGGCTTCACCATGGGCCAGCTGGGCCACGTAGCCCGAGAACTCCTGGCCCAGCGTGAGCGGCGTCGCGTCCTGCAGGTGGGTGCGGCCGATCTTCACGATGTCGGCGAACGCCTCGGCCTTCTTCTGCAGAGTCCCGCGCAGTTGTGCAATGGCCGGCAGCAGCCGATGCGTGAGCGCCTCGACCGCCGCCACGTGCATGGCAGTCGGGAAAACGTCGTTGGATGACTGGCTGCGGTTCACGTCGTCGTTGGGGTGCACCAGCCGCCCTTCGCCGCGCTCGCCTCCCAGCAGCTCGCTGGCGCGGTTGGCCAACACTTCGTTGACGTTCATGTTGGTCTGCGTGCCCGAGCCGGTCTGCCACACGACCAGCGGAAACTCGTCCAGGTGCTTGCCCGCGATGACCTCGTCGGCCGCGGCGACGATGGCCTGCGTCTTCTTCTCGTCCTGCAGGCCCAACGCATGGTTCACCACGGCCGAGGCGCGCTTGACCTGTGCCAACGCCTTGATGATCTCGCGCGGCTGCCGCTCGCCCGAAATGTCGAAGTTCTGCAGCGAGCGCTGCGTCTGCGCACCCCACAGCTTGTCTGCCGGCACCTCGATGGGGCCGAAGGTGTCGCGTTCGATACGGCCGGGGGTGGATATCGCCATGAAAAAAGCTCCGCTGTCAAAATGGAGGGCGCGCCTGGCGCACCAGGGCATCCGCCCAGTATCGTCGCAAACAAGAATGGCTCGCATTGAGCGAGTGCTTTCCCCTCCCACGGACACAGCCATGACCATCATCCAGCAAGCCGACCTGATCGAGTCGGTTGCCGCCGCGCTCCAGTACATCAGCTACTACCACCCGACCGACTACATCGCTCACCTGGCTCGCGCCTACGAGCGCGAGCAGAGCCCCGCGGCCAAGGACGCGATGGCGCAGATCCTCACCAACAGCAAGATGAGCGCCACCGGCCAGCGGCCCATCTGCCAGGACACGGGCATCGTCAACGTGTTCCTCAAGGTCGGCATGGACGTGCGCTGGGGCGGCTTCGGCACCGGCAGCCTCCATGAGGCCATCAACGAAGGCGTGCGCCGCGGCTACAACCACCCCGACAACATGCTGCGCGCCTCGGTGGTGGCCGATCCGCAGTTCGACCGCAAGAACACCAAGGACAACACGCCGGCCGTGATCTTCACCGAGATCGTGCCCGGCAACACCCTCGAGGTCACGGTGGCCGCCAAGGGCGGCGGGAGCGAGAACAAGAGCAAGCTCGTGATGCTGAATCCCGGCGACAGCGTGGTCGACTGGGTGCTCAAGACCGTGCCGACCATGGGCGCCGGCTGGTGCCCGCCGGGCATGCTGGGCATCGGCATCGGCGGCACCGCCGAAAAGGCCGCGCTGCTCGCCAAGGAAAGCCTGATGGACGACTTGGACATGCACGAGCTGCTGGCCAGGAAGCGCGCGGGCGCCGAGTTCAGCAAGGTGGAGGCGCTGCGCGTGGAGCTCTATGAGAAGGTCAATGCACTGGGCATCGGCGCGCAGGGACTGGGCGGCCTGGCCACGGTGCTCGACGTCAAGATCAAGATGTACCCCACGCACGCGGCCAGCAAGCCTGTAGCGATGATCCCGAACTGCGCGGCCACGCGCCACGCGCATTTCGTGCTCGACGGCTCGGGGCCGGTCTACCTGGAGGCCCCTTCGCTGGACCTTTGGCCCAAGATCGAGTGGGCGCCCGACTACAACAAGAGCAAGCGCGTGGACCTCGACAAGCTCACGCCGGCCGAGGTCGCGAGCTGGAAGCCGGGCGACACGCTGCTGCTCAACGGCAAGATGCTGACCGGCCGCGACGCGGCGCACAAGCGCATCGCCGACATGCTGGCCAAGGGCGAGAAGCTGCCGGTGGACTTCACCAACCGGGTGATCTACTACGTGGGCCCCGTCGATCCGGTCAAGGACGAGGCCGTGGGCCCGGCCGGCCCGACCACCGCCACGCGCATGGACGGCTTCACCGAAATGATGCTCGCGAAGACCGGGCTGATCGCGATGATCGGCAAGGCCGAGCGCGGTCCGGTCGCCATCGAGGCCATCCAGAAGCACAAGAGCGCCTACCTGATGGCCGTGGGCGGCGCCGCGTACCTGGTGAGCAAGGCGATCAAGACCGCCAAGGTGGTGGGCTTCGCCGACCTCGGCATGGAAGCGATCTACGAGTTCGACGTGGTCGACATGCCGGTGACGGTGGCGGTCGACGCCGGCGGCACCAGCGCCCACATCACCGGCCCCGCCGAGTGGCAAAAACGCATCGCCAGCGGCGAGTTCAAGACCATCATGATGGAAGCGGCTTGAGCATTTCGGGTGCTCTTGCCGATCGCCCGATCGGCGTCTTCGACAGCGGCATCGGAGGGCTCAGCGTGCTCAACGCGCTGCGCGAGGCATTGCCACACGAACGCTTCGCGTATTTCGCCGACACGGCCCATGCGCCGTACGGAGAACGCGGCGATGCCTACGTCGCGCAGCGCACCGGCATGGTGGCGCGCTACCTGCGCGAACGGCATGGCATCAAGGCGCTGGTGGTCGCCTGCAACAGCGCGACCGCAGCCGCCATTCACGAACTGCGGGCCGAGCACCCGAGCCTCCCGGTGGTCGGCGTCGAGCCGGCCCTCAAGCCCGCAGTGGCCGCCAGCAGAACCGGCCACATTGCCGTGCTCGCGACCCGCGTCACGGTGGAGAGCCGCAAGTTCGAGGGGCTGCACGCCTCGCTGGCCGGACAGGCGGACTTCCGCATCGTCCCGTGCGACGGCCTGGCGGGCGCCATCGAGCGCGGCGACGGCGCCGGCATCGCGGCCTTGAGCGAGCGCTATCTGCGTCAGGCTGGCAGCTTCGGCACCGCGCCCGGCCAGATCGACACGCTGGTGCTGGGCTGCACGCACTACCCCTTCATAGCGGCCGAGCTGCGTCGCCATTGCGGCGAGGCGGTGCGCTTCATCGACACCGGCGCACCGGTCGCGTCGCAGACGCGGCGGCTGCTGGCGCAGGCCGGGCAGCTGGCCGCGCAAGGCGAAGGCGCCGTGACGCTCCTGAGCAGTGCCGCGCCCGACGCGCTCGATGCCGCGGCGGCACGCTGGCTCGCGCGGCCGGCCGTGCCTGCAGCCCTGGCCTCCGCCTGACTCCCGCTGGCTGGCGCATGCCTCGACAACTACTCATCGGCTTGCTCTTTGGGCTGCTGAGCGCGTCCAGCTACGCGGCCTGCGACACCGGCCTCGCGGAGCGCATGCACGCCAAGCTGCACTCCAAGCAGGTGCTGGACCACGAACGTGCCGTGTGCCAACCCTGGCGCGGCTTTGCGGGACGCTTCGTCGTCGTGCTGCCGCTACCGCGCCCCTCCACGGGGCCTGGCGTCACACAGTTCGATCTCGACGTGCTGGTGGTGCAGCAGGCCGACAACGGCAATACCGAGCGCGCCACCGTCATCAGCCGGTTGTTCGAGCCCTCGGCCCTGAGCGAGGATGCCATCCGCATCAGCGAGATCAAGATCGACACGGCCCGCTACACGCTCGCGAGCGACGCGCGCGCATTCGGCCTGCGCATCGTCCGCCAGGGTTCGTCGCGCGTGAATCCCTACTCGAACGAGACGCTGACGCTGTACGTTCCGCGCGGACCCAAGCTTGCCAAGGTGCTCGACGGACTCGAGCTGACGCTGGAGCGCGGCGAGTGGGACGCCAACTGCGCCGGCAATTTCGAGACCGTGCGCGGCAGCTTGTCGATCGCTCGCAGCACGAGCAACGGCCACGCCGACCTGCTGCTGCGCCAGACCCGCACCCAGACCCGCTCAAGCGCGCTGGGAGACGAATGCGTCACCCAGGAGCGGCCGGTGAAGTTCTCGTCGCAGTTGCTGCGGTACGACGGGTCGGCCTACCGTGCTGCCAAGGGCCCGCCCTCCGACTGAGGCGCCTCCCCTCGCAGCGCCGCCGCCCGGCCGCGCCGCATGTCGATCGGCAGCAACAGGAGCAGGCCACCGATGAACAGCACGCTCGTCGCCAGGATCGCGATGCGCTGGTTCCCGCCGGTCGCCCAGGTGATGGCGCCGTAGCTCAGCGGGCCGATGATCGCGGCCAGCCGCGTGGCAAAGCTCCACAGCCCGAAGAACTCCGCCAGCTGTCGCGGCGGCGCGAGCACGCCCGTCATCGCGCGCCCGGCCGACTGGCTCGAGCCCATAGCCAGCCCGGCGATGGTCGCCGCCCACCAGAACCCGCCCTTGGTCGTAACCGAGGCGGCGATGACGCACACCGCGATCCAGGCCAGCAGCGCGCCGGAAAGCGCGCGCCGGTGGCCGATGCGGTCCTGCAGATAGCCGAAACCGAAGGCCCCGAGCGCCGCCGCGATGTTGAGCACGAAGATCAGCACCATCGTCTCGCTCGCGACGAAGCCGATCACCTGCTCCGCATAGATCGCCGCCAGCGTGATCGCCACCGCCACGCCGCCTTGATAGCAGACGGTGCAGGCCAGCAGCCACATGAAGTCTCGGTAGGCGCGCGCCTTGTGGAAGGTGTCGCTCAGCTGCTGCCAGGCGCTGCGCCTGTCGCCGGCTGCCTGTGGCAGCGCGCGCTCAGGCAGCAGTGCGAAGGTGGCGCAGGCGGCGAGACCATAGATCGCCGCCGTGATCAGTATCGTGACCGGGACGAAGTGCGCAGCGGGCAGCCCTTTCGCCTGGGCCGACAGCACGTAGGCCAGGCACAGCCCGAGTGCGAGCATGCCGCCGATGTAGCCGAAGGCCCAGCCCCAGCCACTGACCTTGCCCATGCCCTCGGCCGTCGCGAGCTCCGGCAGGAAGGCGCCGGTCAGCGACTCGCCGTAGGAGTAGAAGGTGTTCGAAAGGACAACCAAGGCCATTGCCAGCGCGACCGCGAAGGGGCCGCTGAACCGGGGCGTGATCGCCAGCGCCACGGTGCCGAGCACACAGCCGGCAGTGACGATCGCCAGCGCCTTTTTCTTCGCCGCATGGAGATCGGCCCACGCGCCGATGGCCGGCATGCTCACCATCACGATCGCGTAGGAGATGCTCAAGGCCACCGTCCAGGCGAACGGGCCCCAGGGAGCCCCCTTGGCGATTCCGCCGACGAAGTAGGCAGCGAACACCGCCGTGATCACGACGGTCGTGTAGCCTGAGTTGGCGAAGTCGTACATGGCCCAGCCGAAGACTTCGCGCTTGCGCACGCCGGGACGAAGGGCAGACTGGGAGAAAAAGGCCAAGCGACTCTCCTCGAACAGAAGGTCGCCGAGCATAGCGGAGCGGCTTGACCGCTCCGTGGCTGGACACTCCAGCGCCTCGGATCAGTGCAGGTGGCGCGGGCGGCGTCCGCCGCCGTGGCTGCCGCTGCCTGGGCCGCCGGTGCCGCCGCGCGGCCGTTTGCCGATCTCGAGGGAGTTCACCAGCGCGTCGAAGCGGTCGCCGAAGAGCTTGTCGATCTCGGCCACAACGCCGCCGAGCTCGGCGCCATCGAAGTGGCGCTCCATGAGGTTCACCACGTCCTCGACCAGGAGGTCGCGCTGCACCTGCATGATCGCGGCCGGGTTGGGGCCGATGAAGAGCATGAGGAAGTCATCGCGGGACTCTTCCTCGGGATCACCCTCTTCCTCGTCGAAGTCGGTGTCGTAGAAGGTGACCTCGATCGCGGCGCCTTGCTCGGCCAGCTCGTTGAGAGCCATGCACATTTCGTCGAGGGCCTGTCGGAAATCCTCATCGCCGGCCACGGTCCAGCAGATCTGGAGCATGTGGTCCTTCTGCTCGAAGCGGATTCCTGGCTCTTCTTCGTAGACGCTGTTCGCGCCATCGGCCAGCGAGCGGGCACCAGCATATTTCCAGAGGGGTTTCAGAGCTTCCTGAATTTGCTCGAAGCTCACATCGGAGCGAAGCGACACATCGCCGTGGACGTGGATTTCGAACGGAGCGTTGTAGCGAGGCATGTCATGCTCCCTTGTGATGTGGTGGTGCCCGGAACCGGGATCGAACCGGTATGCCCCTTATGCAGGAAGCGGCGGATTTTAAGTCCGATGTGTCTACCAATTTCACCATCCGGGCGTCCGGGTCGATATGGACGATACCCGAAACGAAAACAGCCCCGACAACGACGGTTGGAGGGGCTGTTCGATCGATAAGGCTGGAGGGTGGAGGCGCGACCCGGAGTCGAACCGGGCTAGACGGATTTGCAATCCGTTGCATAACCGCTTTGCTATCGCGCCATGCGTCCAATCTACGTTTCTTCTTGGTCAGAACTCGCGAAAAAAAGGGAAGCTTGAAGCTTCCCTTTTGAAAACTGGAGCGGGAAAAGAGTCTCGAACTCTCGACCTCAACCTTGGCAAGGTTGCGCTCTACCAACTGAGCTATTCCCGCGTTTCAAGCCTTCGATTATAGAGCAATTTCCGGGCGTCTCGCAAGACTCCCGCTCAATGCTTGATCGAACCTTCCGCAGGCTGCGATGCGCGCTGCTTCGCCTGCTCGGCCATGGCCGCCGCGGAGGCAGCGACCTCCTCGTCGGACAACGGCGTGGGCTGCTTCTCAAGCGCAATCTCGAGCACCTTGTCGATCCACTTCACCGGCACGATCTCGAGTCCGTTCTTCACGTTCTCGGGAATGTCCTGCAGGTCCTTGGCGTTCTCTTCCGGGATCAGCACGGTCTTGATGCCGCCGCGCAGGGCAGCCAGCAGCTTCTCCTTCAGGCCGCCGATCGCCGTCACTTCGCCGCGCAGCGTGATCTCGCCGGTCATGGCAACGTCGGCACGCACCGGGATCCCGGTAAGCGCGGATACGAATGCAGTGGTCATTGCGGCGCCCGCGCTCGGGCCGTCCTTGGGCGTGGCGCCATCGGGCACGTGGATGTGGATGTCGCGCTTCTCGAACACCTCGTCCTTGATGCCGAGCCGTCGCGCGCGGCTGCGCACGACCGTGCGTGCGGCCTCGACCGACTCCTTCATCACGTCGCCAAGGGAACCGGTACGGCTGATCACGCCCTTGCCGGGCATGGTCACCGCCTCGATCGTGAGCAGGTCGCCGCCCACCTCGGTCCACGCGAGGCCCACCACCTGGCCCACCTGGTTCTGCTTCTCGGCCAGACCGAAGGTGTACTTGCGCACACCGAGGAAGTCGTTGAGGTTCTTTCCCTCCACCACCACCTTGGGCGTCATCTTCTTCAGCAGCAGGCCCTTGACCGTCTTGCGGCAGATCTTGGAAAGCTCGCGCTCGAGCGAACGCACGCCAGCCTCGCGGGTGTAGTAGCGCACGATGTCGCGAACGGCCTCTTCGGTGATCAGGAGCTCGTCCTCCTTCACGCCGTTGTTCTTCATCTGCTTGGGCAGCAGATACTTGAGCGCAATGTGCGTCTTCTCGTCCTCTGTGTAGCCCGCCAGGCGGATCACTTCCATCCGGTCCAGCAGCGCCGGCGGGATGTTCATCGAGTTCGAGGTAGCGACGAACATCACGTCGGAGAGGTCGAAGTCGACCTCGACGTAGTGGTCGCCGAAGGTGTGGTTCTGCTCGGGGTCCAGCACCTCCAGCAGCGCGCTCGACGGATCGCCGCGGAAGTCGGTGCCCAGCTTGTCGATCTCGTCGAGCAGGAACAGCGGATTGCGCGTGCCCACCTTGTTCAGGCTCTGCAGCACCTTGCCCGGCAGAGCGCCGATGTAGGTGCGGCGGTGCCCGCGGATCTCGGCCTCGTCGCGCATGCCGCCCAGCGCCATGCGGGTGTACTTGCGGCCGGTCGCCTTCGCAATCGACTGGCCCAGCGAGGTCTTGCCCACGCCCGGCGGGCCCACGAGGCAAAGGATCGGCGCCTTCACCTTGTCGACGCGCTGCTGCACCGCAAGATATTCGAGGATGCGGTCCTTGACCTTCTCGAGCCCATAGTGATCCTCGTTGAGGACCTCTTCGGCATGCGCGAGGTCGTGCTTGATCTTGGTCCTCTTGCTCCAGGGCAGGCCGATCAGCACGTCGATGTAGTTGCGCACCACCGTGGCCTCGGCCGACATCGGCGACATCAGCTTGAGCTTCTTGAGCTCGCCCTCGGCCTTCTTGAGCGCTTCCTTGGGCATCTTGGCGAGCTTGATCTTCTTCTCGATCTCCTCGATGTCCGCGCCTTCTTCGCCTTCGCCCAGTTCCTTCTGGATCGCCTTGACCTGCTCGTTCAGGTAGAAGTCGCGCTGGTTCTTCTCCATCTGGCGCTTCACGCGGCCACGGATCTTCTTGTCGACGTTGAGGATGTCGACCTCGCGCTCCAACTGACCGTATAGGTTCTCAAGCCGCGACTTGATGTCGTCCAGGTCGAGCACCGCCTGCTTGTTGTCGAGCTTGAGCGGCAGGTGCGCGGCAATGGTGTCGGCCAAACGGCCGGGGTCGTCGATGCTCGAGATCGAGGTCAGGATCTCGGGCGGGATCTTCTTGTTGAGCTTGACGTACTGGTCGAACTGCTGCATGACCGCGCGGCGCAACGCCTCGACCTCGGTGCCCTTCTGCGCCGTGGCTTCGGGCGCCTCGACCGGCGTCACGTTGGCCGAGAAATGGGTCTCGCCGTCGTCGATGCGGTTGACACGCGCGCGCTGCTGGCCTTCGACCAGCACCTTCACGGTGCCGTCGGGCAGCTTCAGCATCTGCAGGATGGTCGAGATGCAGCCTACTTCGAACATGTCCTCGACCGAGGGCTCGTCCTTGGCGGCAGCTTTCTGGGCCACCAGCATGATCCGGCGCTCCGCTTCCATCGCGAGCTCGAGCGCCTTGATGCTCTTGGGACGGCCGACGAAGAGCGGGATCACCATGTGGGGGAAGACGACCACGTCCCGCAGCGGCAGCAGCGGCAGGTCGATCTCGGTGGCAGGCAGGGGGGTATGACCGGACATGGAAATCCTTTGGTTGATCATGGAAAGATGGTCGGCCGCGCGCGCTTTTCAAGCCCGCGGGCACGGTAATCGCCGAAGACGCCGGTCGCCGGTACTGGAGGGGCCGGCCTGAAAGTCACTCAGTCAGGCCTTCTTGGCCGCCTCGCGGTACACGAGGAGCGGTGGCTTGTTTTCGTCGATTGTGGATTCTTCGACCACGACCTTGTCGACATTGGTGGCATTCGGCAGCTCGAACATGGTGTCGATCAGCGATTGCTCCAGGATCGAGCGCAATCCGCGGGCACCGGTCTTGCGGGCCAGCGCCTTGCGCGCGATCGCCTTGAGGGCCGCCGGACGAATTTCCAGGTCGACCCCCTCCATCTGCAGCAGCTTGGTGAATTGCTTGACCACCGCGTTCTTCGGCTCGGTCAGGATCTGCACCAGTGCGTCCTCGCTGAGTTCGGCAAGCGAGGCAACGACCGGCATGCGGCCGACCAGCTCCGGAATCAGGCCGAACTTGATCAGGTCCTCCGGCTCCACCTCGCGGAACACCTCGGTCAGGCTGCGCTGCTGCTTGCTCTTGACCGAGGCTCCGAAACCGATGCCGGAAGCCTCGGTGCGGTTCTCGATCACCTTCTCGAGCCCGGCAAAGGCGCCGCCGCAGATGAACAGGATGTTGGTCGTGTCGATCTGCAGGAAGTCCTGGTTGGGGTGCTTGCGCCCGCCCTGCGGCGGCACGCTGGCCATGGTGCCTTCGATCAGCTTCAGCAGTGCTTGCTGCACGCCCTCGCCCGAGACGTCGCGGGTGATCGAGGGGTTGTCGGATTTGCGGGAGATCTTGTCGATCTCGTCGATGTAGACGATTCCGCGCTGGGCGCGCTCCACCTCGTAGTTGCAGCTCTGCAGCAGCTTCTGGATGATGTTCTCGACGTCCTCGCCCACGTAGCCGGCCTCGGTCAGCGTGGTGGCGTCGGCCATCACGAAGGGCACGTCGAGCATGCGCGCCAGGGTCTGGGCCAACAGGGTCTTGCCCGAGCCGGTCGGGCCGATCAGCAGGATGTTGCTCTTGCTGAGCTCGACGTCCTCACCCTTGGCCTTGTCCTTGTGGCGCAGGCGCTTGTAATGGTTGTAGACCGCCACCGAGAGCATGCGCTTGGCAGGCTCCTGACCGATCACGTAGTTGTCGAGGTTGGCCTTGATCTCAAGGGGCGTGGGCAGGTCGCTGCGCGCTTCCCGCGATTCGTCGCCCGCGGGCAGTTCGTCGCGGATGATCTCGTTGCAGAGATCGATGCACTCGTCGCAGATGAAAACCGACGGACCGGCGATCAGCTTCTTGACCTCGTGCTGGCTCTTCCCGCAGAACGAGCAATAGAGCGTTTTTTCGCTGGAAGAGCCTTTTTTCTCGGCCATGGACAGTTGCCTCGTAACGGGGGTTTAACAATGATAGCGAAGAAGGAAGACCCTCGGCCCATCCCCGATCCGAACAAAAACGGCGTTTTCCGTGCGGAAAACGCCGTTTGTCGCGGGGACGCCGCAGCGCTGTACGCGTCAGCTGCGCTTGGCGATCACCTGGTCGACCAGGCCGTAGTCCTTGGCCTCGTCGGCCGTCAGGAAGTAGTCGCGCTCGGTGTCGCGGGCGATCTTCTCCAGGGGCTGGCCGGTACGCTCGGCGAGGATGCGGTTCATCTGCTCGCGCGTCTTCAGGATGTCGCGGGCGTGGATCTCGATGTCGGTGGCCTGGCCGCGGGCGCCGCCCAGCACCTGGTGGATCATGATCTTGGAGTTGGGCAGCGAAAAGCGCTTGCCCTTCTCGCCCGCTGCCAACAGGAAGGCGCCCATGCTGGCCGCGAAGCCAACGCACAGGGTCGACACGGCCGGCTTGATGAACTGCATGGTGTCGTAGATCGCCATTCCGGCGCTCACGCTGCCACCGGGCGAGTTGATGTAGAACGAAATGTCCTTGTCGGGGTTCTCGCTCTCCAGGAACAGCAGTTGCGCCACCACCAGGTTGGCAGTCTGGTCGTTGACCTCGCCCACCAAAAAGATCACCCGCTCCTTCAGCAGCCGCGAATAGATGTCGTAGGAACGCTCGCCGCGGCCCGATTGCTCGATGACCATCGGGATCATGCCGAGGCCTTTAATTTCCTGTGCGCTCATGTGTGCTCTCCAGAGAGGTTTTACTGTACCCAGACGACATGGGGCCCGCGCCTGGAAAGCACAAGCCCCCGGGCGACGGCCGGCCGCGATCAGCCCTGCTGCGCCATCAGTTCGTCGAAGGAGACCGACTTGGTATTGACCTTGGCCTTGCTCAGCACGAAATCGGTCACGTTGTTCTCGATCACAACAGCCTCGACCTCGGCGAGGCGGCGGTTGTCGCTGAAATACCAGCGCACCACGTCGGCCGGCTTTTCGTAGCTCGCGGCCAGCTCGTCGATGTGGGCCTTGATCTGTTCGGGCTTGGCCTGCAGGTTGTTGGCGCGCACCAGCTCGGCCACGACCAGCCCCAGGCGCACGCGGCGTTCGGCCTGCGGGCGGAACACGTCGTCGGGGATCGGTGCCTTGTCGGCGTCCTTGATGCCGCGCTGCTTGAGCTCGGCGCGGGCGCCTTCAACCATGCGGTCGACCTCCGCCTGCACGCTGGACTTGGGCAGGTCCAGCTCGGCATTGGCGATCAGCGCGTCCATCACCGCGTTCTTGTTGCGCGCCAGCAGGCGGAACTTGACCTCGCGCTCGAGGTTGCGCTTGATGTCGGCGCGCAGGCCCTCGACCGTGGCCTCGGCGATGCCGAGCGACTTGGCCAGTTGCTCGTTGACTTCGGGCAGGTGCGAGGCTTCGATCTTCTTCACCGTGACCATGAAGTCCGCTTGCTTGCCCGCCACGTCCTTGCCGTGGTAGTCGGCCGGGAACGACAGGGGGAAGGTGCGGCTGTCGCCGGCCTTCAGGCCGCGCACGGCGTCTTCGAACTCCTTGAGCATCTGGCCTTCGCCGACGATGAACTGGAAGTCGTCCGCCTTGCCGCCCTGGAAGGTCTCGCCGTCGATCTTGCCCTCGAAGTCGACCGTCACGCGGTCGCCGTCCTGCACCGTTGCGTCCTGGGCGCGCTGGGCGAAGGTGCGGCGCTGCTTGCGCAGGATCTCGAGCGTCTTGTCGATCGCGTCGTCGCCCACCTCGGCGCTGAGCTTCTCGACCTCGGCGTTGGACAGGTCGTTGATCTTGACGTCGGGGAAGACCTCGAAGACCGCGTCGAAGGCGAGTTGGCCCTCAGGCGCCTCTTCCTTCTCGGTGATGCGCGGCTGGCCCGCCACGCGCAGCTTGGCCTCGTTGGCGGCCTGCGAGAAAGCCTCGCCGACCTTGTCGTTCATGACCTCGTAGTGCACCGAATAGCCGTAGCGCTGCGCCACCACCGTCATCGGCACCTTGCCGGGACGGAAGCCGTCCATCTTGACGGTGCGGGCCAGCTTCTTGAGGCGTGAATCGACCTCGGACTGGATGGTGCCGACGGGCAAGGTCAGCGTGATCTTGCGCTCGAGCTTGTCGAGGGTTTCAACGTTCACGGTCATTTGTGTCTTCCTTGAGAGGGTCTTGTTCTGGTGCGCGGGGCCGGACTCGAACCGGCACGTTCTTGCGAACGTCAGGACCTAAACCTGGTGCGTCTACCAATTTCGCCACCCGCGCGGTTCCAGTTTTTCAGGTGATGAATACGGAAGGCGGCCCGGAGGCCGCCTGCGCATTCGAGAAGCAGCCGGCCGGAAAGCCGACCGCCTGAAATCGGTCAACCGCGTATTTTAAGCGCGAACGAGGGCCTCTTCGGCCTCCTTGGCCGGGTTGTGCTCATCCCGCCGGACTCGGAACCAGGCCGCGTACATCGCCGGCAAGGCCAGCAGCGTCAGGACGGTCGCAACGATAAGGCCGCCCATGATCGAGATCGCCATCGGCCCCCAGAACACGCTGCGCGACAGCGGGATCATCGCCAGCACCGCCGCCGCCGCGGTCAGCACGATCGGTCGCAGCCGGCGCACCGCCGATTCGACGATCGCGTCCCAGGTGGGCACCCCGGCAGCGCGGTCGTGCTCGATCTGGTCGATCAGGATCACCGCGTTGCGCTGGATCATCCCCATCAGCGCGATCACGCCCAGCAGCGCCACGAAGCCGAAGGGCCGGTTCGACACCAGCAGCGCGCCGGCCACGCCGGCGATGCCGAGCGGCCCGGTCAGGAAGACCAACATCGAGCGGCTGAAGCTGTGCAGCTGCAGCATCAGCAGCGTGAAGACCACGAACAGCATGATCGGCACGCCGGCCACGATCGAGGACGAGCCCTTGCTGCTCTCCTCCACCGCGCCAGCCACCTCGATGCGATAGGCGCCCTGCCCTTCGGCATGCCACTTCGCCTCCAGCTTGCGCAGCGCCGGCAGCAGCTGCTCGGTGACGGTGGCGCCCTGCAGTCCCTCGACGATGTCGCCCTGCACGGTGATCGCGTAGTCGCGGTTCTCGCGCCACATCACGCCCGGCTCCCAGCCGAACACCGGCCGGGCGATCTGGGTCAGCGGAATCGAGCGGCCCGAGGCGGTCGGCAAGTAGGCGTTGCCGATGTCCGAGATCGCCTCGCGCTCGTCGGGCTGCTGGCGCAGCACGATGTCGATCAGCAAGTCGTTCTCGCGATACTGTCCGATGTTGGTGCCGCTGTACATGGTGCGCGACGCCTGCGCGATGGCCTGGCTGGTGACGCCGAGGGCGCGCGCCTTGTCCTGGTCCACCTCGAGCCGGATCACCTTGACCGACTCGTTCCAGTTGTCGTTGACGCCGCGCATGTTCGCGTTCTCGCGCATGATTGCCTTGACCTCGTCGGCATGCACGCGCAGTTGATGCGGCTCGGTGCCGATCACGCGGAACTGCACCGGATACGCCACCGGCGGCCCGTTGGGCAGCAGCTTGACGCGCTCCCGGACCTCGGGGAACTCCTGGGCCAGCAGCCCCGGCAGCTTGAGCCGCAGCGACTCGCGGTACTTGAGGTCCTGGGACAGCAGGATCAGCTGCGAGACGTTGGTCTGTGGGAACACCTGGTCCAGCGGCAGGTAGAAGCGCGGCACGCCGGAGCCGACCCAGGTGCTGACGGTGGTGATGCCCTCCTCCTTCAGCAGCCGCTGCTCGACCCGCTTCGTCACTTCTTCGTTGGCCGCGAACGAGGTGCCTTCGGGGAACCAAAGCTCGACCATGATCTCGGGCCGGCTGGAGTCGGGGAAGAACTGCTGCTGCACCTTGCCCATGCCGACGATGCCGAGTGCGAAGGTCAGCAGCGTCGCGCCGATCGTCAGCCACCGGTGCTCGACGCACCAGTTCACCGTGCGCCGGAAGGTGTTGTAGAACGGGGAGTCGAACAGCTCGTGCGGCGGCTCCTCCGGGTCGTGCGGCTTCACCTTGAGCAGCAGGGTGCCGAGGTAGGGCACGAAGTACACGGACACCAACCAGCTCAGCACCAGCGCGATCACCGTCACCGCGAAGATCGCGAAGGTGTACTCGCCGGTCACCGACTTGGCGATGCCGATCGGAAGAAAGCCCGCAGCGGTGATCAGCGTGCCGGTCAGCATCGGCTTGGCGGTGACGTCGTAGGCGAAGGTGGCGGCGCGCACCTTGT
This sequence comes from Variovorax stachyos, assembly GCF_051400855.1. Taxonomy (NCBI): domain Bacteria; kingdom Pseudomonadati; phylum Pseudomonadota; class Betaproteobacteria; order Burkholderiales; family Comamonadaceae; genus Variovorax; species Variovorax stachyos. The sequence continues at coordinate 526,380 of NZ_JBLFFN010000002.1, read as the reverse complement.
CGTAGCCCTCCTCCATCTTGCGCACCATCATCTCGACCGCGATGATCGCGTCGTCCACCAGCAGGCCGAGCGCGATGATCAGCGAGCCCAGCGAGATCTTGTGCAAGCCGATGCCGAAGTAGTTCATCGCCAGGAAGGTCACGGCCAGCACCAGCGGGATGGTGATCGCCACGACCAATCCCGGACGGATGTCGATGTAGTACCCGAAGCGCCCGCCCTTGTGCAGCCCGAGCGCGATGAAGCTCACCGCCAGCACGATCGCCACCGCCTCGATCAGCACGCGCACGAACTCGTTGACCGAAGTCGATACCGCCACCGGCTGGTCCTGCACCTGCGCCAGCTTCACGCCAGCGGGCAGGCGCTTGTCGATGTCGGCGGTGGCCGCGCGCAGCGACTTGCCCAGCTCGATGATGTCGCCGCCCTTGGCCATGGAGATGCCCAGCGCAATCACCTCCTTGCCCTGGTGCCGCACCTTGACCTGTGGCGGATCGACGTAGGCGCGCCGGATCTCCGCGATGTCGCCCAACCGGATCTGGCTGCCCGAGCTGCCGCGGATCGGCATCGCGCGCAGTTGCTCCACGTTGGTGAACTGGCCGGCCACCCGCACCTGCAGCACGTCCTGCGGTGCCTGGATCGTGCCGGCGCTCTCGACGGCGTTCTGCTGCCCGAGCTGCGACAGCACCGCGTTGAAGTCCAGCCCCAGCTGCGCCAGACGCTTCTGCGAGACCTCGACGAAGACCTTCTCGTCCTGCACGCCGAACTGCTCGACCTTGGCCACGTCCTTCACGCGCAGCAGCTGCTGGCGCACGTCGTCGGCGAAGGTCTTCAGTTCGGCATAGCTGAAGCCGTCGCTCTCGAGCGCGTAGATCACGCCGTAGACATCGCCGAACTCGTCGTTGAAGAAGGGCCCCTGGATGCCCGCCGGCAGCGTGCCGCGGATGTCGCCGATCTTCTTGCGCACCGTGTACCAGACGTTGGCGACATCGCCGGGCTTCGACGAGTCCTTGATCTGGAAGATGATCTGCGATTCGCCGGGCTTGGAATAGCTGCGGATCTTGTCGGCGTAGGGCGCCTCCTGCAGCGTGCGCTCGAGCTTGTCGGTCACCTGCTCGGCCACCTGCTGGGCCGTGGCGCCGGGCCAGTAGGTGCGCACCACCATCGCGCGGAAGGTGAAGGGCGGGTCCTCGTCCTGGCCCAGCTGGAAGTAGGCCGCAAAGCCCAGCAACATCAGCACCAGCATCAGGTAGCGGGTGAGCGCCGGATGGTCCAGCGCCCATTTCGAGAGATTGAAGCCGGCCTTGCCGGCACCGGAAGCGGTGGTCTCGGACGTCATCCCACCGTCCTCAGCGGGTGGAGGAAACCGGAGTGACCTGGCCGGGCGCCTTCACCGCTTCCTGGGTGGCGGCGGCGGGCGCAGCAGTCTTCTCGCGGTAGATCGACACCTTCTGGCCCGGCGACAGCACGTGCACGCCGGCCACCACCACCAGTGTTCCCGGCGCAAGGCCGCTGCCGATCACGGCCTCGTTGCCGTCCGCCGTCGCCACCTGCACCGGTTGCGAGCGCACGGTCATGCTGTCCTTGTCGAGCACCCAAACAGCGCTGCCCTTGCCTTCCTGGCGAAGGGCGCTGGTGGGCAGCTTCAGCACCGGCGTGCCGCTGCGCGAGAGCGCCTGCGGTCGGGCATAGACGGTGGAACCCAGTGCCGGCGCCGAGGCGGCGTCGATGGCAACCTTGACGGTGTAGGTCCGCGTCACCGCGTCGGCGCTGGCCGCCACCTCGCGCACCTTGCCTTCCATCTCCTTGCCGTCCGACCAGCCGCGCACGAGGACCGCCGAGCCCGGCTTCACCAGCCCGGCACGGTCTTCCGGCACCGAGAACACCACGTCGCGCGCGCCGTCCTGCGCGATCCGCACGACAGGCGCGCCGGCGGTCACCACCTGACCCGGCTCCGCCTCGACCGCAGTGACGATGCCCGGCACGTCGGCCACCAGCGTCGTGTACTGCGCCTGGTTGCCTTGCGAGGACATCTGCGCCTGCGCCTGCTCGAGCTGCGCCTGCGCCGCCTTGTAGGTGCTCTCGCGCCGCTCCAGCTCGGCGGCGCTGATGAAGTTCTGCTCGCGCAGCCCACGGTAGCGCTTGAGATCAGCCTCGGCCAGGTCGCGGTTGGTGAGCGCGGCAGCGTGCTGGGCCCGCGCCGCCTCGACGGCGAGCCGGTAGTCCTGAGGATCGAGCTGCGCCAGCACCTGCCCGGCCTTCACATGCTGGCCGAGCTCGGCCTGGCGGCGGGTGATCTTGCCCGCCACCCGAAAACCGAGCCGCGATTCGATCCGGGCGCGCACCTCGCCGGAGAACTCGGGTTCGGTGTCGTAGGCGCTGGTGCCGACCGCCATCACCTTGACCGCGCGCAGCGGCTCCTCGGCCGGCTGAGGACGGGAACAGCCCGCGAGCGCCACGGCAGTGACAAGCAGGAGGCCGGCGCAACGGCGGACGGCGGAAGCGGATGACGCGGTCATGGGGAACACCCTTGGCAGAAGATCGGGGTCATTAATGACCAGCCGGTTAGTAATCTAGGGTAAACGAGAACCGGTGTCAACGACAATCCGGCGCGTGCCTTCCACGCCCCACCCCCTCGTCGCCGCGGCGCCCGCCCACTACGAGAATTTCCCCGTCGCGTCCTGGCTGTGCCCGCCGCGTTTGCGCCCGCCCATCGCGGCCATCTACGCCTTCGCCCGCACGGCCGACGACATCGCCGACGAGGGCGACGCCGACGCGGCCCAGCGGCTGGACGATCTGCGCACCTTCCGCGCCGAGCTCGCGGCCGCCGCGCGCGGTGCTGTGCCTTCGGCGCGCTGGCCCGAGGTCTTCGGCCCGCTGGCCCATGCCATGCGCGATTTCGCACTGCCCGAGCCCCTGCTGGCCGACCTGCTCTCGGCCTTCATGCAGGACATCGAGAAGACCCGCGATCAGGCCGGCTATGCCGACCGCGCGGAGCTGCTCGACTATTGCCGCCGCTCGGCCAATCCGGTCGGCAGGCTGCTGCTGCATCTCTACGGCGTGGACGACGCCCGGGCGCTAGCGCAGAGCGACGCCATCTGCAGCGCCCTGCAACTGATCAACTTCTGGCAGGACCTGAGCGTCGACCTGCCGCGCGGCCGCTATTACCTGCCGGCGGCCGAGATCGCATCGCACGGTCTTGCGTTCGAGGACTTCCGCACCTTCAGGCCGCTGGCACCGCAGACGCCGCCGCCTTCGGCCATCGCGCTGATCGCGGCCCAGGTGGCCTGGGCCCGCGAGCTGATGAACGAGGGCGCGCCGCTGGTGCACCGCCTGCCAGGCCGCGCCGGCTGGGAGCTGCGCTTCGTCGTACAAGGCGGCCTGCGCATCCTCGACAAGATCGAGGCCCTGGGCTTCGACACCTGGTCGCAGCGCCCGACCATCGGCAAGGCCGATGCACCGCTCCTGGCCTGGCGCGCCCTGCGGATGCGGAGACAATCCCCCGCGATGACGAGTTTTCCAAGATGACGCCCGAGCAGTACGTCCAGGACAAGGCTGCCGCCTCGGGCAGCAGCTTCTACTACGCGTTCCTGTTCCTCCCCAAGCCGCGGCGTGCCGCCATCACCGCCTTCTACGCCTTCTGCCGGGAAATCGACGACGTGGTCGACGAGGTCAGCGACCCCGGTGTCGCGGCCACCAAGCTGGCCTGGTGGCGCAAGGAGGTCGCGCAGGCTTTCGACGGCCATCCGCAGCATCCGGTGATGCAGGCGCTGATGCCGCACGCCGGCGTCTACGGCATCGAGGCGCGCCAGCTGCACGAGGTGATCGACGGCTGCCAGATGGACCTGGACCAGACCCGCTATCTCGACTTCGCGGCCCTGAAGCGCTACTGCCATCTCGTGGCCGGCGTGGTGGGCGAAGGCGCGGCGCGCATCTTCGGCCAGACCGATGCGCAGACCACGGCCTATGCCCACAAGCTCGGCCTGGCGCTGCAGCTCACCAACATCATCCGCGACGTCGGCGAGGACGCGCTGCGCGGGCGCATCTACCTGCCCGTCAACGAGCTGCAGCAGTTCGACGTCAAGGCGCACGAGGTGCTCAACCGCGTGCATTCGGAGCGCTTCGTCGCCCTGATGAAGTTCCAGGCCGAGCGCGCCCACGCGGCCTACGAGGAGGCCCTCGCATTGCTGCCCGCGGCCGACCGGCGAGCCCAGAAGCCGGGCCTGATGATGGCCAGCATCTACCGCACCCTGCTGCGCGAGATCGAGCGTGACGACTTCAAGGTGCTGGACCAGCGCGTGAGCCTGACACCGCTGCGCAAGTTCTGGCTGGCCTGGCGTGTGCAGGCCCTCGGCAGGCTGTGACGAAAAACATCGCCGTGATCGGCGCGGGCTGGGCCGGCCTGGCCTGCGCCATCGAGGCCACGCGCGCCGGCCACGCGGTGACCGTGTTCGAGGCCGCGCGCGCCCTCGGTGGCCGCGCACGCGCCCTGCCCGCGCAGTTGCCGGGCGGCGAGCCGGTCATGCTCGACAACGGCCAGCACATCCTCATCGGCGCCTACAGCGCGACCTTGAGCCTGATGCGGGAGCTCGGCATCGATCCGGAAGCGGTGCTGCAACGGCTGCCGCTGCGGCTGCGCTTCGCCGACGGCAGCGGCCTCGCCGTGCCGCCCGGCGTGCCGCCGCCGCTGGATCTGCTGGCCGGTATCCTCGGCGCCCGCGGCTGGTCGTGGCGTGACAAGGCTGCGCTGGTGCGCCGCGCCCTCGCCTGGCGCTCGGCAAACTTTCTGTGCGATCCGCAGACCTCCGTCGGCCAGCTCTGCACCGGCCTAACGCCGCGCGTGCGGCGCGAGCTGGTCGAGCCTCTGTGCATCTCGGCCCTCAACACGCCCCTCGAGCGCGCCAGCGGACAAGTCTTCCTGCGCGTGCTGCACGACGCCCTCTTCACCGAACGCGGCGGCGCCGACCTGCTGCTGCCTCGCGTCGACCTGGGCGCGCTGCTGCCCGACGCCGCGGCGCGGTGGCTGGCGCAGCACGGTACGCGGCTGCACGCCGGCGCGCGCGTGCAAGCCATCGGCCGCGACTCCAGGGGCTGGCAGGTCGACGGCGAGCACTTCGACCGCGTGGTGCTCGCCTGCCCGCCCTGGGAAGCCGCTCGCCTTGCCGAAAGCGCAGGCCTGCTCGAGGCCTCCGGCTGGTCGCGATCGGCCCAGGCGCTGGAGCATGAAGCCATTGCCACCGTCTACGTCACCGGCGGCGCGGCGCTCTCTGCTCCGCTGCTCGCGCTGCGATCGTCCGCGGGTTCGCCCGCCCAGTTCGTCTTCGATCGCGGCCAGCTCGGCGGACCGCAGGGCCTGCTGGCGTTCGTGGTCAGCGCCAGCAGCGCGGACCGCGAGCTGCTGCAGCAGCAGGTCCTGGCGCAGGCCCGCGAGCAGCTTGGGCTCGCCAATCTGCAGCCGCTGCTGACAGTGGTCGAGAAGCGCGCCACCTTCGCCTGCACGCCGGGGCTAGAGCGTCCGCCCGCGCGCATTGCGGCGGGCCTCCTGGCGTGCGGCGACTATGTCGAAGGTCCGTACCCGGCGACGATCGAAGGCGCGGTGCGCAGCGGCAAGGCCGCGGGCGGCGTCGAGCCCGCGTAAGGGGCGTGCGACGCACCCAGCGCGATGCTGTGCTTCTCCATCAGGCGGTACAGGGTCATGCGCGACACGCCGAGCTCGCGCGCCGCCCGCGTGACGTTGCGCCCCACGCGCGTCAGCGTCATGCGGATGGCGTCGCGCTCGGCCAGCGTGCGGGCGGCGTCCAGTTCCAGGCTCGCGGGGCTTTCGACCTCGGCCAGCCCGAGGTCGGCCGGGCCGATCAGCCGCTGCTCGCTCATCACCACCGCCCGCTGCACGCGGTTGTAGAGCTCGCGCACATTACCCGGCCAGCCATGCGCCATCATGGCCGACAGCGCCTGCCTGCTGAAGCCCTGCACCCGCGTCTTGCCCGCGGCCGCGCAACACCGGAAGAAGTGCTCCGCGAGCATCGGCACGTCCTCCATCCGGCGGCGCAGCGGCGTCAGCTCGAGGGACAGCACGTTGAGCCGGTAGAACAGGTCGTCGCGGAATCGACCCACGGCCACTGCCTCCGCCAGGTCCACATGCGAGGCCGCGACCACCCGCACGTCCACGCGCAGGCTGCGCACGCCGCCCACGCGGCTGATGGTCTTCTCCTGCAGGAAGCGCAGCAGGTTGGTCTGCAGCTCCAGCGGCAGGTCGCCGATCTCGTCGAGGAAGATGGTGCCGCCATTGGCAGCCTCGATCAGCCCGCGGCGCTCCGACGAAGCGCCGGTGAACGCACCGCGCTCGTGGCCGAACAGTTCCGACTGGATCAGCGAGGGCGAGATGGCGCCGCAGTTGACCGCCACGAAAGGCCCCGACGAGCGCTGCGAGCATTGGTGGATGGCGCGCGCCGCCAGCTCCTTGCCGCTGCCGCTCTCGCCGCCGATCAGCACCGGCGCATCGGTGGCGGCCACGCGGCGGATCTGCTTGCGCAAGCGCGTGATGGCGGGGCCCTGCCCCACCATGCCCAACGCGTCGGCCGCATGCATCCGGTTCTCTTGCCGGCGCCGCAGCAGTCCGCGGCGAGCGGCATGCTCCAGCATCATCGTCAGCTCGCGAGCGTCCAGCGGCAGCGACGCGTGGTCGAAGAAGCAACTCAGCACCAGCTCGCGAAAGCCATGCGACTCCAACGCGGACGGCTCGCACACCACCACCCACTCCGTGCCTGTCGAGGCACTGACGCAGGCCTCGATCTCGGCCTCCGGGACCGGCAGCGAATCGCCAATGGCCAGCAGTGCGGCCGGGAAGCGCCGATGCGCCTGCAGCCGGCTCGCGGCTGCCAGGTCCGAGGCCTGCGCGATTTCCCAGCCGCCGGCAAGCAGCGACTCGCGCAGCTCGCGTGAATCGCCGCCGAGTGCGACGTACAGGAGGGTGAGGTGCTGCATGGCGTGCTTGATTGCTAGAAGGACATCGGCAGCCGAACGGTCAGCGTGAGGTCGGGCGTGTCGCGCGTCAGCCCGGCCCCCACGGTCACGTTCAACGAGGTCTTGTCGCTGATGCGATAGGCATAGCCCAGCTGGAGCGACGCCAGCTGCGTGCGCACCGAGGTGACGACCGGCAAGCCGTTCTGCGTGGTCTTGCCGATGGAGTTCAGGTCCACGCCGACGCTGAAGGAGGAACGCTCGTTGAGCGCCAGCCCCATGCCGAAGTTGACGCCGAAGACGTTGCCCGGCTTGACGTTGCCGATGAACTCGCGCTCGCCGTTGAGCACCACCCGGCTCAGGTTGTCGCGCCCGGCGTTGTAGGTGTAGGTGAAGCTGCCGAAGAACACGGCCGGGTCGGAAGGCAGCAACCAGGTCAGCCCCGCCTGCAGCGAATAGAAGCCGGAGCCGGTCGGCAAGTCCAACGGCAGGCCGGTGCCGGTGGTGTTCCCGATGCAGCGCGTGACGCAGTCGGTGACCACCTCGAAGGGGTCCTTGCCGGTACGGGTCTTGAAACGCAGCGAGCCGATCATGTAGGGCCAGTTGCCCTTGCCCTCGTTGAGCTGGTAGCGCGCTGCCAGCTCGACATCGCCGATCGAGTTGCCGCGCGTGTCGAACACGCGCTCGTTGGCCGAGCCGGTGAAGATCTCGCGGCTGATGGTCGAATCGGAACGGTGGACGTAGGGGATCTTGGCCTCGAGCTCGAGCCGGTTGGTGACGCCCCAGCGCCCGGTGACCGCCGCCGTCACCGTGTTGCGCTTGACCTCCCGCACGTCGACCAGGCCGATCAGCAAGGCGGGGATCACGGTGTAGCCCACCAGGGCGACGCGATTGTTCGACGAGTACGCGTACTGCAGCGACGGCTCGAAGACGAACTTGCCGCGCGGCGTGAGGATGCCCGGCTGGTCGAACAGCGGTGCGACCTCCGGAACCGCGGGCCCCTCGGCACTGGGAGCCACGCCGACGCGCACGGGCCGCGTTCCGGTGTCGGGCGCCTGTGCCGTGGCGGCCGGGGGGGTGGTGGGGAGCGGCACCTCCGGCCGTGCCGGCGGTGCACTGCGCGCCTCCTGCGTCTGCAGGCGTTCCTGCAGCTCGCGGTAGCGGGACTCCTGCTCCTGCGCCTGCTGGCGCAGCGACTCGATCTGCCGGCCCTGTTCTCGCAACTGCTGCTGCAAGGCCTCGATGCGCTTACCGGTGCTCTGCGTTCGGCCGGCCGCGCCGCCTTGCGCCTGCGCAAGCGCCCCGGACATGATCATCGAGGAACAAGCCAGGAACGCCAGCGTCCTGTGCGGATGATTCGTCTCCATGTGACCCTCCCCTTGTTGCTGTTCGTGGGTGATGTCGCATGGGAGCGTAAACGCACATTTCAAAGCGCTGCAAGATGCAAGTTGAAAACAAAGGTAATGCTGGAGGCGGCGCTGTCAGCGAGGTGTCGCAGATCTGATGCACTCTGCGGGCACTCGTTGACCGGGCTCCAGACGTGCGCCCGCGAGCTGGCAGCTCGCGATACGAGGGAAACGGCGCGAGGCCGGCTGCGATTGCGCCCGGAAAGCACGTCACATCGACGAGACGGCCGAAGGGAGTAGCGCGATCGGCAGCCGTTTCGCGCCGCCGAGTCAAACCCGCAACACCGCCTGGGGCGCCGGCGCGGCCACCGTCAACGCGCCGTGACAGATAGTCACTTCGCCGGCATTGCGGCACCGGTGTCCCATCCCGTTGCAGATGCCGCTGCCCACGCACCTCCGCTCGGAGAACGCAAGCGCCCCCGCCCTGCCCGGGTGCGCTGGCATCGAAGTTGCACGAGCCCCGCTCGATTGCGGCCACGCAATTCATCCTGAGCTTTGTCCATCAACAAGTTGGAGACCCTATGAAGAAGACAATCCTGGCCTCGGCCCTGACAGTTGCGTTCGGCTTCAGCGGTACGGCGCTTGCCAACGACACAGGCCAACTTGGACTCCAGTTGGCCCGCGAAGGCGATAACACGAGCACGAACACCAACACCACCACGAGCACCAGCACGCGCACGAACACGCGTACCGACAGCAGCACGAACAAGGACTCGGGCGATGCCTATGCGAACGCGACGCGCTCGGCGGCGCTCAACAACGGCTCCACCGGCACCTTCAGCAATGCCTTCAACGTGACGAAGGCCACGGCAAGCATCAATCTCAGCGGCACGGTGAGCGGCAACAGCATCTACGGCATCGGCAACCAGGCTGTCAACCTCGGCTCGGCCGCAGGCGGCGACGCCAAGGGCGGCTATGGCGGCGTGGGCCGCGGCGGCACAGCCAATGGAAGCGGCCAGGGCGGCAACGGCGCTGTTGGCAACGGCGCAGTCGGCGCGGTGGGCGGCACGGCGTCCAATGGCGCGATCAACCATGGCAGCGCGACGAACGGCAGCGCCCGCGCCGGCAACGGCGGCTGGGGCGACGGCGGCGGCGCCAATGGCCTGAATGCCAGCGGCTTCGTGCGGGCGAACGGCGCCAGTGGCGGCGACGGGGCTGCCGACGCGGCGGCGGCGGGCGGCAGCGGCGGCTACGGCGGCTCGTCGGGCAACGCCAACGGCACCGGCGGCTCCAGCGGCCGTGCGGGCGGCGGCGGCGGCACCAGCGGCACGGCGGACGGCACCGGTGGCACCACTGGCGCGGGCGGCGCGGGCGGCGCGGGCAATGCGGCGGCATCGGCCTCGGCCGGCGCGGGCGGCGCAGGCGGCGCGGGCGGGACGGCGACCAGCACCAACAGCGGCAGCCGCACGGCCGGTGCGGGCACCGGCGGCGCCGGCGGCTCGGCAACCAACGGCAGCGCCACCAATGGCAGCGCCAGCAACGGCAACAACACCGCAGGCAGCGGCGGCTCGGGCGGCAGCGGCACCGGTGGAGCGGGCGGCGCAGGCAACGGCGGCACGAACACCGCGCAAGGCGGCACCGGCGGCGTGGGTGAAGGTGGCACGGGCGGTGCGGGCGGGACCAACACGGTCAACGCGGGCACCTTCAACATGTCCAACACCATGACCAGCGTCGGGCAGTCGGCGGCCGGCATCATGATCGCGAACCAGAACAGCGGCCTCTCGTCGCTGGTCCAGCAGAGCGTGAATGTGCAGGCCAACCTGTCCGTGGGACGTTAGCAAGGGGAGAGAGCGGAGGACTTCCGCGCGGCTTGCAGCGATGCTGCGGTCGCGCGGACGTTTGCCGCTCGTCCACCGGAGAGACACCATGAGATCCATCGCACCCTCCCGATCCGCGGGCGCTTTCCTGCTCGCCCTTGTGCTCGCGGCTGCTGCCACGGCGCAGACATCGGTGGCGCCGAAGGAGACAGGTGCGCCGTGGAAGCCGGTCGACGCCAAGGCGCTGGACAAGTACCGCGGCGGGCAGGTGGTCAGCAACGAGATGGAACTGAGCGGCGTCACCGCCGGCAACGCGGCGCACAACGTCACGACCGGCAGCAACGCCATCAGCTCCGGCTCGTTCGCCAACATGAACGGCCTGCCCGTGGTGATCCAGAACACCGGCGCCAACGTGCTGATCCAGAACGCGGTCATCCTGCACCTGCAGATGAACTGAGGAAGCGGCGATGCGCAGCCTGCTGCTCACCCTCGCCCTCACCCTCTGCGCCGCCCCGGGCCCGGCGGCGGCCCAGCTCGCGCACCTGCCGGCCATGGGCTCGGGCGACGTCATCATGCCGGTCACCAGCATGCGCCAGGCGCGGCTGGCCGGCACGCTGCTGCAGAAGTACGACTTCTCCTGCGGATCGGCGGCGGTCGCGACCTTGCTCACCCATCACTACGGCTATCCGGTGACGGAGCAGGTGGTGTTCGAACAGATGTACGCGCGCGGCAACCGGCAGAAGATCCATCGCGAAGGCTTCTCGCTGCTCGACATGAAGAACTTCCTGGCGGCGCACGGCTTCCAGGCCGACGGCTTCGAGCAGCCGCTGGACAAGCTCAACGAGGCGCGCGTTCCGGCCATCGTGCTGATCAACGAAAACGGCTATCACCACTTCGTCGTCATCAAGGGCGTGCAGCGCGACCGGGTGCTGATCGGCGACCCGGCCCAGGGCACGCGCGCGATGCGTCGCGAGGCCTTCGAGGCGATCTGGAAGAACGGGCTTCTGTTCGTGATCCACAACCGGATGGAGATGGCCCGCTTCAATCTCGCCGCCGATTGGCGGGTGGCGCCACGGGCGCCGCTGGGCAACGGCGTCAATCGCGACGGCATGGCGGGCATCACGCTGCCCAAGCTCGGGCCGGGGGAATTCTGATGAGACGCGCGGCGCCACTGTTGCTCGCCGCCCTGCTCGGCGTCGCGCCAGCCCTGCCGGCGCGGGCGGACGCCATCTGGCAGGCGGTCAGCAACCGCACGCTGGACAGCCAGCGCGGCGGCTTCGACGTCGGCGGCGGGCTGCTGGTGAGCTTCGGCATCACGCGCGCCGTCTATGTCAACGGCGACCTGGTGACGCAGACTTCGCTCGACTTCGGCCGCGTCGCCGACCTCACGCCGGCGCAGGCCACGCAGCTTGCCAGGCAGATGGCAGCGCTTAACCTGGTCCAGGTCGGGCCGGGCAACAGCGTCGCGCCGGACGTGCTGGCAAACGGCACGGGCACGATCATCCAGAACACGCTGAACAACCAGCAAATCGTGAACCGGACCGTGATCGATGCCCGCAGCAACGCGATGGGCATGATCAAGAACCTCAACATCCAGAACACGCTGAGCGACGCGCTGAACCGCTCCGCCGCGGGGCGCTGAAGCGGCCTCAGCTGCTGGGCGAATCCAGTGCCCTGCACAGCGCATGCAAGTCGGGCACGATCAGCTGCGGCCGCGCGCCGTGCTCCCACGGCCGTTCCTCGCGCACCAGCCACGCGGCCTGCATGCCGGCGTCGAGGGCGCCCACCACGTCCAGCGCCGCATCGTCGCCTACGTGCAGCATGCTTTCGGGCGGCAGCCCGACCGAAGCGGCGGCGGCGCGGAAGATGGCCGGGTGCGGCTTGCCGCTGCCGAACTCGCGCGCACTGAATGCGGCGCGGAACCAGCGCCCCACGCCTGCCAGGTGAATGTCGGCATTGCCGTTGGAGACGGCCACCAGCGGGTAGCGCTCGCTGAGCCACTCGAGCGCGGGCAAGGCGTCGTCGTAAAGCGTCACGCGCTGGCGCTCGGCGAAGAAGACCTCGAACGCCGGATCTGCCAGCGCCGGATCCTCGTGCGCGCGCTTGAGCGCGGTGCGGATGGATTCGCGGCGCAGCGCGCTCAGGTCGTGCGCCAGGTCGGAGCGCTCCTTCTCGGTGGCTTCGCGCAGCTCGCGCAGCACGCCGGGCGTGATGAGCAGGTTCGCGGTCTTGGGGGCCTCCCGCAACAGCCAGTCATGAAGCGCGCGCTCGGCGCGTTCGATGGTGGGCCAGATGGGCCAGAGCGTGTCGTCGAGGTCGAGCGAGATTGCGGCAATGCGCTTCACGTCGAGCGTGGATGAATCAGGGGTCGCAAGGGCCATGGCCGAGAATAGCGCATGCCTTTTCGCCCCGAAGCTCCTGCCGCCGCAACAGACCAGGAGCGCATCGCCGTGCTCTGGTGCAACCTCGGCTCGCCCGATGAACCCACCGCGCGCGCGGTCCGGCCCTACCTGGCCGACTTCCTCGGCGACCCGCGCGTGGTCGAGATTCCGAAGGCGCTGTGGGCGCCGATCCTGCACGGCATCATCCTGCGCACCCGGCCTGCGAAGTCGGCTGCCAAGTACGCCAGCGTATGGATGCCCGAGGGCGCGCCGCTGAAGGTCTGGACGCAGAAGCAGGCCAGGTTCCTGGCCGGATGGCTGGGCGAGCGCGGGCACCGGGTGACGGTGCGCGAGGCCATGCGCTACGGCCAGCCTTCCATCGCTGCGCAGCTCGATGCCCTCAAGGCCGAGGGTGCGACGCGGGTGCTGGTGCTTCAAGCCTACCCCCAGTACTCGGGCACCACCACGGCCAGCGTGATCGACGCCGTCAATGCATGGAGCGCCCGCGTGCGCCGCGTGCCGGAGTTCCGCTTCGTCAACGACTACCACGGCGAGCCGCTCTACATCGACGCGCTGGCCCGCAGCGTCGAGGAGCACTGGAAGCATCACGGCCGGCCCGACCGCCTGCTGATGAGCTTTCACGGCATTCCGGAACGCAACATCCGGCTCGGCGACCCCTACCAGGCTCAATGCCTGGCGACCGCGGGCCTGCTTGCCGAACGCCTGAAGCTCGCAGAGTCGGAGTACCGCGTCACCTTCCAGTCACGCTTCGGCCGAGCGAAATGGCTGGAGCCCTACACCGAGCCCACGCTGCGCGAGCTGGGCGCGTCCGGCGTTGCGCGCGTCGACGTGCTGTGCCCGGGCTTCCCGGCCGACTGTCTGGAGACGCTGGAAGAGATCGCAATGGAAGGCCGCGACGCCTTCCTGCAGGCGGGCGGCAAGGAGTTTCACTACATCCCATGCCTCAACGACCGGGGCGACTGGATCACGGCGCTGGCAGCCATTGCCGAGCGCCATCTGAGCGGGTGGCCGACCCGGGCTTGAGATCCCGTCTTCCTCAGAACCGTCCCAGATAGTCCATCTTTCCCAACGGCACGCCGCTGTGCCGAAGCACGTCGTACGCGGTGGTCACGTGGAAAAAGAAGTTGGGCAGCGCGAACTGCAGCAGGTAGCGCTGCGCGGTGAAGTTCAGCTCGTTGCCGCGCGCCTTCATCGTGACGGGTCGGTCTTCGAAGCCGTCGACCAATGCGCGGTCCACGCTCTGCAGATAGTCGACCGTCTTCGCGACGCGGGCCTGCAATTCCGGATAAGTGGTCTCGGTGTCAGGAAAGCTCGGCGCCGTGAGGCCGGCGATCCGTGCGGTGCCCAGCTTGGAGGCGTCGCTCGCGCTCTGGATCTGGCCCGCAAGCGTGTACATGTCGGGCGCGAGCCGAGCATTGACCAGCACCGTCGGGTCGATGCCTGAAGCCTGCGCATGCGCAAGCCCCTTGTCGAGCAGATGCGAAAGCTGGCCGAGTCCGCGGAGAAAGACCGGGACCGAGATGTCGTAGAACGAGAGCGCCATGGATGACTCCGAGTTGATTCGGGGTCCGATTGTGGCGAGCTTGCTCCTTACGTGCCGGCAGCGCGCACAAAGGCCTCGATCGGCTCCAGATGGGCGGGTACGTTGAGCGCCGGCGCATGGCCGCAGCCCGGCACCTCGATGATCTGCAGGCGCCCTGCCGCGCCGGGCCCGCGGCGGCGCATCTCGGCCAGCGTTTCGGGCAGCACCAGGTCGGAGTCCTCGCCGCGCAGGCACAGCAGCGGCACCTCGATCGCGTCGTAGTGCGTCCACAGCACATAGTCTTCCGGATGAACGACGAACTGCCGCACCATGGCCGGGTCGTAGTGCGGCGTCACGCGGCCGTCGGGCAGGCGCCGCGTCGAGGTCTCGGTGAGGCGCCGCCATTGCGCATCGCTGAGCCACCCGTAAGGCTTGTAGACCGTGCGGAAGAAGGCCTCGAGCTCGGTCACCGTCTCGAAGGCCGGCGGCTGCCCGGCATAGGAGCGGATGCGCTCGACTGCCGCGTCCGCGATCTGCGGCGCGTTGTCGTTGAGCACCAGGCTGGCGATGCGCGCCTTCATGCGCGGCTCGACCAGGCCGCCTGCGCAGACCATGCCGATCGCGCCGCCCATCGAGGTGCCGACCCAGTGCACCCGCTCGAGCGACAGCGCATCGCACAGGCCCGCCGCGAGGCGCGCGTAGAAGGCCAGCTGGTATTCATCGTCGGGCGCCGGGCTCCACTGGCTCAACCCGCGGCCGAGGGTGTCGGGGCAGATCACGCGAAAGCCGCGTTCGGCGAAATGCCCGGCCAGTTCGTCCATGTCGCGGCAGGTGCGCGCCAGGCCATGCCAGGCGACGACCACCGGATCGCCCTGCCCGCCCCAGTCCATCCAGTGGATCTCGCGGCCGGCGATCTGCAGGTAGTTCGATGTCGGTGCATTCATCGCTGGGCCCTCGCGCGAAGCCGGCCGACGATGCCGGTCGGGAAGTAATAGACAGAGAGCACGAAGAGCACGCCCAGCCAGAGCAGCCAGCGGTCCGGCGACAGCAGCGCCGCCAGCCAGGAGACGCCGCTCGCCGCATCGCTGCCGAGGCGCAGCAGGTCCTGCAGATAGCTCTGCGCCACCACGAAGAGCGCGGCGCCGATGGCCGCGCCGTACATGGTGCCCATGCCGCCGATCACCACGATCAGCAGCACGTCGATCATGATCTCGAAGGACAGCGAGGTGTCCGGCCCGTTGTAGCGCAGCCAGATCGCCAGCATGGCGCCGGCCAGCGTGGCGAACAGTGCCGACAGCACCGACGCGGTGGTGCGGTAGACCACCACCCGGTAGCCGATGGCCTCGGCGCGGAACTCGTTCTCGCGGATGGCCTGCAGCACGCGGCCGAACGGCGAGTTGACGATGCGCAGCAGCGCCAGCACCAGCACCACCGCGGCGACGAAGAGCAGGTAGTAGCACAGCAGGCGACCGTCGAGCGAGACGCCGAGAAAGGGCTCCTCCGCGAATTCGAAGGACGGCGAGATCAGCTCCGGCAACTTGAAGGTCAGCCCGTCCTCGCCGCCGGTGAAGTCCGACAGCTGCGACGCCAGCGTCTGGAAGGCGGCGGCCACCGCCAGCGTGATCATCGCGAAGAAGATGGCACGCACGCGCAGCGAGAACAGCCCAATGGCGAGCGACAGCAGCAGCGACACGACGAGTGCCGCACCCAGGCCGAGCAGCAACGCGTCCCAGCCCGGCCCCAGCCGGGTCGCGGAGATCGCGATGCCATAGGCGCCGATGCCGAAGAACATGGTGTGGGCGAAGCTCACGATGCCTGTGTAGCCCAGCAGAAGGTCGAAGCTCGCGACCAGCACGATGAACACCAGCACCTTGGCCGCCACGCTCAGCGCCTTGACGCCGGGGAAGATGAAGGGCGCAAAGGCGAGCCCGACCAGCAGCAGCACCAGCAGCACGGCCAGGACACGGCTGCGCGGAAGGTCGTTGGAGAGAAGACGTTTCAGCATCATGTCGCCCTCTTCAACGGCTGCTCGCCACCGGATACACGCCTTGTGGGCGCCACAGCAGCACCGCCACCATCAGCGCGATGCTGGCGAATTGGGTGGCCACCGGCAGAAGGAAGCCGGTGTAGTTGGTGAGCAAGCCGACCAGCAGCGCGCCGATCAGCGCGCCGGTGGTCGAGCCCAGGCCGCCGATGATGATCACGATGAAGATCAGCACGTTGACCTGCGCACCCATCTGCGGGATCAGGTTCTGCTGGAACAGCCCCCACATCACGCCGCCCAGGCCGGCCAGCGCGCTGCCGACCACGAAGACGCCGATGAAGAGCCGTCCGATGCGGTAGCCCAGCGACTCGACCATCTCGCGGTCCTGCACGCCGGCACGGATCAGCAGGCCGATCTTGGTGCGCGCGAGCGTCCAGGCCAGCACCCCGAAGACGACGAGCCCGACTGCCACCGCGACCAGGCGGTACTTGCTGATCGCCGCATCGCCGACCAGCAGCGAGCCGCGCAGCCCATCGGGCAGCGGCAGCGGGATCTGCCCCGGCCCCCAGATCACCTTGATCAGCTCCTCGCCGATGATCATGCCGCCCATCGTGATCAGGATCTGCTTGAGATGCTGCCCGTACACCGGCCGCACGATGAAGCGCTCGAAGGCCAGGCCGATCGCGCCGGCCACGGCCATCGCCACCAGCATCGCGGGGAACACCGCCACCAGGTTGCGCCAGACCTCTTGCGAGCCGGTCCAGTCGCCCATGCCGCCGAGCACCGTGCTGGCGACGAAGGCACCCAGCGCGATGAACACGCCGTGGCCGAAGTTCAGCACGTCCATCAGGCCGAACACCAGCGTCAGGCCCGAGGCGATGATGAAGATGATCATGCCCATGGCGAGACCCGCGACGGTGAGCGTGAGCCAGGTGGAGAAGGAGCCGGTCAGCGGCAGCGCGACGAGCGCGAGCACGGGGACCAGCAGCAGCGGCTTCCAGTCGAAGTCGAGTTTCATATGGCCAACCCCAGCAGCGACCGCTGCAATTCCTCGTCGGCCGAGAAGGCCGCCATGCTGCCGCCGTGCACCACGCGGCCGTTGTCCATGACCGCGACCGTATCCCCGAGCCGCTGCGCGAAATGGAGGTTCTGCTCGACCAGCAGGATCGTCACGCCGCTCTTCTTCAGCGCGCCGAAGGCTTCGATCATGTTGTTGATGATGGCGGGCGCCAGGCCCTTGCTGGGCTCGTCGACGATCAGCAGTTCGCGCGGCTCGACGATCGCGCGCGCGACGGCGAGCATCTGCTTCTGCCCGCCGGAGAGCTTGCCCGCCGGGTGGTTCCAGAACTTCTGGACCGCGGGGAAGAGCTCGAAGATCCACTTCAGGCGTGCATCGTCCATCTGCTCGGCATTCTTCGCGCCGCGCGCTGCGAGCAGCATGTTCTCCTTGACGGTGAGGTCCGAGAAGATGCCCATGTTCTCGGGCACGTAGGCGATGCCGAGCTCGGCGATCTGCGGCGTGTGCATTGCCGTGATGTCGCGCTCGCCGAAGCGCACGCGGCCTTGCGAGGCATGCCACAGGCCCATGATGGTCCGCAGCGTGGTGGTCTTGCCGGCGCCGTTGCGCCCCAGCAGCATGGTGAGCTGGCCGCGGGGCACGGCGAGATCGACGCCATGAAGGATGTGGTAGGCGCCGATGTGGGTGTGGACGCCTTCGAGTTGCAGCAAGGCTGGATGGCTCATCGTATTTCTCCTTCCGCCGTGCGGGGGAAGGCCGGGATGGGGGCGGTCACATGCTGCGAAGCGTCCTCGGCGCCAGCCGCAGGCAAGCCGAGGTACGCCTCCTGCACCACCGGCGAGGCAATCACCTCCGCCGGCTCCCCGTCCGCCACCAGCTGCCCGTTGTGCAGCACGATGATGCGATCGGCCAGCTCGCGCACCACGTCCATCTTGTGCTCCACCAGCAGGATGGTCTTGCTGCGGTCCTTCTTGAGCGCGCGGATCAGGTCCAGGATCACCGGCGCCTCGGCCGTGTTCATGCCCGCCGTCGGCTCGTCGAACATGAACACCTTGGGTTCCAGCGCCATCAGCAGCGCCACCTCCAGCTTGCGCTGGTCACCGTGCGGCAGGCTGGCCACGGTCGCATGCTCCTTGGCCTTGAGCGCGACCGCCGCCAGGATCTGGTCGGCCCTTTCGGTGAGCTCGCGGTGGTCGCTCCAGATGCTCCACAGGTTGAGCCCGCGCCGGTGCGGCCCCTCGCGCGTGGCCTGCACCGCGAGCCGCACGTTCTCCAGCACCGTCAGATTGGGAAAGAGGTTGGTCAGCTGAAAGGCCCGGCCCAGTCCCGCGCGCGTGCGCGCCGAGGTGCTCAGGCCCGAGAGCACCTGCCCGTCGAGCGACACCGTTCCGGCGCTCGCCTTGAGCTGCCCCGAGATGAGATTGAAATAGGTGGTCTTGCCCGCACCGTTCGGACCGACGATCGCGGTCAGCGTGCCGGGTGCGAAGGCGCAGCTCACCGCGTTGACCGCGACATGGCCACCAAAGCGGATCGTCAGATCCTTGGTTTCGAGCATGGGATGGAGGAAAGAAGGATGCGGGTACCGGACGCAGTGCATCCACTGCGTCCGGCGTCCGTTTTTGCTCAGCGCTTGTTCTTGATCGGAATGTCCATCTCGGACGCCTTGATCTCGCGCACCAGCTCCGGCACGCCCCAGGCGAAGGCCGGGTCGGCCTTGATCTTGAAGTGGTACATGCTCTGCAGCGCCTGGTGGTCTTCCTTGCGGAAGGTCATCGGGCCCTTGGGCGTGTCGAAGGTCATGCCTTCCATCGTCGAGATGAGCTTGTTGGTGCTGGTGTCGCCGCCCGTCTTCTTGAGCGCCGTCACCACCGCCATCGCCGCGCTGAAGCCGCCGGCGGTGAAGAAGTCCGGCGGCGTCTTGAATTCCTTGTAGTGCGCCGCGACCAGGGCCTCGTTCACCGGATTCTTCGGGATGCCGAAGTAGTAGTACGTTGCGCCTTCCATGCCCGGCAACTGCTTGTAGCTGGCCATCGCGGGCAGGATGTTGCCGCCGGTGGCGATCTCGATGCCGTAGCGCTTGAGGTCGAGGTCGGCGATCTTGAAGGGGTTGCCTGCGCCGGCCCACACGACCCAGATCACCTTGCGGCCCGGCTGATCCTTGAGCTTGTCGATCAGCCGCTGCGCGCCGGCGGTGAAGTCGGTGGTGTTCTGCGGCAGGTATTCCTCATGGACGATCTTGGCCTGCTTGATCGCGTCCTTGAAGGCCTTCACGCCGTCGCGGCCGAAGGCGTAGTCCTGCGCCAGCGTCGCGATGGTGACGCCCGGCTTGTCCAGCGCGACCGCGTTGCTGATCGCGTCCTGGCTCGAGTTGCGGCCGGTGCGGAAGATGTACTTGTTCCACTTGTCGCCGGTGATCGAGTCGGCCACGGCGGGCTCGACCAGCAGGATCTTCTTGTACTCCTCGGCCACCGGCAGCATCGCCAGCGCCACGCCCGAGGAGGTGGGCCCCACCGCCAATGCCGCCTTGTCGTCCGCATAGGCCGCGGCCAGCAGCGACTTGCCGAGATCCGGCTTGCCCTGGTCGTCCTTCTCGATGACGACGATCTTCTTGCCGTTGACGGCCATGGTGCCGCCGGTGGCGTACTCGAGGCCCATCATGAGGCCGGTCTGGGTCTGCTTGCCATAGGCTTCCAGCGGGCCGGTCTTGCTGTAGATATGCGCGATGCGGATCTCGTTGGACTGGGCCAGCGCGGGGGTGCTCAGCGCGGAGGCGCCCAAGGTGGCGATGGCCGCGAGGGCGACCAGGTGGCGACGGTGCATTCTTTGTCTCCTGAAATGGATGACTGAATATTGCACAGTTCGTGCCAACTGCAATCGCGTTGACCGCCAAGGACTTTCCCTCACGTTTCGAATGAAAAGGCTGAAATCAGGACATTCGATTTGCCCGACGTTCAGGCAAATGCATGATTTTCAGTCAGGGTTTTCCAGAGACTCGCCATTGTCTTTGCAGGTACAACGCAAGCTGCGATGAGCCCGGGAAGGCGGTGGAACGCATCACCCACGCATAGCAGCCTTTCATGCTCGGACGCGAAGCCCGTGCATAAGGGCTCGCAACACTCAGTCCCCGCTGTCCAGCCGCTCGTAGAGCGTCGCCCGCGAGATCTTCAGCAGCCGCGAGGCCGCCAGCTTGTTGCCCCCGGTCGCCGCCATCGCAGCCGCAATGGCCTTGCGCTCCAGCTCGGCGACCTGCTCGGCCAGCGGGCGCAGCAGCAGGGCCTTGTCGTCGCCCGCGGCTGTCCCCGGCGCCGGTTGCAGCGGGTCGGGCGCGGCGATCTTCTCCTGCCCGGTCTCGCGCAGGATGCGCTCCAGCTGCGCCGCGTCGATGCGCTGCGAGTCGCTGCGCATGGTGACCTGCTCCAGCACGTTGCGCAGCTCGCGGATGTTGCCGCGCCAGTGCTGCGCTGCCAGCAGCGCCAGCGCGTCGGGCATCAGCTCCGGCGGTGCTTCGCCGCTGCGTAGCGCCATGTCCTCGCCCAAGGCTTCGACCAGCGCGGGAATGTCGGCGCGCCGCTCGCGCAGCGGCGGCACGCGCACCGGCAGCACGTTGAGCCGGTAGAACAGGTCTTCGCGGAAGCGCCCTTCCCTTACCAGCGCCGGCAGGTCACGCGAAGTGGCGGCGATCACGCGCGCGTCGAAGGGCACCAGTTTGTTGGAGCCCAGCGGCTCGATCTCGCCCTCCTGCAGCGCGCGCAGCAGCTTGGCCTGCAGCGGCAACGGCATGTCGCCGATCTCGTCGAGGAAGAGCGTGCCGCCGTCGGCCAGCTTGAACTTGCCCTCGCGTGCCTTGCGGTCGGCGCCGGTGTAGGCGCCTGGGGAGACGCCGAAGAACTCGGCCTCCAGCAGCGTGTCGGGCACGGCCGCGATGTTCACGCTGACGAAGGCGTTGCGCGCCCGCGCCGAGGCGGCGTGGATCGCGTGCGCTAGCAGTTCCTTGCCGGTGCCGGTCTCGCCCAGCAGCAGCACCGGGCTGGACGACTGCGCCGCGCGCCGCGCATGGCGCTTGACCTCCACCGCCGCCGGGCTGGCGCCGATGAAGCTGGCAAAGGTGTACTTGGAGCGCCTCTGGCCATCGGCCGACTGCTGCCATAGCGGGTTGTTGCGCTGGCTCGCGAGCTCGCGCCGAGCGTCGTCCAGGTCGCGCTGCAGCAGCGCGAACTTGCTGATCAGCGGCTGCAGCGTGTCCTCGGGGTGGTCGAAGAGCACGATGCCGATGGCGCCGATCACCGCGCCGGCCGCACCGTCCTCGCGCTCCTCGCGCAGCGGGATGCGGCTGACCACGAAGGTGCCGGCCTTGTTGGTGAGCAGGTCGATCAGGATCGGCTCGCCGGTCTCCAGCACGCGATGCATCAGCGTGTTGGGCACCACCTCCTCCACCGGGTGGCCGAGGAACTGGTCGATGGACGAGAAGCCCAGGGCCGGCAGGAAGCGGCGATAGCCCTCGTTGACCCAGACGATGCGCCCGCTGCGATCGACCAGGAACATGCCCTGGCTGATGCTGGAGAAAAGGTGAAACATCGAGCGTGCTGCCAGCGCCAGGATGCCTTCGGCATCGAGCGGCAGTGCGGCGGTGGGCGCGGTGCTGGCAGACATGGCGGAATCGTAGCCTCTGTGCATCAATAGACGCTTCGAACGTCATCAATCGCACTTTCGCGACTGGCTACGATGCAGGGTTTTTCAATTTGCAGTAGGGGCTTGAATGCCGGCGCGCGCAGTCTTGCTATGCTGCGCGGCTTGCCAGGCCCACCCGGCTGCATCCGGCCAGCAACGCGATCCACCCGATCGCCAGCCACGCCACTTTTTGCGGAACCTCATGAGGAACTCCCGGCTTCGCGCGCTCTGCTTCGCGCTTCCTTTTGCACTCCCTTTGGCGTTCTCGGCCTGCACGCTCCCGCGCCCGCCCGAGAAGGTCACGGCACCCACGCCCGTCCAGTGGAGCACGCCCCTGCCCCATGGCGGCTCGTTGCCCGTGCTCGCCGACTGGTGGCGCCAGCTCGACGATCCGCTCCTGGTCGAGCTGATCGACGCGGCCCAGGCCGCCAGCCCCAACGTGGCCAGCGCCGCCGCGCGCATCGCCGAGGCACGGGCCTCGCGCGTGGCGGCCGGTGCGGCGATGGCGCCCAACCTCAGCGCCAATGCTTCGGCCAGCCGCAGCAACTCGCCCACCAGCGGCTTCAGCGGCCTGGGCGGCACCGGCGGCACGGGCACCGGCGCGGCGAGCACCTCGATCCCGGCGATCACCACGCTGCAGGCCGGCCTGCAGTCGAACTGGGAGGTCGACCTGTTCGGCGGCCTGCGCGCCACCCGGGACGCCAACCAGGCCCGGCTCGACAGCGCCGATGCCAGGTGGCACGAGGCGCGGGTGTCCGTTGCGGCCGAGACGGCCAACGCCTATTTCGCGGAGCGCGCCTGCCGGCGCCAGCTCGCCGTGGCCACCGACGACACCCGGTCGCGGGCCGAGACCGCGCGCCTCAACGAGCTTTCGGCGCGCGCCGGCTTCACCGCGCCGGCCGACGCCGCGCTGGCGCGCGCCGGCGCCTCGGACGCCTCGGCCAGGCTGACCCAGCAACGTGCCCAGTGCGCCCTGCTGCAGCAAGCGCTGGTCGCGCTCACCGGCTTCGATGCGCCCACGCTGCAGGCCCGGCTCGATGCCGCGCCGGTCGAGCGCACGTTGCCCGCCGTTCACCCGGTCGGCAGCGTCCCCGCCGAGGTGCTGGCCCAGCGGCCCGACGTGTATGCGGCCGAGCTCGGCGTGGCCGCCGCCAGCGCCGAAGCCGGCTTCGCGCTGGCGCAGCGCTTCCCGCGGCTGACCCTGCAGGGCTCCATCGGGCGGCTGCAGTTCCGCACCAGCGGCTTCCGCGAGACGGTGGACACCTGGAGCATCGGACCGGTGGCGCTGACCGTGCCGATCTTCGACGGCGGCACCCTGGCCGCCAATGTGGACGCCGCGCGGGCCCGCTACGACGAAGCCGTCGCGGTCTACCGAGGCAACGTGCGCCAGGCGGTGCGCGAGGTCGAGGAGGCCCTGATCAACCTCCAGAGCACCGACCAGCGCGCCGGCGATGCCGACGCCGCAGTGCAGAACTACCAGGCCTCCTTCGACGCCACCAGCGCGCGCTATCAGAGCGGGCTGGCCAGCCTGTTCGAGCTGGAAGACTCGCGGCGCACGCTGTTCGCGGCGCAGACCGCGCGCGTCTCGCTGCAACGCGAGCGCGCCGAGGCCTGGGTTGCGCTCTACCGCACAACCGGCGGCGGCTGGTCGCGGCCGGGCACCGAAACGACAAGCACCTCTTCGATCGCGAAGTCAGCGAAGTAGCTCTTATGACAAGAATGAAGCGTTCCACCCTCCTCATCATCGCGGCCGTGTTGGCGCTGCTTGCGGCTGCCGCCTTCCTGTTCTCGCGCGGCAAGCCGGCCGAGCAGGCCGCCGGCAAGCCGAAGGAAGCCGCCGCCCAGCCGAGGCCCGCGCTGACGGTCACGGTGGCCAAGCCCGAGGCCAGCGAGCTCACCATCACGCTGGCTGCCAACGGCAACGTTGCCGCATGGCAGGAAGCGAGCATCGGCTCCGAATCCAACGGCCTGCGCCTGGCCGAAGTCCGCGTCAACGTGGGCGATGCGGTGAAGAAGGGCCAGGTGCTCGCCACCTTCTCGCAAGAGACGGTGCAAGCCGACGTGGCCCAGGCCCGCGCCTCGCTGGCCGAGGCCAGGGCGACCGCTGCCGACGCCGCCGCGAACGCCGCGCGCGCCCGCACCTTGCAGGCGACCGGCGCCTTGAGCCAGCAGCAGATCAACCAGTACCAGACGGCGGAGCAGACCGCCAAGGCACGCGTCGAGGCGGCCGAGGCCATGCTGGCCGCGCAGCAGGTGCGCGGCCGCAACACCCAGGTGCTGGCGCCCGACGACGGCGTGATCTCGTCGCGCACTGCCACCGTAGGCAGCGTGCTCGGCGCCGGCACCGAGCTGTTCCGGCTGATCCGGCAGGGCCGCCTCGAGTGGCGCGCCGAGGTGACCTCGGCAGAGCTCGCTCGCGTCGCCGTCGGCACCCCGGCCGTGATCACCAGCGCCAGCGGCGCCCAGGTCGATGGCAAGGTGCGCAGCATTGCGCCGACCGTGGATCCGCAGACGCGCAATGCGCTGGTCTACGTCGACATCCCCGGCGTGCAGCAGACGAGCGCCGTCAAGGCCGGCATGTTCGCGCGCGGCGAGTTCCAGCTCGGCCGCAGCAGCGCGCTGACGGTGCCGCAGGCGGCCGTCGTGCCGCGCGACGGCTTCAACCACCTGCTCGTGCTGCAGCCCGACAACCGCGTCGCGCAACTGAAGGTCGAAACCGGCCGCCGCGTGGGCGACCGCGTCGAGATCACCACCAAGCTGCCGGACGACGCACGCATCGTGGTCCAGGGCGCCGGCTTCCTGAACGACGGCGACCTGGTGCGGGTGGTGGATGCGCTGCCGGCGAAGCGGAGTGCCCCATGATGAACGTCTCGGCCTGGTCCATCCGCAACCCCATCCCGGCGGTGATGCTGTTCGTGCTGCTCACCTTCGCCGGGCTGCTGTCCTTCAACGCGATGAAGGTGCAGAACTTCCCCGACATCGACCTGCCCACGGTGACCGTCTCGGTCTCGCTGCCCGGCGCGGCGCCCTCGCAGCTGGAGAACGACGTGGCGCGCAAGATCGAGAACTCGATCGCCACGGTGCAGGGCCTCAAGCACATCACGACCAAGGTGCAGGACGGCGCGGCCACGATGATCGTCGAGTTCCGGCTCGAGAAGCCGGTGCAGGAAGCGGTCGACGATGTGCGCTCGGCGGTGCAGCGCGTGCGCGCCGACCTGCCGGCGGACGTGCGCGATCCGGTCATCAACAAGCTGGACTTCGCGGCGCAGCCGGTGCTGGCCTTCACCATCGCCTCCTCGCGCATGGACCTGGAGGCGCTCAGCTGGTTCGTCGACGACACCGTCACCAAGAAGCTGCTGGCCATCAGCGGCGTCGGCGCGGTCAATCGGGTGGGCGGCGTCACGCGCCAGGTCCATGTCGACCTCGACCCCGGCCGGCTCCAGTCGCTGGGGGCCACCGCGGCCGACATCTCGCGCCAGCTGCGCCAGGTGCAGACCGAGAGCGCCGGCGGGCGCACCGACCTGGGCGGCAGCGAGCAGCCGGTGCGCACGCTCGCTACCGTGCGCTCGGCCGATGAGCTGCGCGACATGCAGATCCCGCTGTCGGACGGCCGCAGCATCCGCCTCGACCAGGTGGCGCGCGTCTCCGACACCATTGCCGAGCCGCGCGCCGCCGCCCTGCTCGACGGCAAGCCGGTGGTCGGCTTCGAGGTCGCGCGCAGCCGCGGTGCCAGCGAGGTGGAGGTCGGCGGCGCGGTGCAGAAGGCGCTCGCCGAGCTGCGCGACAGGCACCCCGACATCCAGCTCACCGAGGCCTTTAACTTCGTCGAGCCGGTGCAGGAGGAATACGACGGCTCGCTGCACCTGCTCTACGAAGGCGCCCTGCTGGCGGTGATCGTGGTCTGGTTGTTCCTGCGCGACTGGCGCGCCACCTTCGTTTCGGCCGTCGCGCTGCCGATGTCGGCGATCCCGGCCTTCGTCGGCATGTACTTGCTGGGCTTCTCCATCAACGTCGTCACGCTGCTGGCGCTCTCGCTGGTGGTGGGCATCCTGGTGGACGACGCGATCGTGGAGGTCGAGAACATCGTGCGCCACCTGCGCATGGGCAAGACGCCCTACCAGGCGGCCATGGAGGCGGCCGACGAGATCGGCCTGGCGGTGATCGCCACCACCTTCACGCTGATTGCGGTGTTCCTGCCCACTGCCTTCATGAGCGGCGTAGCCGGCAAGTTCTTCAAGCAGTTCGGCTGGACCGCCTCGCTCGCGGTCTTCGCCTCGCTGGTGGTGGCGCGGATGCTCACGCCGATGATGGCCGCCTACATCCTCAAGCCCCTGGTCGGCGCCGAGAAGGAGCCGCGCTGGCTCAGCTTCTACATGCGTCTGGCCGAACTCAGCCTGCGGCACCGCTTCACCACCATGGTGCTGGCCACCCTCTTCTTCTTCGGCTCGCTGGCGATGATCCCGCTGCTCAAGACCGGCTTCATTCCGGCCGACGACAACTCGCAGACGCAGGTCTACCTCTCGCTTCCGCCGGGCGCGACGCTGGCCCAGACGCTGGCCATGGCCGAGGAGACCCGGCAGCGGGTGATGGCGGTGGAGCATGTGAAGAGCGTCTACACCACCGTGGGCGGCGGCAGCGCGGGCGGCGATCCCTTTGCCAGCTTCGGCACGCCGGAGACGCGCAAGGCCACGCTCACCATCAAGCTGGCCGACCGCGGCGACCGGCCGCGCAAGCAAGGCATCGAGAACAACATCCGCAAGACACTCGAAACCCTGCCCGGCGTGCGCACAACTGTCGGCCTCGGCGGCTCCGGCGAGAAGTACATCCTGGTGCTGACCGGCGAGGAGCCGCACGCGCTCACGGCCGCGGCGCGCGCGGTCGAGAAAGACCTTCGCACCATCCCCGGCCTGGGCAACATCACCTCCACCGCCAGCTTGATCCGCCCCGAGATCGCGGTGCGGCCGGACTTCGCGCGCGCCGCCGACCTGGGCGTCACCAGCTCGGCCATTGCCGAGACCCTGCGCGTGGCCACGATGGGCGACTACGACCAGGCCCTGCCCAAGCTCAACCTGGCGCAGCGCCAGGTGCCGATCGTGGTCAAGCTGGAGGACTCGGCGCGGCAGGACCTGTCGCTGCTGGAGCGCCTGACCGTCCCCGGCGCGCGCGGCCCGGTGATGCTGAGCCAGGTCGCCGCGCTCACGATGGAAGGCGGCCCGGCCGTGATCGACCGCTACGACCGCTCGCGCAACGTCAACTTCGAGATCGAGCTCTCGGGCGTCGGGCTCGGCGACGCGAAGACAGCGGTGGAAGCGCTGCCGTCGGTGCGCAACCTGCCGCCCGGCGTGCGCGTGGCGGAGGTGGGCGACGCCGAGATGATGAGCGAGCTGTTCGCCAGCTTCGGCCTGGCGATGCTGACCGGCGTGCTGTGCATCTACATCGTGCTGGTGCTGCTCTTCAAGGACTTCCTGCACCCGGTCACCATCCTGTGCGCATTGCCGCTGGCGCTGGGCGGGGCCTTCATCGGCCTGCTGCTGGGGCAGCAGGCGCTGTCGATGCCCTCGATGATCGGCTTCATCATGCTGATGGGCGTGGCCACCAAGAACTCGATCTTGCTGGTGGAGTACGCGATCGTGGCGCGCCGCGACCACGGAATGACTCGCTGGGAGGCGCTGCGCGACGCCTGCCACAAGCGCGCGCGCCCGATCATCATGACCACGCTGGCGATGGGCGCGGGCATGGCGCCGATCGCCTTCGGGCTGAGCGCGGCCGACTCCAGCTTCCGCGCGCCGATGGCGATGGCCGTGATCGGCGGGCTGATCACCTCCACGGTGCTGAGCCTGCTGGTGGTGCCGGCGGTGTTCACCTATGTGGACGACATCGAGCACTGGCTGCATCGGATGGTGGCGCGCATCCGCGGGCGCCAGCCCGACCCGGCCGACGCGCCGGAGGGGCCGCCGCCGCTGGAGCGAGGAGCACAGCCGGCGGCGAATTGAGGGCGCGGCGGGCGCGCGCTGCGCCTACCCGCAGTCGCTGGCCGCTCGCACAGCGTGGCCACCGAGGCCGTGCGATCCTGGCCGGAAAACGCGATGGAGAAAGCCCATGAAGCGAATTCTTGCCTTCCTCTGCGCCGGCCTGGCGGCGGCCTCGAGCGCGACGGCCCAGCCGGCGCCGGACGCCTTGCAGCAACGCTACGAGCGCGAGATTGCCGCCTGCAACCGGGGCAACCTGCCCGCGCCGGCACGCGAGGCCTGCATCCGAGCGGCCGGCAATGCACTGGACCGTGCGCGGGGCGGCCCTCCGCTGGAGGTGCCGCAACCCTCCGCCGACGGCCGCGCAACCATCGTCGCGCCGCCGGGCGCGGCGCCCTCCAGCGGATCTGACGCTACGACCTCGAGCGACGGCCGCGCGACCATCGTCCTGCCGGCCGACCGCACTGCGCCGCAGCGCTAGTCCAACGCTGCGGCGCGGATCGCGCGGATCGCGCGGATCGCGCGGGTCACGCGGATCGGACCGCGGTCGCCGCGCCTACGGTTGCGCATGGCACGCGGGGAGCTCAGCCCTGCTGCTTGGTCTCGGAGCTCTTGCCGCTGCTGCCTGTGCTGCTGCCGCCACTGCTGGCGCTGCCGCCGGTGCTGCTGCCGCCGGTGCTGCTGCCGCTCGTGGCCATTCCCGATGAGGCGGTGCTGGCGCGCGAGGACGGCGAGGCGCTGCCCGAGCCTCCGCCGGTCGTGCCGCCGGACCCGGCCGAGGACGATTGGCCTGCGCGATTCGAGCGCCAGGTGTTGAACTCCTCGGCGAACTTGCCGTAGCGCTCCTTGCGGAAGGCCTCATAGTCCTCGTCCAGGCGGCGCAGCTGCTCGCTGCGCCACTGGTGGTAGTCGGGGTCCCATTGGCGCTCCTGCTCGCGCCCGCCGCCGTACCCGCCGGCCCGGCCGTACTCGCCGCTCATTCCGCCCATGCCGCCCGCCGTGCCGGTGTGGCGCGGCATGCCGGTCGTCCCCTGCCAGGATTCCTGCTGGCCGCTGCCGTAGTCGCTCATGTAGCTGCCGCCGACGCCGCCGCTGCTCCCACGGTCGAAGCCGCCGTAGCGCGACTCGTCCGACCCATGGGTACGCCAGCTGTCGCGGCCCTGGTAGCCGCTGCCATAGGCACCGCCGCGCGACCGTTCGTGCATGCGCTGCTGTTCGTCGCCGCGCCAGAAGGCCGTTTCGCCGCTGCCGTAGTCGGAGCCGCCGGCACCCCGGCCGTAGTCCTGCCCCTGCTCGTAGGGGTCGTAGCCGCCCATCTGGGTCCCGCGCCCTTGAAAGGCTTCCTGCTGGCCGCGGCCCTGCCGGCCGCCACGCCGTTCGTCGTCGTCGCGCCAGTCGCGCGCCGTCCCTTGGCCGCCGCGGCGGCGTGCCTCGTCATCGTCACGTGAGTACATATGCCAATCTCCTGTGTCGTCTCCACGGAAGTGGGACTGACAGGCTAAGACAGCGGCTCACGGGCGATGTCGGACCGCGCTTGACGCAGCGTAGGAATGCAGCGCAAGCAGCCGAGCAGCCCGCGATGGGCGCTGTCGCGGCAGCCGCGCGGGGGCAACATCGGCGATTCAGCCTTCCGCCGGCGCCGGCACGACGCCCGCCTGGTCGTGCGCGCCATCGTCCTTGCGCAAGGTCGCGATCAGCTCGTCCAGCGCATCGACTGCGCCGTCCGCATCGCGGGCCTGCAGGCATTGCACGACCTTGCGTCGCAGCGGGAACGCGTCGGGCCTCGGACGCACGGGGATCACGTGCGTCATGCGCTCGCGCAGCACCGTGGTCATCGTCTGCGCCATGAGCCGCAGCGCCTCGTTGTGGCCGGCCAGTGCGATCGACGAGAAGAAGCGCGCCGTGGCCTCGATGCGCTGCGGAAGCGCCTCCTTGCCCTGGTGCTGCTCGATCTCGTCCGCAGCGGCTTCGATCGCCTCGACCTCTGCGTCCGAGGCCCGGTCGCAGGCCAGTCGAAGCAGCGTGCCGTAGAGCGAGCGGTAGGCCTCGTCGATGTCGGCCGTGCCGAGTTGTCCCTCGAGCACCAGCTTGCGCAGCGACTCGGCGAGCATCATGTAGGCGCCCTTGTAGAACACCAGCGCATGGTCGGCCGAACCGGTGGCCATGTGCTTCACCTCGCCGATGAAGATCTCGTGGTCGCCGGCCTCGTGACGGGCGTGCACACGGCATTCGAAGCTGGCAAGGCAGTCGTCGATGAGCGGCGTCCCGAGCGGGCCCGGGCGCCAGGCCACGCCCTCGAACTTGTCGGCGATCTTGCTCGATGCGAATCGGGCGGACAGCTGGTCCTGGCTTTGCGACAGGATGTTGATGGCGAAGGTATCGGCCTCGACGAACGCGCGCAGCAGGCTGCTCGCCTTGCGCAGGCTGAAGAGCACCAGGGGCGGCTCCAACGAGACCGAGCTGAACGAATTGCAGGTCAGGCCCGCGGGCCGCCCGTCGGCGCTATTGGTCGTGATGACGGCGACGCCGGTCGGGAAGCAGCCCAGCAACTGGCGAAACAGCTTGGGCTCGATGGCATCGATGTGCGGTGTCGGATGGGTCATTGGAGTACCTTCGGCTGCGGTGCTGTTCGCCTTCGGAGCGGCCGTGCGTCTCACTGGAGTACCTTCGCCTTCGGCTGCGGTGCTATTCGCCTTCGGAGCGGCCGTGCGTCTCATGGTGTCTTCCCCTGGCGCTTGAAAAGTTGAACGATGTTCCCCTCGGGGTCGCGCAGCGACAGCACCGCGCCGTGCGAGCCCATGTCCCGGGTGCCGAGTACCTCGCCGCCCGCACCCGCCACACGTTCGGCAGTGGTCACGAAGTCGTCCACTTCGAACACCATGACGACACCGGATGTCGCAGGCAGCGCTTCCTCGCGGCAAGCGAGGGCGACGCTGGTATTGCCCACCCCATACTGGATCCATCGGTCCTTGTCGCGGAACTTGAGCTGCAGCCCCAGTGCCGTTTCGTAGAAGGCATGGAGTTCGGCGGGCCGCTCGGCCACCACGAACACGTTCTGCAGGCGCTTTGGAGATTCCATGGTGGGGCTCACGGGGTGGGGTTGTAGACGTTGGCCAGGGAGGCCTTCAGGAATCCACCGTCGACCACGATGTCCTGTCCGTTGATGTACGTGGACGCATCGCTCGCCAGGAAGGAGACGGCGCCCGCGATGTCCTCGGGGACGCCGATGCGCCGTGCAGGAATCCTGGAGGTCCGGGCCTTGAGCACGGCCTCGTCGCGGTAGTGCACTTCCGACAGCGGCGTGCGGATCATGCCGGGGCTGACGGAGTTCGCGCGGATGCCGCGCGGGCCCCATTCCACCGCCATCTGGTGGGTCAGCGCCCGCAGGGCAGCCTTGGTCGGCCCATAGGCGCCAACCCGCGTGGACACCTGGGCCGCGATCGACGCGACGTTGATGATGCTGCCCGCCTCGCGGTCGAACATCATCGGCACGAGCGCCTGCGCGCACAACAGGGCGCCGCGCAGGTTCACCTGGAAGATGCGGTCCCACAAGTCGATCGGGAAGCTTTCGAGTGCCACGGGCGACGAGGTGATGGCTGCGTTGTTCACCAGCACATCGCAGCGGCCGAAGCGCGAGCGCGTCAGTTCGGCCATCGCGGCGATCGAAGCAGGATCTGCAATGTCGCAGTGCACGCTCAGCAAGCCATCGGCCTCGGTGGGCGCGGCCGGATAGCTGATGTCGACCTGCACCACCTGCGCGCCGATCGCGCGAAGATGCTGGCAGATGGCGAGGCCGAGACCTCCGGAGGCGCCGGTGACCACGGCCACCCTGCCCTGCAAGGCGCGGCTGTCGAAAGGGTTGGGAGAGGACATCGCCAACAGTTCAGTTCTTCAGGCCGGCACGGCGTTCATCGACTCGACTTCCTTGCGGATCGCCGGGATGATCTTTTCGCCCCACAGCTCGATCTGGCGCAGCATGGTCTTCTGGTCGACGTCGCCCAGCTGCGTTTGCAGCGCGATGTGCTTGGGGCGCAGGATGCTGATTTCTTCGAGCATCTTGTCGATCACCTGGTTGACCGACCCCACCGGCAGGTTCTGGCGCAACTGCTCGAAGCTGGGGTCCGTGGGCGACGGCACTTCCTTGACCATGTAGCCGTCGTCCGATTGGGCGCGGCGGAACTTGAGGCTCTCCGAGATGCGGCGCTGGAAGCGCGCGTTGTCCAGGTAGGCATCGATCTCGGACTGCTTGTCGGATGCGAATGCACAGCGCAGGAAGCCGAACTTCACGTCGTCGTCGAGATCGGCGCCGTTGTCCTCTGCAACCTTTTCCAGCCGGCTACGCAGCGACACGATGGCGTCCGTGCCGTTGAGAAGTGCCGTCACGAAGAGGTTGTGGCCTTCACGCACACCGCGCCCCAGGGTGGCAGGGTTGCCCGAGGTGATCCACAGCGGCGGCATCGGGTCTTGCACGGGCCGCACGGCGATGGAACTGGGCGGCAGCTTGAGATATTGCCCGTCGTACTCGACGATCTTCTGCGTCAGGCCCTTGGGGATGATGTCCAGGAACTCGTTGTAGATCGCGCCCGACTCCTCGATCTTCACGCCGAAGCGCTCGAACTCGAACTCCTGGTAGCCCGAGCCGATGCCGAGGTCCAGGCGACCGTTCGACACCGTGTCCACGAAGCCCACTTCGGCCAGGAAGCGCGCGGGGTGGTACAGCGGAAGAATGCAGACGGCAGAGCCCAGCCGGATGCGCTGCGTCTTGGCCGCCATGTGCGCGATCATCATCAGCGGCGATGGCGACAGCGAGTAGTTGTTGAAGTGATGCTCGGCATACCAGGCCGTGTCGAAGCCGGCCTGCTCGGCCACCACGGTCTGCTCGATCGAGTTCTGGATGACTTGCTGCGAGCTCTGGTGATAGCCACGTTGCTGCGCCAGGATGAATACGCCGAATTCCATGTTTGCTCCGAGTCGAATGGGTGGATGTGCGATGAAGAGAATTCTCCGGCCCGACGCGCCGATCGGGAATATGGAAGGAGCGTCATTCAGTCCTGCAGAAAAGTACGGGATGCCGCCGCACAGAGGGACTCTCACCGCTGCATGCGCGCAAAAAAAGACCGGGGCCTGTGCCCCGGTCTGTCGCCGCATGTAGTGCGAGTGGCGAGAGCAGCCCGCCGCTTACTTGTCCTTCAGGTCCGTCGTCTTCGCCAGCCCCTGCCAGATGGCAGCGTCCTTCTTGATCGACGCCGCGAACTGCTTGGCGGACCGCGCCGGGGGCACGATCATGTTCTGCCCTTCGATCTTCTGCCGCACCTCGTCGGTCTTCTGCAGGCGGTTGATCTCCGCATTGAGCCGGTCGATGATTTCCACGGGCGTTCCTGCCGGGGCGAACACGCCGTACCAGCCGTCGGCCTCGAACTTGTATCCCTGCTCCGACAGCGTGGGCAGGTCCTGCGTGGCAGGCCAGCGTTGCGAACCCGTCTGGCCCAGTGCCACCAGCCGGCCATTGCGGATGTGCGGAAGCGGAGACTGGATGTCGGTGAAGCCGACGCTGATGTTGTTGGCGATCAGGTCCGTCACCTGGGTGACGAGCGTCTTGTACGGCGCATGGGGCATGTCGAGACCGTAGTGCGCCTTGATGCCTTCCATGGCCAGGTGGCCGGACGAGCCCGTGCCCCAGGAGCCGTAGGCGAGCTTGCCGGGGTTGGCCTTGGCATAGGCCACCATGTCCGCCAGGTTCTTGAAGCCCGTGCTCGGATTTGCCACCAGCAGGATGCCCGCCGCGCCCACCTGCGTGATGGGGACCAGGTCCTTCTCCGCGTCGTAGGGAAGCTTGGGGTGGATCACCGGATTGATCAGGATGGCAGACGACGGGGCGAACAGCAGCGTGTAGCCGTCGCCCGCCGCCTTGGCCACCGTGTCGCACGCGATCAGGCCATTGGCTCCAGCCTTGGGTTCCACCAGGACGGGCTGCTTGAGCACCTTCGACAAGGGCTCCGCGATCAAGCGGGCAAAGACATCGCCGCCGGCGCCGGGCGAGCCGGCAACCACCAGACGGATGGGGCGCGCAGGCCAGCTGCCAGTGTTAGCAAAGGCGTTGACGCCGGCGCCGAGCAGCATGCCGCCGAGCAGGACGGTGCGTCGATTGAGGGGTGTGTGGATCATCGATGTCTCCTTGTATTTGGCTGTGTGGTAGTGAAGGACCGCCCTACGCAGCGAGCGCGCGGGCATCGGGCTGGTTGCGTGCCAGCTCCTTGTTGATGGCGGGAATGATTCTTTCGCCCCAGAGCGCGATCTGTTTGAGCATGGTCTTCTGGTCGAAGTCGCCCAGCTGGGTCTGCAGCGCGATGTGCTTGGGGCGCAGGATGCTGATCTCTTCCAGCATCTTGTCGATGACCTCGTTGACCGAGCCCACGGGCAGGTTCGTGCGCAACTGCTCCATCGTGGGGTCGGTCTCGGAGGGCACCTCCTTGATCATGTAGCCGTCGTCGGACTGCGAGCGGCGGAACTTCAGGCTCTCGGAAATGCGGCGCTGGAAGCGTGCGCAGTCCAGGTAGGAATCGATCTCCGCGTTGTTGTCGGAGGCGTAGGCGCAGCGGAGAAAGCCGAACTTCACATCGCGGTCCAGGTCCTTGCCGTTGTCGCCGGCCACTTTCACCAGGCGTCCGCGCAGCTCCTGGATGCCCTCGTTGCCCTTGAGCAGCGCGGTCACGAACAGGTTGTGCTTCTCGCGCACGCCGCGGCCCAGCGAAGCCGGATTGCCCGAGGTGATCCACAGCGGCGGCATGGGGTCCTGCACGCAGCGCACCGCAATGGAGCTGGGCGGCATCTTGAGGAACCGGCCTTCGTACTCGAAGATTTTCTGGGTCAGGCCCTTGTTCAGGATGTCCAGGAACTCGTTGTAGATCGCGCCCGATTCGGCAATCTTCACGCCGAAGCGGGCGAACTCGAATTCCTGGTAGCCCGAACCCACCCCCAGGTCGAGGCGGCCGCCGGACACGGTGTCCACGAAGCCGACCTCCGCCAGGAAACGCGCGGGCTGGTAGAGCGGCAGGATGCACACCGCTGTCCCGAGGCGAATGCGCTTCGTCTTGCCCGCCATGTGAGCCACCATCATCAGCGGAGACGGAGACAGCGAGTAATTGTTGAAATGATGCTCCGCATACCAGGCATTGTGAAATCCCGCCTGTTCCGCCGCGACGGTTTGCTGGATCGAATTGTCGATGACCTGCTGCGAAGTCTGGTGATAGCCCCGCTGCTGAGCCAAAATAAATACGCCGAATTCCATGTATATCCCCGCAAAAATTAACACCCGCTTGGCGCCGACAGGCACCACCCAAATGGCTGCTAAATTCTAGATAGACAAACAGGATCGAATATGGCAAAAATTGCAGATCTGAACTGCGCAAACCGGAGGATTCATGGATAGATTGCGGGCCATGGAGCTGTTTCTATCGATCTCCCAGACGCGGAATTTCTCCGAGACGGCGCGGCGCTTCGGCATATCGGCCACCGGCGTGTCGCGCATGATCACCGACATCGAAGAGGAGCTGAAGGTCAAGCTCCTGCTGCGCTCCACGCGCCAGGTCGCCCTGACCGAGTCAGGCCAGGAATATGCGCGCCAGCTCGAGGACATCCTGTGGCGCATCAACGAACTGCAGGCCAACATCACGGCCATCAGCTCCGCGCCGCAGGGCGTGCTGCGTGTGCATTCGCGAGTGATGTTCGGCCTCGGCGTGTTGCCGCCGCTCATCGCTGCGTTCCGCAAGCGCTATCCCGAGATCCACATCGAACTCACGCTGACCGAGGCCGCCGTGGACCTGCGGCGCAACCAGTTCGACGTCGACTTTCGCATCGCGCCGCCCGTGGAGGCCGGGGTGAAGCGCCGCATGCTTTTCCAGAGCGAGCGCCATCTCGCGGCCACCCCCGCCTACCTGGCCAGCAAGCCCCCGGTGCACGCCCCGCAAGGCATCCTGGAGCACGACTGCCTGGCCTACGAGCTGCCCGGCAACGAATACACCTGGATCTTCAAGCAGGAGGAGCGGCTCACCGAAATCGCCTTCAAGCCCCGCCACGTCAGCAACAACGGCATCGCCCTGCTGGAGCTCGCCCGGCTGGGCGAAGGCCTGGTGCTGCTGGACGACTACACGGTGCACAACGACATCCGCGCGGGCCGGCTCGTCAGGGTGCTGACCGACTATCGCATCAGCAACAAGGGCTTCGACGAAGGCATGTACGCCACCATCCTGGACACGCCCATCATCCCCGCCAAGATCCGCCTGTTCCTGGATTTCGTCGCCGAGCACGTGGCCGGTCCGGAGCTGCGCTTTGCGGCGCATGGCAAGGCCGCGGGGCTCGCGGGCCTGGGTTCGACACCTGCCGCGTAGCCGGCGCCGCCTACAGCGGCATGCGGCACACCGGCCGCGCCGACCCGCGAAAGCCCAGCCCGGTCACCCTGAGCACGGCTCCGTCCAGGGGCCCCGATGCGCTCAGCCGGCCACTGTCGCTGATGCTGGTGACGAACAAATCGGCCATCTCCGGCCCGCCGAAGCACAAGGCGCTCGGGTGGGCCACCGGAAGATCGATCTTGTGGGTGAGCCGCCCCTCCATGTCGAAGCGCGCGAGCGCCCCGTTGCGCACCAGCGCAGTCCATAGCCCGCCTTCACTGTCGAAGGCGCAGCCGTCCGGCCCGGAGTCATGGATCTCGGTGTGCACGAAGACCTGCTTGTCCGCCAGCGTTCCGTCTGCCGCGATCACGTACGAATAGATGACCCGCGCGGCGCTGTCCGCCACGTGCAGGCGCCCGCTGACCGGATTCACGCAGGGTCCGTTGGCAATCCCCAGCCCGTCGTCGAGCTTGTGCAGGTGCAGCCCGGTATCGAGCCGGTACAGGCCGCCCAGCGGTGGCTCATCGGCCGCACGAAACACATGCATGGTGCCGACCACGAAGCTGCCGTCGGCCAGCGAAATGCCGTCGTTCAGCCGCAGATGGGGGCTGCTCGCCTCGATACGCGCGAGCGTGCGCAGCTGCCCGGTGCGAAGGTTCAACGCGGCGATTTCCTCCTTCAGCGCCAGCACGATGCTGCAGTCGCAGCCGTCGCCGTTGAACGCGAACGAACCCAAAGGCGGAGGCGCCCGATGGCGCGCCGTCACCTGGCCCGTGTCCGGATCCAGCGCGAGGATCAGGCCCTCGCGACAGTCCATCAGCCACAGTTGCGCGCCATGCCACACCGGGCACTCCCCCAATGCTGTTTTCAGTTCGCCCAGGCGCTTGATTTCCATTTTGCTTTTCCAATACGTCTTTTGATCTGCAAGCCGCCTTTTGATTTGAAGGCGCAATGAATGGCTAATTCAAATAGGTAAAAACCCGCGCCATTGGCACATGGCGTCGCCAGCCTGATTCGAATGCCGGCCGCATGGTAGCAACCCCGCGCCCACCCACCAACCGGCGAATGCTTCATTTTTTGCAGAACACTCTTTCAGATTGACAGGAAATGAATTCGACCGCGATTTCTATAATCGACCGAGCAAATTCCTGCCGCAGCAAACTGGCTTTTTATAGAGGTGGTGTATGAGTGAAGAATGGGTTCGTTTGGAAGTTTCCGACGGCGTGGGTCTGGTCACCATGGACCGCAAGCCTGTCAACGCGCTGAGCCGCGACATGCGCCGCCAGCTGGTGGCCACCTTCGACGCCATCTCCGAACGCGAGGACATCCGCTGTGCGGTGCTCACCGGCGCCGGCGATGTGTTCTGTGCGGGCGCCGACCTGAAGGATCGCCCCGACGCCGGGATTGCCGGCGACTTCCTCGAGCACAACCGCATCACCCGCGAAACCGGCAACTCCATTCGCGAGTGCGCCAAGCCCGTGATTGCCGCCATCAACGGCGCAGCTTTGGGGGCAGGGTTCGGCGTGGCCGCAGCCTGCGACATCCTGTATGCCTCGGAGAACGCCACCGTGGGCATGCCTGAGATCAACGTGGGCCTGGCGGGCGGCGCCTCGATGCTCAAGACCTTGTTCGGCCGCTCCACCTTGCGCCGCATGTTCTTCACGGGCCAGCGCCTGAGCGCGCACGACCTGTTCAAGCGCAACGTCATCGAGGATGTGCTGTCCGAAAGGGACCTGCTGCCCGTGACGATGGCGCTGGCCCGCGAGATTGCCTCCAAGGCACCACTGGCCATCGCCTATGCCAAGCGCGCAGCCAACATGGTCGACGTGATGCCGCAGCGCGACGCCTATCGCTTCGAGCAGGAGTTCACCATGGCGCTGTCGAAGACCGAGGACGCCCGCGAGGCGCGCATGGCCTTCCTCGAGAAGCGCGCACCGGTTTTCAAGGGGCGTTGAGATGCTGACCCAGGTTCAAGCAGCCCCCGGCGCCGGGCTGGATGCGTTCTTCAAGGCCGACAGCGTGGCCGTGATCGGTGCCTCCGACGACATCACCAAGATCGGCGGCCGCCCCGTCCAGCTGCTGCGCAAGTACGGCTATGCCGGCGCCATCTATCCCATCAACCCCAAGGGTGGGACCATCCAGGGGCTGCAGGCCTACGCGTCGATCCTGGACACGCCCGCGGCGCCCGAGATGGCCATCGTGGCCGTGCCCGCCGGAGCCACGCTGCAAGCCGTGCGCGACTGCGGCGATCGCGGCGTGCGCGGCGTGATCGTGCTGTCCACCGGCTTTGCCGAGGCCGGCCCCGAAGGCGCAGCGCTGCAGGCCGAGCTGGTGCGGGTGGCCCGCAACCACGGCATGCGGCTGCTGGGACCGAACTGCCTGGGCGCCGTCAACGTCGTGGACAAGCTGGTGGGCTCTTTCTCCATCGCGCTCGAACAAAGCATGCCGCCCGCCGGGCAGGTGGGCATCGTCTCGCAGTCGGGCAACATCGGCAGCTTCACCATGCGCAACATGGCCGACCGCGGCCTGGGCGTGAGCCGCTTCATCGCCACCGGCAACGAAGCCGACGTGGACGTGGCCGACGGCATTGCCGCGCTGGCGAACGACCCCGCCACCCGCATCATCCTGTGCTGCATCGAAACCTGCCGCCATGCAGGACGCCTGATCGAGGCGCTCGAGATGGCGCGCCGCCAGCACAAGCCGGTGATCGTTCTCAAGATCGGCGCCACCGAGCAGGGCCAGGCGGCCGCTGCCTCGCACACCGGCGCGCTGATGGGTTCCGACGCGGTGTTCGATGCCGTCTTCCGCCGCTATGGCGCCCTGCGCGTGCGCTCGTTCGAAGAGCTGCTGGAGGTGGGACACGCAGTTGCCCTGCTGGGCGCGGCGCGGCTGCCCGCCATGGACGCCGTGACGCTGGTGGCCGCTTCCGGCGGATTCGGAATCATGATGGCCGATGCGATGGTGGAAGCCGGCATGACGCTGCCGCAGCTCGCCGACACGACGAAGGCCCTGATCCGCGAGGCCGTGCCGACCGCCGGCACCAACAATCCGGTGGACGCTTCGGCCCAGATGTCCGCGCGGCCCGACATCCTGCTGAAGATGCTGACGGCCCTCCAGGATGACGAGAACGGCGGCACGCTGGTGCTGCTGCTCGCGCTGTCGCTGTACAACCCACGCCTGCGGGGCGTGTACCTGGAGGCGCTGTCGAAGATCCGCGCCAGCCATCCCGACCGCCTGCTGATCCTCATCAGCCAGGGCCCGCCCGATGCGGTCGCCGAGATCAATGCGCTGGGCATTCCGGTGTTCCCCGGCATTCCATCGGCGGCCAGGGGACTGGCAGGCCTGGTCAAGCTCGGTCGGCTGGCCAGCTTGCCCCCTGCTCCTGCGTATAGCGGTCCGGTCGACACGGTCGATCCGGCCGTGTTCCGCAACGAGTTTCATGCCAAGAAGGCACTGGCGGCTGCGGGGATCAGCGTGCCGCGCGAGGAGGTGGCGACTTCGGCCGACGATGCCGTGCGCATCGCGCAGGCCACCGGCTACCCCGTGGTCCTCAAGATCGCGTCGGAGGACATCGCCCACAAGACCGAGATCGGCGGCGTGGCGCTGAACCTGCAGGACGATGACGCCGTGCGGCAAGCCTACGGCCGCCTCGTCGCCAATGCCGCGAAGCACGCGCCGCAGGCGCGGCTGGATGGCGTGCTGGTCGCCCCGATGGTCCGCGGCGGCGTGGAGCTGATCGCC
This sequence comes from Variovorax stachyos, assembly GCF_051400855.1. Lineage (NCBI taxonomy): Bacteria > Pseudomonadati > Pseudomonadota > Betaproteobacteria > Burkholderiales > Comamonadaceae > Variovorax > Variovorax stachyos. The sequence continues at coordinate 486,572 of NZ_JBLFFN010000002.1, read as the reverse complement.
GGTGTCTCGCGCGACCCCGTGTTCGGCCCGGTGGTCATGGTCGGGCTGGGCGGCATCCATGCGGAGATCCTCAAGGACGTTGCGGTGCAGGTTGCGCCTGTCTCCGAGGAAGAAGCCCTGCGGATGATCCGCGGCCTCAGGATGTTCGCGTTGCTGGACGGCGCCCGGGGCCAGCCCAAGGCCGACGTGGCCGCCGCCGCCCGCACGGTGGCCCGGCTTTCCGAGTTTGCATGCCGCCACGCCGAAGACGTGGCCGAGATCGACATGAACCCCATCCTGGTCAGGCCCGAGGGCGAGGGTGCCCTCGTTCTGGATGCCTTGATGGTCCCGACCTCCCGCAACACCCCTGCACATTGAAGCCCCCCATGCACATGGAAAAGAACCCGGCCATTCCGGACGCCGCAGCAGGTCCGGCCGTCTACCGCCAGTACGCGCGCCAGTGGCTGCGCGCCAACCTGCCCGAGCACATGCGTGCGGACAGCGTCGACTACCGCACGCCCACGCTCGACGAGTGCCGCGACTGGGAGGCGTCGATGTACGACGCAGGCCTGGCGGGCATGACATGGCCCAAGGCCTATGGCGGCCTCGGGCTGACACTGCGTGAGCATCTCGCCGTCAACAAGGAAGTGGGTGCGCTGGCCATGCCCGAGAGCGTGAGCTCGATCGGCAAGGAACTGGCGGGGCCGATCATCCAGACGGTAGGCACCCAGGAGCAGAAGCAGTTGTTCCTGCCGAACATCCTCTCGATGCGCAACTACTGGTGCCAGGGCTTTTCCGAGCCCGACGCGGGCTCCGACCTGGCGCGCCTGCGTACCAAGGCCGTGCAGGAGGGCGACACGTGGCGCATCAACGGACAGAAGATCTGGACCAGCGGCGCTGCCAAGGCGCACTATTGCCTGCTCCTCACCCGCACCGGCACGGTGGCCGACAAGCACCGAGGGCTGTTGATGTTCGCGGTGCCCATGGACACGCCCGGCATCCGGGTGGTGCCCATCAAGTCGATCGACGGCAAGGAGTCCTTTGCCGAAGTCTTCTTCGACAACGTGGCGGTGCCCGACAGTGCACGCCTCGGCGCACCGGACGAGGGCTGGAATGCGGCCATCCGCGTGTTGTCGATCGAGCGCGCCACCAACCGCATGTACCGTGCGTGGCGCTTCGAGTGCGAACTGCGCCAGCTCGTCGCCGCATGCAAGTCCGACCCGCAGCTGTCGAAGTTGCTGGACGACGGCTACTACCAGCGCCGCATCGGCGACGTGGTGGGCGAGATCGACGCGCTCAAGGGCCTGGTCGAGCGCACGGTGAACCAGATGATGGCCGGCGACAAGATCGGTGCCCGCGGTTCGCTGACCAAGCTTTTCTGGTCGGAGTGCCATCAAGCTTTCATGGGCCTGGCGCTGTCGATCGTGTCGCACGTCAACCCGCGCTCCAGTGCGCTGGCGCAACGCGCCCGCAAGCACTTCAGCTCGGGCTACCTGTACGCCCGCGCGGAGACCATCTATGCCGGTACCACGGAAGTGCAGCTGGACATCATTGCGCAGCGAATCATGAATCTGCCGAAGGACCTTTGAGATGACAAGCTCAGACAACGATCTCAAGCCCGAAGAGTTTGCACAGGCCGCGGCCGAGGCCATTGCCGATGCGCAAAACCGCACCTTCCGCGATGCCGCACAAGTCCTGGCCGATGCTGGGCTGTGTGGCGTGTGCGCCCTAGAAGACGCCGGCGGCCTTGGACTGGGCATCGAGTTCGCCCTGCCCATCGCAGCCGAAGCGGGCAAGCTGCGCTTGCAGTGGCCGCTGCTCGAAACCATTCTGATCGCCAAGGCGCTGGGCGAGTCTCCTCTCGCTGCAGAACTTACGAGCGGCGCGCGCGTCGCCACGTGGGCATTGGAAGGCAGTCTTCAGGACCGGTACGCCGGGCAGGCTCGCTTCGCCAGGGACAGCGACTGGGTGCTGGTCGCCGACGGCCAGGGCGGTGGCGCCCTGCTCGACCTGAGCTCCGTCGAGATCCAGGACGACGGCGCGCTGGACCCGGAGCACCCCCAATCGTGGCTGGCGCTGGACAGCGCCAAGGTGCTGGCCGAGCTGGATGCCGCCACCTTCGCGGCGCTGCAGCGCGACAGCCACATCCTGATCGCCGGCTTCGTCAACGGCGCCGCCGAAGCCGCCCTGGCCACCACGGCCGAGTACATGTCCACCCGGGTGCAGTTCGGACGACCGCTGTCTGCCAAGCAGGCGGTGCGCCACCTGCTCGCGCGCATGCGCCTGCTGCAGGAAGCCTCCAACGCGGGCATCCAGCGCGTGCTCGGCGCCGATGAATACGGCAGCGTGCGCGGTACCCAGCCTGTGCTGGCCAATGCACTGGCCAGCGCGGCCTTCGTCCTGGAGAAATCCATCCACCTGCATGGCGGCATGGGCTTTACCTGGGAAGTGCCCTTGCACTATGCGCTTCGCGAAGTGCGGAAATTCGACGCGGCATTCGGCTCGGGTGCGCTCGCCAGCCAGGTCGGCCGGGACTTCATCCGGTCTGTATGAACCAAGGAACAGCAATGAATCAGGATCTGCTCGGCCGCGTGGCCCTCATCACCGGCGCAGGCGCGGGCATCGGCCGCGAAACCGCCTTCCAGATGGCGGCCCGCGGTGCCGTCGTCTGCGTGAACGACCTCAAGGAAGAACTGGTGACGCCCGTGGTGGACGACATCAAGTCGCGCGGAGGGCAAGCCATCGGCATCGCGCTGAACATCGCCAGCCGCGAAGGCATTCGCGAGGCCATCCAGCGCTCTTTCGAGCAGGGCAAGCGCTTCGACATCCTGGTCAACAACGCGGCCTGGGTGCGCTACCAGGCGATCCCCGAAATCATGCCGGAGACGGTGGACCGCATGCTGGACGTGGGCTTCAAGTCCGTGATCTGGAGCCTGCAGGAGGCGGTGGCCGTGATGGACCCGCAGCGCGGCGGCTCGATCGTGAACGTGGCCTCGGTCGCGGCCATGCGCTCGGCCGCGAACTCGGTGGTCTATTCCGGCATCAAGGCGGGTGTCCTGGGCATCACCCGCGCCGCGGCAGCAGAACTGGGTGCACGCAACATCCGCGTCAATGCCGTGTGCCCGTCGGCCGTTCCCACCGAAGGCACGCAGCGCAACCGCAACGCCGAGCGCGATGCCAACCGCATTGCCCGCACGCCCCTGGGCCGGCTGGGCACCGTGGAAGACATCGCACGCAGCATCTGCTTCCTGGCCAGCGATGACGCGGGCTTCATCACGGCGCAGGCCTTGACGGTGGATGGCGGCATCACGCTGACCAACATCTGATCTTCCCGGGACCGGCAGATGCCCACGGTTCTGATCACCGGTGCTGCTTCCGGCATCGGGCGCGACACCGCACGGCTGTTCGCCGGCGCAGGCTGGCAATGCGTGCTGGTCGACAACAACGAGCAGGCCTTGTATCCGCTGGGCCAAAGCCTGCCCTCCCCTGCCTCGGCCACGCACGTGGCGCATGTGCTGCGCACGGTCGACCTGACCGACCCGGAGCAAATCGCATCCCTGCGCGAAGGCACGCCTGAACTGGACGCGATCATCAACAACGCCGGGATGTCCGACACGTCCAATACGCCCCTGGCGGAACAAGGCCAGGCGCAGATGGGTCGCCTGCTCGCGCTCAATCTGGCAGCGCCGGCGGCCGTGGTCGATGCGTGTACCCAACTGCTCAAGCCCGGGGCGCGCATCGTGAACGTGGCCTCGGGCGCGGGCCTGCATGCCATTCCGTGGCGCGGCGCCTACAGCCCGAGCAAGGCAGGACTCATCGCCCAGACGCTGGCGCTGGCGAAGGCGCGGCCCGATTGGTGTGTGACGGTGCTGGCCCCCGGATTCGTGCGGACCGAATTGGTGGACGGGCTGATCCGGGCGGGTCGACTCAAGCCCGAAGCCGCAGTGGCGAAGATTCCGCTCGGCCGCATGGCGGCGCCGGAGGAAATGGCGCGGGCGCTGTACTTTCTGGCCAGCGCCGGAGCGCGGCCGCTGAGTGGGCAGGTGCTCGCGGTGAATGGCGGCTCTTCCATCTACGGCGGCAGTCAGCCATTCGCGCCGGCCACGCTGGACCCACAGCCCTTCGACACGCCAGTGCAATTGGAAGTCCGCGGCGCAGACGCCGCACCGTGGCAAGGCGTGGCACATGCATCCGAGGCGGGCCCGCGCTATGCAGCGTGCCTCGACCTGTCGCCGCTGCACTGCGAAGCGGGATGCCTGTTGCAGGCCGTGCACGCCGCGGCCGCAGGTTTTGCAGCGCGCTACGCCCGGCAAGCCGGCCTGACGGTGCTGCTGCCAGCCGCCCAGGCCACTCGGTGGCAAGAGGCCGGCGATGCTGCCGCCGCACGGATGCTGGTCTCGACGCTCGCCTGCGAGTGGGGCAGCCGGGCCTTGCGCATCAATGCACTCGAAGTACCGCGGGGCGTGGACCCCGACGCACTGCACCCGTTGCTGCGTTTCGTCTGCGGATCTGCCGCCCAGTACCTGACGGGGCAGACGCTTGCCTGCCGGGGCACGACGCCACAGGAGCCGCGATGAAAACACCAGACGACATGACCGATGCCGCCCGTGCGCAGATCAAGGAATCCTTCATCGCGGAGCGAGGCTACTGGCGCCCATGGACCGAGACCATGCTGCAGGCGTGTCCCGCCTTCGTGCAGCAGTACGCGCGCTACGCGGGGTACCCCGCGCGCACCGGGCCGCTGACGCAGCGCATGGTGGAGCTCATCTATGTGGCGCTCGACTCCTCCTCCTCCCATCTTTACGAGCCCGGCTTGCACACCCACGTGAAGCGGGCACTCGAGGTGGGCGCCACACAGGCCGACATCTTCGACGTGCTGCACCTGGTTGCCGTGCAAGGCATTTCCAGCGTGTGCCAGGCGACTGACATCCTGGCCGAGTTCGCCGACTTGAGTGCAACGGCGATCGACGAAGCACTCCAGACCCGCATCAACAGGCTCGGTCCCGCGCACGCCCTGGGCCTGACTTCCGTCGCACGGCTCGACCCTCGCTATGCCGAGGTGCTTCTCGACTTTGTCGAGCAAGGTCGCCCCGGTGCGGGCCTGGCTCCGGCAGAGCGAAGCCTGGTGCAACTTGCATTGCACGCGTGCTTCACGGCTTTCAACCCGGACGCGATACGGCAGCTCGTCGCCACGGCGCTGTCGCAAGACCTGACGCCGGCCGAGCTGTTGCAGGCCATCCAGTTGGGGGCCCATCTGGCAGTCCATGGCACCGCGCTCGGTGCCCATGTGTTCGGGCAAATCCAGGGCTCCGGGTAGCGCACGAGCGCGTGGCGCACAAGGCCGCGAGCACGGGCCCAACTACCATCGACGCACCTTGTCTTGCCCGTCCCCGCCATGTCGAGCCTCCAGTTGTCCCAGGTGCTCCTTCTGTCCAACGCCCAGATCGCGATCGAGGCCGCGGCCACGCTGGCGTTCGCGCTCTCGGGCCTGATCGAGGCAGCGCGCAAGCGGCTGGACGCGGTCGGCGTCTGCGTGGTGGCGGGCCTCGCGGCCTTCGGGGGCGGCACGCTGCGCGACGTGCTGCTCGACCGCCGGCCCTTCTTCTGGGTCCAGCACGCGACCTGGCTCTGGGTGCTGCTCGCGCTGTGCGTCGGCGCCATGTTCTTCATGCGCTCGCGCCACTTCGCGCTCACCGAAAGGGCCATGCAGTGGCCCGATGCGCTCGGCCTCGGCCTGTTCACCGCCGGCGGCACCCAGATCGCGATCGACGCCGCCATGCCGCCCATCGTGGCGGTGCTCATGGGCATGGTGACGGCGGTGTGCGGCGGGGTGCTGCGCGACATCGTCTGCAACGAGATCCCGCGGGCCTTCAGCGACCACCGGCCCTACGCGCTGTGCGCCTTCGCCGGGGCCTGGCTGGTGGTGCTGGCCCATCAGCTGGCGATGCCGCAGTGGATCGGACTAACGGCCGCGGCGGGCACGGTCACGCTGCTGCGGGCGCTGGCGATGCTGACGGGTTGGAAGCTGCCGGCCTGGCGGGCTGACTAGCGAAAGCTAAAGCAGGAGCGAAGGCGCAATGACGCCTACGCACCACGCACCTCTTCCACCATCCGCGCGAGCCGCTGCGCGTCGGTCAGCACCAGCGCCCGGCCGTCCTTGGCCAGCAGGCCTTCGCGCCGCAGGGCGTTGAGCTCGCGCGTCACCTGCTCGCGGTTGGTGCTGATCTGGCTGGCCAGCTCGGCATGGGTCGGCGCCGGCTCCAGCCGCGCCCGGTTGCCCTCGATGCCCGCCGCCCGCGCAAGGCGCAGCAGCTCCGCGTGGACGCGGTTCTGAACGCCGAGCGTGCTGAGGTCGATCACGCGCTCGGACAGCTGGCGCACCAGCGAGGTGAGGTTGCGCATGACACGCTCGGCCACCGCCGGCTCCTCGCGCAGCAGCGCGAGGAAGGCGTCGCGATCGAGGCTGGCGACCACGCTGGGCGTGAGCGTCACAACGTCGGCCGAGCGCGGCTGGCCGTCGATCGCCGAGATATCGCCGAAGTGCTCGCCCTCGTGCGAATCGCGAAAGGTGACCTGCCGGCCATTGGCTGCGTAGATCGTCACCCGCAGCCGGCCGGAAACCAAAAAGAAGACATCGCTCTTGCACTCGGAGCGCAGCAGCAGCGCCTTGCCCGCCGGCAGGCTTTGCCACCGGCAGCGCGCCGCGAGCTGCTCCAGCCGCTCGCGCGAGAGGCCCTGCAGCAGCGCGATGTGCTGCAGGCCCAGGCTGGAGCGATCAGGCGGCATGGCACGGCCTCCGCGACGACGGCCTCGTGCAAAACCTGTGCGCTAACGCACAGCCCACGGGACGATGGCCCATCACAGTAAGGACCGTGATGGATGCGATTTCCGCACCCGCACACCCCGCAGAGGAGATTTCATCATGAATACAAAAGTTCTTGCTTTTTTGGCTGTCACATTCACCGGTTTCGTGTCTGCGCAGACGGTTCCTCCGGAGCAATGGGTCGGCGCTCCGATTCCATCGGCCAGCACCCTGAGCCGCTCGGCCGTGATGGCCGACTACATCGCCACGGCGCCCGCCGACGCGCGAACGCCGCAGGAGTTCCGCGTCGGTCCGCCTGACGCGCAGCCTGGCGGACTGAGCCGCGCGGAGGCGGTGGCCGACCTGAACCTGTGGCTGCGTTCCGGCCTTGGCCAGAGCGCCTATCGCGACGACTTCGATCCCGCGCGCGGGCACTACCGCGCGAAGGTGGCGATGTACCAGCGCCTGCGCCATGGACCGGAGTTCACCGCGGAAGTCGCGCGCGTCCAGGGCGCGGGCAGGTTCGCCACCACCGCGCAGGCGGCAGCGACGCCCGCCGACGAGTAGGCCGAGGCGGCGCGCCGCGCCGCCGGCCTCAGCCGGCCGCGGCGCGCAGTTGCCTGCGGTCGCTCATGTACTTGGCGGCGCGCGGCAGCACCAGCACCGCCAGCACGATCAGGACCAGCACCAGCGACATCGGGCGCTGGAAGAACACCGCCGCACTGCCCTCGCCGATCGACATCGCGTTGCGCAGCTGCGCCTCGGCCAGCGGCCCCAGGATCATGCCCACCACCACCGGCGCGGTCGGGAAGTCGAAGCGGCGCATCACCACGCCCAGCACGCCGATCACGTAGAGCAGCACCAGGTCGAAGGCGCTCTGGCGCATGCCGTAGGCGCCCACCGTGGCGAAGATCAGGATGCCGGCGTAGAGCTGCGGCTTCGGGATCTTGAGCAGCTTGACCCACAGGCCCACCATCGGCAGGTTCAGCACCAGCAGCATCACGTTGCCGATATAGAGCGAGGCGATCAGGGCCCACACCAGCGCGGCCGAGGTGGTGAAGAGCTGCGGCCCCGGCTGGATGCCGTAGTTCTGGAAGGCGCCCAGCAGGATGGCCGTGGTGTTCGAGGTGGGGATGCCGAGCGTGAGCAGCGGGATCAGCGCGGCGGTCACGGTGGCGTTGTTGGCGGCCTCGGGGCCGGCGACACCCTCGATCGCGCCGCGGCTGCCGAACTCCGCCTTGTCCTTGGGGTCCTTCACCAGCTTCTTCTCGGTCGCGTAGCTCAGGAAAGTCGGGATCTCGGTGCCGCCGGCCGGGATGCAGCCGAAGGGCGTCCCGATGGCGGTGCCGCGCAGCCAGGCCGGAATCGAACGGCGCCAGTCGCGGGCGGTCATGTGGACGCGGCTGAGCTTGTTCTGCGTCTCGATCACCCGACCTTCGTAGAGCACCGCGTAGAGCACCTCCGCCACCGCGAACAGGCCGACCGCGACCAGCACGATCTCGATGCCGTCGAGCAGTTCGGGAATTCCGCCGGTGTAGCGCCCCTGGCCGGAGATCTGGTCGAGGCCGATGCAGCCCGCCGCCAGGCCGATGAACAGCGCCGTGATCCCGCGCAGCGTGCTCTTGCCCAGCACCGCGCTCACGGTGGTGAAGGCCAGCACCATCAAGAGGAAATACTCCGGCGGACCCAGCTTGACTGCGAACTCCGCGACGTAGGGCGCGAACAGCGTGACGATGACGGTGGCGATGGTCCCGGCGACGAAGGAGCCGATCGCGGCGGTTGCCAGCGCGGCCCCGGCCCGGCCGCTCTTGGCCATCTTGTTGCCTTCCATCGCCGTCACCATGCTGGCCGTCTCCCCGGGCGTGTTCAGCAGGATGGAGGTGGTCGAGCCGCCGTACATGGCGCCGTAGTAGATGCCCGAGAAGAAGATCATCGAGGCCGTGATGTCGACCTTGCCGGTGATCGGCAGCAGCATGGCGACCGCCACCGCGGGACCGATGCCGGGCAGCACGCCTACGGCGGTGCCGAGGGCGCAGCCCACCAGGCACCAGAGCAGGTTCGCGGGCGTGATCGCGGCGGCGAAGCCCTGCAGCAATGCATTGAAGATGTCCATGTCAGATCCAGCCCGAGGCGGTCAGGCCTGGAAGGTTGATGGCGAGGAACTTGGTGAACATCCAATAGACCGGGGCCGAGATCAGCAGGCCCGTCAGAATGTCGATGAGCCAGGTGCGCGGCGAATTCACACCGCCCTGCCCCTTCGAGCGCCGCAGCCCCTGCACGGCGAGCAGGTAGCACAGAGTGCAGCTCAGGATGAAGCCGATGGTGGTGATCAGCGCCGCGTTGAGCAACAAGCCGGCCGAGACCCAGGCCAGGCCGCTCCAGTAGGCAGGTCCGTCCGAAGGGGCCTCCATGTCGCGGAAGCCGCCGGTGCGCGATTCCCAGATGATCCAGGCGCCGCAGAGGGTGAGCGCCACCGACACCAGCCAGGGCAGGAAGTTGGGCCCGACGCCGCCGTAGCCTGCGTCCGACGAGATGCCGATCGCGCCGTAGGCCAGTGCCAGGCCGGTGAGGAGAACGCCGGCGCCGACCAGGGTCTGGGGCCAGACCGCGGGTGGCCTGGGATCGGGTTCGAGCGGCACGTGCCCACTCGCAGTGGGGTCGATGTTGGACATTGTTCTGGACCTTACGTGTGATCGAAGGAAGAAGGGAGCGCGGCCCCACGCCGCACTCCCACGCGCGCGAAGCGCGTCAGACCATGCCGGACTTGTGCATGGTCGCGCGCAAGGTCGCGAACTCCTCGTCCACGAACTTGGCGAAGGCGTCACCGGCCAGGACGGCGGGGGTCCAGTCGTTCTTCTTCATCGCCTCGTTCCAGGCGGGTGTCTTGAGCGCGGCCAATACCATGTCGGTCAGCGCCTTGCGCTGCTCGGGGGTGATGCCGGGGGCGCCGTAGACGCCGCGCCAGTTGCCGATCTCGACGTCGATGCCCTGCTCCTTGAGCGTGGGCACGTTGATGCCCGGCAGCCGCTGCGCCGAGGTCACGGCGATCGCGCGCATCTTTCCGTCGGCGATGTACGGAGCGAACTCGCTGTAGCCGCTGCCGCCCACGGTGACGTTGCCGCCCAGGATGGCGGCGGTGGCCTCGCCGCCGCCGCGGAAGGCCACGTAGTTGATCTTGGAGGGATCGGCGCCGACCTTCTGCGCGATCATGGCCGCGGCGATGTGCTCGGTGGAACCGCGCGAGCCGCCGCCCCACTTGACGCTGCCCGGGTCCTTCTTGAGCTGCTCGACCACGTCCTTCATGGTCTTGAGGGGCGAACTCGCCGGCAGCACGAACACGTTGTATTCGCTGGTCAGGCGCGCCAGCGGCGTGGCCTGCGAGAGGTTCACCGGCGGCTTGCCGGTGATGATGCCGCCGAGCATCACGGCGCCCATCACCATCAGCGCGTTCGGGTCGCCCTTGGAGCCGTTGACGAACTGCGCCAGGCCCAGTGCGCCGGCGGCACCGCCCTTGTTGTCGTAGGTGACGGTGTCGGCCAGCTTGCCGTCAGTCAAGGCCTTGCCGAGTGCACGGCCGGTGGTGTCCCAGCCACCGCCCGGGTTGGCCGGGATCATCATCTTGACGTTGGGGGCGGCCCAGGCCGACAGCGGCAGGGCTCCGGTGGCGGCCAGCGCGGCCATGGACTTCAGAAAGGTATCTCGACGCATGCATGTCTCCTTGGAGGATCTGAAAGGCGGAACGCCGCTATGATGCGCGCCCCTGCTGTCAGTTGGCTGTCCTGCACACTGGGGTAAACACCGAAATTCCGGGCATGAAGCTGCTGTTAGTTGAAGACGATCCCTCGATGCAGACCACGCTGCAGCGTTCGCTCGGCCGTCGCATGATCGACGTGCGCCTGTGCGGGGACGGCGCGCAGGCGCTGACGCAGTGGCGCGCGCTCGACCCCGACGTGGTCGCGCTGGACCTCAGCCTGCCCAACGTCGACGGGCTGCAGGTGCTGGCGCAGGGGCGCGCGCAAGGCCTGCGCACGCCGGTGCTGCTGCTGACCGCGCGCGGCACCGTGGGCGATCGCGTGGTGGGCCTCAACACGGGCGCCGACGACTACCTGCCCAAGCCCTTCGACCTCGACGAACTCGAGGCGCGCATCCGCGCATTGCATCGTCGCCATCAGAGTGCCGCGCCGGATGCCGCGCACAACCCGCAGCAGGTCGGCGGCCTGCGCTACGAGCCCGACAACGGCGCCATCTACCACCGCGCCCAGGTGCTGGAGCTGACGCCGCGCGAGCTCGCCCTGCTCAAGGCGCTGATGGTGAAGCCTGGCCATGCGGTGGCAAAGGAGCGCCTGTTCGAGCTGGTCTTCCCCGGCGAGACCGAAGTGCAATACGAGGCCGTCGAGGTGGTGGTGTATCGCCTGCGCAAGAAGCTCGCCGGCACCGGCGCGGCGCTGATGACCTTGCGCGGCCTGGGCTACCTGCTGCGCGAAGAACCGTGACGCGGGCCGTCTCGCTGCGCGCCAGGCTGCTCACCGGCATCCTGGTGCCGGTCGCGCTGTTCATCGTGATCAACAGCGTGAGCCTGTACCGCCAGAGCCTCGCGGCCGCGACCACGGCCTACGACCGGACCCTGCTCGCCTCGGCCAAGACCATCGGCGAGCAGCTCGACGTCGAAGGCTACGACGCGCAGGCCTTGCTGCGCGCCATCGTCCCCTACTCCGCGCTGGAAGCGTTCGAGGCCGACAACCAGAGCAAGATCTTCTATCGGGTTTCCACGCTCGGCGGCGAGATGATCTCCGGCTTCGCCGAGCTGCCCTTCTGGCGCGGCCAGCTGCCCGACCGGCCGCCCTATGCGGCCCTGGTGGACTTCTACGACGCGCGCTTTCGCGGTCAACCGGTCCGGGTGGCCGTGCTGCTGCAGCCGGTGGCCAGCGCGCGGGGGCGCGGCATGGCCGTGGTGCAGGTGGCCGAAACGCTGGAACTGCGCGAGACACTGGTGCGCAAGCTGCTGGTCGACATGCTCTGGCGCCAGCTCGTACTGCTGGCCGTGATTGCCGGCGTGACCGTGTTCGTGGTGCAGCGCGCCACCCGGCCGGTGCGCCACCTGGGCGAGCTGATCGAAGGGCGCGCGCCCGACGACTTCTCGCCCATCGATGCGCCCGACACGCCGCGCGAGCTGCGCCCGCTGGTCGATGCCACCACCGAGGTCATGGGGCGGCTGCAGCGGGTGCTGGACCACCAGAAGCGCTTCGTGCGCGACACCGCGCACCAGCTGCGCACGCCGCTGGCCGTGCTCAAGGCCCAGGTGCAGTCGGCGCGCCGCGGCGACGTGCCGACCGGCGAGGCGCTCGCCGAGATCAGCGACACGGTGGAGCGCGCCACCACGCTGGCCAACCAGATGCTGTCGCTCGCCAAGGTGGAGCAGTTGCGCCAGCAGCCCGATTCGCAGGTGCTGGACCTGGGCGGCGCGGTGCGCCAGGTCGCGCTCGACCTGTCGCCGCTGATGGCCGACAAGGCGCTGGACGTGGAGCTCTCGGCCGGCTCCTCGCCGGTGCTCGTCCGTGCGCACCGCTGGATGCTGCAGGAGCTGGCGCGCAACCTGCTGCATAACGCCATCAAGCACAGCCCGCCCGGCGGTGCGCTGGTGGTGCGCGTAGGCGCCCAGAACGGGACTGCCGTCTTCGTCGTGAGCGACCGGGGCGCCGGCATCCCCGACGAACTGCGCCAGCGCCTGTTCGCGCCCTTCGCAGCGGGCGACGTCGTCAGCGGCTCCGGGCTTGGGCTGGCGATCTGCCGCGAAATCGTGCTCGCACTGGGCGGAAGCATCGCCCTGGACAACCGGGAAATCGGCGGACAGCGCGACGGGCTCGATGCCGTAGTGCAACTGCCGCTGGCCGGCGACAATCGCTGAAACCCCACCCACACGGAGACATGGACCGCCTGCGCATCGACAAATGGCTCTGGGCCGCACGCTTTTTCAAGACGCGCACCCTGGCTGCCGACGAGATCGGAAAAAACCGCGTGCAGATCAACGGCGAGGTGGCGAAGGCCTCGCGCGAGGTGAAGGCCGGCGACCTGGTCGCGCTGCGGGTCGGCGGCGGGCTCGACCGCATCGTGCGGGTGCGGGGCCTGAGCGGCCAGCGCGGGCCGGCGCCGGTGGCACAGCAGCTCTACGAGGAGACGCCCGAGAGCCTGGCCGCGCAGGCAGCCGCGCGCGAGCAGCGGCGCATGGGCAGCGAGCCGGCGCTCAGCATCGTGCAGGGCCGCCCGACCAAGCGCGACCGACGCGACCTCGACCAGGCCCGGCATGTGGATTGGGACAACCGCTGGAGCGCCTCGCTGGAACCCGACGAAGACTGAACATCGCGTACCCTCGGGCCCATTGCCAACAACAAGGACTCGTCGCGAATGGCCAGCTTCAAGAAGTACCGCGTCAGCAGCAGCAAGTTCAAGCTCGGGAGCATCGACCCCGCCGACTCGCCCTTCCTGGAAGGCGACCAGGAGGCCCAGCTGGAGCGGCTCGACCAACTGGCCGGCGAGCTCGACGAGCTGCAGAACCTGCTCCATGCCGAGGGCCGGCGCAAGGTGCTGCTGGTGCTGCAGGGCATGGACACCAGCGGCAAGGACGGCACCATCCGCTGGGTCTTCTCGCGCACCTCGCCCCTCGGCGTGCGCGTGACGGCCTACAAGGCCCCGAGCGAGGACGAGCGCGCCCGCGACTATCTGTGGCGCTGCCATGCCAATGTGCCGCGCGGCGGCGAGATCATGGTGTGGAACCGCAGCCACTACGAGGACGTGCTGGTGCCCTGGGTCGAAGGCTGGATCGACAAGGCGGAGCTGAGCCGCCGCTACGCGCAGATCCAGGATTTCGAGCGCCTGCTCGTCGAAACCGGCACCGTTGTCGTCAAGTGCATGCTGCACATCAGCAAGAAGACGCAGCGCGAGCGCCTGCAGGCACGCGTCGACGACCCGGGCAAGCGCTGGAAATTCCGCCTCGACGACCTGGAGGTGCGCAAGAAGTGGGACGTCTACCAGCGTGCCTACGAGCAGGCGCTGCGCGGCACCTCCAGCAGCTACGCCCCTTGGCATGTGATTCCGGCCGACAGCAAGCGCCATCGAAACCTGATGGTCGCCGAACTGCTGGTCAGGACGATGCGCGACATGAAGCTTGCGGTGCCGCCCGCGGATCCGTCGCTGGATGGGCTGCAGGTCAAGTAGGACAACGCCGCGTTCCTGGCCTTGTTTTCTCCTCCAAATGGCGTATTGAGAGGAGGCCCGCCCAATGAGAGACTGCGTGCCCGCTCCCCCCGAGCTGCCACCTACTCCAAGGACCCCTCAGATGGACGTCTTGACCGCTTCAGAGCTGATGACCGGGCTTGTGTCGGTGCTCGGCACCGGCTACTTGTTCCTGCTGGTCACCAGCAGGGCACCGAAGGCACTGCACGAAGAGATCGCGCGACGGGTCGAGCACTCGATCGCACTGCTCGACACCTGCAAGGACTCAAGCAGCCGCTGAGCCCGTGCGCCCCCTTGGAGCTGGGCCAGCTCCCAGTCGATCTGCCGCACCGTCCTCAGCAATTGCGGCACATCCCGCGGCGCAGCACCTCCGCCAGCGACTGGCGCGGTGAAGGCACCGCGACGTTGACGGCACCGATCGGCTTCCCCGCGCGATTGGTCAGCGCCGCCGCCACGAGAGCGCGAGCGGCCGCGCCACAGTACGCCGGCAGCCGCGAGCCCACGTGCACCTCGACGCTCACCGCGTGCAGGCTGGCAAAGCGATGTGCCACGTACTAGAGTGCGGCTTTTGCCTTTCATCCGCCAACTCCATGCTGCCATCTGAATTGCGCGTCGCCGTCGTCGGCGCCGGCGTGGTCGGCAGCTGCATCGCCCTGGCACTGCGCAAGCGCGGCGCGGCCGTCACGCTGATCGACCGCGACGAGCCCGGTCATGGCTGCAGCTACGGCAACTCGGGCGCGATCAGCCCCGGCTCGGTGGCGCCGCTGGCCATGCCCGGCATCCTGTCGTCCGTGCCGCAGATGCTGCTGGACGAAGAAAGCCCGCTGCATCTGCCCTTGTCCTATTTGCCGAAGGCGGCGCCCTGGCTGATGCGCTTCGTCGCCTCCGCCCAGCCGTCGCGGGTCGCGCTCTCGGCCGCCAAGCTGGCGGCGCTGCACACGGGGGCCGTCGATCGCCACGAAGCGCTGGCGCGCGAACTCGGCGTGCCGGAGCTCTTCGTGCGCCGCGGCCACCTGCACCTTTACCCCGACGCCCGCGCATTGGCCAAGGACGCCGCCGGCTGGCGCATGCGCCAGCACTACGGCTACCCATCCACACAGCTGGACCGCGAGGGCATCCTTGCGCTGGAACCGCACGTGGGCGAGCGCTACCGCATCGGCATGTTCGTCGCCGACCATGCGACCATCGTCAATCCCTTCCGGTATGTGCAGGCAATGGTGCGTGCCCTGACCGCGCGCGGCGGCCTGCTGCGGCGCGAGGAGGTGCGCGCGATGACGCCGCTTGAAGGCGGGCGCTGGCGCCTCGCCACGGCAGGCGCGACCGACGGCGCCGGGGACTGCTTCGACCAAGTGGTGGTGGCCGCCGGTGCCTGGTCGCGCCGGCTGCTGGACCCTCTGGGCGTGCACCTGGCGCTGGAGAGCCAGCGGGGCTACCACGTGCAGTTTCAGGGCGGGCACGGCACGGTCTCGCGCACCGTGGTGCTGGCCGACCGCAAGATCTTCGTGACGCCGATGGAAGAGGGTCTGCGCGTGGGCGGCACGGTGGAGATCGGAGGCCTGGAGCGCCCGCCGGACCCGCGCCGTGCCGCGATCCTGGAGCGCATCGCGCGGGAGACCTTCGAAGGCCTGGACGACCTGCAGGCGACGCAGTGGATGGGTCACCGGCCCTGCATGCCCGACTCGGTGCCGATCATCGGCCCGGCAGCCGGACGGGCCGGGCTGTGGCTGGCGGTGGGCCACGGCCACCTGGGCCTGACGGATTCCATCAACACCGCGCAGTCCATTGCCAGCAGCATGCTCGGGGCGCGGTCCGTCACGCCCTGAACCGCAGAGATGCGATGCGCCCGGCTCAGCCGAAGTGGAAAGTATCAATACCGACCGCCGCGGCGGTTTCGTGCTCCGGACTCGCTCTCCGCAAGCGTCGAGGATTTAACAACGCGGGTGCATTTCTCGCGCCTGCAGGCCTGAGCTTCCTTTGGCAACAACGACACTTCGTCGGGTACAACATTGAGGACCTGGAGGAGTTGCCATGGAATCACCGGACCTTGAGACAGTTGAGAAGGCGCGCGCGCTCATCGAAGAAGTCATCGAGGCGCGCAGCCACCTGACCGCTGCCGTTCCGTACTTCGCACCGACCGATATCGGCTGCCTGCCGCCCGCGATGCAGGAGGCCGAATCGCGCATCGAGGAGGAAAACGACTTCGGCAATCGCGTGCGCGCAGCCATCCAGATGAGCCTGGCCGCCGCGGCCGCATCGTTGCGCGTCAGCGAAGCGCTGATGCAGGACTTTGCCCCACTGGGGCCCCATGAGCGCCAGAAGGAGCTGGCGCGCTGCGCATGCGAAGCGCAGGCCTCCAGGGACGTCACCGGCCATATCGCGGCAATCCTTTCGGGCAAGGAAGCACCGAAGCTGGATGCGCTGATGGAGATCAAGCGGCTCAAGTCGGCCATCTACGAGCGATTTGGTCGCTGGCCGGGCCGCTAAAGCGGACCGATCGGCCCGCGGCGCGCAGCGAGCAATTGCATTGCGAGGCGCGCGCGAAGCCTGACCCCGCGAACGCGTGCGTGCGGCTCTGCGGCGTACACTGCGCCGTACCGGCATGGCGCCAAGGAGGTCCCGTCCTCCCACATTTGCGCTGCACCTGATCGTCGCCACCCTGGCGGGGTCGGCGGCAGCTCCTGTCTCGAGAACGCGGCTTGACCGCGTTTCTTTTTTGGAAGGCGCACGCGATGAAGAACCTGCAAGATGCCAGCGAGCGCATCTGCGAGCTCAAGGGAAGCCTGCTCGCGATCGATGCCCTCCTTCCCGCACTGCTGGAGGCGCTGCCCGTCGCCTCCCACGCTCAGCTGGTGCGCTCGTTCGAGGCGCATGCCGAGGCCGCGCGTACGGTGATGCAGCCCGTCCCGCTCTCCGAGCAGGTGCTTGCCACCTTCGAGCGCGAGATTGCCCGCATGCGCGCCGTGCTCGCGGGAACTGCCCCGGCCGCGCCGCGCAGCGCAACGGAAGCCGCGCTCCTGACCACGACGCGCGTCAGCACCTTCCTGGGGCCTTACTCCCTGTCCGGTGCCAGCGGCTTTTTCTTTCGCCGCGATGGGCGGCTGTTCCTGGTCACCAGCCGTCATGTACTTGCCGATGAAACGAGCAGCCACTTCCCCGACCGGATCGAGGTCGAAGTGCATACCGACGCGCTCAACCTGACACGCTACGCGGCAGTCTCGGTGCCGCTGTACCGCGAGGGCCTGAGCCAATGGCGCCAGGCCGCCGACAGTGCCGGCGACGTGGACGTGGCCGCCATCGAGATCGACGTCGGCAACTTGCCCGGCTCCAGCATCCTGCACGCGTTCGGACCCGAGCACCTCGAACCCTCCGGTGATCTGGCAGAGGTCGGAGACGCGCTGGTCATCGTCGGCTTCCCACTGGGCTTTCACGACACGGTGCACCATCTGCCCGTGGTTCGAAGCGCATCCATTGCCTCGGCCTTCGGCGTGCGCTTCCAGCAGCAGGGCTACTTTCTGACGGACGCCCGGACCCATCGAGGCAGCAGCGGCGCCCCGGTGCTGCGGCGCAGCCACGGCACCAGCGCAGACCGGTCGCAGCTACCCTGGCAGCTGCTGGGGGTGCACTCCACGCGCATGGACATGCGCACGCGTGACCTCGTGCAGGACGAATCGCTCGGGCTCAATTGCGCCTGGTACGCGGACGTGCTCATGGCCCTGACCGAGCCCACCGTGGCCACGACGGGAACCTCGATCGCTCACACGATTCCTTCCGCCGCAGCCTCCTAGAGCGAGCTTGCGTTCGCGGCCTCGGCCTGCTTGAAGCGGCTCAACGCCCGGTGACCGCGAGGGGTGACCGAATGAACGGTGGCCCAGACGGCGCGGCAGCTCTCTCGCCACTTGGGCAGCGTCGCCGTCACCATCCCGGCAGACTCGAGCCTCGCCACCTTCTCGATGTCGGCCAGGTCGGTGATGCAAACCGGCAAGGCGCTCAAGCCCAGCATGTGAAGCAGATGCATCGGCATCGCTCCTCCTTGGACGTCGAACTGAAAGGTCATTGGAGGTCTCGCAAGGCAGGCTCCTCTGGATCAGCCGAGGCGCGGTGCTGGAGTCGGAAGCGAGTTGTCAGGACGCTTGGGACGGCGTGAGGCCAGTATGTCCCTATTCCGTCGTCGCGGGTACTTTGGATATTTTGCGGGGTGCGGGTTGCCTGACGCACGCGGCACCCTGTAGCGATGTCGCCTCGCAATTTGTGCAGGCGTAAAAAAGCCCCGTCTGGCGGGGCTTTGGGGTCCTGGCGGAAACGGAGGGATTCGAACCCTCGATGAGGCTCTACACCCCATACTCCCTTAGCAGGGGAGCACCTTCGGCCACTCGGTCACGTTTCCAGGAAGCCGCAATTATGCCAGCTTAAGCGGGCGGTTGATCGAGATCGAAGGCCTTGTGCAGGGCCCGCACGGCGAGCTCCATGTACTTTTCGTCGATCACGACCGAGGTCTTGATTTCGCTGGTGGAGATCATCTGGATGTTGATACCCTCCTCGCTCAGCACGCGGAACATCTTGCTGGCCACGCCCACGTGGCTGCGCATGCCGATGCCGACGATGCTGACCTTGCAGATCTTGGTGTCGCCGACGATGTCGCTCGCGCCCAAGGTGGGCAGCACCTTTTCCTTGAGCAGGTCGACGGTCTTGGCGTAGTCGTTGCGATGCACCGTGAAGCTGAAGTCGGTGCGCCCGTCCTTGCTCAGGTTCTGGATGATGACGTCGACCTCGACGTTGGCATCGGCCACCGCGCCGAGGATGTGGTAGGCGATGCCCGGCTTGTCGGGCACGCCGATCACGGAGATCTTGGCTTCGTCGCGATTGAACGCAATGCCGGATACGACGGCTTGTTCCATGTTTTCGTCTTCCTCGAATGTGATCAGGGTGCCCGAGCGGGCCTCTTCCTTGATGTCGATGTCCCAGGGCGTGAAGCTCGACAGCACACGCAGGGGCACCCGGTACTTGCCGGCGAATTCGACCGAGCGGATCTGCAGCACCTTGGAGCCGAGGCTCGCCATCTCCAGCATTTCCTCGAAGCTCACCGTGGTCAGGCGGCGCGCATCCGGCTCGACGCGCGGGTCGGTGGTGTAGACGCCGTCGACGTCGGTGTAGATGAGGCATTCATGTGCCTTCATCGCCGCCGCGATCGCAACGGCCGAGGTGTCGCTGCCGCCGCGGCCCAGCGTGGTGATGTTGCCGGCGTCATCGACACCCTGGAAGCCGGTGATGACCACCACCTTCCCGGCGTCGAGGTCGGCGCGTACGCGCTCGTCGTCGATGCTCTCGATGCGGGCCTTGGTGAAGGCGCTGTCGGTCCTCACCTGCACCTGCCAGCCGGCGTAGCTGACGGCCTGCACGCCCTCGGCCTGCAGCGCGATCGCCAGCAGTGCGGACGAGGCCTGCTCGCCGGTGGCGGCCAGCATGTCGAGCTCGCGGTTGTGGTCGTCGTCGACCTTGCTGGGGGCCAGCTCTTTGGCGAGGCCGAGCAGGCGGTTGGTCTCGCCGCTCATGGCGCTCGGGACCACGACCATCTGGTGGCCGGCGCGTGCCCACTTGGCAACGCGCTTGGCGACATTCTTGATGCGCTCGGTCGAGCCCATCGACGTGCCGCCGTATTTGTGAACGATCAATGCCATGGGTGAAGTCAAGGAGAAGGATTCGGATGCCTGCGCAATGCCGGCGTCCGGGCCCTGTCGTATGCCTGGTTGTTCTTTCAGCGCAAGGCTGCAGGCTGCGACGGAGGCCGGGCATTGTACCAACGCAGGACGTCGCCCTCGCGCTGGACGTAACCGTCCGCAACCTTGAGACGGATGCGGTGCCCGCGAGTGCTGCAGGCCTCGATCTGGTCGAGCAGCTGCTCGAGCTGGGCTTCGCTGGGCACGGCGTCGTGCTCGCGCTTGAGCCAGTGGCGCAGCACGTTGGCGAGCCGCTCGCGTGGCAGGGTACGCAAGACAGCCAGGGCGGGCGGCGAGCCTGCGGCCGCGATGTCCGAAGCGGCGACCTCGGCCAGCAGCCGCGAGGCTCTGGCGGCGTTGCGGGCGGAGCGCGCAAAGGTTTCGCGGAACTGCGGCAGCGTCGCGGCGAGCGCGGGCAGCAGTTGCAGCCGGATCCGGTTGCGCGTGTAGCGCAGGTCGGCGTTGCTGGGATCGTCGACGTGGGCAGTTCCGCTGCGTGCGATCCATTCGCGCAGCGCGATTGCCTGCACTTCCAACAGCGGCCGATGGAAATTCACGCCATGCCGCTGCATCTGGCGCGGCATGCCGGCCAGTCCGTCGAGGCCGGCGCCGCGACTGAGCGCGATGAGCATGGTCTCGACCTGGTCGTCGGCATGCTGGGCCAGCGCGACATCGCCCAGCCCGTGCGCCCGCGCCAGCGCCGCGAGCGTGACATAGCGGGCCCGCCGCGCCGCATCTTCAGGACTCTCGCCGGGCGCATGCCGAGCATCGATGCGGCCCACGTGCAGCGGCACGCCCAAGGCCTGGCAGGTCGCGAGGCAATGGGATTCGAAATCGTCGGCCGCCGCTTGCAGGCCGTGATGCACGTGCAATGCCTGCACCTGGCCTGGCCAGAGGCCCGCGGCCGCATGCAGCAATGCGGTGGAGTCCGCACCGCCGCTGTAAGCGATGCCGAGCGGCAGCGGCGCCGCCCAGGACGCAAGCGCGAGGGCGGCGGGATTCTCCATCGGTCATGGGGCAGCCCTTCCTCGGGCCGCGGACTACTTGGCGCTCTCGGCCTTGGTGTCGGCGAAACGGCCGTAGCTCTGCAGGCGCTCGTAGCGCCGGTCGAGCAGTTCCTTCGGCCGCAGATCGGCAACCTGGCGGAAGGCATCGTTGAGCGCGCGCTTCAGGAAGGCGGCCATTTGCCGGTGGTCGCGGTGCGCGCCGCCGACCGGCTCGTTGACGATCTTGTCGACCAGGCCCAGCGCCTTGAGCCGGTGCGCAGTGATGCCCAGCGCGTCGGCCGCCTCCTGGGCCTTGTCGCTGGTCTTCCAGAGAATGGAGGCACAGCCTTCGGGACTGATCACCGAGTAGACCGAGTACTGCAGCATCAGCACCTGGTCGCCGACCGAGATGGCGAGCGCGCCGCCCGAGCCGCCCTCGCCGATGATGGTGACGATCACCGGCACCTCGAGCTGCGCCATCTCGAAGATGTTGCGGCCGATGGCTTCGGACTGGCCGCGCTCCTCGGCGTCGATGCCCGGGTAGGCACCCGGCGTGTCGACGAAGGTGAAGACCGGCAGCTTGAACTTCTCGGCCGTCTTCATGAGCCGCAGTGCCTTGCGGTAGCCCTCGGGCTTGCTCATCCCGAAGTTGCGCGCGGTGCGCTCCTTGGTGTCGCGGCCCTTCTGATGGCCCAGCACCATGCAGGGGGTGCCATTGAAGCGGGCGAGGCCGCCGACGATGGAGAGGTCGTCCGCGAAGTGGCGGTCTCCGTGGAGCTCGACGAAGTCCGTGAAGATCTCGTGGACGTAGTCCAGCGTGTAGGGGCGCTCCGGATGCCGGGCGATCTTGGTGATCTGCCAGGGCGTCAGGTCGCTGTAGATTTCCTTGGTGAGCTGAAGGCTCTTCTTGCCGAGCTGGTCGATCTCTTCCGAGATGTCGACCGCCGATTCGGTCTGCACATAGCGCAGCTCTTCGATCTTGGATTCGAGCTCCGCGACGGGCTGCTCGAAGTCGAGAAAGGTTCGTTTCGCCAACGTCTTCTCCTCTTGTCAGTATGCGACCACCGGCAGGGGGTCGAGCGATCGCCAAATATACCAAGTCGCGACGCTGCAATAAGGGGCCCAGGCGACGGCCACCTCGCGCGCATCGCTGCGGCTGACCGGATCGCCCGAAAAATAACTGCGGCTGATGCCGGTGATCAGCCCGGCGTCGTCCAGCGGAAGCACGTTGGGGCGCATCAGGTGGAAGATCAGGAACATCTCGGCGGTCCAGCGGCCGATGCCGCGGATCGCGACCAGCTCCGCGATGATCATCTCGTCCGACATGTCTTCCCAGGCATCGACGTGCACGGTGCCGGAATCGAAGTGCAGCGCCAGGTCGACCAGGTACTCGACCTTGCGCGCCGACAGGCCGGCCGCGCGCATGTCGTCGACCTTGAGCTTGAGCACGTTCGCCGGCGTCATCTTGCGCGGCAGGTTGGCGAAGCGGTCCCACACCGACTGGGCGGCCTTCACCGAGATCTGCTGGCCCACGATGCTGCGTGCCAGCGTGGTGAAGGCGTCGCCGCGCGATTCCAGGCAGGCGTCGCCGAACTGAGGGATCAGCCGCTTCATGACGCGGTCTTTCCTCGCGAGGTGCTTGCAGGCCTCTTCCCAGTAGGGGGGCGTGTGGATGTCGAGGATGGGGGACTTCTTGGCGGCAGGCATTGCGGTTCTCATGCCCTCACTTGACGGTAGTCCAGGTGGTGCCGGTCGGCGAATCCTTGAGCACGATGCCCTGCGCCAGCAGCTCGCCGCGGATGCGATCGGCCTCGGCGAAGTTCTTCGCCGCCTTGGCCTCGGCACGGCGCGCGATGAGGGCCTGGATCGAGGCGTCGTCGAGGGCGCTGCCAGCCTGCAGGAAGGCCTGGGGGTCGGCCTGCAGCAGACCAAGGCAGGCGCCCAGCGCCTTCAGCAAGCCGGCGGCCTGGGCCGACTTCGTCCGGTTCACTTCGCCGGCCAGGTCGAAAAGCACCGCCACGGCTTCGGGCGTGCCGAAGTCCTCGTCCATCGCAGCCTTGAAGCGTGCCGCATGCGGGTCGGCCCAGTCGATCGCGACCTCGGCCGGCGCCACCAGGTGCAGCGCCGTGTAGAGCCGCTTGAGCGAGGCGCGCGCATCGTCAAGGTGCACATCGCTGTAGTTGAGCGGGCTGCGGTAGTGCGCGCGCACGACGAAGAAGCGGATCGTCTCGGCATCGAACTGCTTCAGCACGTCGCGGATGAGGAAGAAGTTGCCCAGGCTCTTGGACATCTTCTCGTCGTCGATGTTGATGAAGCCGTTGTGCATCCAGGTGCGGGCCAGCGGCTTGCCGGTCGCGCCTTCGCTCTGCGCGATCTCGTTCTCGTGGTGCGGGAACTGCAGGTCCATGCCGCCGCCGTGGATGTCGACGGTCTCGCCGAGCAACTGGCAGGCCATGGCCGAGCATTCGATGTGCCAGCCCGGGCGCCCGGGGCCGAACTGGCTGGCCCACTTGGCTTCCTCGGGCTCCGTGGGCTTGGCACTCTTCCACAAAACCGGATCGAGCGGATCCTCCTTGCCGTCCAGCACGGCCACGCGCTCGCCTGCATGCAGCTCGTCCAGCGACTTTCCGCTGAGCTTGCCGTAGCCCGGGAACTTGCGCACGGCGTAGTTGACGTCGCCATTGGTGGAGCGGTAGGCCAGGCCCTTCTGCTCCAGCGTGGCGATCATCGAGAGCATCTGCGGCACGTACTCGGTGGCGCGCGGCTCGTGCGTGGGCCGTTCGATGCCCAGCGCGTCGGCGTCCTCGTGCAGCGCCTGGATCATGCGGTCGGTGAGCGTGCGGATGCTTTCGCCGTTTTCGACCGCGCGCCGGATGATCTTGTCGTCGATGTCCGTGATGTTGCGCACGTACTCGACCGCGAAGCCCGAGACCTTGAGCCAGCGTTGCACCACGTCGAAGGCCACCATCGAACGCGCATGGCCGAGGTGGCAGTAGTCGTACACCGTCATTCCGCACACGTACATGCGCACCCGACCGGGTTGCAGAGGAGAAAAATCCTCCAGTTCACGCGACAGCGTGTTGTAGATGCGAAGGCTCATGAGACAGGGGAATGCCGGAATTCGCCCGCGCGACAGGGCGAGCGACACAGATTTTTTCAGGGGTGAGGATGCTATGGCAACGAGGGGATGAACGGAGCCCCTCGGCTACAATCCCGCGTCAGTATAAACGGCCGGTTCCGTTATTTTCCCGGGTGTTTTCGAGGCCCGCGTTCCCCTCCATCTCTCGAGGCTCATGAAGCACGCCGCTGCCCCTTCCCCCTCCTTCATCCCGCGCTTCCTGTCGGTTCTCCTGCTCGCCTTTGCCGCAGTCGCGGCACACGCCGACGACTACCTCGACGTCAACACCCTGCTGCGCCAGGGCAAGGCTGCCGAGGCGCTGGCCAAGGCCGATGCCTACATCGCCAGCAAGCCGCGTGATCCGCAGATGCGCTTCCTGCGCGGCGTGATCCTGACCGAACAGGGCAAGCAGGCCGAGGCGGTCACGGCCTTCACGCAGCTCACCCAGGACTTCCCCGAACTGCCCGAGCCCTACAACAACCTGGCGGCGCTCTACGCCAGCCAGAGCCAGTTCGACAAGGCGCGCGCGGCGCTCGAGATGGCGATCAAGCTCAATCCGAACTACGCCACCGCGCACGAGAACCTGGGTGACGTCTACGCGCGCCTCGCCGGCCAGTCCTACGGCCGAGCGCAGCAGCTCGAGGCAGGCAACACCAGCATCGCACCCAAGCTCGCGCTGATCCGCCAGCTGTTCAGCGCGCCGGGCAGCAGTTCGCTGCCCGCCGCGCCGGCCGAAGCCCGCAAGCCGGTGCGCCGCTAGCCCGCTGCCTGTCCGCGCCCTGCCCGGCGTTCGTTGTCTTTTCCAGTCCGTCCTACTTCTTCACCATGCACATCCTTTCCCGTCGCGCGGCACTGATCCTCGTCTCGACGCTGAGCCTGGCAAGCGCCGGCTGGGCGCAACAAGCTGCGCCGCGCGTCAAGCTCGCCACTTCGGCCGGCGACATCGTGGTCGAGCTCGCACCCGACAAGGCACCCAAGACCGTCGAGAACTTCCTGCAGTACGTGCAGGACAAGCACTACGACGGCACTGTGTTCCACCGCGTGATCGACGGCTTCATGATCCAGGGCGGCGGCTTCACGCCCGAGCTGAAGCAGAAGCCCACCCGCGCGCCGATTCCGCTGGAGGCAAGCAACGGCCTGAAGAACGACAAGTACACGATCGCGATGGCCCGCACCGCCAATCCGAATTCCGCGACCTCGCAGTTCTTCATCAACGTGAAGGACAACGCGATGCTCAACGCCCCCAATCCCGACGGCCACGGCTACACCGTCTTCGGCAAGGTGGTCGCGGGCACCGAGGTGGTCGACAAAATCCGCGCCGTGCGCACGGGCAACAAGGGCGGCATGCAAGACGTGCCTCTCGAAAGCGTCACCATTCAATCCGCCACCGTGGCGAAGTAAGCCAATCAACAAGGAGCCCTCATGAGCAACCCCCAAGTCGAACTGCACATCAAGGACCAAGGCGTCATCACGCTCGAACTGGACCAGGACAAGGCGCCCAAGACGGTCGAGAACTTCCTCGCCTACGTGACCAAGGGCCACTACGACAACACGGTGTTCCACCGCGTCATCCCGGGCTTCATGGTGCAAGGCGGCGGCTTCGAGCCGGGCATGTCGCAAAAGCCGACGGGCGCCGAGATCCAGAACGAGGCCAGCAACGGCCTGAAGAACGACAACTACACGGTGGCCATGGCCCGCACCAGCGCGCCGCACTCGGCCACGGCCCAGTTCTTCATCAACGTGGCCGACAACGGCTTCCTCAACCACACCGCGCCCTCGGCGCAGGGCTGGGGTTATGCAGTGTTCGGCAAGGTGGTCGGCGGCAAGGAAGTGGTCGACAAGATCAAGGCCGTGAAGACGGGCCGCAAGGGCTTCCACGACGACGTGCCGCTGGAAGACGTGGTCATCGAGAAGGCTGTCGTCAAAGGCTGAAGATGACGGCCTTCGCCGAGCTCGTGGCTCCCGCGGCGTGGCGCACGGTCGATCTGATTTCCGACCTCCACCTGCAGTCCTCGGACCCGGCGACCATCGAGGTATGGCGCGGCTATCTGCAGACCACGCCGGCGGACGCGATCTTCATCCTCGGGGATCTGTTCGAGGTCTGGGTCGGCGACGACGCGGCTGCCGAACCCGGCTTCGAGGCGCAATGCGCGGAGCTGCTGCGCGAGGCCGGCGCGCGCCGGCCGCTGTTCTTCATGCACGGCAACCGCGACTTCCTGGTCGGCCCCGCCTTTGCCGCGCAATGCGGCATGCAGCTGCTCGACGACCCGACGGTGCTGGCCCTGCATGACAGGCGCTGGCTGCTGAGCCACGGCGATCTTCTCTGCCTCGAGGACACCGAGTACCTGCGCTTTCGCGCCGAGGTGCGTAGCCCCGGTTGGCAGGAGGCATTCCTCGCGCGTCCGCTGGCGCAGCGCCGCGCCCTCGCCCGTTCGATGCGCGCGCAGAGCGAGGACCGCAAGCGCAGCCCCGGCATGGTCTGGGCCGATGTCGATGCCGACGCCGCGCGCGCCTGGCTGCGGCAAGCTGGCGCGACGACGCTGATCCACGGCCACACGCACCGGCCGGCGACCCACTCGCTCGGCGATGGCCTCGAGCGCATCGTGCTGAGCGACTGGGACCTGAAGGCGCATCCGGCCCGCGCGCAGCTGCTGTGCCTGTCGAGCGCGGGCGCGCAGCGCGTCGACCTGCGCTGATGTTCGATTGGCTGCGCAGGCTGCGCGCCCCGCCTCCGATCCCCGATGCGGCGTGGCACGCTACGCTGCTGCGCTACCCCTTTCTTGCCGACCGCGACGGACGCGATGTGGAGCGCCTGCGCCGTCTGGCGGCGGAGTTCCTGCGCGACAAGGAATTTCATGGCGCCCATGGTTTCGCGATCACCGACGAGGTCGCACTCGCCGTGGCGGCGCAGGCCGTGCTGCCGGTGTTGCACCTGCCGGGCGGCCTGCGCTGGTACGACGATTTCGTCGGCATCGTGATCCACCCTTCGGAGGCGGTGGCGCGGCGCAAGACTGTCGACGAGACCGGCGTCGTCCACGAGTACGACGAGATCCTGGCCGGCGAGGCGATGGACCGCGGCCCCGTGATGCTGAGCTGGCAGGACGTGCTCGCGGGCAGCGTCACGCAGGACGCGGGCTACAACGTGGTGATCCACGAGTTCGCCCACAAGATCGACATGAAGAGCGGCGAAGCGGACGGCTGCCCGCCGCTGCCGGCGGGTTTCGCGGGCACGTCGACCGCGCGCGATGCGCGACTCGCCTGGTTCGCGGTGCTGCAGCCGGCCTACGAGGACTTTCGCGAGAGGACCATCGTCGCCGAGCGCTTCGGCGGCCAGGCGCCGTGGCTCGACGCCTACGGCGCCACGTCGCCGGGCGAGTTCTTTGCCGTGGCCTGCGAGGCCTACTTCGTGAACCGCGCGAATCTGGCGTCGGAATTCGCCGGCCTGGTGGCGCTGTTCGACGAATTCTTCAGGCGCCAAGCGTCGGCCAGCTAACAACCGGGCGCAGGCGCCCTCCCCCTCACTTGCGCAGGAGCGCCTTCAGCGCGTTCTGCAGGCGGCGCGCCGAAGCCGGGTCATGCGCGGTGGCGAGTACCGTGCCGGCATCCTGGCCCCAGGTCTGCGCCGGCGCGGGATCGCCGCGCCGTGTCAGCAGCTTCAGCTGCAGCGCGCGGCGCGCCTCGAGCTGTTCGGCCGGCGTGGGCACCTCGGCCGCCATCTCCAGCCGCAGCAGGGCCTCGGCGGCTGCTTCCGGCTTCGCCGAGGGACCGGAGGCCAGGGCCTGGGACCACTGTCCGCGCACGGCAGGCGTGACCACGCGGCCGAGTTCCTGCACGCTGGGCAACTTCGTCGCATCGCGCTGCTCCCACGCGCCCAGCACCTGGGTCAGAGCCTCGCCGTGCGCCTGGGCGGCAAGCTTGCGCAAGGCCTGGTCGGCGCGCTCCAGCGCATCGCGCTGAGCACGGAAGGCCGCATCGCCGAGGCGCGGGCCACGCTCGTCGCGCTGCGGACGGTCGCCGAAGCGGCCGGCGCCCGGGCCGCGGTCGCCGGGGCGCGGCGGCCGCTCGTTGGCACGGCCGGGCGGGCCGCTACGGCCGTCGCGGCGATCGCCGCCGAAGCGGCCGGCGCCGCGTCCCGCAGGCAAGGCTTCGGCCTTCCTGTTGCCGGGCCGGTCGTCGCCGCGCACCGCGATCACGGGCTTGGGAGCCGGCTTGGGCGGTGCCACGGGCGTCGGCTCGGCGTCCGTCTGGGCGTCGCCTGCGTCGGCGCGGGCCGACGCATCGGCGCCGTCGGCCGGCGCCACCAGGTTGGGCGTCGGCGCCGCGACTTCGTCGACAGTCGACGGGGGCGAAGCCTCGGCATCGCTCGACGCGGGCGCCTGCTCGGCGCTCTCGCCGAACTCGGCCGCTGCCTGGCCCGGCGCTACCACCTCCGTCGCGCCCACGGGCGGGCCATCCGTGGGTGCCGGCTTGTCGGCGGCCACGGGCTTGGGTGGGGGCGGTGCTTCACCGCGCAGGGCGGCTTCCAGCTGGGCCACGGCAGCGCGGATCTTCTGGGCATCACCCGTGGCGTTCGCGGCGTCCAATGCCTTCGAGGCGTCGAGCACATGGCGGTCGTGCTCGCTCATCGCGGCCGTCGCCTTCTCGCGCTCGGCGGTCTTGCGGTTGAAGGCCTCGTCGATCGGGGCGCGGAAGGCGTCCCAGAGCTTCTGTTCCTGCCGGCGGTCCAGGGGCACGGTCTGCGCCTCGGCCTGCCAACGCTGCTGCAGGGCCTTGACGGCATCGATGCGCAGCATCGGCGCGGCGCCGAGCTCGGCGGCCTCGGCGATCATGGCCTGGCGACGCTCGATGCTGGCCTTCTGCGCGGCCTCGAAAGGGGCTCGTGCGGCGCCGAATGCGGCGTTCCACTGAGGCTGGAGCTCGGCGAACACCTTCTCGCCCACGTGGCCCGCATCGCGCCAGCGATCGGCGAACTGGTGCAGCGCCCGGTTGTAGGCCTTGAGGTCGGTGTTGCCGGCCTGCGCCTCGGTCCAGGCCTTTACTTCCTCGATCAGCGCGAGGCGCTGGGCACGGTGCCCGGCCGCATCGGCCCGCACTTTCTCGAGCCAGGCTTCGACGACCTTGTGGGCTTCGTTGCACGCCTCGTCGAAGCGCTTCCACAGCGCATGGTTGGGCACGCCGCCCTGGTCGGCCTGCTTCCATTGCTCGCGCAGGCTGCGCAGCGTCTCCTGCATCTTCCGCCCGCCCAGGGCCTGGCCCTCGGGGCGCTTGAGCAGTGCCTCGGCCTTGGCCACCAGTTCCTCGCGCACCTTGTCGGCGCTCCAGCGCTGCCAGCCTTCGAGCTCACCCGCGGCCACCAGGGCCGCATGCACGCGGGCTTCGAGGGCGGCGTCGACCATCTTGCCGTGCTCCTTGAGCACCGCGCGCAGCGCTGCAGCGGCGCCGGCGCTGGCCTTGCCATGGCCTTCGGCGGTTTCCTGCTCGAGCTTGGCGAGCGCGGCCTCCACGGCCGCCTGCGCGGCGGCCCGCTTCTCGGGATCGACCTTCGGCGCCGGCGGCTTTTGCGCGGCGGGCTGCGCCTCGGGTGCACCGCCGCGCGCGACGCGCAGCTCGTCGGCCCACACCGGCACCGGCGGCAGGGGCGCTGCCGCATCCTCGGCGGCGGCCACGGTCTGCGCGAGCGCCTGATGGAACGCGTCGGACACCACCAGCAGCTGCGCCTTGGACGATTCCAGCTGCGGCGCGAACTTGGCGTCCAGGCTGTTCCAGTTGGGGTCGGCCGCGATCTCGTCGGCCTGCTGCTGCCAATGTGCCACGTCGGCGCGCAGGGATTCTTCGGCGGCTTGGGCGTCGCGCCAGCTCTTGGTCGACAGCACCTCGAAGCGCTGCGCCAGCAGCACGGCCGCTTCGCGGTGCACCTGGGCACGGTGCTGCAGGTCTTCGATGCCCTTCACGCGCTCGGCGAGGCGGGCCTTGAAGCTCGCCAGCGGCTCGCGCGACAAGGGGGCGCCGGCCTTGGCGGCATCACGCTGCCAGGCCAGCGCATCGGCGATGTTGAGCTTGGGCTGGGCCAGCAGCGCTTCCGCCTTCTGGGCCCATTCGGCGGCAATGGCCTCCTGGCCTCGGGCACGCTTGAGCTCGTCGAGCTTCTCGCGCAGGAGGCGCGCGGCACCCTTGTCGCGGCCGCTCAGCTCCTTGAACACCTCCTGCATCTGCTCGGGCGCCGGATTGCCCGCCAGCCAGTCGCGGATGCGCTGCGCACGCTCGCCCGACGTCGGTGCAGTGAAGGCGCCGCCCGTCATCGTGTCGAGGGACTGGAGGTCGTGGGGCTTGGTCGATGTTGAAGTCACTGCGCGAATAAAACCTGATCTGTAGAGGAAAAGCGAAGGCGCCGGCATTTGCCGGCGCACCCCACTATTTTGGCCGACTTGCGGCGCGGAGGGTCAGCGAGTAGCCAGATTCAGTTCCGCACCGGGTTTCCAGTCGGCACCGCCGGCCCTGGTGCGAACCGCGCCGAGAAACAAGCGTTCGCTGGGCAGCTTCTGGGCCAGCAGGTAGTCGCGCACAGCGGCGCCGCGCTCGACGGCGAGCTGGCGTATCGCCTCTTCGTCGACCGGGATGCTGGCCATCAGCAGGTCTTCCATCTCCTTGGTTGGGACGTCCTTGGCCAGGCCGATCATGTTGCGGGGCTTGGTCTTGAGGTCGGCGCGGTTGTACACCGCGGCCAGCAGCTCCGGGTATTCCGCGTCGGTGAGAGGCGCCACATCGGCCGCGTTCTGGTTGCTGCGCACTGCCGCGCGCCGCTTCTCGGCCTGCGCGAGCTGGCGCAGACGCTGGCGCTGATAGGCCTCCCGCTCCTGCTCGAGGCTCGCCGTGCCCACCACCGTCATGCGGAGCGCGGGCCGGTCGGTGAGCGCCTTGGCCACCTTGTCCAGGCTCTGCTTGGCCTCGGCGGACAGGGCCGCGCTGCCGGGCGCGAAGGCGATGGTGCTCGAATCCCCGCCTCCGCCGCCCAGGCCGCCCGTCAGCAGTGCGAAGGGCGCGGTCGCGGCCTTGGCGATCAGGTTGACGATCGCCTTCAGGATGAGGGGACCCAGGCTGAACTGCGGATCGTTGAGCGACCCGCTGATCGGGAAGTCGATGTCGATCACGCCGTTGCGGTCGGCCAGCAGGGCGACGGCGAGCCGCACCGGCAGGCTGTTGGGGGCGCCCTGCACCTCCTCGCCGAACTGCAGCTGGTTCAGCACGAGCTTGTTGCTGGCGGTGAGCTGGCCGTCCGGCGTGATCTTGTAGTTCACGTCCATGCTGAGCTTGCCGCGCTCGATGCCGTGGCCGGCGTAGCGCACCGAGTAGGGCGACAGCGGCGGCAGATCGAGCTCCCGCATCTTCGCGGTGACGTCGAGCTCCAGCGGCTTGGCCAGCGGATTGAGCTTGCCGGTGATCTCCAGCGAAGCCGTCTGCTGGGCTTTGCCGCGGAGCTCGAGGTCGGCCAGCGCGGGCTTGTCGCCCTGTGGCTTGGACGAGAAGGCGCTGAGCTTGCCGGTCAGTTCACTGAGGTCCGCCGAGTAGTTGGGCTTGACGAACAGGTCGCTGAAGTCGATGCGCCCGTTGACCACGTTGATCGGCCCGAAATTGATGACCGGCGCGGGACCGCTGCTCTCGGCTTCCGGCGCTTTCGCCGTTGCGGTGGGAACAGCGGCAGCGGGTGGCCTGGGCTCGCCACCAACCATGGCCTCGGCGGACGCCGGGGCACCGCGGGCGGGCGCAGCCGGTGCCTTGGGGATCGTTGCCGTGGTCGTGGTGGTGCCGCCAAGGCTGCGCCGGGTGCTGGCCTCGCCCACCGCCACCGGCTCCGCAGGCTTCCTGGTCAGGTCCTGCAGGTTGAGGCGGCCATTCGGGTCGATGATCACGCGGGCGAAAAAGTCGGTCAGCGCGGTTTCGCGCACGTCCACGGTCAGCGGCGTCTTGGGCACCAGGTTGACCTGCAGTCCGCGCAGGTTCAGGGTCTTCCAGCTCAGCAACTGGTTGCTTCGATTGGCGAGGCCGGGCGACTGCGTGAGCGTCGCGCTGTTGGCGCGGAAGTCGTCCAGCGACGTGTCGCCGACCAGCTTCACGCTCATGCCGGCAGGCGCGGCGGTGTACTTGACCGTGCCGCGATAGCTGGCAAAGGCGCGGCGGATGTCGATATTGAGCGCGTCCGCGTAGTACGCCTTGAAGGCATGTGCCGGGATGGAGGCCACTTCCAGGCGGCCCTCGGCCGCCACGGGCTTGAGGACCACCGTGCCCTTGTAATCGAAACGTCCGGGCTCCGCACGGCCGGCGGCGATGCGCCCCGACACCTGCAGCGGCGAGGCGGTTGCGGTGTTGGGCGCGATCTTCTGCGCGTTGAGCTTCAGCGCGCTGATCTCGAAGGCGACCGGCGTCGTGTCAGCCTTGTCCGAATAGGACAGCGCGCCGTTGTCGACCGCCACGGTGCCGATGCTCAGCTCCCATGGCTTCGTGGCGTCGGCGCCGGCGGCCTTCGGATCCTTGGGCGCGGCGACCTTTGCACCCGCATCTTCGGTCTCGGCGCCACCGGGCGGGGCCTTGAGCCAGCGCTCGAACATCCAGCGCTTCTCCTTGTCGCGCTCGACCAGGACCTTGGGGTTGCTGGCGCTGAGCGAGGCGATGTTCAGCGTGTGCTTCGTCATGTCGACTTCGGCATCGACCAGCTCGAAGCGTCCCACGCTGGCCAGCGCGGTCTTGGCTTGCGTCAGTGCCAGCCCGTCGAGGGCGACGCGGGCTGCCTTGAACTTGAGCTCAGGCTGATTCCAGGCGACATCGATCTTGCCGCTCAGCTTGCCGTCCAGCGTGGGCTCCAGGCTCTGCGCCAGGTACGGCGCAGCCAGCGACAGCGGCAGCGCCTCGACCTCGGCCTGCACCTTCGCGACCTTGTCGGTCGCCTCGCCGCCGAACTTGAGGACAGCACCACCCACGGCCGTGGAGCCGTTGAAGACGGCAGGCTTCTCCATCGGCCAGACGATGGCGCTGGCATCGACCTGGAGCTGCTTCATGTCGACCGCCGCCGCGGGCTGGACGCTCTGGTCCCGCCATCCGATCTCGCCACCGGACAGCGCCAGCTTGTCGACCTGCACACGCCAGCCCGGCGCCGCCGCCGTGGGCTTGGCGTCGGCCTCGCCATTCGGCGGAGCGCCGGGCGGCGGGGCCTTCTCGGTTGCGCCGGCGGCCTGCCCGGCAGGCAGCAGGTTGAGCCGACCGGCCGCATCGCGCGCGACCACCAGCTGCGGCGCGGCCAGCGCCACCTCGCTCAGGTGCACCACGCGCTCCAGCGGCCGCACATCGGCCAGCGCCAGCTTGAGCGAGTCGAAGCGAAGCAGGTCGCGTGCCTTCGAGTCGGCCAGCTGGATGCTGTGCGCCGCCACGGTCCCGGTGATCTTCAGGCCGGTCGTGGTGGTCCGCGCAAAGTCGATCTTCAGGTCCGCGTCCAGCTTGCCTGCCCGCAGGGCGACCGGCAGGCTGCCGGGGATGTAGCCCAGGTAGGGCGCCAGGTCCAGGTCCTTGAAGTTGATCTGCGCATCGGTCTTGCGATCGTCGGCGAAGGGCGTGCTCAAGGCGGCCGAATCGAAAGCGCTGCCGTTGAGCACGAAGGCCAGCTTGGGCTCGGTCTTGATTTCACGCTGAGAAGGCAGGTTGCTCAGGAGCGGCACCTTGAGCACCAAGTTGCGCAGCTCGTGCTTGCGCTTGACCGCCTGGTCGTCGAAGTCGACCGAGCCGTTGGTGATGGCGATGTTGTAGACCGCGAAGCGCGGCGGCTCGCTCTTGGGCGTCTCCGGGGCGCTCGCCAGCTTGGCCACGATGTCGTCGATGTCGTACTTGCCATCGGCGTGGTGCGTCAGCAGCACCGCGGGAGCGTCGATGGTGACCGCGTCGATCACCGGGGCCAGCCGCAGGATCGATTGCAGCTCGGCATCGGCATAGATGCGACCCACCGCGAGTTGCGAGCGGCTGCCGTCGGCTGTCGCGATGCGCAGGTCGTCGAGCGCGAGCTCGAGGGTCCATGGCTTGAAGTCGATCTTGCCGACCGTCACCTGGCGCCCCAGCTTCTCGCTGGCGATCTTCTGGATCTGGCTCTTGGCGATCGGCGGCACGGCCAGCCAGGCGACCAGCCAGAATACGAGCAGGACCAGCAGGGCCAGGACCGCTCGCCTCACCCACTTGTTTTGTTTCAGCGAAGCAGCATTCATCGGACGGCGAGTGTGCCCCAAACCGATGGAGCTTCCCAGAAGCAAGAAAGCCCGGACGCCTGACATGACGTCTGGCCTCCGGGCTCGATGGCGGGCGCCACGCCCATGCCATCTTTTCGCTCGACCGGAAGTTGGATTGTTCCGGTCATGCTGGCGGCAAGAGATTGCCACCGTGGGGCCTCGGCCACTGAGCCGTTCGAGGGTTTTCTCTCTCGGCTACCGGACCTCGGTTTGACGCCTGAAGATTCAGGCCAACAAAGGGTAGGCCCACTCTCATGAGAATGCAAATAGGCTTTTCAATGGATGGATGGTGGGCGATTTCGCGGGCTCTGTCT
Organism: Variovorax stachyos; assembly: GCF_051400855.1. Classification (NCBI taxonomy): domain Bacteria; kingdom Pseudomonadati; phylum Pseudomonadota; class Betaproteobacteria; order Burkholderiales; family Comamonadaceae; genus Variovorax; species Variovorax stachyos. The sequence continues at coordinate 452,167 of NZ_JBLFFN010000002.1, read as the reverse complement.
AAGGCCCCTATAGCATAAGATCTCGCTTCGTTATTCTTGACCGGGTATTAAGCGCCTCCTAGAATCCGCGCTACCCCGTGCCGCCCATTTGCCGGCCGGTTTTGTCCTACACCCGCTGCCGAGTACTTTCGGCTTAATCAGGCAGCCGCGATTCAACCCTCTTGCGCGGCACCTGACTCGTACCAATCCACAAGCGCTGCCGCCTTCGACCATTGCCTTCCGGCTTTGCGACCTAGGTGCCGCACAGAAGGAGGAAGAGCGATGAAACAGGCGTTTGGTGCCACAGCCCGCGGGCTGCGGACTTTCATGTCCGACGTGGCCGAAGGCTTTTTCGAAGTGACCCACAACGGCTTTGCCCTGCTCGGCTTGGCCATCGTGTTCGGCGTGCTGGCCCTGGCCGCACGCCCGGATCTGCGCCAGTCGGGCGAAGAGCAGCTGATGGGCTGGCTACAGTCCCGCAAGCCGCCGCCCGAGGTCTCCGACCTGGAGCCCACGGCCATCGACCGCACAACAGCGGCCAACCCGCACGAGTTGCCGAAGCCGCAGGCCGCGGTTGCTTATTGGCTGAGCAAGAAGTACCGCGTGGCGGTCGAGCCGTTGAGCGTGCTGGTGTCCGAGGCCTTCGAAATCGGCAAGCGGACCAAGCTCGATCCCACGTTGATCCTGGCGATCATGGCTGTCGAGTCCAGCTTCAATCCCTTCGCCCAGAGCCATGTCGGTGCCCAGGGCCTGATGCAGGTGATGACCCGGGTGCACGGCGAGAAATATGAAAGCGCCGGCGGCACCCTGACCGCCTTCGACCCAGTGACCAACATGCGTGTCGGCGTGAAGGTCCTGCAGGAATGCATTGCCCGGGCGGGTTCGCTCGAAGGCGGCCTCAAGTACTACGTGGGCGCCGCCAACCTGCCGGACGACGGCGGCTATGCGAGCAAGGTGATGGCCGAGCATGCGCGGCTGCAACTGGTGATCGCCGGCCGCGCGCCCTCCACCTCCCCTACCCCCACCCCGCCGGGCATGCGCGCGCAGCCCATGCCGGTGGTGGCGCCAGCCAAGCCGGAGGGCAACAGCCCGAGCCCGCAGAACGTGGCGCTGGCATCGGATCTTTAGGCTTTTTTGCGGCGGTGTACGAAGCCGTCGGCTACACTCGCACCGCACGCGACTGGCGATAGGCGCAGCACCTCCTCAAGGTGCCATGCGCTGACGTGGATGACCACTGGGAAGCGTGCCGCCTGCGGCCCACAGCAGGCGCTCCGCCGTTCGCCTGGGCAGCCCTTGTTTGTTTGAAGAACAAGGACCATCCGTCTTAAAGGACTGCCATGTACAACCGCCAAACCCTGGTCGAACAGACCGATCCCGAAATCTGGGCCGCCATCCAGGCCGAGCACGCCCGCCAGGAACAGCACATCGAGCTGATCGCGAGCGAAAACTACGCCTCCCCGGCCGTCATGGCCGCGCAAGGCTCGCAGCTCACCAACAAGTACGCCGAGGGCTATCCCGGCAAGCGCTACTACGGCGGCTGCGAACATGTCGACGTCGCCGAGCAGTTGGCCATCGACCGCGTCAAGCAGCTCTTCGGTGCCGACGCGGCCAACGTGCAGGCCCATTGCGGCGCGTCTGCGAACGAGGCCGTGATGCTCGCCTTCCTCAAGCCCGGCGACACCATCATGGGCATGAGCCTGGCCGAAGGCGGCCACCTGACCCATGGCATGCCGCTCAACATGAGCGGCAAGTGGTTCAACGTCGTGAGCTACGGCCTCGATGAAAAAGAAGAAATCGACTACGACGCGATGGAGCGCAAGGCGCACGACGCCATGCCCAAGCTCATCATCGCAGGCGCCTCGGCCTATTCGCTGCGCATCGACTTCGAGCGTTTCGCCAAGGTAGCGAAGGACGTCGGCGCCATTTTCATGGTCGACATCGCCCACTACGCCGGCCTGGTCGCGGCCGGCGTGTACCCCAACCCCGTGCCGCACGCGGACGTGGTGACCTCCACCACCCATAAGAGCCTGCGCGGCCCGCGCGGCGGCATCATCCTGATGAAGTCGCAGCACGAGAAGGTCATCAACAGCGCGATCTTCCCGGGCCTGCAGGGCGGTCCGCTGATGCACGTGATCGCGGCCAAGGCCGTGGCCTTCAAGGAAGCGTTGTCGCCTGAATTCAAGGCCTACCAGCAGCAGGTCGTGAAGAACGCGCAGATCGTGGCCGAGACGCTGAGCGCGCGCGGCCTGCGCATCGTCAGCGGTCGCACGGAAAGCCATGTGATGCTGGTCGACCTGCGCGCCAAGGGCATCACCGGCAAAGAGGCCGAGAGCGTGCTGGGCAGTGCCCACATGACGATCAACAAGAACGCCATCCCCAACGATCCCGAGAAGCCGATGGTGACCAGCGGCGTGCGCATCGGCACGCCCGCCATGACCACCCGCGGCTTCAAGGACGAGGAGGCGCGCCTCACCGCGAACCTGATCGCCGACGTGCTGGACAACCCGCGCGACCCCGCCACGATCGAGGCCGTCCGCGCGAAGGTGCATGCGCTGACCAGCCGCTTTCCGGTTTACCGCTGATCTTGCACATGGCGTCCGCATGAAGTGCCCTTTCTGCGGTCATCTCGAAACGCAGGTCGTCGAGACCCGCGTGTCGGAGGATGCCGACTTCGTGCGGCGCCGCCGTCAGTGCGGCACCTGCGAAAAGCGCTTTACCACCTACGAGCGGCCGGACGTCAACTTCCCGGTGGTGGTCAAGAAGGACGGCAGCCGCGCCGACTTCGACGCCAAGAAGGTCCGCGCCTCGATGATGCTGGCGCTGCGCAAGCGGCCGGTGAGCATCGAACAGATCGACCATGCGCTGCTGCGCATCGAGCAGAAGCTGCTTTCCAGTGGATTGCGCGAGATCGAATCGACCAAGGTCGGCGAGCTGGTGATGCGCGAGCTCAAGCGCATGGACAAGGTGGCTTACGTGCGCTTTGCCTCGGTGTATCGCAGCTTCGAGGACGTGGACGAGTTCAGGCAGTTGCTGCGGGACATTTGACTTTCTGACAAAAGCTCGCCGTCATCGTCAGATGGCGTCAGAGTTCCGGGCTCAACGGCTTCGCAAGGCCGCCCAGCGGCCCCTTCTTTCTCCCCCCTGCCTCCCAGAATCGCCGGCTGAGTCGCCATCCCGGCGACCTCTTTGCTGGGGGCAGTGGTGCAGTCGAGTATTCAACGGCGCAGGCGAGCATCGGGCTTTTCTCTGATCGAGGTGCTCGTCGCACTGCTGGTGCTTTCATTTGGCTTGCTGGGCATGGTGGGCTTGCAGGCGATGGCCTTGCAGAACAACCGCGAAGCCCGACTGCAGTCAGTCGCCGTTGATCTGGCACGCGAACTGGCCGAAATGATGCGCGGCAACAAGAACGTCGCGATGCTGGACACCGCCAATCCCTACATCGGCGATTTCTCTTCCCCGCTCGCCCCGGCCACGGTTTCCGACTGCTTGTCAGTCGGCTCATCATGCGCCAGCGCAACACTGGTTGCCAACGCTGAAATGACAGATTGGCTGGCCCGTGTTGACGAAAACCTTCCGGGCGCACGGGTCAAGGTCTGCTCAGACACGGAACCGTACACCGACGAGGGATTGCCGCGGTGGGATTGCGCGGCAAGTGCAACGAATGACCTTCTCGTCATCAAGATCGGCTGGAGCCATCTCTCGACGAAAGCCGGACAACAAAACCGGAGCATTCGCGCGACCGCAACCGGCTCTGAAAACCGGCCAGGCGTCATCGTGCCCGTGACCGCGGGTAGCACTACGCTATGAAACACGCATCTCGTCTGGGCTCCCTTCAAGGGCATCGTCGTTTGGGTGGCATGACGCTCGTCGAGTTGCTCGTTGCCATGATGGTGGGCTTGCTGATCGTCCTGGCGGCGACTTCTGCATTGCTCGCAGCGCGCCGAGGCTTCACAACTGTCGATTCGGCTTCGCAATTGCGTGACAACGCGCGCTTCGCCACCAGCCTCATTCAGCGCCTGGCAGTTCAGGCCGGCTATCGAGATGTGTCCAATTCCGCAACGAAGCGCAGTGGCACTGCCGGACTAACTGCCAACCCGCTGCCCTACGTATTCGGCTTCGACAATGCCCTGGCAGACAAGGATTCGTTGGACAACGGCAAAACACGACCTCCGGGTTCCTGGGGCGATGTTCTCGTTCTGCGTTTCCAACCCACCGAAACCTTTCCTGGCTCGGGGACGGCAGATGCGGGGATGATCGATTGCAGTGGGTATCCGGCAGACACGCCAGCGAGCAACCGAGACGACGCGCGAACCAGCGTGTTCTTCGTCGACAAGTCCAACGATGGCGAACCGACGCTGAAATGCTATCGATCCGCGACGGGTTCACCTCCTTTCAAGTCAGCGGTGACGCTGATCCGCGGCGTCGAAAATTTTCAGGTGCTATACGGCGTCGATGGGGTCAAGGCCAATACGGCCATTGACCCCACTGACGCCGCTTCGAAGCCAGACACCGTTCCCGACAGCTACCTCCGTGCCGGCCAGTTGTCGGTCGCGGGCGATATCGCAGCCACGCGGGCCAATTGGCGGCGCGTGCGGAGCCTGCGAATCGGACTTGTCCTGCGCAGCGACGCCGCATCCACTCAGAAATCCGAAAAGCGGCCGATTTTTCCCCTCGGCAGTGCCAGCTTCGCCTCCACTGATGACGTTGGCAGCGCGTATGAGGCGCCGGCCGATGATGGCAGGCTGCGGCAAGTCGTGAGCTTCACGGTCCATCTGCGCAACGACCAGGGGCAGTAAATATGAAGCCACCTTTGCAAGCCCGACGCCCAAGGCGCCAGAGCGGCGCTTCTCTGATCGTGGTGCTGCTGATCCTGATCGTCGTTTCGATCCTCGGCGTTGGCGGCGCACAGATCGCCCTCTTGGCAGAGCGCGGGGCACGGAATGACCGCGACATGCAAGTGGCCTGGCAAGCCGCGGAGGCAGCGCTGCAGGACGCGGAATTCGACATCCATGGACCCGGCACCGGCAATCGCAACGCTGTTCTTGGCTCGCTTCAGAACACCAACATGTTCGTTACGGGCTGCGGGAAAGACGTGACCTCGGGCACCATCAGTTCGCTGGGATTGTGCGCACTCCCGGTGAGCGGAAAGCCGGCGTGGCAAACGGTGGATTTCACAGTCACCGGCAGCGATGCACAAACCGCCAAGTTCGGCCGCTTCACCGGCAGGAGCTTCGCAGCCAACGACTCCACAACTCCCAATGGAATAGAGCCGTTCCAAGCACCTCGCTATGTAATCGAGCCCATTCCCGACCCCGGCGAACGGGATCTTTCCTCGACCAACAAATATGTCTTTCGAGTGACTGCCATGGGATTCGGACCGCGCAAAGACATCCAGGCAGTGACTCAAATCATTTATAGAAACTAGCGTGGCGACGCTCATCCTTATGTTCGACTACCTCTGCAATTTCGGACGCTGGTTTCAGAACTTTTTGGCCACGCGCCAACGCCTGCTCGCATGCCTGGCGTTCCCCTCTGTTGCCATTGCAATTTCGCTCGTCGTGCATAGCCAGACGGCTCCGCCTTCAATCCCGCCCGTAGCGCTCGCGGACGATCCTTTGTACGCGACCGGCGCGAGAGAGAAGCCGACCATGGCCTTGGCCCTTTCGGTCGAGTGGCCGACCGTGGGTGCGCAATATTTCAAGGGGCCGACCAACCCAATCGATGACTCTTACGAGAATGGCAAGGAATACATCGGCTACTACGATGCCGAATCCTGCTATGCCTACAACGACAACCCAGCCGAGACACCGTCGACCGGCCAGTCGAAGGCAGACTACAAGCGCTTCGACCGCACCGGCCCTGCGACCAACCGGACGTGCGCCGATGCATTCAGCGGCAACTTCCTCAATTGGGCCAGCAGTTCTGCCATCGACATGCTTCGCCTTTCGTTGTCGGGAGGCGATCGCTACATTGACCGCGAAGACTTGACCATTCTTCAGCGCGCGGTGCTTCCCAGCGCGCCGTGCCTGTGGAACAGCATCAGCTTTCCAGCCAAACAACTGCAACGCGATGGTGGTGGTGCTGGCAACTATTGGGGAGCCGTTCCTCTGAGGATGCGTACAGACGCCGGAACCAATGACATCTGGGTAGCCAACGAACTCAATCAGATCTTCTTCGGAACAAGGCGATCCGGCACTTGCGGCATTAGCGGCGCCTATAGACTCGCGTCCGGCGTTCAATCGACAGTAGGCCCCATCGTCAGCATGACCCAAAACTTGCCCGCCGATGCTTCGTCCGTGTGCGCAACCGACGGAGGAACATGCGCGTTCAGCGGGATCAAGGAGGTTTGGTATGGCGCAGGCACGCACTGGGCCGTGGCACCCGCATCCGGGGGAATCACCTGCAGTGCCAATCGCGTGTTTGGCGATCCAATATTCGGAGTGGAGAAGTCATGCTACACACGCAACTACTCAGGCCAGTGGAAGCCCACAATGTCCACAATTGGCCCTGTCACCACCGTAACCCAGCCATTGCCCACTGAAGCTGTGGAATGTGCATCCGAAGGCGGCACATGTACGGTCATCGGAACCAAGGAGATCTGGTATGGCGCAGACGCGGGATGGATCGTTGCCCCGATTACAGGTGCGATCTCGTGCAGCACCGAGGCGCTTGGCAATCCCGCCACTGGTGGTGCCAAGAAGTGCTATGCGCGCAACTATTCAGGTTCTTGGTCACCCGCACCGCTCAACAGCGACGGCTTTTTTTACTCCCGCGTGAAAGTCTGCGACCAGGATGCCTCAGGCGAGCTGCTGGATGTTCGCGACTACGGACTTGACCATGGCTTCTGCACCCGATATCCGAACAACCAGCACAAGCCCACCGGCGCGATACAAAGATACAGCAACTCATTCCGGCTGGCAGCGTTCGGATATGCACTGGACCAGACTCAGAGTTACGGGCGGAATGCACAGGGTGAGCCTGGTCGTTACGGAGGCGTGCTGCGCGCCCCCATGAAATGGGTCGGCAGCAAGACCTACGGCGCCAATGGCCAAGAGAATACGCCTGCCAACGGGAATCCTGGAGCCGAATGGGATCCTCAAACGGGCATATTCAAGGCCAACCCGGATGGCGATACCACGCAAACACCCGCCATCAGTGGCGTGATCAATTACCTGAACAAGTTCGGCCGCACGGGAATCCCAGGACGATACAAGTCCTGGGATCCGGTGGGAGAGCTCTACTACGAGACATTGCGATACTTGCAGGGGTTGCCACCCAGCGACGACGCTGTAAAGGGCCTGACGCCGGAGATGTACGACGGCTTTCCCATCTTCAAAAACTGGACCGGCCTTGACCCCTTTGCCGACGGGTCCGCCACAGGCAACTATTCTTGTGTCAAAAGCAACATCGTTGCTATAGGGGACATCGAAACCCACGACAGCTCGAACTATGCGCGTTTTCCGAGCGTCGATCCTGCAAAGAATCATCCCAATTTCAAAGCGTGGCGCGACACTGCCGCGGCTTTCGAGGCTGGTCTTGTGGTTCCATACATCGATGGACAGGGTGAGGATCGGAAAACGGGCAATCCGAACCCTCCGAACCCCTATGCCTTCGGCAACCAGTTCGATATCGTCGGTACCGCCTATTGGGCCCACACGAATGACATTCGAGGAAAAGAATGGACCGACCAAAAGGACAAGCAACGTCCCGGGTTGCGCGTCAAGAGCTTCTTCTTCGATGTGAATGCATACGGCAAACAGAATGACGACGCTACTCGTCGCTATAGGAACCAATTCTTCCTGGCTGCGAAGTACGGTGGCTTCGAGTCCATGCTCTCTTCGAACGGAGAAGAAATTCAGCCTTACAACACATGGGGCAACCCATTCGTCGATACGAAGGAGAATCCGAACAACAACGTCTGGCAAGACCCCGAGCGTCGCGGTGAAGCATCTGCCTATGCACGACAAAGCGATGCGCGCTCAGTACTGACTGCCTTCGACAAAATTTTCAAGAAGGCCGGGGAGAGGATTCGCAGCATCGCTGGCGCCGCAGCCCAATCCAGCACCCTGACTGACGCAGGCAACATCATCTATCAGGCGGAATTCAGTTCCCAGGATTGGAGCGGGGATCTTGCCGCGTATGCCGTATCGACGAATACCGACAAGGTGGTGCAGGTATCCAAGACGCCTGTATGGCGGGCCTCGAACAGACTCAAGGCGCTGGCGAGCATCGACGCACGCAAGATCGTCATAGGAAACAGCGGCGCCACCAGCAGTCAGACCGCATCGAACTTCACTTGGAATTCGATCAGCGACGATCTGAAGCAGAGCCTGGACAAAGACCCTTACTCGGTGACTCCATCCGTGTCCGACGGCCACGCAAAGGAGCGCCTCGCTTTTATTCGCGGAGATCATTCCAAGGAAGTCAGCCTGTTTCGCGATCGCGACGGCCAGCGTCTTGGAGACATCGTGAATTCAGGGGTTGTTTATTCCGGCGCGCCCAGCGGCACGATCCAATCGACCACCTATCCGGATTTTTTCAAGGACAACAAGGACCGCAAGGCTGCCGTGTTTGTTGGTGCCAACGACGGCATGCTTCATGCCTTCGATGCGAGCAATGGCGACGAACTGTTCGGCTACATCCCGAGTTGGCTGGGTCCAAAGCTCTCGGCCCTTACCAGCAAAAAGTACCTCGACAACCACCAAGCTTATGTGGATGCCACCCCGGTCGTTGCTGAAGCTCAAGTCGGCAGCGCCGGTACGAAAGCCGACTGGAAGACAGTGCTCGTCAGTGGTACCGGCGCCGGAGGTCGAGGTGTTTTCGCGCTCGACGTCACCGATCCGACCCAGTTTTCCGCATCGAAAGTCATGTGGGAGTTCACATCTGCCGACGACATCGATCTGGGTTATGTGGTTGGTCGTCCGGAGATTCTGAAGTTCCGCACCAGCGCGCCGGATGCCACCACTCCCACCTACAAATGGTTTGCAGTCGTGGCCAGTGGCGTGAACAACTATGTGCGCGACAACGCCGGCAACTTCAGCACGACTGGCAAACCTGCGCTTTACCTGCTCGACTTGGCCAAGGCCCCAGGCGCGGCCTGGATGCTCGACACCAACTACTACAAGATTTCTTTGCCTGTCGACGTCAGCTTAAGCGCCAGCAAGGCAACGGGTCTCTTGAACTTTAAGGTGACGCTGGGCGCACAACAGGAAGTCAACAAGGTGTTCATGGGCGACATGCATGGCAATCTTTGGAAGCTGGATTTCAGAGATCAGGGTTCGACCGGCTGGAACATCAGCAACCTTTCAGCTTTCGCCGACACCAGCGGAAATCCCTTCCCTCTCTATATCGCCAAGGATGGTCTGGGCAATGTGCAGCCGATCAGCGCTACTCCCTTCCTGATCCGCGGCGAAGGCCGGGAATCAATCTACGTCGCTTTCGGCACCGGAAAGTTTCTCGAGGGCACAGATCACTCCTCGACGGCAGTCAATTCGTTCTATGTGGTGCATGACGACGGCACCAAGACGGTGGACAGCACCGGTACCGCCGCCATTAGCGCGATCACGGGGCGCGGCCGGCTGCAAGCTGGAGTGTTCGACAGCAAGACGGGTCGAATCGATGTCTCGGCTTTCGTGTGGGGCCGCCCCACCAGCGATACCGATGCCACGCAGCGGTCAGGCTGGTACTTCGATTTTCCGGCAACTGGAGAGCGCCAGGCATTCGCATCACTGCTGCGAGGCGACACGCTGGTTTTCAGCAGCCTCATCCCCAATCAGGGCACCAACGCGAGCAGCTGCAGCGCCGTGGGAAGTGGCCGCGAATACCGATTGGATGTGAATACGGGCGACGGCACCTCGTCCACCTCGACGGTCGGTCTTCTGGGCGCAAGCATGGCCATGGATGTCGAATCGGCCACGGAATCCACGATCACTGACAGCACGGGCCGGCGTACTCGCACCATCAAGACACAGACCTTGAGCCAAGGGAGCACCGGCCTGGCCACCAGTGCAACCGTCACGACCGTACAGATTGCCGGGCGCCTGAGCTGGCGGCAGATTCACAACTACCAGGACTTGAAGAACAAGTGATGACGAAACGGATGCAAGAAAAGGGCTTCACGCTCGTCGAACTGATGATCGTGGTGGCAGTCGTTGCCGTCCTGGCAGCGATTGCGTACCCGTCCTACACCTGGGCTGTGCTCAAGGGTAAACGAGCGCAAGCCCGAACGGCGATTCTGGACTTGCTGCAGCAGCAGGAACGCTACATGACCCAGTACAACACCTATCTGGAATTTTCAAACGTCGCTGGTGTAACCGTCCCCGCCACCGTTCCATTCAAGACTTTTTCAGGAGACAGTGAAACCAACCCGCCTTACCAACTGTCCGCCACAAGATGCTCTGCCTCTGCCAGCCCAGCAATATCCGAATGCGTAAGGGTCACGGCCACACCGACTTTCACGGATGCCGAAGCTGGCTCGCTGTGGGCCACGAGCTCAGGTGCCAAGAACTGCAGCGGAACAGCCGGCACCACGACTTCCTCTCCTCCGAGGGTTTGCTGGCCATGATCTCGAAACGCAGCCATGAGATCGAGGGAGGCTTCACCTTGATCGAGCTCATGGTGACCCTCGCCGTCGCGGCGATCTTGCTTGTCATCGCTGTGCCCGGCTTCATGGCGTTCCAGCGCAATGCCGAGTTGACGTCGACCACCAATCGCCTGATTTCAGCCATTGCGACCGTCCGCAGCGAGGCGATGAAGACGGGAATGGCTGCAATGCTGGTTCCTGCAGACGGGACCAAGTGGACGAATGGATGGATAGCGTTCATCGATGAAAATCGAGATCAGAAATTCACTGTAGATGACAAAAAGATCATCTTTACGCAGGCGCCGCTGGCCAGCTATCTCACAGCCAATGCCAATGGCACTGGCAACGCGAGTCCACCGTACATCATGTTCGATGCTTCGGGCTATCCGAAGACCATAGGTGGTGGATTTGGTGGTTTGACCATCACCATCGCCCCGTCCGACCTCACCGGAGCGGCCGCTCTTACCGATACCCGGAGCGTTATCATTTCCCTTGCTGGCCGGGTGCGTTCATGTCGCCCTGTCAGCGCTCCGGATGCCAAGTGCCACATATCCACCGATCCTGATTCTTCCGACAGCGACTGACAGCTGCCGCCCGCCAGCCTTGGACCCAGCAATGCGTCTGGCGCTGGACCTGAGCGCTGATGCCACCGCCCTGTCAGACCCCAATCCGCGCGTAGGCTGCGTCATCTGCGCACCAGACGGACAAATCGTCGGGGTGGGTCACACCCAATCCGCTGGTGGCCCCCACGCCGAAATCATGGCCTTGCGTGATGCCGCGGCTCAAGGCCATTCCGTCGTCGGCGCCACCGCCTACGTCACCCTCGAGCCCTGTTCCCACCATGGCCGCACCGGCCCCTGCTGCGACGCCCTGGTCGCCGCTGGCATCCGCAAGGTCGTCGCCTCGCTCACCGACCCCAACCCGCTGGTCGCCGGCCAGGGCTTCGAGCGCCTGCGCGCCGCCGGCGTCGAAGTCGAGGTGGGCCCCGGCGCCGAGGAAGCGCGCGAACTCAACATCGGCTTCTTCAGCCGCATGATCCGCAAGACCCCGTGGGTCCGGCTCAAGGTCGCCGCCTCGCTGGATGGCAAGACCGCCCTGGCCGACGGGACCAGCCAATGGATCACCTCTGAAGCCGCCCGCACCGATGGCCATGCCTGGCGCGCGCGCGCCGGTGCCGTGCTCACGGGCGTCGGCACCGTGCTCGAGGACGATCCGCGCCTCGATGTGCGCCTGGTCGAGGCGCCGCGCCAGCCGCCGCTGGTTGTGGTCGACAGCCAGCTGCAGACGCCGCCCACCGCGCGCCTCTTCGAGCCAGCCCGGCCGGTCTGGATCTATGCGGCCACCCCCAACGCGCCGGCCCAGGCAGCCCTCGAAGCGCAGGGCGCCATCGTCCGCTACCTCGCCAACCCGCAAGGCAAGGTCGACCTCGCGGCCATGCTGCGCGACCTCGCGCTGCGCGAAGTCAATGAGCTGCACGTCGAGGCAGGCCACAAGCTCAACGGCTCGCTCATGCGCGAGGGGCTGGTCGACGAACTGCTGCTCTACCTCGCCCCCAAGCTCATCGGCGAGGGCCTGGGCATCGCGAACCAGCCCCATGCCGCCGGTGCCCTGACGCGGCTGGACCAGGCCCTGGGCCTCGAATTCAAGTCCTTCGAGGCCGTCGGCCCGGACCTCCGGATCGTCGCCCGTATCGCCGACCGGGACCGCTTCTAGCCCGCCTTCCCGAGGCGGCCTCGCATCTCTGCGAAAATGCCGCGATGTTCACCGGAATCATTACCGGCGTGGGGCGCATCGCCGCCGTCCACGACCTCGGCAGCTCTTCTTCCCACGGCAAGCGGCTCGGCATTGCGGCGCCAGCCGGCTATCTCGACGACGTGGGCCTGGGCGACAGCATCGCGCTCAATGGCGCCTGCATGACCGTCACCTCCCTCGATCCAGCGCAGAACCTCTTCACCATCGACATCTCGGCCGAATCGCTCGACAAGACGGCCGGCCTTGCCGAGCCCGGCAGCCGGGTCAACCTCGAGAAGGCCTTGCGAGCCAGCGACCGCCTGGGCGGCCACATCGTTTCCGGCCATGTCGACGGCATCGGCATCGTCAGCCGCTTCGCCCCCGTGGGCGAAAGCTGGGAACTGCGGGTGCTGGCGCCGCAAGCCCTGGCCCGATTCCTCGCGTACAAGGGCTCGATCACCGTCAACGGCGTGAGCCTCACCGTCAACAGCGTGAGCGACGGCCCCGACGGCAGCGAGATCAGCATCAACCTCATCCCCCACACGGTCGAGAACACCGCCCTCGGCGGCCTCGAGGCCGGCAGCCGCGTGAACCTCGAGATCGACACCGTCGCACGCTACGTCGAGCGCATGCTCCAGGCTGGCGCCCTGCCCGCCACCCCCAAGGACCCCACGCCATGAACGCTTCCGTGAGCCCGATGCCCGCCCCCCGCAGCGGACGGGCGCCCGCCCCCATTTCGCCGATCGAGGAGATCGTCGCCGAGCTGCGCGCCGGCCGCATGGTGATCCTGGTCGACGAGGAAGACCGCGAGAACGAAGGCGACATCGTCATCGCGGCCGACCACATCACGCCCGAGGCGATCAACTTCATGGCCCGGCATGCCCGCGGCCTGATCTGCCTCACCCTCTCGCGCGAGATGTGCGAGCGGCTGCAGCTGCCGCCGATGGTGGCGCGCAACGGCGCCAAGCATTCGACCGCCTTCACCGTCTCTATCGAGGCGGCCGAGGGCGTGACCACCGGCATCTCGGCCGCCGACCGCGCGCGTACGGTGCAGGCGGCCGTCGCGCCCAATGCGGTCGCTGCCGACCTGGTCCAGCCCGGCCACATCTTCCCGCTGCAGGCGGTCGACGGCGGCGTGCTGATGCGCGCTGGCCATACCGAGGCCGGTTGCGACCTCGCCGCCATGGCCGGCTGCTCGCCGGCCTCCGTGATCTGCGAGGTCATGAACGAGGACGGCACGATGGCCCGCCTGCCCGACCTGCAGCTCTTCGCGGCCGAACACGGGCTCAAGATCGGCACCATCGCCGCGCTGATCGAGCATCGCAGCCGCACCGAATCGCTGATCGAGAAGGTCGGCTGTCGCGAGATCCACACCGCCTGGGGCTGGTTCACCGCCCATGCCTTCCGCGACAAGCCCAGCAAGGGCGTGCACCTGGCGCTGGTGCGCGGCAAGTGGAATGCGGGCGACACGGTGGATGTGCGCGTGCACGAGCCGCTCTCGGTGCTGGACGCACTGGAAGTCAACCGCTCGCTGCACTCCTGGAGCCTCGATGCCAGCCTGGCGCACATCGCGGCCGAGGGCAAGGGCGTGGCCGTGCTGCTCAACTGCGGCGAGACCGGCGCCGAGCTGCTGTCGCAATTCGATGGCACGGCACGGCCGGCCCAGGCGCCCGAGCGCGGCCGCATGGACCTGCGCAGCTACGGCATCGGCGCGCAGATCCTGCGCGAGTGCGGCGTGCACCGGATGAACCTCCTGGGCACGCCGCGCCGCATGCCCAGCATGGCGGCAGGCTACGGCCTGGAGATCGCCGGCTACCTCAGCAAGGACGAACAATGACCCACAACCAGGCAAGGCAGGAACACTGATGCAGGACGCGAACAAGGGCGGCGCCGTCACGCTCGACGGAAAAGGCCTGCGCATCGGCATCGTGCAGGCGCGCTTCAACGAGGACATCACCGACGCGCTGGCGACGGCCTGCCTCGGCGAGCTCGCGCAGCTGGGGGTGGAGGCCGAGGACATCGACCGGGTGAGCGTGCCGGGCGCGCTCGAAGTGCCTCTCGCGCTGCAGGCCCTGGCCGAACGCAATCGGTACCACGCACTGGTCGCGCTGGGCTGCATCATCCGCGGCGAGACCTACCATTTCGAGCTGGTGGCCAACGAATCCGGGGCCGGCGTGAGCCGCATCGCGCTCGACTATCGCATTCCGGTCGCCAACGCGATCCTTACCACCGAGAGCCTCGAACAGGCACTGGCCCGCCAGACCGACAAGGGCCGCGACGCGGCACGCGTGGCGGTCGAGATGGCGCGGTTGCTCGGGTCCGCCAACAGGCCCTGACTTCTCTTTCATGACCGACGACATCAAGACCAGCGGCGAGCGGCCGCGCCCGTCGCGCCCGGGGCTCACCAGCACCGGCGCCCGCAAGGCCTCCGCCAAATCAACCCGCAGCCGCGCGCGCGAGTTCGCACTGCAGGCGCTCTACCAGCACCTGGTGGGGCGCAACGACGCCGCTTCCATCGACCAGTTCACCCGTGACCTGGCCGGCTTCCACAAGGCGGACGCGGCCCACTACGACGCCCTGCTGCACGGCGCGATTGCCTCCGCGCAAGAGCTCGATGCGCTGATCGTGCCCCTGCTCGACCGCAAGCTGGAGGAGATCTCCCCCATCGAGCATGCCGTGATGTGGATCGGCGTCTACGAGTTCCAGAACTGCCTCGACGTGCCCTGGCGCGTGGTGCTCAACGAGTGCATCGAGCTGGCCAAGGAATTCGGCGGCACCGACGGCCACAAGTACGTGAACGCGGTGCTCAACGGCCTCGCGCCGCAGTTGCGCCCCGCCGAAGTCGAAGCCGACCGCGCGAGCGGCAAGGCCAGGCCATGAACGCAGCGCCGGGCCGGACCAGGCAAGCGACCGCCCCCTCGGGGGACAGCGATGTCACGCCAGTGGCGAGCGTGGGGGCCTTATGAAAATTTCGAAGCGCGCCGAGCGCATCGAGCCCTTCTACGTGATGGAGGTCGCCAAGGCGGCCTCCGCACTGGCACGCGAGGTCGCGCACACCGATCGGCCGATGATCTTCCTGAACATCGGCGAGCCCGACTTCACCGCGCCGCTGCCTGTGCAGGAAGCCGCCCTGCGCGCCGTGCGGGCAGGCGCTACCCAGTACACCCACGCGACCGGACTCGAGGTCCTGCGCGAGCGCATCAGCGGCTGGTACCGCGAGCGCTTCAACGTCGACGTGCCTGCGCGCCGCATCGTCGTCACCGCCGGCGCGTCGGCCGCGCTGCAGCTGGCCTGCCTGGCGCTGATCGAAACCGGCGACGAGATCCTGCTGCCCGACCCCAGCTATCCCTGCAATCGCCAGTTCGTGAGCGCTGCCGAAGGCCGTGCGGTGCTGATCCCGACCACCGCCGAGGAACGCTTCCAGCTCAGCGCCGCCAAGGTCGAGGCCGCCTGGACCGAGCGCACGCGCGGCGTGCTGCTGGCCTCGCCCTCCAACCCGACCGGCACCTCGATAGAGCCGGGCGAGCTGCGCCGCATCCACGAGGTGGTGACGCGGCGCGGCGGCATCACGCTGATCGACGAGATCTATCTCGGCCTGTCTTACGACGAGACCTTCGGCCAGAGCGCGCTCGGCATCGATGACCAGATCATCAGCATCAACAGCTTCAGCAAGTACTTCAGCATGACCGGCTGGCGCCTGGGCTGGCTGGTGGTGCCCGAGGCACTGGTGCCGGTGGTCGAGCGGCTGGCGCAGAACCTCTTCATCTGCGCCAGCACGGTCTCGCAGCACGCCGCCCTGGCCTGCTTCGAGCCCGCGAGCATCGCCGAATACGAGCGCCGCCGCGCCGAGTTCAAGGCGCGGCGCGACTGGTTCATCCCGCAGCTGGAGGCCTTGGGACTTCACGTGCCGGTGGTGCCCGACGGCGCCTTCTATGCCTGGGCCGACTGCTCCGCATTCGGCGAGCGCCTGGGCATTGCCAACAGCTGGGACTTTGCCTTCGAGGCGATGAAAAAGGCACATCTCGCCATCACGCCCGGCCGCGACTTCGGCTCGGATCAGACCGCTCGCTTCGTCCGCTTCTCGACGGCCAGCTCGATGGCACACCTCGAGGAATCGGTGGAGCGCCTGCGGGCCTGGGCGGGCACCGCCATTCCCGCATGAGTTTTTCGTTCCCGATCCGCGTCTATTGGGAGGACACCGATGCCGGCGGGATCGTGTTCTACGCCAACTACCTCAAGTACATGGAGCGCGCTCGCACTGAATGGCTGCGCTCGCTGGGGATCGAGCAGCGCGCGCTGCGCGAGCAGACCGGTGGCATCTTCGTGGTCAGCGAGACCCAGCTCAAGTACCACCGTCCCGCCCGGCTCGACGATGAGCTGCTCGTCACCGCCGAGCTGCGCCAGATCGGCTCCGCGTCCCTGATAATCGGCCAGCGCGTGTTGGCCCGGCCGGCACGCACCCCCGCCGCCGATCCGACGGCCGACGCCCCGGTGCTCTGCGAGGGCACGATCCGCATCGGCTGGGTCCACGCCGACACGCTGCGGCCCGCGCGCATCCCCGCGCAGGTTTCGGGAACCCTTGCGCGCTATGCGGGCTCCATGTCTCAACCTCAGAAGCCATGAATCAAGAACTCTCGATCCTTTCCCTCCTGCTGCATGCCAGCCTTCCGGTGCAGCTCGTCGTGCTGCTCCTGATCGTGGTGTCGATCGCCAGCTGGGCGGCCATCTTCCGCAAGTACTTCTCGCTCAAGCGCACGCGCTCGCTCAACGACGACTTCGAGCGCGAGTTCTGGTCCGGCACCAGCCTGAACGAGCTGTTCTCCTCGGCGGCCCAGCACGCCAAGTTCGCAGGCCCGATGGAGCGCATCTTCGCCTCCGGCATGCGCGAGTACCAGAAGCTGCGCGAGCGCCATGTGTCGGATGCCGGCACGCTGCTCGACGGCGCCCGCCGCGCGATGCGCGCGAGCTTCCAGCGCGAGCTCGACGCCGTGGAGCAGAACCTGTCGTTCCTCGCCACCGTCGGCTCCGTTTCGCCGTACGTCGGCCTGTTCGGCACGGTGTGGGGGATCATGCATGCCTTCACCGGCCTGGCCGCGCTGGCGCAGGTCACGCTCGCCACCGTGGCGCCCGGCATCGCCGAGGCGCTGGTTGCCACCGCGATCGGCCTGTTCGCCGCCATCCCGGCCGTGGTTGCCTACAACCGCTTCGCCCGCGAGATCGACAAGATCGCCATCGGCCTGGAGACCTTCATCGAGGAGTTCTCGAACATCCTGCAACGCAACCTCACGGCCCACGTCGTCAACCCATCCCAGATGGGCCCGGCCACGGTGCGCTGACAGACACACAGCCAGACAGCCGGAGAAATCACCATGCCAGCGATGTCCTCCCGCGGCCGCGGCCGCCGAACGATCAACGAGATCAACATGGTCCCGTTCATCGACGTCATGCTGGTGCTGCTGATCATCTTCATGGTCACGGCGCCGCTGATCACGCCGAGCGTGATCAACCTGCCCACGGTTGACCGCGCCAACAAGCAGCCCGACCGGCCGGTCGAGATCGTGATCAAGAGCGACGACGAGATCCAGATCAAGAAGGACCCGTCCACCGGCACCGGCGCACTCTCGATCCCGATGACCCAGATCGGCAGCGCCGCGCGAACCGCGCAGAGCGGCGATGCGCAGCGCCCGGTCGTCATCAGCGCCGACAAGTCCGTCAAGTACGAGACCGTCGTCAAGGCAATGAACCAGCTCAAGGCCAGCGGCATCGAGCGCGTCGGCCTCTCGGTCCAGACCACGGGGACCCGCTGAGCCATGTCGCTGGCTGCCGACCGCCCCGAGTTCGCGCCGCCGCCGCAGCGCGGGACCTTTCGTGCAGTGCTGCTGGCGCTGATCGCCCATGCGCTGCTGATCATTGCGCTGACCTGGGGCGTGAGCTGGCGGCGCGAGGCCGAGAACGACGCGGTCGAGGCCGAGCTGTGGTCCTCGACCATCCAGCAGGCAGCGCCGCGCGCCGTTGCGCCGACCCCGCCGGCACCTGCCCCGGCCCCCACGCCGGCACCGCCGCCACCCCCTCCGCCACCGCCGCCACAGGCCGCGCGGCCACCGGAACCCGCGCCTCCGCCACCCAAGCAGCCCGACATCGCCCTGGAACGCGAGAAGAAGCTCAAGGAGCAGAAGGAGCGCGAGCGCGAAGAAGAAGTGGCCCGGCAACAGCAGCAGAAAAAACTCGAGGCCGCCCGCAAGGCCGCACAGGAAAAGAAGGAACAGGAAGCGAAGGAGCGCGAGCGCGCCGAGGAAGAGGCCGAACGCAAGAAGGAACAGCAGCAGAAGCTGGCCGAGGCCAAGAAGAAGCAGGAAGCCGAGGCCAAGAAGGAGGCCGAAGCCGCCAAGAAGAAGGAAGCCGAAGCCAAGGCCGCCGCACAGGCAGCAGCCGACCGCGCCGCCACGCTCAAGCGCATGCAGGCCATGGCCGGCACCGGCGGCGAAGGCAATGCCGCGCGCTCCTCGGGCCCCTCGGGCAGCTACAACGGAAAGGTCGCCGCGGCGGTGCGGCCCAACGTGGTGTTCCCTGAGGCGGACCTGGTCAACGGCAATCCAGGCGCAGAGTTCGATGTCCGCCTCGCGCCCGACGGCACCATCGTCGGCACGCCGGCGCTGGTCAAGAGCAGCGGCCTGTCGAACTGGGACGAGGCCGCCCTCCGCGCGCTGCAGAAGACCGAGAAGCTGCCGCGCGACGTCGACGGCACCGTGCCGCCCCGCCTGATCATTACGCTGCGCCCGAAGCGCTGATACCGCTCAGTAGTGCGCAGTAGAGCGTAGTAGAGCGGGCGTCCATGGCGGGCGCGCCGGTCGGAAGCCTCTGAAAGAGAACGTCCGGGCGCAGAGCCTATTCGTACACGATCGCAGCCTTGCCCGCCTCGGCCTGCGCCATCCAGCTCGCCAGCGCCGCATCGGTCGGGAAGAACTTCGCCCGCTCGCCCAGCTGCAATTCGACCTGTGCACCGCCGCGCGCCATCGACAGGCGCACGCCCAAGCCCTGCAACAGCTCGCCATGTTCGCTCTGCTCGGTCCGCGGCGGGAACTCGCGCACCAGCCGCGCGATGTCGGGCGCCTTGCCGTTGACCGCCACGCGCAGGAACTTGCCGAAGCGGCAGCGGGCGGTGGCCAAGTCCCACACCTGCTGCACCTGGAAGCGCGCCTCGAAGCCGCCGCGGCCGGGCTGCAGGCGCCCGCTCACGATCACCAGCTCGTCTTCCTTCAGCGTGTTGCGGTTGTTGTTGATCAGCGCCTCGTCGGCCGTGGCTTCGATGGAGGCAGACTTGTCGTCCAGCTTGAAGATCGCCAGCCGCCCGCGCTGGCCATTGATCACGCGGAAGTCGCTCACGATGCCGGCGATGACCTGTTGCTCGCGGCTGTCGATCAGGTCGTCGATCTCGCGCTTGCAGAAGCGCCGCACCTCGTGCGCCACCTCGTCGAACAGGTGGCCCGACAAGTAGAAGCCGATGGCCGTCTTCTCCAGCGTCAGCCGTTCCTTCACGCCCCAGGGCGTGGCGTCGACCAGCTCGGGCTCCTGCGTGGCAGAGCCATGCTCGCAGTCGCCGAAGATGTCGACCTGCGCCGCGTTGGCCTCCGTGGCCGCTGCGAAGTCGAAGGCACGATCGATGGAAGCCACGAGCGCCGCCCGGTTCTGCTGCAAGGAATCGAAGGCGCCGGCCTTGATCAGCGCTTCCACCGTGCGCTTGTTGATGCGCTGGCGGTCCACCCGCACGCAGAAGTCGAACAGGCTCTTGAAGGGCCCGCCCTCCTCCCGCGCCCGCACCACCGCCTCCACCGCGAGCTGCCCGGTGCCCTTGACGGCGCCGAGGCCGTAGCGGATCACCTTGTCGGTCACCGGCTCGAAGCGGTAGTTGCCCCGGTTCACGTCCGGCGGCTCGAAGGTCATGCCGAAGTTCTTCTGCGCGTCCTCGAACAACACCTTCAGCTTGTCGGTGTCGTCCATTTCCACGGTCATGTTGGCGCAGAAGAACTCGGCCGTGTAGTGGACCTTGAGCCAGCCCGTGTGATAGGCCAGCAGCGAGTAGGCCGCCGCGTGCGACTTGTTGAAGCCGTAGCCCGCGAACTTCTCCATCAAGTCGAAGATCTCGTCGGCCTTGTCCTGGCTGATGCCGTTCTTGGCAGCGCCGGCGCGGAAGATCTGCCGGTGCTCGGCCATCTCCTCGGCCTTCTTCTTGCCCATCGCGCGGCGCAGCAGGTCGGCGCCGCCGAGCGAGTAGCCGCCCAGGATCTGCGCGGTCTGCATCACCTGTTCCTGGTAGACCATGATCCCGTAGGTTTCCGAGAGCATTTCCTCCACCAGCGGATGCGGGTACTCCACCGGCTCGCGGCCGTGCTTGCGCGCGACGAAGCTGGGGATCAGGTCCATCGGGCCCGGGCGGTACAGCGCGTTCAGCGCGATAAGGTCTTCCAGCCGCGTCGGCCGCGCGTCCTTCAGCATGCCCTGCATGCCGCGCGATTCGAACTGGAACACCGCCTCGGTCTTGCCTTCGGAGAAAAGCCTGTAGGTGGCAGCGTCGTCGAGCCGGATGTTCTCGTAGGCGAAGTTCTCCTGGCCCTTGTGGCGCTTGACGATGAACTCCTTGGCGATCTCCAGGATGGTCAGCGTTGCCAGGCCCAGAAAGTCGAACTTCACCAGGCCGATGGCCTCCACGTCGTCCTTGTCGTACTGGCTCACGGCCGAGTCGCTGCCCGGCTGCTGGTACAGCGGGCAGAAGTCGGTGAGCTTGCCCGGCGCGATCAGCACGCCGCCCGCGTGCATGCCGATGTTGCGTGTCATGCCCTCGAGCTTCTGCGCGAGCTCGACCAGCATGCGGACCTCTTCCTCCTTCTCGATGCGCGCCGCGAGCTGCGGCTCCATCTCGATCGCGTAGTTGTTCTTGTCGCCCTCCACCTTCGGCACCGGCGGGTACTGCAGCGTGACCGACATGCCCGGCTTGTTCGGGATCAGCTTGCTGATGCCGTCGCAGAAGGTGTAGCTCATGTCGAGTACGCGGCCCACGTCGCGGATGGCGGCGCGCGCGGCCATGGTGCCGAAGGTCGCGATCTGGCTCACGGCGTCGCGGCCGTACTTGTCCTTCACATAGTCGATCACCCGGTCGCGGTTGCTCTGGCAGAAATCGATGTCGAAGTCGGGCATCGAGACGCGCTCGGGGTTCAGGAAGCGCTCGAACAGCAGCTTGTATTCGAGCGGATCCAGGTCGGTGATCTTCAGCGCGTAGGCCACCAGCGAGCCGGCGCCCGAGCCCCGGCCCGGGCCCACCGGGCAGCCGTTCTTCTTGGCCCAGTTGATGAAGTCGCCCACGATCAGGAAATAGCCGGGGAAGCCCATCTTGAGGATGGTGTTGATCTCGAACTCCAGCCGTTCCACGTAGCGCGGGCGCTCGGCGTCGCGCTTCGCGGCATCGGGGTACAGGTGCTCGAGGCGCTCCTCCAGGCCGTCGTAGGAGGCGACGCGGAAATACTCCTCGATCGGCATGCCGTTGGGCGTCGGGAAGTTCGGCAGCTGGGGCTTGCCCAGCGTGAGCGTGAGGTTGCAGCGCTTGGCGATCTCCACCGTGTTGGCGATCGCGCTCGGCACGTCGGCGAAGAGCGCCTCCATCTCGGCCGCCGACTTGAAGTACTGCTGCGGCGTGAAGCGGCGCACGCGGCGCGCGTTGCCGAGGATCTCGCCCTCGGAAATGCACACGCGCGCTTCGTGCGCCTCGAAGTCCTCGGCGGTGGCGAACTGCACCGGGTGGGTGGCGACCACCGGCAGGTTCAGGCGCGCGGCCAGCTGCACCGCGGCCACCACGTGCCGCTCGTCCTCGGGCCGGCCGGCGCGCTGCAGCTCGATGTAGAAGCGATGCGGGAACAGGCCCGCGAGCTGCAACGCGACCTCGGCCGCGCGCTCGGCCTGGCCCTGCAGCAGCGGCGCACCGAGCGGTCCGGCCTGCGCGCCCGACAGCGCGATCAGGCCGCCTTGCAGCTCTTCGAGCCATGTCAGCTTGCACACTGCCTGCGCCTGGCCACGGCCCACGTTCTGTGTCCAGGCGCGCGCCAGCAGCTCGGACAGGTGCAGGTAGCCTTCCATGTTCTGCACCAGCAGCACAATGCGCGTCAGCGCGCCGGGCTCGGTCCCCAGGCCGTCGACGAAGATCTCCGCGCCCAGCACCGGCTTGACGCCCTTGCCGCGAGCTTCCTTGTAGAACTTGACGCCGCCGAAGATGTTGTTGAGGTCGGTGATCGCCAGCGCAGGCTGCTTGTCGGCGGCGGCGGCCTTGACGACTTCATCGATGCGGTTGGTGCCGTCGACGACGGAGAACTCGGTGTGCAGGCGCAGGTGAACGAACATGGCTCGATTGTAGAAAGCCCCCCTTCCACCCTGTGAGTTGGTCATCCCTACAATCCGCCCCCGTGCAAGAGATTTTGAATATCGCGGCCTACAAGTTCGTCGCCATCGAGGACGCCGAGGCCCTGCGCGAGGTGCTGCGCACCCGCACCCATGCGCTCGCGCTCAAGGGCACCATCCTCCTGGCGCCAGAGGGCATCAACCTGTTCGTCGCGGGCGCCGCCGCCGCGGTGGACTCCTTCCTCGATGGCCTGCGTGCCGATGCACGCTTTGCCGATCTCGAAGCCAAGAAGAGCTGGTCCGAGGCGCAGCCCTTCCGGCGCATGCTGGTCAAGCTCAAACGCGAGATCATCCGCATGGATCATCCCGCCATCCAGCCCGCCGCCGGCCGAGCCCCCAGCGTCGATGCACCCACGCTCAGGCGCTGGCTGGACCAGGGGCACGACGACGCGGGCAAGCCGATCGCGCTGCTCGACACGCGCAATGCCTTCGAGGTGGACCACGGCACCTTCGTGGGCGCGATCGACTGGCGCATCCGCAAGTTCACCGAATTCCCGAAGGCCTTGCGCACGCATCGCGAGCAGTTGGCCGGCAAGACGGTGGTGAGCTTCTGCACCGGCGGCATTCGCTGCGAGAAGGCCGCGATCCTGATGCGCGAGGAAGGCCTGGCCGACGTGCTCCAGCTCGAGGGCGGCATCCTCAAGTACTTCGAGCAGGTGGGCGGCGCGCACTACCGCGGCGAGTGCTTCGTGTTCGATGGCCGCGAGGCGCTGGCGCCGGATCTGAGCGCGCGCTCCAACCGGGCAAGCGCTCGGGCCGCTGAAGATCCCGACCTGGCGATCAAGGGCTGAGAAGCGTACAGCCCGCCTTCACGGCATTCAGACAGGCGTGGTCTTCACGTCCGGCTCCTGCCCCTGCACCCGGAACGGATGCCCCGGCAGCGGGATGAACTCGGTTTCGCCGGGCACCTGGCCCATGCGTTGCGCGGCCCAGGCGTCGCCGGCTTCGAGGATGCGCTCGCGACGGCTGGAGACGAAGTTCCAGGTGATGTAGCGTGGGCCATCGAGCGGCTCGCCGCCGATGATCACGACGCGCACCGCAGCGTCCGCCTCGAGCACGCCGCCCTGGCCGTCCGGCAGGGCCGCCATCTGGTGCTGCGCCACCGTTGCGCCATCGAGCCGGATGGCGCCGTCGATGGCATAGACCGCCATTTCATCCGCCAGTGCAGGCAGCTCGAAGCGTGCGCCGGCCGGCAGGGCCAGGTCGAGGTAAAGCGTCTTCGAGTAGGTCTTGACCGGCGAGCTCGCACCGAAGGCCTCGCCCACCAGCACCCGCACCGCCGTGCCCTGCACCTCGACGGCCGGGATCTGGTCGGCCGCGGTGTGCGAGAAGCCGGGCTCGACCTCCTCGAAGGCCTGCGGCAGCGCGGCCCAGAGCTGCAGGCCGTGGTTGACGTAGGTCGCACCGAGCAGCGACTCGGGCTTGCGTTCGGAGTGCACGATGCCGCGCCCGGCCGTCATCCAGTTGATCGCGCCGGGCCGGATCTCCTGCACGACGCCCAGGCTGTCGCGATGCATCATCGCGCCCTCGAACAGGTACGTGACCGTGGCCAGCCCGATGTGCGGATGAGGCCGCACGTCGTGCTCCTTGCCCGGCGTCTCCGTGGCCGGGCCGAAGTGGTCGAAGAACACGAAGGGGCCGACCGAGCGCCGCTTGGCGGCTGGCAGCAGGCGGCGGACCTTGAAGCCTCCGCCCAGGTCCTTGTCGTGCGGTTGGAGGAGCAGTGCTTCGGTCATGGTTAGTTCTCCGTGGGTCATGCCGGCGACCGGCCCCGTGATGCTGCCACCTCGGCAACGTGCTCGCCGAAGGCGATGGCGGTCTCGAGGTCGCCCTTGGCCATTTCCGCCGGGCTGGCATCGCTCGGCGACGTGGTCAGCAGGCCGCCGTAGCCGCCGACGTAGTTGATCGAATCGCGCCGCGCCGCCTTGTCGTTGCTCGGCTTCATGCCGATCGGCACCCACAACCCGCCATGCTGGCTGGCCAGGTGCCACAGATAGGTCAGCGCGGCGCCCTTGTCGCCGTTCATCGCGGCGCTGTTGGTGAAGCCGGCAAAGAGCTTGTTCCTCCAGCCCTGGACGAACCAGACCTTGGAGGAGGCATCGGCAAACTTCTTGAATTGCCAGCTGACACCGCCCATGTAGGTGGGCGAGCCCATGATGATCGCGTCGGCGGCGGCGAGCAGGTCCCAGCCATCGGCCGGCAGGTTGCCGTCGGCGTCGATCTGCAGCAGCCGGGCTTCCGCGCCATCGGCCACCGCCTGCGCGATGCGCTGCGTGTGGCCGTACCCCGAATGAAAAACAACAACGATGTCGGTCATGCGGGATTATTGGCGATCGACCTTCTTCAGCGCTTGTCGATGCTGAAGCGGCCGGCACCGAAGGCAGCGAACGCCAGCAGGCCGCCTGCCACCGCGATGTTCTTGAAGAACATCAGTTGGTTCACGAAGGCCTTGTCGGCCGGCATGCCCCAGTAGTTGTGGAAGAAGACACTGGCCGCGACCGTGAACACGGCGAGCACGACGGCAGCAATGCGGGTCTTGTAGCCGACGAGGAACATCAAGCCCACGCCGAGCTCCACGACGATCGCGATCACCGCGCCCAACTGCGGCATCGGCAGGCCGACCGAGCCGATGTAGCCGACAACGCCGGCAAAGCCCGTGAGCTTGCTGAAGCCGGCCGGAACGAACAAGAGCGCTATCAGCACGCGCCCGATCAGGGCCAACGTGTCCTGGGCCGCGCTCGCGGTAGCTGGCGCGGCAAAGGTCGATGCGGTGGTGGTGCTGGTGGACATGGGAAAAACTCCTCTGGTTGATGAAAAGAAAGAAAAACAGACGGTCTCAGGCGGCCAGGTCGAACACCAGCACCTCGGCATTCTTGCCGGCGCCGAGCGCGAGTTGCGATTCGCCCTCGATCAGCGCGGCATCGCCGGTCGCAAGCTTCGTGCCGTTGACATCGAGCTCGCCCTTCACGAGGTGCACGTAGCTCTTGCGCTTCGGGTCGAGCGCCAGTTCGGCCTTCTCGTCGCCGTCGAACAGCCCGGCGTACAGCCGCGCATCGGCATGCACCAGCACCGAACCGTCGGCACCGTCGGGCGAAGCCACCAGGCGCAGCCGGCCTCGCTTCTCGGCATCCGGAAAGGCCTTCTGCTCGTAGCCCGGCGCGATGCCGCGCACGTTGGGCTCGATCCAGATCTGCAGGAAGTGCGTGGTCTCGTCGGGCTTGTGGTTGAACTCGCTGTGCATCACGCCGCGGCCCGCGCTCATGCGCTGCACGTCCCCCGGCGGGATCGACTCGACATTGCCCATGCTGTCCTTGTGCGCCAGCTCGCCCGACAGGACGTAGCTGATGATCTCCATGTCGCGGTGGCCGTGCGTGCCGAAGCCGGCACCGGCGGCGACCCGATCCTCGTTGATCACGCGCAGGTTGCCCCACCCCATGTACGCAGGGTCGTAGTACCCCGCAAAGGAGAAGCTGTGAAAGGAGCGCAGCCAGCCGTGATCGGCATAACCGCGTTCCTGGGATTTGCGAACCTTCAACATCTCTGAACCCTTCTGCCCCGGTGCTCAAAGCTCGGAGCCTTCATATGCCGCGCCTCATGCGCAGCGGATGTAGAGAACTTTAGGGGCCCGCGGGGGTCTCGAAAGCGCCGCGATTTGATGGCATCATTCAAATCGTTTGAACGATCGAGTTTGCCATGCACAGTGCCCGCGACGTCCTCACCCCCGATGCGCTCGCCATGCTGCAGACCGTGGTCGACACCGGCAGCTTCGCCGCTGCGGCGCGCCACCTGGACCTGGTCCCGAGCGCCCTGAGCTACCGCGTGCGACAGATCGAGGACGCGCTCGACGTGCTGCTCTTCGACCGCAGCGCGCGGCAGGCGAGGCTCACCGAAGCGGGCGCCGAGCTGCTGCGCGAGGCCTCCTGGCTGCTGAACGAGATCGATGCGGTGGCCAATCGGGTCAAGCGCGTTGCCACCGGCTGGGAGCCGATGCTCACCATCGCGATCGACAGCGTGATCGCTCGCGACCCGATGCTCGACCTGGCCACCGCCTTCTTCGCCCTCGATCCGCCCACCCGCCTCAAGCTGCGCGACGAGACCCTGCTCGGCACCATCGAGGCGCTCAGCAGCGGCGTGGCCGACCTGGCCGTGGGTGCGGTGCTCGATGCGTCCAGCCTCGCCTTCGGCAGTACCGGCATCAGGAGCCGACCGCTGGGGCACCTGCGCTTCGTCTATGCAGTGGCGCCGCACCATCCGCTCGCGCGTCTTGAAGGCCCGCTGTCCGACGCAGTGCTGCGCCAGCATCGCGCCGTGGCCGCCGCCGACTCCTCGCGCGCCGGGCCGAGCATGACGGTCAATCTCGTGAGCGGCCAGGACGTTCTCACCGTGCCCACCATGCAAGCCAAGCTGGCGGCGCAGCTGCACGGCCTGGGCGGCGGCTTCCTGCCCGAGCCGATGGCGCGGCCGTACATCGAGGCCGGCCACCTGGTCGAGCGCAAGACCGAGCGTGCGCCGCCGCTGGCCACCATGCACTGCGCCTGGCGCGAGCGCACCGCGGGCAAGCCGGGGCGCGCGCTCAAATGGTGGCTCGAGCAGTTCGAGCACGAAGGCACGCGCCGCGCACTGCTGGAGCGCCATCGCGGACGCTGAGCGCCCTCGGTGCGTCGAGCCGGTTAGAGTCGGCCCCTGCCCCGCCAAACCCCACCGATCGAGAGACAACGCCATGATCCTCCGCCCGCCCGCCGACCGCCATCGAGCCCCCGCCCCGCGCCACTACGCCATCGTCGGCGCGGGCATTGCAGGCGTGGCCTGCGCCCGCACCCTGGTCCAGGCCGGGCACCGCGTCAGCGTCTTCGAGCGCGAGGCCGCTCCCGGCGGCCGCATGGCGAGCGAGTCGACGCCCTTCGGGCGCTTCGACAGCGGCGCCCAGTACTTCACCGTGCGCGATCCGCGCTTCGCACGCGCGCTCGAGACCGCGGACGGCTGCTGCCGGCCCTGGAGCGCCAACCTCGTGCGCGTGCTCGACCCGCACGGCCGCGTGGCAGAGGCTGCCTTGCCGGGCCGGGAGCAACACTGGGTGGCCCAGCCCGGCATGGATGCCCTGGTCGCGAACTGGGCGGCGCCGTTGGGCGATGCGCTCGTCACCCGTACCCGGGTGACGTCCATCGAGCCCGATGCGCTCGACGCCCAGCGCTGGCAGCTGCGCACCGAGGGTGCGGAAGATGTGCGGCATGTCTACTCCGGCTTCGACGCCGTCCTGCTGGCGGTCCCGCCCGGGAGCGCACGCGCGCTGCTCGGCGGCAGTGCCGCCATGGCACCGTTGCGCGAAAAGACCGAGGCGGTGCGCATCGCCCCCTGCTGGACCTTGATGATCGCTTTCCCCCAGGCCAACCAGCCGACGCTGTCGCATCTCGGCCCGCAATGGAACGCCGCCCGCAGCAACCACCATCGCGTGGCCTGGCTCGCGCGCGAATCCTCCAAGCCGGGCCGCGAGCGCATCGAGCGCTGGACGCTGCAAGCCAGCCCGGCCTGGTCCAAGGAGCACCTGCGCGACGATGCCGCGCGGGTCGAGGCCAAGCTGCTGCGCGCCTTCTCCGAGATCACCGGCATCCGCGCCACGCCTTCGCATGCGCAGACGCGCTGCTGGCCGGAGGCGCAGACCCAGGTGCCGATCGGCGCCTCGCATCTTTGGGATGCCAAGGCCCGCGTCGGCCTGGCCGGCGACTGGTGCACCGGCCACCGCGTGGAAGACGCCTTCCTCTCAGGCCTGAGCCTGGCGCTGAAGGTGGCCTGACCGGAGCGTGCGCGCCATGACTGCCGTCGGCCGCTTCGCGCCCTCGCCCACCGGTCCCCTGCATGCCGGCTCGCTGGTCGCCGCGCTCGCAAGCTGGCTCGACGTGCGCGCCCGCGGGCCGCAGGCGCACTGGCTGGTGCGCATCGAGGATGCCGACACCGAGCGCTGTCTGCCCGGCATGGGCGAGTACATCCTGTCGCAGCTGGCCGCCTGCGCCCTGCTGCCCGACGCGCCGCCGGTCTGGCAGACGCAGCGCGGCGCGCTCTACGCACGCGCCCTGGAACACCTCAAGGCCCTGCAGCTGGCCTACCCCTGCGGCTGCTCGCGCAAGGACATCGACGAAGCGCTCGCGCTGCGCGGCGAACCGCACCACCGGCACGGCGAGCGCGTCTACCCAGGCACCTGCCGCGACGGCCTGCACGGCAAGCCGCCGCGGGCGTGGCGCTTCGCCGCCGAGCAGTACGAAGCCGCCCGGACCTCCAAAAGGCTCTGCTGGACCGACCGCCGGCTCGGCTGCCAGTACCAGGACGTCGCGCGCGAGGTTGGCGACTTCGTGCTCAAGCGGGCGGATGGCCCGTGGGCCTACCAGCTCGCGGTCGTCGTGGACGACGCCGACCAGGGCGTGACCGACGTGGTGCGCGGCGCGGATCTCGCCGACAACACTGCGCGCCAGATCCTGCTGCAGCGCGCGCTGGGGCTGCCGCAGCCGCGCTACCTCCACACGCCGGTGGTGCTCGGCCCCGATGGCGAGAAGCTGTCGAAGCAGAACGGCGCCGCGCCGATCGACACCGGCGCGCCCGCCGCTGCCGTGGCCGCCCTGAATGCCGCGGCCGGCGTGCTCGGCCTCCCTGCCGTGCACGCATCGACGCCGGCCGAGGCCCTGGCCGGGTGGGTCGAGGGCTGGCGCGCTCTCTACAATCCGCGCCCTTGATGATGAACCTGCCTGCCAACGACCCCGCGCACGACGGAGACCCGCCCTCCGGCGACGGCCCGCCCCATCCCCTGCACCGGCGCCTCAAGAGCTTCGTCCGGCGCGCGGGCCGCACCACCGATGGCCAGGCGCGCGCCTTCGCCGAGCTGGGGCCGCTCTTCCTGCTGCCCTACCGCGCCGAGCCGCTCGACCTCGAAACCGCTTTCGGCCGCGCCGCGCCGACCGTGCTCGAGATCGGCTTCGGCATGGGCGAGGCCACCGCGCACATCGCCGCGCTCAAGCCGGAGACGAACTTTCTCTGCTGCGAAGTCCACGAGCCCGGCGTCGGCGCACTGCTCAAGCGCATCGGCGAGCAGCAGCTTTCCAACATCCGCATCTGCGCCCACGACGCAGTCGACGTGCTCGACCACATGCTGCTGCCGGGCACGCTGGCCGGCGTGCATGTGTTCTTCCCCGACCCCTGGCACAAGAAACGGCACAACAAGCGGCGCCTGATCCAGCCGCCCCTGGTGCACAAGCTGGCCGAGCGTCTGGCGCCCGGCGGCTACCTGCATTGCGCCACGGACTGGCAGCCCTATGCCGAGCAGATGCTGGAAGTGCTGTCGCAAGAGCCGCTGCTGCGCAACACGGCCGCCGGCTATGCGCCCAAACCGGACTACCGGCCGCTCACCAAGTTCGAGAACCGCGGCCTCAAGCTGGGCCACGGGGTGTGGGATCTCGTCTTCGTGCGCGTGTAGAGCCCGCTCGAAGGCGGGCCTCGCTCACTGCGCGAGACCGCCGTAAACCGTCTCCGATTGCACTTCGCCCTGCGCCGCCAGCACATGCTTCTGCGCGGCCATGATGAGTGCCGCGCGGTAGGCCGAGCGGCTCGCGATCTTGGTGTGGGCGATGATGGTCTGCCACTCGCGTTCCAGGCTCTGGGGCGAACGGTCCACGCTGCGGTTCATCAGTGCCTGGCTCACATCGATCAGCGCGGCGGCCGAGCCGAGGCAGATGTTGATCGCCGACTGTGCGGCGCTGACCCGCAAGCCGTCATCTGCTACGCCAGAGGCAGCGTCCTGCAGGCCATCCAGTGGCAGATTGATGGTGGGGCCGAGGTACGGCGCCCCTTGCATGTCGCTGTCGGCGCGCGCCAGCACCTGTTCGATGGCGCAGAGCGCGCTTTCCAGCAGGGAGAGATCAGAGGGCTTTTTCTTCATGTCGGTTGCCGAAGGGTCATCCGGGATCAATCAGCATGTTGCCATCGGACCCTTCTTTCGCCGCGTGCAATAAGCCACGAAATACAAACAATAGTTAACACTCATCTTCGATCCACCGAAGTCGTCTTAACGTGACTTACTACCTTCGTGTAAAGGCATCGAAGTTGCTACATTTTTTGTTCGATGTAACGAAAGGGCCTTATGGATCGATCACGCAGGCTCTGGCTGGGCAAGGCAGGTGCGGCGCTGCTGCTGGGCGGCGGGCTTGCCAGGGTCGGCCAGGCGCAACCCCCCCGCCCCGCGGGCCGCACGGTCGTCCTGGGGCAGTCCGTCCCGCTGACGGGCGCCGCCAGCGAGATCGGGTTGGCCTTCGCAGCGGGTTGCCGTCTCTTTGCGACCGAGTTCAACGATGCCAACGCGGCCAGCGGCCTCCAGCTGAAGCTGCTGCAGCTCGATGACGGCTACGACGCGCAGCGCGCCGCGGCGAATGCGCGCACCTTGCTGGTCAACGACAAGGCCGACATGCTGTTCGGCTTCGTGGGCACCGCCAGCAGCGAGGCCGGCGCCGCAGCCGCGGCCCAGCAAGGCACCGTGCTCTTCGCGCCTTTCGCCGGCGCGGACAGCCTGCGCTCCGCGGCCCATTCCAACGTGTTCCACGTGCGGCCCAGCATGGCGGACGAAGCCATCAAGATCGTGCGCCAATGCGCCACCGTCGGCCAGACCCGCATCGCGCTGGTCGGCGAC
The DNA here is from genome assembly GCF_051400855.1 of Variovorax stachyos. NCBI lineage: Bacteria > Pseudomonadati > Pseudomonadota > Betaproteobacteria > Burkholderiales > Comamonadaceae > Variovorax > Variovorax stachyos. The sequence continues at coordinate 420,767 of NZ_JBLFFN010000002.1, read as the reverse complement.
GACGACGCCATGGGCCGCGCCGGCCTGGCCGCGGTGCAGCAGGCCATGAGCGAGCAGAAGCTCGGCCCGCTGGCGGCCCAGGCGCTGGTGCCGTCCGCCGGCGGCCAGCTTGATGCCGCGCTGGCCGACGTGCTCAAGGCCTCGCCGCAGGCCGTCGTGCTGGTGTCGCTCTCGGGCACCACGGCGGAGGCCATCCGGAAGCTGCGCAAGAGCGGCTACACCGGCAACTTCATGGCCTTCTCGGTCGTCGGCATCGACCCGCTCTACGCCACGCTCGGCAAGGACATCCGGGGCATCGTGATCGCGCAGGTCGTGCCCTCGCCGCGCTCCGCGGCCATCCCCATCGTCAAGGAATACCTCGCCGCCCTCGACAACTCGGACCAGTCGGCCTCCTACGAGGGGCTCGAAGGCTTCATCGCCGCCAAGGCCGCCGGCGAGGCGGTGCGCCGCGCGGGGCGCGCCTTCACGCCGGCGAGCCTGCAGCGGGTGATGGCCGGCATGACCGACTACGACGTCGGCGGCTTCCGCATCAACCTCCGGCCGGGCCTGCGCGATCCGCAGCGCACCATCGACCTGATCAGCATCACGGCGGACGGGCGAGTATTGCGCTAGCAGGAAAGGTCCTACGTGACAGCCTGCCGGGCAGCGCATAGGATTCCGCGATGCCGCGGCACCCCGTCCGCGGCACACGCCATTTGGGCGCGAAGGACAACACCATGGCCGTACGTTCCATTGCTTCGTTGACGCTGAGTTTCGGGTTGGTCTCCATCCCCGTGCGCCTGTACTCGGCGACCGAAAGCGCGTCCACCGTCAGGTTCAACCTGCTGGCCAAGGACGGCTCCCGCGTCAAGCAGCAGTACGTCTCCGAGAAGGACCAGAGCGTGGTGCCGCGCTCCGAGATGGTGAAGGGCTACGAATTCGAGAAGGACCGCTTCGTCCTTTTCACGCCGGACGAGCTGAAGGCGCTCGAGGAAGGCAGCAGCCACATCGTCGAGATCACCGCCTTCATTCCCGAGCGCGCGGTCGACCCCATCTACTACGACAAGGCCTACTTCCTGGCGCCCGACAAGCGCGGCGGCAAGCCCTATGCGCTGCTCAGCGAAGCCATGCGCAAGAGCGGGCGCTGCGCCCTGGCCAAGTGGTCATGGAAGGCCAAGCAGTACGTGGTGCAGATCCGGCCCGCGGAAGATGGCCTGATCCTCCAGCAGCTGCTCTACGCCGACGAGGTGCGCTCGATGAAGGACCTCGACATCGAGAAGGTCAGCGTGTCCCCGGCCGAGCTGCAGCTCGCGCTCCAGCTGATCGAGCAGATCTCGGAAGACACCTACGACCCGACGCAATACGAGGACGAGGAAAAGAAGCGCGTGCTCGCCGCGATCGACGAGAAGATTGCCGGCAAGCACATCGTGGCCTCCGCCCGCGCCGAGGAGACGGGCAGCGGCCAGGTCATCGACCTGATGGACGCGCTCAAGGCCAGTCTCGGCAAGAAGCCGCGCGCCACGCCCGCCACGCCTGCCACACCCGCCGCTCCCGCAGCGCCTGGCAAGACCGCCGCAAAGACCGCGCGCGGCAACGTCTCCCCGATGTTCGAGACCGGTGAGAGAAAGTCGCCCAAGCGCGCCGCCAAGAGCGAAGAACCCGCCGCGACGCCAGCGCGCGCGCGTGCCAGGAAGGGATGAGCGCTGCAGGCACCGCGTCGCCGTACACGATGCGGCGCGTGCAGCAGATGCTCGGCATCTCGCGCGTGGCGATCCAGCGCCTCGTGAGCGCCGGGTTCGTCACCCCGACGCGCGGCACGCGCAACGAGTTTCGCTTCAGCTTCCAGGACCTGATGCTGCTGCGCACGGCCCAGGGGCTGCAGGAGGCGCAGATCCCGCCGCGCAAGATCCTGCGCTCGCTGCGCAGGCTGCGGGCCACGCTCCCGGAAGAGCTGCCGCTGACCGGCATGCGCATCACGGCCGTGGGGGCCGACGTCGCAGTCCGTGACCGCCGGGGCACCTGGGAAGCGGGCTCGGGGCAACTGCTGCTGGATTTCGAGGTTGCGCCGGTCGACGGGCACGTGGCCTTCCTGGAGCCGAACGCCGCTCCCCCGCCCAGCGCCGTGGACGTGCAGCAGCTGTTCGCCCGCGCCGAGGCGCTGGAGGACACCGATCCCGCCGAGGCCGAAGCCGCCTACCGCGCGCTCATCGCCGCGGCACCCGACCATGTCGACGCCTACGTCAACCTCGGTGCCCTGCTTTGCGATCTGCAGCGCTATGACGACGCGGTGCAGCTCTACGAATTCGCCCTGCCGCGCTGCCCCGACTCGGCCCTGCTGTTCTTCAATCATGCGATCGCGCTGGAAGAACTCGGCCGCCTGCGTGCGGCGGCCTTGAACTACGAGCGCAGCCTGCAGCTCGACCCGGACTTTGCGGACGCACACTACAACCTGGGCCGGCTGCAGGAGCTCTTCGGCGACGCCCGCGGCGCGCTGCGCCACCTCAACGCGTACCGGCGACTGACCCGCTGAGCGCTACGGCCGCTGCCCATGCCTGCGCGTGAAGCCGATCCCCTGGCCCGCTATTGGGCCAAGCGCGACTTCTCCAAGACCACCGAGCCCCGGGGCGAACGCGCAAAGGCCGGTACGCAGGCGCTCTCCTTCGTCATCCAGAAGCACGCCGCGACCCGGCTGCACTACGACTTCCGCCTGGAGCTCGACGGCGTCCTGCTCTCCTGGGCCGTGCCGAAGGGCCCGAGCTACGACCCGATGGACAAGCGCATGGCGATCCATGTCGAGGACCACCCGCTGTCCTACGGCTCCTTCGAAGGCACCATCCCGCCGAAGCAGTACGGCGCCGGCACGGTCATCGTGTGGGACCGCGGCACCTGGGAACCGGTGGGCGATCCGCGCGAGGGCCTGGCCAAGGGCAAGCTGGTCTTCCACCTGCACGGCCAGAAGATGGAAGGCCTCTGGGAGCTGGTGAAGATCGCCAAGGGCGGCGAGCGCCAGGAACCCTGGATCCTGTTCAAGAAGCGCGACGCCTTCGCACGGCCGAGGTCCGAGTACGACGTCGTCAGCGCGCTGCCGGACAGCGTCATCGCCAAGCCCTTGAAGCCGCTCGCCGCGGCGCGAGGTGCCGATGTGCAGCCACCGGTCCCCGCGAAGGCGCAGCGCTCCAAGGCGAACAAGCAGGCCGAGGAAGCGCCCGTTCCCGGCGCGGTGAAGGCGCCCCTGCCCCAACGGCTGACGCCCCAGCTCGCCACGCTCTCGACCGAGGTGCCGCGCAGTGGACGCTGGCTCTACGAGATCAAGTTCGACGGCTATCGGCTGCTTGCGCGCATCGACGCCGGCAAGGCCACGCTCATCACCCGCAACGGCCACGACTGGTCATCGAAGATGCCGGACCTGGTGCGCGAGATCGGCAAGCTCGGCCTGAAGTCCGGCTGGCTGGACGGCGAGATCGTGGTGTTCGGCAGCGACGGCCTGCCCAGCTTCAATGCGCTGCAGAAGGCGCTGGAAAGCCGGGTCGCGACGGCCGACATCGTCTACTTCCTGTTCGACCTTCCCTACCTCGAAGGCTACGACCTTCGCGGTGTCGAGCTCGTCGCACGGCGCCAGCTTCTCCAGGCCCTGCTGGACGAGCGCGGCACCGAGCATGTGCGCTTCAGCGCCGACTTCGAGGCCGACCCCGCGTCCATCCTCGACTCGGCCGCGCGCATGAACCTCGAAGGCGTGATCGCCAAGCGCAGCGACGCACCCTATTCTTCGCGGCGCACCGACACCTGGCTCAAGCTCAAGTGCAGGTTGCGCCAGGAGTTCGTGGTCTGCGGCTACACCGAGAACAGCGAGGACCCTGCCCGCGTGGGCAGCCTGCTGCTCGGCGTCCACGATGCCGGCGGCGTGCTGCAGTCGGTGGGCGGCGTGGGCACCGGCTGGAGCGGCGACGAGGCTCAGCGGCTGAAGCAGAAGCTGGCGACGCTCAAGCGAACCCAGGCCCCCTTTCCCACCGGCTCGCCCGAACCGGGGCGCTGGTCGAAGCGCTCCGCCGGCAGCGAGAAATGGGTCGAGCCGCGCCTCGTCGCCGAGGTCGAATTCGCGGCCTGGACGCCCGACGGGCAGATCCGGCATGCATCCTTCGTCTCGCTGCGCAGCGACAAGCCCGCCGAGGCCGTGGTTCGCGAGACCGCGCGGCCGCTCACTGCACCGACCCGCTCGCCGGGCACGGCGCTCATCGGCGACACCCAGGTCAGCAACCCGGAGCGCGTCATCGACCCGAGCACCGGCCTCACCAAGCTGGACCTGGCGCGCTACTACGCCTCGGTCGCCGACTGGATGCTGCCGCACCTGGCGGGCCGGCCCTGCTCCTTCGTTCGCGGGCCGGAGGGCGTGGGCGGCCAGCTCTTCTTCCAGAAGCACGGCGAGAAGATCGGCATTCCCGGCGTGCGGGAGCTGGACCCTGCGCTGTGGCCCGGGCACCAGGCGCTGCTCGAGGTCGGCACCGCGCAAGCCTTGGCGGGCGCCGCGCAGATGAACGTGATCGAGTTCCACACCTGGAACTCGCAGGCCAGGGCCATCGACCGGCCCGACCGCATGGTGTTCGACCTCGATCCCGGCGAAGGCACGGCCTGGCCCCAGGTCCAGGAGGCGGCTCTGCTGGTCAGGACCTTGCTGACGGAGTTGGGTCTCGAGGCCTGGGTCAAGACCAGCGGCGGCAAGGGCCTGCATGTGGTCGTGCCCATTGCCCCGCGCCACGACTACGACACGGTCAAGGCCTTCTCGCAGGCTGTCGCCCAGCACCTGGCGCGGGTCATCCCGTCGCGCTTCGTGGCCCGCAGCGGTGCGGCCAACCGGGTCGGCAGGATCTTCGTCGACTACCTGCGCAACGGGCATGGCGCCACCACCGCCGCCGCCTTCTCCGCGCGCGCCCGGCCGGGCCTGGGCGTCTCCATGCCGATCGCGTGGGAGGAAGTCCCGAAGCTCAGGAGCGGCGCGCAGTGGAGCATCGCCACGGCGCGCGAGCATCTGTCGTTCCAGACGGCGGACCCGTGGGCCGGCTACTGGAAGTGCAGGCAGCCGCTCGCGGCGGCGATGAAGCTGCTCGACTTCCGGCCGAAGCGTTGAGAGTGCTTTAAGTTTCCCCTAAGGTTGTCGGCAGACACTGCATCCCGGCAGCCCACTCTCCTCCTCCCTCCTCCCTCAACCAGGGCTGTCCTTCACCCGCTTCGGCGGGTTTTTTCTGTGCGCGAGGCATCGGCGCGATCCTGGAGGTGCAAGCGAGATCGTGAATCGAGTACCGCCGGTACCTCATTGCAGCGCCTGTCTCGCAGCGGCAATGAACGGCTCGATGAATGGACTGTCCACATCGTGGCGCCGACTCACGGCGACATCGAAGCCTTCGGTGACACCCGCCAGCTTGCGCACGACGACGCCCGAAGGAAGGCCGGCGGCAGCGCACGCAGGAACCACAGCACAGCCCTCTCCCGCGAGCACGAGCGCCAGCGCGGCATGTACCGTTTCCACACGCTCGACCACTTGCACCGTTACCTGATGCCGCCGAAGCAACGCGGCGACCATCGACGTGTCCGCGTCCTCTTTGAGTGAGGGCAGCGCGATCATCTTCTGGTCCTGAAGCCGTGCCATTGGAATCGACGTGAGGCGAGCGAGCGACGAATTTGCCGGTACGGCCAGCCGCAGCGGCTGCGATCCGACGATGGTGTTCGCCACCTCCGCGCGCTGGATCGGCGGCATGCACAGACCCACGGTCACCTTGTGCTGCAGAACTTGCGCTTCGCAAGTGGCTGCACTCATCTCGACGAATTGCAGTTCGACATCCGGCAGGCCACGATGGAGAAGCGGGACAAGCTTGGGCAGGATGGCGTAGCCCAGCGAAAACATGTAGCCCACCGTGAGCCGGCCGCGCCGCCCGGACCCGACCGCGCGAGCGGCCTCGAAGCCTTCGTGCGCCAGGGCAAGGGCTTCGCGAGCGCGCACGAAGAGGGCGCCCCCTGCGTCGGTGAGCCGCATGCCCGTCGATTCGCGCAGGAACAGCGGGGTACCGATCTGGGCTTCGAGGTTGCGGATCTGGACGGACAACGGCGGCTGTGCAATGTGCAGCCGCTGGGCAGCCTTGCCGACGCTGCGAGCCTCTGCCACGGCGACGAAATAGCGCAAGCTCTTGAGGTCCATGCCCATACGATTCCGGTATGCGCGAATTGTGAACGAGTATTGGACCGGCAAGCAGGTCGTTGGCACTCTTTGTCTTGTCGCCGGCTGACGTGGCCGGCACCTCACAGAGGAATGCTGGATGGCCGAGGAACTTTGCCTTTGGACTGCCGTGCGGCTTCGCGAAGCGATCACGCGCCGTGAAGTCTCGCCCGTGGAGCTGACCCGGGCGGTGCTGGACCGCGCCGCGCGGCTGCAGCCGAAGCTCAATTGCTTCATCACGCTCTGCGCGGACGAGGCCATGCGCGACGCCAAGGCCGCGGAGCAGGCCGTCATGCGAGGAGCGCCCACGGGGCTGCTCCACGGCATTCCCTATGCCTGCAAGGACCTGGTCAACACCACGGGCGTGAAGACCACCTTCGGTTCGCTGCTGTTCGCCGACAACGTCCCGGCCGAGGATGCAGTGGCCACCGCTCGCCTGCGGCAGCAGGGGGCCATCTTGATCGGGAAAACGACGACGTCCGAGTTCGGATCGAAATGCCTGACCGATGCGCCCTTGTTCGGACGCACGCGCAATGCCTGGCACGCCGAGCGCACGAGCGGCGGGTCGAGCGGCGGTGCAGCCGTTGCGGTGGCGGCAGGCCTCGCACCGATCGGAATCGCCACGGATGGCGGCGGCTCCACCCGGATCCCGGCGGCCTGCAATGGGGTGGTGGGCCTGAAGCAGTCGATCGGCCTGGTTCCCCATTCGCAGGCGGAGGACGTCATCGGCAATCTCACCTACGTCACGCCCATTTCGCGCACGGTCGCAGACACCGCGCTCATGCTCCAGGCGATGGCGGGCGAGGATGCATGCGACCCCTGGTCGGCCGGTGCTCGGGCCGAGGACTACCTGCAAGCCGTGCAATCGGCGAGGAACTTGCGCGGCAAGCGCTTCCTCTTCGCAGACGTGCCACCCGGAAAGCCGATCGCGGCCGACGTTGCGTCGTGCTTCGAGTCGGCCCTGGGCCTGTTGCGCGACCTCGGCGCGGAACTGGCCGAGATGCCGCCGGCGTCTGACTTCGACATCGAGCCGCTCTGGCGCACCATCAATCACACGGTGTGGAAGGCACGCTTCGGCAAGATGGCCGAGGAGCAGCCGGATCGGCTGAGCCCTTCATTGCTCCAGCAGATCGCGCTCGCGAAAGACTACACCGCTGTGGACTACCAGAGAGCAAATTTCGCCCGCACCCGGCTCTTCCGGCAGGTGCAGGCGCTGCTGCAGGAGCACGATTTCATCGTGGTCCCGACGCTGGCGCGAACCGCCCTGCCGATCGACCAGGACCTGTTCGGCAAGCTCGAGATCGACGGGCGGCTCTTCGACGAGGTGCGCTCCAACTGGTTCCCCTGGACCATGCCCTTCAATCTGACGGGCCACCCCGCCATCACGATCCCTTGCGGCTTCGGGCGCGACGGACTGCCCATCGGGCTCCAGCTGGTGGGGCGCCTGCGCCGGGAGTCGGATCTTCTTGCCGCGGCCGCGGTGTTCGAGGCTGCCAGCAATCTTTTGGCCCGTTGGCCGGACATGGAGGTGCAGTGATGAATGTGTTCCAGTCTTTCCGTTCCACCTTGTGGATCGCAGGCCTCGCGGCGCTGGCAGTCGCCTCGGCACCGGCGCACGCGCAGGCGCAAGTGCCGGCCGCAGGCGCCCCTCCGCTGCGCCTCGTGGTCGGGTTTCCGCCTGGCGGCGCACTGGACACGCTGGCGCGAGCGCTGGCCGAGCAACTGCGCATCGGTGGCGAGGAACAGGTGGTCGTGGACAACAGGCCCGGCGCCGCCTCGCGGATCTCCATCGAGTATGTGAAGCGCGCCGCGCCGGACGGCAGGACCGTGCTCCTGTCTTCCAACGCCCCGATGGTCATCTTCCCGATGACCTACAGGCAGCTGGCCTACGACGTCGATCGCGACTTCATCCCCGTGGCCCATCTCGTCGAGGTTCCCACGGTGATTTCCGCCGGTGCGGACCGGCCGTACAAGACCTTGCAGGACTACGTGAGCTGGGTGCGCGCCAACCCGTCACAGGCGAGCGTCGGGCTCACCAACCTCGGCGGCACCCTGCACTTCGCCGTCCTCGGCATGGCCAAGAGCGTGGGCGTTGCGCTGACGCCCGTGGCCTACAAGGGAGGTGCGCCGCTCGTGACGGACCTGGTGGGCGGCCACGTTCCCCTGAGCACCGATGCCCTGGCCAGCCAGCTGGAACTCCATCCGGCAAGGTGCGCATCCTGGCTGTCTTCGGTACGCGCCGCAACGCGTCCCTGCCCGACGTTCCGACCGCGCACGAGGCCGGCATCGACGCCTTCGACCATGCAAACGCCTCCTACAGCGCTTTCGTTCCTGCAGGCACGCCCGCGGCGGTCGTGCAGCGCCTGGAGCGCGCCTTCGTGGCGGCCATGCAGCAAGCCCAGGTCAAGAGCGCAATGGCCCGCGCGGGCATGGTGGCCACGGGCCTGCCCGGTGACGCGGTGAAACGCGCGCTGAGTGCGGAGCGTGACTTCTGGCGGCCCCTGGTGCAAGCCTCGGGATTCCGCAGCGAGGAGTGACGGCGCTGCGCGCCCACCGCACAACCGAAGGAGATGACCATGCACAGAGCGATCAGGAAGTCTTCCGCATGCACGCACCGTCGTGCAGCCGTGCGGGCCTTGGCGCTGCTCCTGGCGGCGTGCGTGCTGCCGCCGGGGAGTGCGGCCGCTGCGGACTACCCGGAGCGCCCGGTGACGATCGTCTCTGCGTTCCCCGCCGGGGGCATCGTGGACGTGATTGCGCGCCGGCTCGCACAGCATTTTTCCGAGCGCTTCAAGCAGAGCTTCGTCGTCGACAACCGCTCGGGTGCGGCAGGCAGCATCGGCTATTCGGCGGTCGCGCGTTCGGCCCCCGATGGCTATACGCTGGTCGTGGCCAGCGGCCCCACGACGATGGCGCCCCCCGGCGCGGCGGCGCCGTCCTGGCAGCCGCAGACTGCGTTCAGCGCGATCGGGATGATCGGCACCATTCCCCAGGCCATCATCGTGAGCAACGGATTGCCGGTGCGCTCGCTGCCCGATCTCGTCGGCTACGCGAAGGCGCGGCCGGGTCAGGTCAACTATGGCTCTGCGGGCGCCGGCACGACGCCCTTCTTCACGATGGAACTGCTCAACCGCCAGCAGAAGATCGATCTGACGCACGTGCCCTATCGAGGCCAGCCCGAGGTGATGACGGACCTGGTGCGCGGCGAAATCGGCGTCACGGCCATGACCGTGCCGCTGGTCGTCCAGCAGGTCCAGGCGGGCAGGATCAAGGCGATCGCCGTCACCTCGAGCACACGGGTCGCGTCGCTGCCGCAGGTGCCCACCGTCGTCGAACAGGGCATGCCCGACCTGGCCATCTCGAACTGGTTCGCCCTGATGGCGCCGGCCGGGCTGCCGCCGCAGGTGCTGGCCACGCTCGCCCGCGCCCTGTCGGAAGCGCTGGCGGCACCCGATGTCCAGGGCAGCCTCAAGGACCTGGGGCTGGTCATTCAACCCGCACCGCCCGCCGAGACACAGGCTTTCGTGCAGGCGGATCTCGCACGTTGGATCGCCATGTCCAGAACGCTCGGCACCGACGCCCCCAATGCCAAGGAGACAACGAAGTGAACAACGATATCGCGCAACTTTCTTCGCCTGCCAAGCCCGAAGGGATGGATGCCGACGAGTGGCGGCTGCGCTGCGACCTCGCGGCCTGCTACCAGCTGACCGATCTGCACGGCATGTCGGACCTGGCCTCGACCCACATCTCCGTGATGCTGCCGGGCCCCGAGCATCACTTTCTCGTCAATCCGCTGGGTACCCTCTTCGACGAGATGACGGCATCCGCCCTGATCAAGGTCGACCTCGACGGTCGCGTGGTGCAAGGAGACCCGTCACGGCTCAACCCTGCCGGCTTCATCATCCACAGCGCCATCCACATGGCGCAGACTCGGCTCGTGTGCGTCATGCACAGCCACACCCGTGCGAACAATGCGATCGCGATGCAGGCCATGGGCCTGCGGCCCCTGAGCCAGAAGGCCTGCGTCATGCTGGACTTCCTCGGCTATCACGACTACGAGGGCACCGCGCTCGATGAAGACGAGCGCGAGCGCCTTGTGCGCGACCTCGGCCCCGAGGGCCGTGTCCTGATCCTGCGCAACCACGGCGCGCTGACGGTGGGACGCAGCGTCGCGGAGGCCTTCTGCTGGATGCTGCGCCTGGAGACGGCGTGCCAGTTCCAGATCGACGGACAAGCCGGCGGCGTGCCGCTGAATGAACTTTCCGAAGCCACCATCCGGCACACCCGCGCCCAGGGCCGCAAGATGCTGGGCCCCGGCGGCTTCATGGAAGTCGGCAAGCTGGAGTGGCCGGGACTGCTGCGCAAGCTGGAGCGCGAGCGCGGAAGCTCCTACCGGACGTGAGCAAGGGTCGCGACCGCGGCGAGTGGCGCATTGATGCCGGCTCTCGCGATTGACCTGGCGAGCACTGAGGAAGACCTGACCGCCAGCAGCCGGCCGGCGGAATGAATGCACGAAGAAAAGCCGGGCCTGGCCCGGCTTCTCTGGAGCGTCGCGTTTCAGATCGCGAGGCGATCGCCGCGCGCGGCTGCGCGGGCCTGGATGCGCGCGCTGGCGCGGTCGACAGTCGATTCGACGCGGGTCACGCCTTGGCCGTAGCCTTCCGCGTACGGGTTTGCGCTGCGAGCGGCAACGATTCCTTGCGAGCGAACCGAAGCGCGGTCGACCGAACTGGCGACGCTGGCGACGCCCTGCCCGGCCACATCGCCGAACGTGTCGCCGCTGCGCGCAGCCACGACGCCCTCGGCGCGGACCGCAGCACGGCTCTGGGTCGATTTGACCTTGGCGACGCCGTCATAGGTTTCTGCCTGGACGCCTGCGGCAGCGATGATCGCGAGCGCAAAACCGGAGAGGAGCTTGGAAGCGGTGTTCATGTCGGATTCCTTCAGGTGGTTGAACGGGTTGGTGTGGGATGAAGTTTGCGCCGGCATGGGCCCTCATGGATGTGCGTTTTCGCACCTCGGCGTTCATGTCGCGGAAACAATCCGGCCCTTCGGATGCTGCCGTGCGGCGGAGCACTCAGATCACAGCGCTCCCAAGGAAAGCCGGCATTTGCATGCCGCTCGCAGGCGGGACGACAATCGCACGCTTCCCTCGCTGCGAGCCATGTCCCATGCAATCCGGCAAAGCCACCCAGATCCAGCTCGACATCACATCCGATCTGCAGAAGTGGCGCGCGTTTCTCGCCATTGCAGAACTCGGCAGCCTGACGCGTGCGGCGCTGTTCCTGGACAGCAACCAGTCCTTGTTGAGCCGGCACCTGAATGCGCTGGAGCGCGAATGCAAGGCCCGCCTGTTCAACCGCACCGGCCGCGGTGTGGCCCTGTCGGATGTGGGCCTGCGCATCTTCCCGCTGGTGAAGGCACTGCTTTCGGATGCGGAACAACTCGAGCTGGAAATTCACGGCGAGGCGCGCGAGCCTGCGGGTCGGGTCACGATCGGATCGCTGCCCTCGATCACGAATCCGATCGTCGGCCGCCTGTTCAAGCAGTTGCGCGAGCGTCACCCCGGCATTCAACTCAAGATTCTCGAGGGCTCGAGCGGACAGGTGGAGGAATGGCTGGCGGATGCGCGCGTCGACATCGCCATCCTTTATAGGTACGGCAATGCCTTGCAGGAGCGGGAGCAAGCCCTTGCCACCGTCGACAGCTACCTGATCGGTCCGGCGGGCGATCGCCTGACGAAGGCACCCGAGATCCCGTTCTCGTCGCTGCATGAACTGCCGTTCATCCTGCCAGGCGCGCCGAATGGATTGCGAACAGCGCTCGACACCCTGGCGCGGCACGAGCACATCACGCTGGCGCCGGTGCTGGAGGCCGATTCGCTTCCCCTCATGCGATCGACAGTGGCCGAGGCAAAGCTCTACACGGTCTTGCCGATCCACGCCGTGTGGGCGGAGGTGCAAGAGGGCCGACTGCAGGCCTCCCGGATTACCTCGCCACCGCTTCAGCGGATCGTTTCCATGGCAATGGCGCAAACGAAGGGACCGAGCCGTGCGATAGCGGCTGTTGCGTCGGAGATCGTCGGCATCGTGGAAGACAGCGCACGCAGCGGCATGTGGCATTTCGGCGGGTCTGCCTTGCCCGCGCGAGCATAGCTGCGTTGCGGTGCACGCAGATGCGCATGCTGCGCTTGTCCCCTAAGCTCGTCGGTATCGATACCCCAGGAAGACACCTGCATGCCAAGAATTTCCCTGCCCGCGCCGGAGACCATGAGCCCCGAGCAGCGCAAGGTCCACGACAAGATCGTTTCCGGACCGCGCGGGCGGATCCAAGGTCCGCTGCGGGCCGCACTCCACAACCCGGAGCTCGCGGACAAATGGCAAGCGATCGGCGCCCTGCTGCGCTACGGCACGACGCTGCCGCCTCGGCTGTCCGAGATCGCCATCCTGGTCACCGGCCGCGCCTGCAATTCGCCTTTCGAGTGGTACGCGCATCGGGCCGAAGCCGAGAGGGCGGGCATCGAGCAACCGATCATCGAAGCGCTTCTCGCCCAGGCTGAACCGCCCGGCATGTCGGCAGACGACGCTGCCGTCTACCACTACGCCGTTGAACTCAACCGCCACAACTCGGTTTCCGACGCGACCTACGCGGTCGCACTCGCACGCTTCGGCGAACGCACCGTGGTCGAGCTGACCGCACTGGTCGGCTACTACACGATGGTCGCGATGACGCTCAACTGTCACGAGATTCCGCTGCCGGAAGGCGTGGCGCCGGCGTTTCCACTGCCTCAACACGCCGCACTGCAATGATCGACACGGCTGCAACGGCCAGTGCTGCTACAGGTTGGGATTGCCATGCCCACCTGTTCGGACCCTATGAGCAGTTTCCATTGGCCCCCCAGCGCAGCTATACGCCGCCTGAAGCGGTGGAGTCAGCGTACCTGGCGCTGCTTGCACGACTTGGCCTCGACCATGGGGTGCTGGTGCATCCGAGCGCATATGGCAAGGACCATTCGCTGCTGCTGCATGCGCTGGCAGCGCGGCCTGCCCTGCGCGGCGTAGTCGTGGTGCAACCCGGCGACCCGCTGGCACTCGCCAGTTTGCATGAACGCGGCGTGCGTAGCGCGCGATTCAGCCACCGCAGCGGCCCCGGTAGCAACTTCGCGGGCAGCGCGTCGTTCGACGACCTGTGTGCGTTGGCCCCTGCACTGGCCGATGCCGGCCTGCATGCGGAACTCTGGACAGATTGCAAGGCATTGCCGGCCGTCGCGCCGCGGTTGCTGGAATTGCCCGTCCCCGTCGTGATAGACCACATGGGCGGCTTCGACGTCAACGCCGGCATCGACGATGCAGGCTTTCGCACGCTGCTCGACCTGCTGACCAGCGGCAGGATCTGGGTCAAGCTCTGCGCCTACCGCAACCTGCTCGGTTCAACGGAGCAGGAAGCGGGGCGGCCGTTCCAGCAGAAGTTGATGGAAGCCAACCCGGAGCGCCTGCTGTGGGGCAGCGACTGGCCGCACCTGCGCGTGACGCCTGCGCCGGATGCTGCGCAACTGCTCGCCATGTTCAAGGACTGGGCGGGGAGCGAAGCCGTTGCGGACAGGGTGCTGCGCATCAATCCGGAGGGGCTCTACCGATGAACGCGCATCGTGATTGATCAGCCATCGACAGGCTCCGTGGATCGGAAGGAAGGACGCGCCTGCAGGCCTGCAAACCAGTCGGCAAGCCGCGGTGCCAGCGTGCGCCAGCCCAGCGATTGGAACCGGTAGTCGGCATACCCGAGCGCGCAGCCCAGCGTCACCTGACCGATGGAGAAAGGCGCGCTGCCGATCAGGTCGGCCTCTGCGTCCAGCAACTTCAGCGAGGCGCGTGTCTTGAGCTCGAAGGCGTCCAACAATGCCTGCAATGGATGCTCTCGCTCGCGCTCGTTGCGCCACAGGATCAGCACATCGAGCAGGCCATCCCCCAGCGCATGCCAGCGCAAGGCCTGCCAGCGTGCCTCGCCCTGTGCCGGAAACAGCGAGCCGCCGGCCTGTTCGTTCAGGTACTCGCAGATCACGATCGAATCGAAGAGCGTCGAGCCGTCTTCGCGCACAAGCGTCGGGATCTTCGATAGCGGGTTGTCCGCCATGATGGTTGCGTTGGGCTGGAGCATGGCCGCGACCGAGCGAACGAGTTCGAGCCGGGGCAGCATGCCCAACTCGTGCGCGCAGATCATCACCTTTCGCACATAGGGCGACTTGGGTGACCAATGCAGTTTCATCTGCGCCGTCATCAGATCGCTCCCGCAGAGCGCAGCGATTCGATGCACGAAGCGCTGTAGCCCAGCTCGGCCAGGATGTCATCGCTGTGCTGGCCCAGGAGAGGCGGCGCGCTTTGCGTCTGCAGCGGGGATTCGGAAAACCGCATCGGGCTCGTCACCTGCGGCACGTCCACGCCGCACGGATGCGGCACGTAGCGCAGCATCTCGCGCGCCTTGACCTGCGGCTCCTTGAATACGTCGGCCACGGTGTTGATGGGGCCGCAGGGGACGCCGGCCTTGTCTAGCGCGGCGATGAGCCGTTCTCGTTCCCATTCTGCAAAGACGTCGCGCAGCATGCCCGAGAGTTCGCCGATGTTGCGCACGCGTTGCGCGTTGGTGGCAAAGCGCTCATCGGTGATCCAGTCGGGACGGCCGAAGACTTCACACAGCTTCGCGAACTGCCCGTCGTTTCCCACCACGAGGATCACATCCCCGTCCGCGCAGCCGTACACGTCTTGCGGCTGGATGTTGGGGTGCGCATTGCCATTGCGGCGCGGCACCCTGCCCGAGACCAGGTAATTCATCGCCTGATTGGACAACGTGGCCACCTGCACGTCGAGCATGGCGATGTCGATGTTGTCGCCCACGCCCGTTTCGTTGCGGCGCGCCAGTGCGGCCAGCACGGAAACGGCGGTGTACATCCCGGTCATCAAGTCGACGATGGGGATGCCGACCTTCTGAGGCCCACCGCCCGGGCGGCCATCCTTCTCGCCAGTCACGCTCATCAGGCCGCCCATGGCCTGAATCAGGAAATCGTAAGCCGGCTGGTCGCGGCGGGGGCCGGTCTGGCCGAAGCCGGTGACCGAGCAATAGATGAGCCGCGGGTTGATCTCGCGCAACGAAGCCTGGTCGAGGCCATAGCGCTTCAGCGTGCCGGCCTTGTAGTTTTCCAGCACGATGTCGGCCCTTGCCGCCAACTCCTTGACGATCCTCTGGCCTTCGGGCTTTTCGAGGCTCACGGTGATCGAGCGCTTGCCACGGTTGACGGCAAGGTAGTAGCCGGCTTCCTTCGTGTCCTTGCCTTGCGCATCCTTGAGGAACGGAGGGCCCCAGGTGCGCGTGTCGTCGCCGGCCCCGGGCCGCTCGACCTTGATGACGTCGGCGCCGAGGTCAGCGAGGATCTGGCTGGCCCACGGGGCTGCGAGGATGCGGCTCAGGTCGAGCACCTTGACGTGCGAGAGGGGGCCTTTGGTGGTGGTCATGCGAAGTCTCCTTGGTTGGAGACGATTCTGGAATTGCGACGCGCTCCGGACCACGCGCTGGGCGGCAACGCTGTGATGCGCCGCGGCGCATACCAGCAGATGTGCATGGTGCCAGGCTGCATAGCAGGTATGCGCCGGAGACCGATGCGACGAGACGGCCGTGTTCCTAAAGTTCATTCATTACGAAACCGGAGACATTGACCATGAATCGACTTGTCAGATCCACCGCCGCGCTGGCCCTTGCATCGGCCGCCATCTCAGGATGGGCGCAGGCCTACCCCACCAAGCCGATCCGCGTGGTCGTGCCCTTCCCTGCCGGCGGACCGGTCGACCAAACGGCGCGCTCGCTCGGCGCCAAGCTCAGCACTTCACTGGGCCAATCCATCATCATCGACAACAAGGGCGGCGCGGGCGGGCTGCTGGGCGCCGACGCGGTCGCCAAGTCGCCGGCGGATGGCTACACCCTGCTCTTCTCTTCGGCTGGCGCGCTGGCCATCGTGCCGCACATCGTCCCCTCGATGCCCTACAACCCGCAGAAGGATCTCGTGGCTGTCACCCAGGCGCTCAAGGTGCCCGCAGTCCTGGTGGTGTCCGCCAACTCGAAGTACAAGACCTTTGCCGAACTGAAGACCGCCGCGATCGGTGATGCCAGCAGGATCAACTACGCCTCGGCCGGCAGCGGCACCACGCCGCACCTGCAGGCCGAGCTGCTCAAGCGCGAAGCCAAGCTGACCATCAACCACATCCCTTATCGCGGCGCTGCACCAGCGCTGACTGACCTGATGGGGGGCCAGGTCGACATGATGCTGGTCGACATTCCCGTGGCACTGCCCTTCATCCAGTCGGGCAAGCTGCGCGCACTGGCGGTGACCAACACAAAGCGCATCCCTGTGCTCAAGGACGTGCCCACGGTGACGGAACTGGGATTGCCCAAGGCCGAGGCCTACAACTGGTACGGCATGCTCGCCCCGGCCCGCACTTCGCCCGAGATCATCAACAAGCTGTACACCTCCGTCGGGGCTGCGTTGCGCTCGCCAGAACTGAAGCAGCAGTTCGACCAGCAAGGCGTGGAAGTGGTCGGCAGCAAGCCCGAAGAGTTCGGCGCCTTCATTGCTGCCGAATCGGAACGCTGGGGCACCTTGGCAAAGGGGGTAGGCGCCAAGATGGAGTGAGCGGCGCGGCCTTGCCGGCCGCCGTGATTGACGTACTCGTCGCCGTCGCGCTCGATGGTGCACTGGATGTTGGTGGCGTCCGACGATGCCACCGCGGGCTCTGTGTCCTTCGGAGGCCCCGCGCCAGGGCCCAAGCTCAGCGCCCTGTGAAGACCGGGGCGCGTTTCTCCGCGAACGCCCGTTGCGCTTCCTTGGCGTCGTCGGTCTTGCCGATCAGCGCCGTCATGTCCTGCTCGTAGCGATAGCCGTCGCGCAGGCTCATGTCTTCGATGACGTTGAGTGTGTGCTTGCCCATGCGGGTCGACACCGGGCTCTTGGACGCGATGGTGGCCGCGAGCTCCAGCGCCTTGGGCATCAGGTCCTCGGGCGTAGTGCACTCTTCGATGATGCCAAGCCGATAGAGCTCGGCACCTGGCACGCGCATGCCGGTCAGCATCATTCGACGCAGACGGGAGTGGCTGAACAGGCGCATTGCGTGACGGCAGCCGCCCAGCAGTCCCACGTCAACTTCGGGCAAGCCGAGCGATGCCTTGTCCGATGCGATCAGGATGTCGCTGGAGGCGGCCATCGCTACGCCAGAGCCTAGCGCGGCGCCGTTGATCGCGCAGATCACCGGCTTGGCGCACTCGCGGATCGCATGGAAGCATTCGCGCGTTCTCCGCGAATGTGCGGCCAGGTCGCCCGGCCCCTTGATGACCGAGGCGCGACCCTTGAGGTCGGCGCCGGCACAGAACACCTTGCCTGCGCCGGTCAGCACGACGACGCGCACTTCGTCCATTTCAGAGATTCGGTCCAGGGCCAGCGTGAGTTCGTCGTTGAGCGTGCGCGTGAGCGCATTCACCGGCGGGCTGTTGAGCGTGAGGGTGGCGACGAAGTCGTTCAGCTCGTAGTCGAGTTGGGTCAGGTCGTTCATGGTCTCCGTTTCCGGCGCGAAGGCGCTCGTCATGTTCGGTGTTGCCAGTCTAGTGACGTGCCCGGATTTGACGAAGCCATCGGTTGCGCAGAGCTGCTATGCGGCTTTCCGCAAGTCGCTGCGTGTCTGGTGCGAGCGCCGCCCCCGGGAAATCGGGTCAAGCCGGTTCAAAGCAGCCCATGTGCGACGCAAGCGGCGCTGCGGTCTGGCGCAGATCGACAGCTAGAGAATGGAAAACGAAATCGACTTCGCGACCGCATCGCGAATGTGCCGGATGCGCTCGCGGTTGAGCCGTTCGGCAGCCTCGGCATCGCCACCTGCGATCGCGTCCAGCAGCTTCTGGTGTTCCTCGATGGCCGCTTCCAGGCGCCCCGGCAGCAGCGCGGTGCGGCTGCCCGTCAGGCGCAGGCGGTTCTCGATCGCCATGACATGCTCCGACAGGGTGGCGCTGCGGCAGCATTCCACGAGCGCACGCCGGAACGCCAGTGCGTGATCGAGGTACACGGCGACGTCGCCTTTCCTCGCGCTGGCGGCCAGCTGCTGCATCAGTTTCTTGAGCCGTTGCAGGTGGACGCTGTCCATGTTGCGCGCGGCGAGCCGAGCCACCAATCCTTCGAGGACTTCACGGATGTCCAGCAGCTCGATCACTTCTTCCGGGCGCAGCTGGGTCACGGTGACCCCCACGAACGGTGTCCGGCTGACCAGCCGCTCCACCTCCAGCTGGCGGATGGCCTCGCGGATGGGCGTGCGGCTCACGTCGAGTTCGGCCGCGAGATCCTGTTCGGTGAGCTTCGATCCCGGCTTGAGCTCACCGCTCAGGATCGCGGCGCGGATCCGGTCGCAGACCTGCTCGGCCGACAGCGGCTGGGGACTTCGTTTTCGCAACGCGTTGGACTTCTCTGGCGTCATGCAACCGTTATACAAGAGATGACGGGCGTCACTCCAGCCGAGCTCCGGAGCTCTTGATGATGGCCGCCCAGCGGTCGACCTCGACCCGCACGAAGCTCTTGAACTCCGCAGCCGACTTGATTCGCGGCCGCCCGCCCAGGCCGATGATCCGCTGCGAGAAGTCCGGCGAGCGCACGATGTTTGCGAGTTCTTCGCTGACCTTGTCGACGACGGCCCTGGGCGTGCCGGCAGGCGAGAGCAAGCCCACCCACGGCACGAGATCGAAATCGGGCAGGCCGCTCTCTGCGACCGTCGGAACCAAGGGCAGCACGGAGATGCGCTCGCTCGAACTCACGGCGATCGGGCGCACCCGCGCGCCCGCCAGGAAGGGCTGGGCAGCAGCATAGGCGTCGAAGGAGACCTGCACCTGGCCCGCGGCCAGGTCGGTGAGCGACTTGGCCGCGCCCTGGTAGGGCACGTGCGTCATTTCGATGCCGGTGCGCCGCATGAGCTCCGACATGGCGAGGTGCGACACGGAGCCATTGCCCGGCGACGAGTAGTTCACCTTCCCCCGGTTCGCCTTCGCGTACGCGATCAGCTCCTCGAGCGACTTGATCGGCAGGCTGCCGTTCACCATCAGCACGAGCGGCGCGTCATAGATCAGGCCGACAGGCTCGAAGTCCTTCACGCTGTCGTAGCGCACGTTCTTGTACAGGGCCGGATTGCCGGCGACGGCTGCGGATGCCGACAAGGTCATGATGCTGCCGTCGGGGGGCATTCGCGCGACGGCCTCGAGGGCGACGCTGCCGGACTGGCCAGGCATGTTTTCCACGATCAGGGTGCGGCCGATCGCCGGGCCCAGGCGTTCGGCGAGGAGGCGAGCGACCGCATCGACGGACTGCCCTGCCGGGTAGCCCACGATCAGCTTGCCCGTGTCCTTTTGCGCGAAGGCCGCGCTGCCGGTGCACAGCAGCGCGACGATCGCGCTGTTGAAGGTGCGACGGATCATCTTCATGCTCGTCTCCTTGTCCGCTTCGTTCAGGAACGCGCGGGCTGCGGAGCGCCGAGCATCTGGATGATGGAAGAAAAGTCGAGCCGACCCCGGCCCGCAGCGCAATGCATCGCGTAGACGGACGCAGCGGCCGCGCCGAGCAGCGCAGGCGAGTGGCTCTCGACGGCGGCCTGCTCGGCCAGGCGCAAGTCCTTGAGCATCAGCTCGGACGCGAAGCCGCCCTCGTAGCCGCGATTGGCGGGCGCGGACGGCACCAGGCCGGGCTCGGGTGCGTAGCTCGTGAGGGCCCAGCACTGGCCCGACGATGTCGAGGCGATCTCGAAGAACTTCCGGGCATCGAGGCCCAGGCGCTTTGCCAGGTAGAGGGCTTCGGACACCGCCAGCATGGAAATGCCGGCAAGCATGTTGTTGCAGATCTTTGCGGCCTGCCCGGCGCCGGCCGCGCCTGCGTGGATGATGTTCTTGCCCATGGCGCGCAGCAGTTCGAGCGCACGCGCGAAGGCCGCTTGCGTCCCGCCCGCCATGATGGTGAGCGTCCCCGCGGCGGCGCCGCCGACGCCGCCGGAGACGGGAGCATCGAGCGTGGCGAGCCCCTTGGCCTGCAAGCTCTCGTGGAAAGCGGCGCAGGACGCGACATCGATCGTCGAACAATCGATGACCAATGCGCCCGGGGCGAAAGGCAGCGGCCGCGCCGCGAGCACGTCCAGTACGTGGCGCCCGCTGGGCAGCATCGTGATCACGACCTGCGCGCCGGCCACTGCCTCGTCAACGGACGTTCGTGGGTGCAGCCCCACGTCATGCGCGCGCTCCATGGCGCCCGCGCTCACGTCGAAGCAGCGCACCTCGCGCCCTGCTTCCTTCAGGCGGCATGCCATGGGAAAGCCCATGTTGCCCAGTCCGATGAAACCGATCACAGCCATGGTGTTGTCTCCTTGGTTTGGAAAGCAGTCGACTCAGCTCATGTTGAAGATCACTGTCTTCTTGTGGGTGAAGTGGTCCAGCATCGCCTCCAGCGAGGCCTCGCGCCCCAGCCCGGATTGCTTGACGCCGCCATAGGACAGTCCGGGCTGGACGACGATGTTCTGGTTCACCTGCACGAAGCCGGCCTGCAGTCGCCGGGTGGCGTCCAGCGCCGTCTTCAGGTTCTGCGTCCAGATGGTCGCTGCCAGCCCGAAGTCGCTGTCGTTCGCCATCGCCAAGGCCTCTTCGTAGCTGGAGAAGCGGATCACGCAGGTCACTGGGCCGAAGATCTCCTCCCGCGCGAGGCGGGAGTTGTTGCCGAGCCCGGTGAAGATGACCGGCCTCACGAAGAAGCCTGAGCGAAGCGCTTCGCCTGCGGGCAGCTGCGAGCATTCGTGCGCCTGGGCGCCGGGCTCGGAGCGGCCGCTTTCGATGTAGCCCAGCACCTTGTCGAGCTGGGGCCGCGAGATGATCGTGCCGATGTCCGTCTCCTCATGGAGCGGGTCGCCCATCTTCATCGCATCGACGCGGGCCTTGAGCATGGCGACGAATTCGTCGTGGACCTTCTCGTGCACGAGGATGCGGCTGGCCGCGGTGCAGCTCTGGCCCTGCCGGGTGAAGCGCATGCCGCTGACGGCGCCGGCGACGGCCTTGGGGAGGTCCGCGTCGTCCATCACGATCATCGGGCTCTTGCCGCCGAGTTCCAGCGTGACGGGGATGAGCTTTTCCCCGGCCGTGCGCGCGACGATGCGGCCGGTCTCGACCGAGCCGGTGAAGGTCACCTTCCCGACGCCAGGGTGCGCGACGAGCGGCGCCCCGCAGTCCGCCCCGTAGCCGGAGACGATGTTCAGCACACCCGCAGGCAGCTTCTGGTTGAGGATCTGGCAGACGCGCAGAACCGCGAGCGGCGCTTCTTCTGCCGACTTCACGACGACCGTGTTGCCCGCCACCAGCGCCGGCGCGATCTTCAGCGCCATCAGCATCATGGGTGCGTTCCACGGAATGATCACGCCCACCACACCGATCGGATCGCGCTGGGTGAGGGTCAGCATGTCGGGGCTGAAGGGGACGGTCTCTCCCTTGAGCTCCGAGCCCAGGCCGCCGTAGAACTGCAGCGCGTCGGCGACCACCGAAGCCTCCACGCGGCTCTCGGTGCGCAAGGCCTTGCCGGTCTCGAGTGCGACCAGCCGGCCGAGTTCTTCCACGTGCTCGGCCAGGAGACGCGAGCATTCGGCCACGAGGGTGCCTCGCTTGCGCGCGGCCGTTGCAGCCCACGCAGGTTGGGCACTTGCCGCCGCGGCGACCGCCTGGTCCACGTCGCTCGCATCGCTGTGCGCGGCATGGCCGATTTCGCGTCCGGTGGCGGGATTGACGACCGGGAAGGTGCGCCCCGACCGTGCCTCGACCAATGCGCCGCCGATCAGGTTGTACCCGCTGATGGCGCGGGCGAGACGGTGCGGATCGGTATCCGCAATGAGCTTGGAATGGGTCATGCTGGGCCTCCTTTCATTTGCCTGCGGCGGCCAGTGGCGGCCAGCGCTTCTTGACCTTGATCACGCGGGCACTGCCGCGGCGCACGAAGCGGCGCGTGTCGTCGGTGGTGGCCTGGTAGTCCCAGACCGGCTGCATGGCGTCGGGCAGCGAGTTGATGAACTTGCGCCTGGCCTGGCTGGCCAGCACCTGCTGCGTGATCGCCTCCGGGTCCCAGCGGGAGAGCACGCGCGTCTTGAGTTCGGCCACGACCTGCGGTTGCTGCCGTGCGATGTCGACGAGCTCGTTCGGGTCGGCCTCCATGTCGAACAGGAGGTCGGGATGGCCGTGCGTGTACACGTACTTGTACTTGCCGCGCCGCAGCATGCAGCAGGGGCCGGTCACGCCTTCGGCCGTGTATTCGACGAAGGCTTCCGCCTCGCCGCTGCCATCGCCCGTGGCCACCAGTGGCACGAGGCTGCGGCCGTCGATCGGTTCGACCCAGGCGGGCGTCTTCGCACCGGTGGCGTAGTCCACGAGGGTCGGCAGCAGGTCCACGTGCGAGACCGGGTCTGCGATGCGCCGCGGCTTGGGTGCCCGGGGATCGAAGACCAGCAGGGGCACCTTGGCCGACCAGTCGAAGAACACCCGCTTGAACCACATGCCGCGCTCTCCCAGCATGTCGCCGTGGTCGGAGGTGACCACCACGATCGTGTTGTCGTCGAAGCCGGCACGCTTGAGCGTTTCGAGCAGGCGCCCGACCTTGTCGTCGATGTAGCTGACCATCGCGTAGTAGGCGTGGCGCGCGCGGCGCACCTGCTCGTCGGTCGCGCCCTTCTCGTTGAGCCCGTGGGAGTACTGGACCCACTGGCTGAGCTTGTCGCGCTCCTGCATCGGCATGTCGCCGACGATGGGCAGGTTGATTTCTTCCGGCGAGTACCGCTCGAGGTACTCCGGTGGAATGTGATACGGCGGGTGGGGGTGCGTATAGGACACGCACATGAAGAAGGGCTGCTCGTCCTCACGCGCCAGGTCGTACAGGCGCTGGATTGCCTTGGCCTCCACTTCCTCGTCGAAATCGAGTTGCAGGCTTCTGAAGCAGGAGCCGCTTTCATCCACCGTGCTCAGGTTGTGGCCCGGCGAGTAGAAGCTGAACTCGCCTTCCGTCCAGTCCGCCACCCAGCCGAAGTCCGCGGGGTAGATGTCGGTGGTGAGCCGCTCTTCGAAGCCGTGCTTCTGGTCGGGCCCCACGAAGTGCATCTTGCCGCTGAGGATGGTCTTGTAGCCCTGCTGGGCGAGGTAGTAGGGCAGCGTGGGCGTGGCCGCCTGGAACTCGCAGGCGTTGTCGAACGCGCCGATGCGCGTCGCGAACTGGCCGGCCAGGAGCGAGAAGCGCGCGGGTGCGCACAGTGGGAAGTTGCAGTAGGCGTTCTCGAAAACAGCGGACCGCTCGGCGAGCGCCTGCAGGTGAGGCGCTTTCACGACCGGGTTGCCGTGGAACGGCAGGACGGGGGCCGACAGTTGGTCGGCCATGACGAACAGGATGTTGGGTTTTCGCATTGGGTCTCCTTGATTGCACAATGATTGCATTTCCGTTGTATGCAATATAGACTGGCCTCAGCCATATGACAAGCGGAGAAAACATGAGCGACCCCACATCCCTGCCCCTGTCCGGGGTCCGCGTCCTGGATCTCACCCGCGCGCTGGCCGGTCCTTTCTGCACCATGGTCCTCGGCGACCTCGGCGCCGACGTGGTCAAGGTCGAGCCGACCGGCGGCGACATGATCCGCAACTGGGGGCCCTTCGACCGCGGTACCAGTGCCTACTACCTGAGCGGCAACCGGAACAAGCGCGGCATCGCCGTCAACTTCCGCGACCCTGCGGCGCTGGACCTGTTGCGAGAGCTGGCGGGAAGCTGCGATGTCGTCGTGGAGAACTTCCGCGCCGGCGCAATGGAGGCGATGGGCCTGTCCTACGAAACGCTCGCGGCCGCGAATCCACGCCTGATCTACGCGAGCGTGACCGGCTTCGGCCGCACGGGACCGGCCAGCGGCCGTCCGGGCTTCGACCAGATCGCCCAGGGCTACTCGGGCCTGATGAGCGTCACGGGGACCGCCGAGTCCGGTCCTGTTCGCGTGGGGGTGGCCATCGGAGATCAGACCGCCGGCATGTGGTGCGCGATCGGCGTGCTCGCCGCCATTTCAGAGCGGCACGCGAGCGGCCGCGGCCGGCGGGTGGAAACCTCCTTGCTGGCCGGCCTGGTCGGACTCATGAGCGTGCAGGCGCAGCGCTACCTGAGCCTCGGCGAGGTGCCAGCGCTCGCCGGCAACACCCACCCCGTCATCTCCCCCTACGGCGTGTTCGAGACCGCCGACGGTCCCTTGAACATCGCGCCGGCGACCGCCGAGATGTGGAAGCGGCTTTGCGAGGTGCTCGAGCTGCAGCAACTGGTCGACGATCCGCGCTACGCCACCAACGCCGCGCGGATCGAGCGGCGCCTGGAACTCAAGGAGCTCATCGAGACGAGACTGAAGGAGCGCAGCCGCTCCGAATGGACGCAACGGCTGCTCGCCGCCGACATCCCGGCCGGGCCTATCAACAACCTTGCCGACGTCTTCGCGGATGAACAGGTGCTCCACTCGCGGATCGTGGAGGAGGTGCAGCACGCCGAGCTCGGCGCGATCCGGCAGGTGGGCAGCCCGATCTCGTTCGATGGCCGCCTGGGTGGGTCGATCCGTCGCGCACCGCCGGCCCTGGGAGAACACACCTTCGAAGTGCTTCGGGAGCACGGCTACGCAGAGGCGGACCTCCAGGCGCTGGTTCGCAAGGGGGTGATCGTGCAGCATGCCCAAGAGGTCGGCGCATGAGACGCAGGGCCGTTCCCAAGGCGAACAGCACCGCAGCCGAAGGCGAAGGTACTCCAATGAGCGGCGATTCGGCACCCACGCTGGAGATCGTGGACTCGATGGCGATCATCACCTTGCGTCGTCCGGGGCAACACAACCGCATCGACCCGGACGATCCTGCGGTCCTGCTGCAACACATCGAGCAAGTCCGAGCCACGCCCTCGGTGCGGCTGCTCGTTCTGACCGGCGAAGGTGAAAAGACCTTCTGCTCGGGCTACACGCTGGGCCAGATCGGCGCACGCCTGGACCGCTCGCTCGAACACATGCTCGACGCCCTGGAGGCCATCGAGATACCCACGCTGTGCGCCATGAACGGCAGTGCCTATGGCGGCGGCACCGACCTGGCCCTCGCGTGCGACTTCCGCATAGGTGTGCGTGGATGCCGCCTGTTCATGCCCGCCGCGAGCTTCGGCCTGCACTACTACCCGGGCGGGCTGCGACGCTTCGTCACACGGCTGGGCTGTTCCGCAAGCAAGAAGATCTTCCTGACCGGGATGACGATGGACAGCGAAGAGTTGCTAAGGATCGGCTTTCTCACGGAGCTGGTAGAACGGGATGAGCTTCAGCCGCGGATCAACACCTACCGGGACCACATTGCTCGTTGCGAGGTGGACGCCGTCCGCTCGATGAAACGGCACATAGACGCCATTGCGGCAGGCGAATGGAACGAGGGCTCGGGCAGGGCTGCGTACGAAGCGTCCTTGTCGTCGAAGGAGACCGCAAGAAGGCTGGCGAGCCTGGCGGATCGGCAATGAAGTGATCGTTGAGCTTGCTCGGAAGCGGAAAGCAGTCTTCCGTTGACTTTGTACGGTAAAGTACCGTACATTTGAGCGAAAAGCGAGGTCTACCATGCCCACCGATACCAGCCGAACCGAACGCGTCGAAGCGCGCATTGCGCCTGACGTGCTGGCTGTGGTCCGACGCGCCGCAGAGATCGAGGGACGCAGCATCAGTGATTTTCTCGTCGGGGCTGCGCAAGAAGCCGCGCGCCGCACGATTGAGCAGACGCAGATTATTCGCCTCTCGATGGAAGAACAGCAGCGCTTTGCCGCCCTGCTGCTCGATCCCCCAGCGCTCCCTCCTGCGATGGCACGCGCGGCCAAGGCACACAAGAAACTGATCGCTTCCTCGCGGTGACAGTTCGGTTCCGGATAGAGGCGCTTGCGTCCGAGCATGACCGCGCAGGCTTTGTCTGTGGGAGCGATGCACTCGACAAGTACTTGCGCCAGCAAGCGTCGCAAGACATGCGCCGCCGCACCAGCGCCTGCTATGTCGCCATCGATTCGAAGTCGGATGCGATCGCTGGGTACTACACCCTGGCCGCCGGCAGCGTGCCGCTCATGGACCTTTCCGAGACAATGGCGAAGAAGCTGCCTCGCTATCCCCTTGTTCCCGTCGCACGCATTGGCCGCCTCGCAGTGAGCATCGCGTTCCAAAAGAGGCAGCTTGGAGCGGCACTGCTATGGGATGCAGGGCTGCGCGCAATGCAGTCAGGCATTGGCGTCTTCGCGTTGGTTGTCGATGCAAAGGACGAGGCTGCCGCTGCGTTCTATGAACATCACGGCTTCACTGCATTCAGCAGCAAGCCGCTGACCTTCGTCCTTCCAATTGCGACGCTTGCGAAGAAGAACTGAGCTGGCGGCAATCAAGGCTGTACGCTTCGGCGGGTTTTTTTGTCCCCTTGTCGGGCCTCCGATTGCTTTCTAGAAGCTCTCCCAATCGCCGCCGGCAGGCAACGCCGTGGGCTTGCGCGGCGTGGCGGCGGCGATGCGCTGGACGGGCGGCTTCGCCGGCGAGGCGGCCTGGGGCGACGGCCTGATCTGCACCGGACGCACCGGCGCAGGTACACGCGGCGCTTCGTCGTCGTCGAGCTTGAAGGTGCCGACCACCTGCGACAGCTTCCCGGCCTGGTCCTGCAGCGAGCTCGCCGCGGCGGCGGCTTCTTCCACCAGCGCCGCGTTCTGCTGCGTCACTTGGTCCATCTGGGTGATCGCCTGGTTGATCTGCTCGATGCCCTGGGTCTGCTCGTGGCTCGCCGCGCTGATCTCGCCCACGATGTCGGTCACGCGGCGGATGCTGCCCACGATCTCTTCCATCGTCTTGCCCGCTTCGCCCACCAGCGCCGTGCCGGCGTCGACCTTGCCCACCGAGTCGTCGATCAGGCCCTTGATTTCTTTCGCTGCGGCAGCGGAGCGCTGCGCGAGGTTGCGCACTTCGGAGGCCACCACCGCGAAGCCGCGGCCCTGCTCGCCGGCGCGTGCCGCTTCCACCGCGGCATTCAAGGCCAGGATGTTGGTCTGGAAGGCGATGCCGTCGATGACGCCGATGATGTCGACGATCTTCTTCGACGAGGCGTGGATCGAGGCCATGGTGTCCACCACCTGGCTGACCACGCTGCCGCCCTTGACGGCCACGTCGGAGGCCGAGAGCGCGAGTTGATTGGCCTGCCGCGCGTTGTCGGCGTTCTGCTTGACGGTGGAGGTCAGCTCTTCCATCGAAGCCGCGGTCTGCTCCAGCGAGCTGGCCTGCTCCTCGGTGCGCGACGAGAGATCCTGGTTGCCCACGGCAATCTGCTGCGACGCGGTCACGATCGAATCCGTCGATGCCTTGATGCGCGTCACCACGTCGGTCAGCGTGTCTTCCATCTCGCCCATGCCGCGCAGCAGGCGGCCGAACTCGCCGCCACGCTCGGTTTCGAATTCCTTGCTGAGGTCGCCGGCCGCGACCGTTTCGGCGATGAAGATGGCCTCGTCCAGCGGCCGGACGATGCTGCGCACCAGTCCGATGGTCCAGCCGATGCCTGTCGCCAGCGCGAGCAGGCCCAGGCCCAGCAGGAGCCAGCGTGTCTCGTCGATCGCCTTTTCGAGCTCGGCAGCCGTCGCACCGGCCTTGCGGCCCTGCTGTTCCGCCAAGGCTGCGAGTTGCTTCTGAACGGCTTCCGGCCCCGCGGCGCCCTGCCCCAGCTGCCGGATGGCGCCCTGCAGCATCTCCTGTTGCGCAGCCCCGGCACGCTCGTGGATCTCCGCCATGCCGCGCAAACGCACCATGCCAATTGCAATCGATGCTGTCATCAACAGAAGCACGATCCCGAAACCCCAGCCGAGCCGGGTCGCGATCTTCATATTCCGCATGCTTGTTCCTCGACGGCCGCCGATCGGAGCCTCGTCATGAGGCCTATCGGCAGGCACCCGCAGGAACTTGAGAGCACCGGCCTAGGGGTAAACCCCAGGAAAGCGCCGGAATCGCGATTTCAGGCCGCGGCGGGCTACCCGTCGATCGGCACGCCGCCGCCGAAGCGCACGACCCACTGGTCCCAGAGCTCCTGGTTGACGGCGGCGAAGGGGCGCTGCCAGGCGGTCAGAATTTGCAGCTGGATCTGCTGTGCGCGCATGAGGTTTTCGATCATGGCGGTCTGCCATTCGAGGACCGGCTGGAAGCTGCCGTAAGGCGTGTACGTGTTCGACAGATCGGCGGCGGAGGCGAGGGTCATTGGGGTCTCCAGGTGTTCGGATGGAAAGCGGGTCGCTCGCAAGGCCGCGGCGCGTTGCGCCGGGTCGAAACATGAAGCCTAGTGGATGCCCCCCGCGCCTTCAAGTGGGCGCAACGAGCACGCGCTGCACCTTGCCGCTGACGCCCCGGCATTCGCGTTCGCCGCTGCGGCAGCGGATGTGCACGCCGTTGGCGCCCAACCGCACCAGGAAGGCCGATAGCGCGACACGTGCGCGGCGCAGGCTCGCATCCGCCGCCTCGCCTTGCAGCCCGGTGCGAAGGAGCAGCTCGCACGGGCCCTGCTGGACCAGCTGGAAGTCGAACAGGCCAGCGTCGTCCTCCAGCACGGTGCTCACCGCGAGCGGTGGGACGCAGACGGTGCGGGCGCCCGGGCGGCCGAGCTGCAGCGCATCGTCGTTGCGGCCCTCCACCTCGATCGCCGGCAAGGCGGAGCCGCAGGGGCAGGCCTCGGCGTCCTGGCGCACACGGTCTCCGAGCTCGTAGCGGATCAGCGGCTGCACGTGGTTGGCGAGGTTGGTCAGCAGCGTGCTGGCACCGCGCTCCCCTGGCGGAACCGTGCGACCTTGCGCGTCCACCGACTCGAGGATCGCCCAGTCGCTGTTGAGATGCAGCCGGCCGTGGCGGCATTCGCTGGCCAGGGTGAGAAATTCCGAGGCGCCGTAGTTGTTGACCACCGGGCAGCCCAGCGCCTGCGCCACGAAGCCGCGCCGCGTTGCCGACAGTTCCTCTCCACCCGTCCATATCTCCCGCGGCACCGCGTGCAGCCGGCCTGCCATGCGCTCCTCGGCCAGCAGCAGCGCCACGCTGGGATACGTGGCCACGACGGTGGGCCGCAGGGCATCGAGCTCGGCCGCGAGCGCTTCGGCAGACTGCAGGAAGGAAATGCTGCGCAGGCTCAGCGATAGCGCCGGGTTGAGCCGGCGCAGGCGCTCGATCGAGACCGTGCTCGCGAAATGCCCGCCGGTGGCGCCGACGAAGGCAATGCGCTCGCCGAGCCCGAAGGGGTTCATCAGCCGCTCGAGCGAGCGCGCCGCCGGCCGGCGCAGGAACTCGAGCGCGTCGTAGACCGCCATCGCCCGCGCGTCCTGCACGAAGATGCCCGGCTCGCCGCTGCTGCCCGAACTTTCCCAGACCACATAGCGCTCCGCGAAGGGGTCGGCGATGCGGGAGCGGTCGGCGGTGAAGCGGCGCAGCGCATCGAGGCGCAGCGCCGGGTCGGTGACCCAGTCGTCGAAGGCGCCCATCAGCTCGGCCTTGCGCACCACCGGCAGTTCTTCCAGCTGCACGCTCGAGGGATCGAGTCCCCGGTACCGTCGCCTGTAGAAGGACGATCCGCGCACGGCCGCGTGCAGGAGATCGGCCAGCCGCCGCGCCTGGCGATCGGCCAGCGCCCGGGCGCCGGCATGCGGGACCGCGGCCGCATCGAGCGCAATGCGGCTGGTGAGCCAGGGATCGAAGGGTGGCAGCATCGTGGGCGAGCAGAACCCACCATGGTGGACGCAGCCGCCCGGCTTGCCAAGGACTATCGAAATACCAGTCGAACGCGGCAGGCGATCGGCCCGCCGCGTCGCCGCCTCAACGCGTTTCGCGCCGCGCGAGCTGCACGTTGCCGCCGGTGGTGTTGAAGGAGATGGTCGGCGCGCTGAAGTCGCTCAACGGCGCGCCCAAGCCAATTTCGCCGCTGCCATGCAGCACGCACTCGTCGCGGCGCAAGGCGATCTCGCCGCTGGCGCCCGCCGTGCCGTGAAACCGAACCCAGGTGCCGTAGGTGCTGATGTCGACCAGCACGCAACTGCCCTGCCGCGCCTCGATGCGCGCATGCAGGCGCGACACGCGCGGATCGTTGACGACGAACTGCGCCTCGTCCACGCGGCCCAGGTGGATGGGCAGCTCGGCAGCGCGGAACATCGAGCGCACGTCGAGCCAGGCGAGCTCGATCTGCGCGAAGGAAGAGTCGGCCGTGCGCGACGGCACGGCCAGGGTGGCCGGCATGGTGAGGAACTCGGTGACCTCGTCCTGCCAGTCGATGCGGTGCACCACCGGCATCTCGTTCTTGCCGCGGATGTTGATCGGCCCGAGGCTGCGATGCCGCGCCTCGCCGCCCTGCAGCTGGTCGATGACCGATTCGGTGGCCCAGATCTGCCCGGGGCCCGCCAGGTCGCTGAGCCGGGAAGCGAGGTTGACGGCATCGCCGTAGCAGTCGCCGTCCACCTCCACCACTTCGCCGCTCGCCACGCCGATCTGCAACTCCATGCGCAACGGGGCCGGCCAGGTTTGCAGGCGCTTCTGGTGATTGCGCTGGAGCTCGAGCACCGCCTTCGTGGCATTGATGCCGTCGGCGAATATTGCAAACACGCCATCGCCCAGCGATTTCACGACACGGCCGCCGTGCGCCTCGCAGACGCCGCCGATCCACTGGATGAGGCGCGTGACGGTTTCGGTGGCCCTGGCATTGCCCATGGCCTCGAAGACCCGCGTGCTTCCGGTCAGGTCAGCGAAGACGACAGTGGGATGGCCGGTCATTTGTGCAATTGTTGGTGCTCGCGCCGGACGATTATGGCAAAGCGGGGCACAAACGCCCCGAGGGGGCATCAAATCTGACGGTTTGCACGCAAAGCTGTTGCTTTTTCATTAGGAAACAAAGCAAAACATCAGATTGCCGGCGAGAAGTACAACTTAAGCATCAAATGCTCGTCTACTGCTTGAAGTAATTCGTGAAGTATGTTGTTTTTGAACATGAAATTATGCGCTCTGCCTTGTAAGACAGCACCGACAGGCTTAACGTTGTAATCCTCTAGGCTCTTGGCACCGCCTTCTTAATACCATGGCACTACAAAGTTTCTTTCGCCTGCTGTCGTTCCCGGCCCTCGGCTTGCGCCGTTCGGCGGACCGTCAGATGGGCCAGATTCGCAGTGCGATGCTGTCGCTGCTGCAGACACATGGCGGCCATTCCGCTCAGCGCGTCGCCCAGCGCGTGCGCTTTGCCGGCGACATGGAAGCGCTCTGGTACCTTCGCCAGGATGTACTGACCGCCCTGAGCGCGGTGGACGGCGAGGCGGCAGCCCGTCGCCAGATGCGGCAGATCAACCGCCTGTTCAAGGGTGGCCTGCCCGGCGCGATGGTGCCCCGGCCGCATCACCGCATCACCACCTGAGGCGTCGCTCTCCTCGCCTCGCGCAAAGCCGCTGCCCTGCAGCGGCTTTTGCTTTTGGGCCTCGCGCAGTGCGTCAGTGCGCGTGCGGGTGCCGGTGGCCCCACACCATGAAGACGTCGCGGCCGTCGGCCGCCACCTCCACCTTGGCGCCGACGGGCAGCAGCACCTTGGTCGGGACATGGCCGAAAGGCAGCCCCGTGAGCACCGGCGCCTTGATCGAGGTGCGCAGGCGCGCGATCACCGTCTCCAGGCTGAAGCCGCGATCGTGCGGCACCGTGCGCCCGCCGGTGAACTGGCCGAAGAGCACCGCCTTCTGCCGTGCCAGCACGCCGGCATGGCGCAGCTGGTCGAGCATGCGCTCCACCCGGAAGGGATGCTCGTTCACGTCCTCGAAGAAGAGCACGCCCTTGTCGACCGCCGGAAAGTACGGCGTGCCCAGCAGGCTCACGAGCACGCAGAGGTTGCCGCCCCAGAGCGTTGCGCCGTGCAGCCCGCGGAAACCGTCCATGGCCTCGGCGTCGCGCTTCGGCACGCGCCAGCCGGTGCCTTCGCCCTGGCCGTGCAGCAGGTCGTCGAAGCACGCTTCCATGATCTCGTCGGCACCGTCCTCGGCACCGAAGTCTTCGCCCACCGCCGGGCCTTGCCAAGTCACCGCGCCCGTCTTTGCCAGCAGCGCGGCCTGCAGCGCGGTGAAGTCGCTCAGGCCCACGAACTCGGTGCCACGCTCGATCGCCTTGCCGACCGCCTTGTAGGGAATGGCATCGAGGATGCGCGTGAGGCCATAGCCGCCGCGCGAGATCAAGGCCACGTCGGCGCGGCTGGCGGCGGCGCGGGCAATGGCCGCGAGGCGGGTGGCATCGTCGCCGGCAAAACGCTGGTGGGTGGCGAGTGCGGCCTCGTCGATCTCGACCTCGTGGCCCAGCGCCTGCAATCGCTTGATGCCGCGCCGGAAAGCGGCCTTGTCGCGCACGGCGCTGGAGGGGGAATAGATATAGATGTGTTTCTTCTTCACGGGCGGAAGTATCCCATCGCCTCCTGCGCGAGCTGCGCTGCCTGCACCGCATCGGGACCGGAAGCGACCGACGGAATCGGGCCCAGGGCACGCAGCGCCGCCTCGTAGCCGCGATCGGGGAAGGGCGCGCGCCAGGCATCGATCGCGGCCTCGCCTGCATCGGGCGCCATCCGCACCAGCGCGAAGCGCCCGGGTGCGGCGCTCGCGAGCAGGGATGCGAGCGGCGCAGCGTCGGCGCTGTGCACCAGCGCGAGCGGGCCGGGCTGCAGCCGCTCCAGCCATTCGAGCAGCAGGTCGCGGTGCCAGGACCAGGTGTGCACCGTCTCGCGCTTGGGCTTGTCGCTGCGGCCGAAGCCGATCAGGTCCGGCGCCAGCACGCGCCATCCCGGCACGCGCGCGAGGTGCCTGAAGAAGTAGCTCCACTCGCCCGGCCCGTGCAGGCAGAGGCAGGCCAACGACGTGGCCGCCTGCGCCTCGTCGAGGTAGTGCATGCGCCAGCCTCGCTGGCTCGGGAGATCGCTGACGTAGCGCGGCTCGAAGCCGTAGCCGGCCAAGCCCTCGAAGCGCTCGTCGGGGGTGCGCAGCGCATCGTCGCGCAGCGGCTCTGCTGCTTCGCGCGCCGCGCTGCGGCGGCTCTTGAAGAAGTCCTGCAGCAGTTGCTGGCAGTCCGCCGCCAGCACCCCGCCCTGCACCTGCGTGTGGTGATTGAGCTCGCGCCGGGTGAACAGGTCCAGCACCGAGCCCGCCGCGCCGGTCTTGGGATCGGCCGCGCCGAACACCACGCGTGCCAACCGCGCGTGAAGCATGGCGCCGGCGCACATGGCGCACGGCTCCAGCGTCACGTAGAGCTCGCAGCCATCGAGGCGATAGTTGCCCAGGGCCGCGCCGCCCGCGCGCAGCGCATTCATCTCGGCATGCGCACTGGGGTCGTGCAGCGCGACCGGGGCATTGCGCCCGGCAGCGATCAGCCGTCCCCCCTTCACCAGCACGGCGCCGACCGGCACCTCGCCGGCCTCGGCCGCCCGGCGCGCCTCGGCCAGCGCGAGGCGCATCCAGTGTTCGTCATCGGGCGTCATCGGGGGAATCATCGTCGGGCGTCATCGGGCGTCTTCCGGGATGGGGCGCGCCTGCTGCATCGCCTCGTCGAGCGACTGCTTGAACTGCTGCCGGACCTGCACTGCCTGCCCGGGTTGCGACAGCTGCGGGCGTGCATCGGCTGCCGGCGTGCCGGCCATGCTGCCCATCTGCCGCTTGACCAGCACGCCGACGATCGCCAGCGCGAGCACCAGTCCGATCAATCCGAGCGCGCGCATTCTTCAGCTCTCCTGTGCCTGTGCCGCATCGGTCTGCATGCCCAGTCGCTGCATCCAGGCCGCGAGCGCCTGCTCGTCCGGGGTGCCTGCGCTGTAGCGCGCGTACATCGCCGGGTGCGACTCGCGCCGGTGCTGGTTGAGCTTGAGCTTGCATTGCAGCGCCGTCACCCGCAGCTCGAAGCCGACGATGCCGTTGAGCATCTTGAGCTGGAAGTCCTCGCCCAGGTCGCGCCATTGCTGCGCATAGGCCGGCTCGTGCTCCCCGATCAAGCGCTTGAGCAGCGCGTCCTTCTCGGCCGGCGTCTCGATGAGGCGGGCTTCGACGGTGCAGTGCACCGCCAGGTAGTTCCAGGTCGGCACGCGCGCGAGGTCCGGGTAGACCGAGGGCGACATGTAGGCATGCGGCCCGAGGAAGGTGGCGACCGCCCGCGGCCGCGCCTGCAGGTAGCGCCACTGCGGATTGGGCTTGGCGCAATGGCCCAGCAGCGCGAATCCGCCCTCCTCCCCGCGGTCGTCGAGCACCAGCGGCAGGTGCGTGACGAAAGGCAGGCCCTCGTCGTCGGTCGAGATCAGGCTGGCGAAGGGATGCTGTCGCATCAACTGCGCTGCGATGGCGCGGTCCTGGCTGTTGAACTGGGGCGGCATGTACATGGACGGTCCTCCTCGTGGAACCGCCATTGTCCCCGAGGCGTTCTACTTCGCGCCCGCCGCCTTGAGCTTGGCGACCATCGCGGCGTAGCCGCGCGCACGTGCCAGCTGCAAAGGTGTGTTGCCCTGCCGATCGGTCAGTTGAAGATCGGCCCCCGCATCGACCAGCGCCTCCAGCGTGCGCTGGTGCCGCGGCCCGCCGTCGCCGAGCACGATCGATTCGATCAGCGCCGTCCAGTGCAGGTTGTTGACATGGTCCAGCGGCGCGCCCGCCGCGATCAGCCGCCGCACCACCTCGTCATGCCCGAGATGCGCCGCGGCGATCAGCGCGGTGCCGTCATAGCGGCTGGTGGTCTGGCGCGGGCTGGCGCCCAGCGACAGCAGCAGCGAGAGCGTGGCCGGGTCGTCCGCCACGGCAGCGATGGTGACCGCGTCGTAGCGGTCGTCCTCGAGCACATCGAGCTTCGCGCCGGCCTGGGCCAGCAGGCGGATCGCCTCGCGCTGGCGTCCATGCGTCGCCACATGCAGCGCGGTGCGGCCGCGCCCGTCGCGTGCCTCCAGATCGGCACCGGCCGCGATCAGCGCCTTGAGGCGAGCGAGGTCGCCCCGCCAGGCCGCCTGGTGCACGCCCTCGTAGGCGAGCGCCTCGGTCGCGGTGGGTGGCACCTGGGCCGCCGCCGGCTCCAGGCTGCCGATCGCCAGCGCGGCCAGGAACAGGGCGAGGCTTGCGCGATGCATGGCCTTCATCGTGCTCAGCCCAGCTGCGCCTTGACCTTCTCGATGCCTGCGTTGGCGCATTGCTCGTCGAGGTGTCCGCCCGGCGCGCCGCCCACGCCGACCGCGCCGATGACCTCGTTGCCGACCTTGACCGGCACGCCGCCGCCCAGCAGCAGGAAGCCGGGAATGTTCACGAGGTTGGCCGCGCCCGGGTTCTTCTGGGCGTTCTCCATCATCGCCAGCGTGGGTGCCTTGGCCGAAGCCGAGGTCCAGGCCTTGCGCTCGCTCGCGGCCACCGTGTGCGCGCCCGCGGTGTCGGCGCGCTGCACCGCGCGCACCACGCCGGCGCGGTCGACCACGGTCGCCGCGACCGCGTAGCCGTTGGCCGTGCAGGCCGCCACGGTGGCCGCTGCGATCTGGTTCGCGAGCTCCAGCGAGATGTTGCGCTCGGTGCGCACGGCAGGCGCACTGGCAGGGGCTTGCTGGGCCTGCGCGCTCCATGCACAGAGGGCGAGAGGGACGGCGAGCGCGCCGAGGCGAAGGGACGAATGCATGCAGGGTTCTCCGAAATGGTTTGAATGACGACGCGCCGGCACCTTGCCGGCCGCAGCGCCACTGTAGGAATCGCCGCCCCGCGCCGCCATTCGTACGGCTACGCCCGCCCTCCGTAGAACTACGGAGCGTCGTCGCCCGCCAGCGCGGCGTAGCGCCGGATCAATTGCGCCAGCGATTCGCAGCCCAGCTTCGCGAACAGGTTGGCGCGATGCGTCTCGACCGTGCGCGGCGACAGCGCCAGCGTGCGCGCGATCTCCTTGTTGGTCAGCCCCTCGACGATGAAGCGCAGCACTTCGCGCTCGCGCTCGGAAAGCTGCGCGTGCCGCTCGCGCGCCGCCTGGTCGGCCTGGGCCCGCTCGCGCGAGCGCACATGCTGGCGCACCGCGTGCTGAAGGGCTTCGAGCAGTTGCTCGTCGTCGACCGGCTTCTCGAGGAACTCCGCCGCGCCGGCCTTGAAGGCGCGCCGGCACATCTCCACCGTGCCGTGGCCGGTCAGCATGATCACCGGCTGGTCCACGCCCTGCGCGACCAGCGTGTCGAGCACCGCGAGGCCGCTGATGCCGGGCATGCGCACATCGAGCACGATGGCGCCGATGCCGCTGCGGTCGAAGCCCGCGAGGAAGGCCTGCGGATCCGACCAGGCCTGGGTGCGCAGGCCGACCGTGCCGATCAAGAGGGCCAGGCTTTCGCGCACCGCCTGATCGTCGTCGATCAGGTGGACCAGCGGCGACTGCGGCTCGTTCGTCATTGGGCCAACGGCAGGCGCAGCGTGAAGCGCGCGCCGCGCGGCTGCTCGGGCTCGGCGGCCAGCGAGCCGCCCATCGCGCCGGCCAGCGTCTCGCAAAGGCTCAGCCCCAGGCCCAACCCCCCCTCGCGCGTGCTGAAGAAGGGCTCGAAGATGCGCGCGAGCAGCTCGGGCGCGATGCCGCGGCCGTTGTCGCTCACGCGCAGCACGCCCTGCCCGTCCTGGCGCTCGACAGCGAGCCGCAACTGCCGCTCGCCCACCGGCAGCTCGTCGAGCGCCTGCAGCGCGTTCATCAGCAGGTTGTGGACGATCTGCTCCAGCGCCACCGGCTCGGCCTGCACGCTGACCGGCGCCTGCGCGGCGCCTTCGAGCACCGGCGCGATCGCGCGCTTGTCGAACTCCGGCGCCAGCAGGTGCAACGCGCTGCGCACCGCGTCCTGCAGCGGCACCGGCCTGGCGGCGCCTGCCTGGCCCGGCCGCTCGATCACCCTGCGCAGGCGGCCCACGACATCGGCCGCGCGCCTGGCCTGCTCGGCCGCCTGCTGCATCGCACCGCGCGCGGTCGCGAGCTCGGGCGGGTCCTCGTCGAGCAGCCGGCGCGCCGCCTGGGTATTGGCGAGCACCGCAGTGAGCGGCTGGTTGAGCTCGTGCGCCATGCCGGCCGCGAGCTCGCCCAGCGCATTGAGGCGCGCGACCTGGCCGAGCCGCAGCAGTTCCTCGGCACGGCGCCGCTCGATGCGCTGGCGCCGCAGCGCGCGGGCGCCCCACAGCACCATGCCGATGGCACCGGCCCATGCCAGCATCCAGGCCCAGGGCAGTTCGCCCCAGGACACATGGCGCTCGGCCACCAGGTCGAAGGGCTGGCTGTCCGAAGCCAGCACCTTTCGGAAGGAGAAGGACCAGCCCTGCGGCAAGGCGGGCCGCCCCGGCTGCACCACGAACTGCTGGCCCGCGCGCTCCAGCACCACGCGCACCGGGCTGGTCTTCGGGTCCATCGGCCAGTCGCGTGCGGGCGCGGTGCCCGCGAGGTCGATGTCGAGGGCGTAGCTGATGGGCGTGGCGCCGATCACCAGCCGATAGCGGCCCGTCGCCAGGTCCTGGCCGGCCAGTTCGGGGCGCCGAAGCTCGCGTGACTTCGCTTCGGCATCTGCCAGCACGCGGTCGGACCAGCTTGCGCCGGCCTCGCGCCGTTCGACGCGAAGGATCGAGGGGTAGACCGCCGACAGCCGCTGCTCGGGCCGATCGGCATCGGCCGCAGGCGCCAGCAGCGCCAGCGTGGCCAGCACGGCGTCGTACTGCACCGCCTGCTGGCTCATGAGCCGGTGCGCGATGCGGCCGTTGACCTCGAAGTCCTCATGCAGCTGCGCCAGCTCGGCGCGCGCGATCCACGTCGCGCCGGCGCCGGCGAGCAGCAGCCATGCGAGCCACCAGCCAACCTGCGTGCGCAACCATTGCCTCATGGCGCGGATTGTGCCCGCGCCGATCCGGAAGCCCGACGCAAGCGGGGGTGTATTGCGCAGGCCGCCACAATGTCACCGATGAGCGTTCGCAGCAGCTTCCTTCGCCTCGTCCTCGCCCTCCTTCCCCTTGCTCTCCTCGGCGCCTGTGCCACCAGCCCCTCGCCCGGCGGGCTCGACCGCGCGTCGCTGGCGCGCATCGAGTCGCTGATTGCACGCATGACCGTGGAAGAGAAGGTGGGCCAGCTGAGCCTCTACGCCCCCGCCGCCGTCGACACCGTCGCCAACCCGCAGGGCGCGCGCCAGAGCGAGGAAGAGCAGCTGACCCAGATCCGCGCCGGCCGCGTGACCGGCCTCTTCAACAACGAGGGCCTCGAAGGCAAGCGCCGCGCGCAGCGGGCCGCGGTGAACGAGTCGCGCCTGGCATCCCGCTCATCTTCGGCGCCGACATCATCCATGGCTTCCGCACCGTGTTCCCGGTGCCGCTGGCGGAGGCCGCAAGCTGGGAGCCGGCGCTGGCCGAGCGCACCGCGCATGCCTCCGCGGTGGAAGCCACGGCCGACGGCTTCCGCTGGACCTTCGCGCCGATGGTGGACATCGCGCGCGACGCCCGCTGGGGCCGCGGCATCGAAGGCGCGGGCGAGGACGTCTATCTCGGCCGCCAGTTCGCCGCAGCGCGGGTGCGCGGCTTCCAGGGCCCCGAGCTCGGGCGCGCCGACGCGATGCTGTCCACGCCCAAGCACTTCGCCGGCTATGGCGCGGCCGAAGGCGGGCTGGACTACAACGCGGTCGATCTCTCCGAGCGCACGCTGCGCGAGGTCTACCTGCCGCCCTTCCGCGCCGCCATCGACGCCGGCGCGCTCTCGATCATGAGCGCCTTCAACGAGATCGGCGGCATCCCCTCCAACGCGAACCGCGCGCTGCTGACCGGCGTGCTGCGCGAGGAATGGGGCTTCCAGGGCTTCGTGGTCTCCGACTACACCGCCGACGAGGAGCTGATCGCGCACGGCTTCGCGGCCGACGGGCGCGAGGCGGCCAAGCGCGCCTTCCTGGCGGGCACCGACGTCAGCATGCAGAGCGGCCTGTACATGAAGTACCTGCCCGGCCTGATCGCCGAGGGCGAGGTGCCGATGTCGCGGCTCGACGATGCGGTGCGCCGCGTGCTGCGGATCAAGCAGCGGCTCGGGCTCTTCGACCACCCCTTCCGCGGCCTCGAGGACACGCCGGGTCCACGCTTCGATGTCGCCGCGCACCAGGCGCTGGCGCGCGAGGCGGCGGGCCGCTCGATCGTGATGCTGCGCAACGAGAACGACGTGCTGCCCCTGCCGAGATCGGGCAGGCGCATCGCGCTGATCGGCCCTTTCGCGGGCACCGACGACCTGTTCGGCCCGTGGCGCATCTTCCCCGGCCAGCAGCCGCCCGTGGGCATCGAGCAGGCGATCCGCCAATCGCTCGCCGCGCCCGAGCTGCTCACGGTGGTGCGCGGCGCCAACGTGGAGACGCCGATCCCCGGCGGCATCGATGCGGCCGTCGCGGCCGCGCGCGAGGCCGACGTGGTGCTGCTGTCCATCGGCGAGAACGACCAGATGTCGGGCGAGGCGCGCTCGCGCAGCGACATCGAGATCCCGCGCGCGCAGCAGGCGCTGGCCGAGGCCGTGGCCGCCACCGGCAAGCCGGTGGTCGTGCTGCTGCGCAACGGCCGCGCCCTCGCACTGCGCGGCGCGGTGCGCAATGCAAACGCCATCCTGGTGACCTGGTTCCTCGGCTCGCAGACCGGCCCCGCCATTGCCGACGTGCTGTTCGGCGACATCAACCCCTCGGGCCGGCTGCCGGTGAGCTTTCCGCAGACGCCGGGCCAGGTGCCCTACTACTACGCCCACAAGCGCACCGGCCGGCCGCAGCTGGCCGATGCCCCCGCCACCTTCTACAAGGCACGCTACCTCGACGCGACCAACGACCCGGCCTTCGCCTTCGGCCACGGCATGGGCTACGCGCGTGTGCGCTACGACGCGCTCGAGGTCAGCCCCGCGCGCATGGCCTGGGACGGCACGACCACCATTCGCGCGCGCATCACCAACACCGGCCAGCGCGATGCCGAGGAGGTGGCGCAGCTCTACGTCGGCAACCGCGCGGCCAGCGTCACCCGGCCGGTGCGCGAGTTGAAGGGCTTCCGCAAGCTGCGCATCCCGGCGGGGCAATCGGCCACGGTCGAGTTCACGCTCACGCGGGCCGACCTGATGTTCATCGGGCAGGACATGGCGCCGACGGTGGAGCCGGGGCAGTTCGACCTGTGGATCGGGCCCTCGGCCGCAGGAGGCTTGCGCGGCGGCATGACGCTGCTGCCGGAAAGCCGGCGCTATTTCTTTTTCAGCGGCAGCTGATCGGCATCGGTCAGCGTGCCGAAGCGCCCGACGATGCAAGACTCCCTTTTCGACGATCCGAACGAAGCCGATCCGCCTGCCGCGAGCGAGCCCTCCACCACGAGAAAGCGCGCGCCTGCCGGCGGCCCGAAGGTCCGGCCCGCGCCTGCGGACCCAGGGCAGCAGGCGCTCGCGCGCACCCTGCCGACTGCGCTGCGCATGGGCACCTCGTCGTGGTTCTTTCCCGGCTGGGCCGGCATGGTCTGGGAGGGCGACTACGAACAGTCGGTGCTGTCCAAGCACGGCCTGGCCGCCTATGCGCAGCATCCGCTCTTTCGCACCGTGAGCCTGGACCGCAGCTTCTACCGGCCGCTATCGGCCAGCCAGTACGCTGCCTATGCGGCGGTGGTGCCGGAGGACTTCCGCTTCATCGTGAAGGCGCCCGGCCTGCTCGCCGATGCGCTGGTGCGCGACGAAGATGGCCGTGGCATGCAGCCCAACCCGGCCTTCCTCGATCCGGCGCTCGCGGTGCAGGAATTCGTGCAGCCGGCGCTGGACGGCCTGGGCGCGAAGCTCGGCGTGCTGGTATTCCAGCTCAGCCCGATCCCCGCGCCGATGCGGGCCGACCTGCCGACCTTGCTGATGCGGCTGCGCCGCATGCTGGAGGCGCTCCCCTCGTTGCGCCCTGCCGCGCCGGACGGCGTGATCGCCGTCGAGCTGCGCAACCCCGAGCTGCTCACGCCCGTATTGGCCGACGTGCTGCGCGAATGCGGTGCCACCTACTGCCTGGGCCTGCACCCCAAGATGCCGCCCATCGCCGCACAGTTGCCGCTGCTGCGCGCGCTGTGGCCGGGGCCGCTGGTGTGCCGCTGGAACCTGAACCGCCTGCACGGCGCCTACGGCTACGAGGAGGCGAAGAAGCTCTACGAGCCCTTCGACAAGCTTGCCGATCCCGACCCCGAGACCCGCGAGACGCTGGCCCGCGTGATCGCCGGCACCACCGGCGCGGGACATGCGGCCTACGTGGCGATCAACAACAAGGCCGAGGGCTCGGCGCCGCTGTCGGTGCGCGCGCTGGCGCAGGCGGTGGCCGCGATGGATGGCTCTTCTACTGGCTCGCGCAGGTGAAGGAGGATGCAGCGTTCACATCGCCCGAGCCGCCGTACCGCGGCCACGTCGGGTAGTCGCACAGGGGGCGCGTGCGGCCCGGCACGCCGACCGTGTCCCGGGTCACCTGCGCCTTGGGCGCGACACCTGCCTCGGCCCATTGCTCCAGCGCAGTGAGCGAATCCCAGGTGCCGTTGAACTGGCTGCTGACCGCATGCCCGAGCCCCGGGACTTCGTAGT
Organism: Variovorax stachyos; assembly: GCF_051400855.1. Lineage (NCBI taxonomy): Bacteria > Pseudomonadati > Pseudomonadota > Betaproteobacteria > Burkholderiales > Comamonadaceae > Variovorax > Variovorax stachyos. The sequence goes on along the minus strand of NZ_JBLFFN010000002.1, from coordinate 378,941 downwards.
AGCGCGCGAAGCCGTCCACCCTGTCCTGCCCGAACTGCCGCACGAGCCGCGTGTAGTAGTCGGCGGTGGCGCGCGAGCTGACCAGCACATCATGCAGGCCGTGTGCGAGCAGCAGCTTGCCGCCGCGCCCAACGAAGCCCGAGATGTCCGTGGACTGGTCGATCATCCGGCTCAACACGCCCCAGCGCTCGGCCAGCGGGCTCGGGCCCTCGGGGTCGAAGCTCAGCGGGTTGAAGGCGAGGTCGCGGGTGATGATGTTCTTGAGCACCTGGTCGAGCTGCTGGCTGATGTACGGCGCCGTGGTCGGCATCGGGTTGGCCGGCGGGCTGCTGCCCAGGTTGAGGAAGGTCACCGTCGGCTGGACGGCCGTCGTGATGGACGCGATGCCCAGGTCCGCGCCCCAGACGTTGTAGCCGGGGTAGCCGGTCTCGCCGCTCGCCAGCGCGAAGCCGAACCTCGCCGGCCCGTTCATCGCCTTGAGTGCGTCGATCTGCGCATCCGAGAGGCAGGTGTCGGCGGTGGCCGCGCCGTCCGGGCAGCGCAGCGGCGCGCCGTTCAGGGTGGCGGTGGCGGGATCGAAGCTCGCGTTGCAGGCGTTCTGGTTGCTGACGAGTCCGTCGGCAACGCCGTCCAGTGCATCGCAGGCCTGCATGGCGGCCTGGAAAAGCGCCAGCCGCTTGGCAGAACTCGGGTACGCGCCCGGCCTCGACAGCGCGAGCGTGGCCTTCTGGCCGCCCAGCATCGCGGACGCCTGGTTCCACGCCGGGTACCAGGCGATGGCGCCGTCCCAGTCGGCGGGCCAGCGCTGGATGCTCTGCAGCGCTTCGCGCCCGCCCGTGGAGCCGCCTGCGAAGTAGGACTTGGCGGGCGCGGCCGCGTAGCGGGCCTTGATCAGGAACACGGCGGCGTCGCGCGTCTTCTTGAGTGCGTCGCCGCCCCAGTTGCGCAGGGCCTCGTCGTTCAGCCCGAACGAGCCGTCCAAAGAACCCCGGGCCCCTGCCTGGTGCCCGGAATCGCTCGCGAACACGGCGTAGCCGCGGGCGAGCGGCAGCGGGCGGTCCGTCGGGCCGTTGGGGACATTGCCCGCGACGCTGGGAATGGAGCCGTCGAAGCCGCCGCCGCCGTACATCAGCGCCTTGGTGTTCCAGTTCGTGGGCAGCGCCACGCGGAACAGGATCTTCGGTGCCGCGGCATCGACGGGCGAGATGCTCCCGGACACCAGGCAATGCTCGGGCACCGCCGCGGCGCCCGTGCCGCTTGCGGCGACGACATTGGCCGCGGTCACCGTGCCCCCGGCGGTGGGCAGGCCGATCGCGGAGGCGGGGATCTCCATGCCGGCGAGCTGCGCGCAACTGCGCGGGAGATACACCAGGAAGGGCAAGCCACCGCCGCCATCACCGCCGCCGCCGCAGGCGGTCAACAGCACGGCGGCCATGCAGCTCAATGGAAGGCGGCTGCGCACCAGCACATTCATCGCGTTCATCTTTGTCTCCGACTTGTAGGTTTGGAGCGCCGCGCGCAGGTGCGACGGCGCGTCAAGAAGTCTGGTCGCCGACGGACCCTCGGCCAATGTCGTCCCGCAACACATGCCGCCCCTCTTCGATGTGCGCGCAGGTCATGGCGGCGGTGCCAACGCGGCACAACCCTGGGATCCGCGTCAGTCGGCGTGGTCAGTCCGCGCCGGCGAGTTCCGTCGCGAGCCCGGCCTTGGAAAGCTCGAGCCTGTACTGCTCCCAACCCGAGGCCGGAACCATCTCGCCGCCACGGGCGCGGATCTCGTCCAGCCGCGCGCGAACCTGCCCGGCCGCGTCTTCTTCATCGTCGACGAAGATGCCGCGCGTCATCGTCACGTGCGCGCACTCGAAACTGCCCGCGCCGGCCAGCAGGATCATCCGCGTCGGCGCATCATCGCCCACCAGCGCGATGAGGCCGGGGCTGACCTTCCCGGGGGCCAGGCCTGCCAAGGCGTCCTCGGGCAGGATGTTCTCGGTCATGCCGGTGGCCGCGCTGGGCGCGAGGCAGTTGACGCGGATGTCGTGCCTGGCGCCTTCCAGCGCCAGCGTCTGCATCAGCCCCACCAAAGCCATCTTCGCGGCGCCATAGTTGGCCTGGCCGAAGTTGCCGTAGAGCCCCGACGAGGACGTCGTCATCACAATGCGGCCGTGGTTCTGCGCGCGCATGTGGTCCCACACGGCCTTGGTGCAGTTCACGGCGCCCATCACGTGCACGTCCAGCACCAGCCGGAAATCGTCCAGCGGCATCTTGGCGAAGGACCTGTCGCGCAGGATGCCGGCGTTGTTCACGAGGATGTCGACGCGCCCCCACTGCTCGACGGCGCTGGCAACCATCGCCTCCATCTGGGCGAAGTCCCTGACGTCGCCGCCATCCACGATGGCCTCGCCGCCGCGGCGCCGGATGTCGTCGGCCACCTGCGCGACGGACGATCCTTCGCGCTCACCCCCGAGGTCGTTGACCACCACGCGGGCGCCCTGCCGCGCCAGCTCGAACGCATGCGCGCGCCCGAGGCCGCCGCCTGCGCCGGTCACCACCGCTACCTTGTCCTGAAGATATTTGCTCATGGCCTCTTTCAAAAAAAATGGATCGATCAGAAGGCGACTGCATCCTGCCCCTTGAGGCCGAGCATCGCCCTCGCCTCCCGCGGCGTGGCGATCTGCAGCGACAGCTCCTCCAGGATGCGACGGATCTTGCGCACCTGCTCGGCGCACGATCGGGCGAGTTGCCCCTTGGCGAGGTACAGGCTGTCCTCCAGCCCCACGCGCACGTTTCCACCCAGCACTGCGCCCATGGTGAGCAGGGGCATCTGGTGCCGGCCGGCGCCGAGCACGGAGAAGCGGTAGCGGTCGCCGAACAGCCGGTCGGCCGTCGACTTCATGACGACGAGGTTCTCGGGGTCGGGGCCGATGCCGCCCAGGATGCCGAGGATGCACTGGATGAACAGCGGTCCCTCGACGAGCCCCTCGTCCATGAAATGCGCCAGGTTGTAGAGGTGACCGACGTCGTAGCACTCGAACTCGAAGCGCGTTCCGCAGTCGTCGCCCAGCACCTTCAGGATGCGCTTGATGTCCCGGAAGGTGTTGCGGAAGATCAGGTCCTCCATGCCTTCCACGTAGGGCTTCTCCCAGTCGTAACGCCACTCGTGGATCTTGCGGGCGGCCGGATGGATGGAGAAATTCATCGAGCCCATGTTGAGCGAGCACATCTCGGGCTTCGCCTGCAGCGGGTACGCCAGGCGCTCCTCCAGCGTCATGCGCGTACTGCCGCCCGTGGTGATATTGATGACGGCGCTGGTGGCCGCCTTGATGTGCGGCACGAACTGGTCGAACACCGCCGGGTCGGCCGTCGGCCGCCCATCGACCGGATCTCGCGCATGCAGGTGCAGGATCGCCGCGCCCGCCTCGGCCGCTTCGATGGCCTGCTGGGCGATCTCCTGCGGCGACAGCGGCAGGTACGGCGACATCGAGGGGGTGTGCACCGAACCGGTGACCGCACATGAAATGATGACCTTGTCCTGTGGACTTGCCATTGAATGCTCCTTGGGCTGTTTCAAACGGCCAGCCAGTCCGCCAGCAGCTTCTCGTCGGCGGCGAGCTGCTGGGGTGTTCCTTCGAAGACGATCTGCCCGTGCCCCATCACGCACACGCGCGTGGAGACCTTCAAGGCAATCGCCAGCTTCTGTTCCACCAGCACCACGGCCACGCCCCTGCGGTGCATGTCCTTGATGCATTCGCCGACCGCGACGACGATCTTGGGCGCGAGCCCTTCCGTCGGCTCGTCGATGAGGATGAGCTGCGGGTTGCCCAGCAGCGAGCGGCAGATCGTCAGCATCTGCTGCTCGCCACCGGACAGGCTGCCGGCCCTGGTGTTGCGGCGCTCCTTCAGGCGGGGGAAGTAGGCGAACATGTCCTCCACGGTCCAGCGCGTGGCGCCTTCGGTGGGCGGCTGCTCGCCCATGCGCAGGTTCTCGTCGACCGTGAGGTTGGCGAAGACCTCCCGCTCCTCGGGCACGTAGGCGATGCCCGCGCGGCAGATGGCATACGGCCGCGCGCCGGTGATGTCGCGGTCGCGCAGCCGAATCTGCCCGCCGGTGGGTGTCACCAAACCCATGATCGCTTTCATCGTGGTCGAGCGGCCCGAGCCGTTGCGCCCGAGCAGGCTGACCACCTCGTTGCGGCCCACGCTGAAGCTCACCCCATGCAGGATGTGGCTCTTGCCGTAGTGGGCGTGCACTGTATCGAGTGCCAGCAGAGTCATTGGAGTACCTTCGCCTCTGGCTACGGTGCTATTCGTCTTCGGAGCGGCCGTGCGACTCATGCCGACACCTCCTCGCCCAGGTACGCTTCCTTCACGGCGGCGTTGCGGCGGATTTCCTCGGGCGTGCCGGTGGCGATCACCTCGCCGTACACCAGCACGCTGATGCGGTCGCTGATGGCGAACACCACCTGCATGTCGTGCTCGACGATGAGCAGTGCGCGGCCGCGCGTCACGGAGCGGATCAGCTCCGCGGTGTACGCCGTCTCCTCGTTGGACATGCCGGCCATCGGCTCGTCCAGCAGGATGGCCTTCGGATCGGAGGCGAGTGTCATCGCGATCTCCAGCGAGCGCTGCTCCGAGTAGGACATCTCCCCCGCGATGGTGGCGGCGCGGTGCTGGAGCCGCACCTGCTCCAGCAGCTGTTCGGTCTCTTCGCGGATGCGCGCATCGCGGGCAATCAGCTTCCACAGGTTGTGCTGCAGGCCGTGCGGGCGCATCACCGCGAGCCGCAGGTTTTCGAACACCGTCAGCTTCGGAAAGATGTTGGTGATCTGGAACGAGCGCGACAGGCCCAGCCGGTTGACCTCCTGCGGGGGCTTGCCGTCGATGCGGCGGCCGTCGAACACGATCTGGCCCGCGCTCGGCGCGAAGTGGCCCGAGATGAGATGGAACACGGTGGACTTGCCAGCGCCGTTGGGCCCGATCAGTGCATGGCGCTCGTCCGGGCGCAGCTCGAGATCGACGCCGCGGATGATCTCCGTCTGGCCGAACGATTTGCGCACGCCGCGCAGGCTCAGGATGGCCTCGGTCACAGGGCCACCTCCGCGCCGCGCGCCGCGGTGCCCATGCCGCGCCCGCCCGCGCCCTGGAGCGTTTCCACGCCCCGTCGCACGGCGTAGACGAGTGCCCCGCCGCAGGCAAGAAGCGCCGCCGGGACCGCCCACGTCGATACATCGGACGGCAACCACGAGCGGCCGAACAGCGCGATGGCGGGCCACGCCGCGCCGGGGTTGGCGCCGGCCAGCGCACGGTAGTCCTGCGAGAACATGCGCTGCAGCAGCTCCACCGCGAAGGCGGTCCCTGCCGTCAGCAATGCCGCGGCAACCATCCACGCGAGCAGCATCGGCACCAGCCGCGCCACGCCGATCTGCCGGCGCAGCTGCGAGGAGGCGCGGAACAAGCCGGCAAGCCCCTCCGGCATGAACAGCATCACCAGCACGAAGAGCGTGCCCTGGTAGAGCAGCCACGACTGCGTCAGGTCCGACACGGCGTAGCCGAAGAAGGTCATCAGCGAGGCGCCCAGCGCCGGCCCGAGGAACACCTTGACCCCGCCGATGTAGGTGTTCAGCACAACGGCGGCCGACAGCTGCGCATCGAGGACGACGTAGTTGGCCGCCTCGTTGTTGATCACCTGCAGGCCGCCCGCGATGCCGGAGAACATGGCGGAGATGGAGAACACCAGCACACCGAGCCGGTGCACGTCGTAGCCAAGAAAGCGCAGCCGGTGCCCGTTCTCGCGCAGGCCGAGCGCGAGCCGGCCGACCGGCGTCAACGTGTACACGTAGAGGAGCGCCAGCGACACCAGCACCCATGCGAGCGTCAGGTAGTAGACCTGCGTGGTCGAGCCGAAGGTGATCCCCATCGAGGGCATGCGCATCGACGAGATGCCCGCCTCGCCGCCGAACAGGCCCTTGAGGTGCGGTGCCAGCGCATGCAGCAGTTCCGCGATGGCCAGCGTGATCATCGCGAAGTAGGTGCCGGTGCGCTGCGTGGCAAACCAGCCGGCGATGGCGCCGATCGCCAGCCCGCCCAGTGCGCCTGCCAGCGGCAGCAGCGGGGTCGGCAGCAGCCCGGTCCCGCCGACGGCGTTCATGGCATGGACGGTCGCGAACGCGCCCACGCCGAAGTACGCCGCATGGCCGAAGGACAGCATGCCCGCCTGACCGCACAGCACGTTGTAGGCGCTGGCGAACAGCGCGGCGATCAGCATCTGGATGGCGGCATTCACCAGCCCCTGCGACAGCAGCAGCGGCACGCAGGCCAGCAGCAGCACGGCCAGGCCAATGCCGAAGACACGCGAGAAGGACGTCATGGTGTCAGCCCTTCTCGCCGAGCAGGCCGCCGGGCCGCACCAGCAGGATCAGCAGCATCAGCGCGAAGGGGATCGTCGCGGCCAGGCTCGACACCTTCAGCGTCAGCAGCCCGCCCACGCCTTCGGCCCACGCGCGCGCCCCCACCAGCGCGAAGGCGTCAGCCAGCGTCGCGTCGACCGCGACGGCCAGCGAAGTGATGACCCCGATGAGCAGCGAGGCCAGCATGGCGCCTTCCAGCGAGCCGAGGCCACCGACCACCACCACCACGAAGACCATCACGCCCAGCTCCAGCGCCATGTTCGGATTGGTGGTGTAGAACGCACCCGCGACGGCACCCGCCAGCCCGGCCAGCGCCGCGCCGACGCCGAACACGCCCATGAACACCAGCGGTACGTTGTGCCCCAGCGCCTCGGCCATGCGGGGCCGGTAGATGGCCGAACGCACGACGATGCCGACGCGCGTGCGCGTGAGCAGCAGGTAGATGGCGACGAACATCGCGACCGCCACCGCGCCCATCAGCAGCCGGTACACCGGATAGTCCGCGTGGCCGAGCGTGAAGGCGGCAAGGTCCAGCGACTTCGGGACGCGGTAGTTGACCGGGTAGTTGCCGAAGAACAGCTTGACCAGCTCGGCGATGATGAACGACAGCCCGAAGGTCAGCAGCAGCTCGTGCGCGTGGCCGTGGTGATGCACGCGCCGCAGGAAGAAGCGCTCCACCACCGTGCCGACCAGGCCCACGAGCAGCGGCGCCACCGCCAGTGCGCCGAAGAAGCCCAGCACGTCCTGCAATGCGTAGGCGAAGTAGGCGCCGAGCATGTAGAACGAGGCATGCGCGAAATTGAGGATGCCCATCATCCCGAAGATGAGCGTGAGGCCGGCCGAGACCATGAACAGCAGCAAGCCGTAGATGATCCCGTTCAGCAGCGAAACGATGAGGGTGTCCATGTGCCTTTGACTGCGAGTGGGCCGGCCGCGCGGGCCGGCTGCCGGTGGATCAGGCGGGCCGCTGCATCTTGCAGCTGGCCTGCGCGGGCGTCGCCGCTTCGGCCGCCGAGAACAGCTTCACCGGCTTGAAGCCCATGTCCGTGTCGTCGGCCTTGTACTTGGCGTCCTTCGCCACCGTGGAGACGACCATCGGCAGCAGCACCTGGTGGTCGGCTGCGCGCATGCTCATCTCGCCCATGGGCGTCTTGATCTTCGCGGTTTCGATGGCGGCGGCCAGCGCGTTGACGTTCAGCTTGCCGCCTTCGGCCTTCACGCGCTTGAGCGCATCGGCCACCATGGCCAGGCCGAAGACGGTCTGCGGCTCGGTCGCGGCGGGCAGGTGCCCGCTCCTGGCCTTGTAGTCGGCGACAAAGCGCTCGCCCTCGGCGCCGCCGGACTCGGCATTGAAGGTGTGGGCGACGAAGTGCCCGATCGCCAGCTCGCCCGCGTTGGCGATGTTGCCCGGCTGGTCCAGGAAGATGGTGCCGAAGCGCGCCTTCAGGCCCGCGGCCTTGGTGGCCTTCATCAGCAGCAGCAGGTCGTTCGACCAGTTGCCCGTCATTACCGTGTCGGCCTTCGCCGCGCCGATCTTCGCCACGTACGGCGCGAAGTCCTGGATCTTGTTCACGTCGTGCAGCGTCTTCTCCACCACCTGGTAGCCGCTGAGCGCGGCGTTGTCTGAAATGGCCTGCTCCATGTCCTGGCCCCAGGAGTAGTTCTGGTTGATCGCGTACACGCGCGAACCCAGCGCGTTGGCCTGCTTCATCGCCAGCACCAACGCCTTGGTGCGGACCTGGGCGTTGCCGCTGAAGCGGAAATGATGGAAGTGGCACTTGTCGCCGGTCAGCTCCAGCGCCTCGGCGCCGACGTTCACGTAGATCATCTCCTTGCCGGGGTTGCGCAGGTTGTGCTTGCGCACGTCCTCCGTGATCTGCCCGCCGACGGCCGACGATGCGCCCTGCACCACGACGTGGACGCCGTCTGCGATGGCGGCCTTCAGCTTGTCGGCCGCACCCGCCGGGCCGCCCTGGTTGTCGTACTCGAGCAGTTGCACCGGCTGGCCGTTCCAGCCTCCTTCGGCGTTCATCCGCTCGACCGCATACCGGGCCGCCGCACGGTACGTCTGCCCGGACGCGGCCTGCGGCCCTGAAAGCGTTTCGATGACGCCGATCTTCACGGGGTCGGCATAGGCCGCACCCGAGGCCATGCAGGCGGCGATGGCGGCGAGGGAAAAATGGCGAAGCGATTGCATCAAGGTCTCCTTTTGAACTGAATGGGTCGAAGCGGCGCCCGCGGGCAACCTCACTCACAGGTATTCGACGTTCGCGTCGACGCTTACCGCCTGGCCGGTGACGTTGCGTGCCGCCGGGGCGCAGAGGAACAGCGCCATGGCAGCCACGTCCTCGGCCGTCACCATGCGGCGCAGCGACATCTTCTGGATGTACTGCTCGCGCACGGCGTGCGTGCTGAGGCCGGACGCCGCCGCGCGCGCCGCGATGACGGCGTTCATGCGATCGCCCTCCACCGTTCCGGGCAGGATGGCGTTGACGCGCACGCCGTGCGGCCCCAGCTCGATCGCCAGCGACTTCATGAGGCCGACCACCGCCCACTTGGTGGATGCGTAGGGCGTGCGGTAGGCGTAGCCCAGCCGCCCCGCCACCGAGCTCATCGCGATGACGCAGGGATTGGCCTTCGATGCCTTCAGCAGCGGGATCGCCCGCCGCGCAAAGAGAAACTGGCTGTTCAGGTTGACCGCTACCGTCCGCTCCCACATCACGGCATCGATGCTTTCGATGGTGGCCGTGGGCCCGGCGATGCCGGCGTTGTTGACGAGCACGTCCAGGCCGCCGAGCGTGCCGCGGACGTCGTCGAAGACGAGGTCGACTTCGCTTTCGACGGCGGCGTCGGCCATGCTGCTGGTAATGCCGGGGATCTCGCTGGACAGGCGGTCCAGGGCCGCGCGGTCGATGTCGCACACGTGCACGTGCGCGCCGGCTTCGCTGAAGGCGCGGGCCACCACCGCACCGATGCCGCTGGCACCGGCCGTCACGAGCACTCTCAGGCCGGGTTCGGGCCTGAGCGAATCAAGAATGGTCATGGGGTGACTTTCGCGGACAGGCCGGCAGCAACCAATGTCTCGCCGCCACACTGCCTCGCCGCTTCCGGTGTGCCCGGAAGACTTCGCGAAAACCCTAGTGGGCCGCCACAGCCCATTCGCTCACGTGCCGCCTCGCCGACGAGCCGCGCTCTAAGCGCAAGGCTCTGCTAGCCTCTGCCCCCGCCGCTGGAACTTCAGGCGGCGCAAGGAGCAAACGAATGGCAAGCGAGGTGGGTTCGGAGGGCATCGAAGAGATCGGCTGCGACCTCATCAGGATGCTGCACCAGGGCGCGTCGGCCGACGAATTCGCGGCACGGCTCGCGCAGGTCGAGGCACTGGCCGCGCAGGGCCCGGGCCGCTCGGGCTGGAGCGAGGTGGTGCGCATGGCGATGGGCGTGCGCAACCGGCTGGACCTGTGGCAGCAACGCGAGAGCGGCATGCTGACCGTGATCGAATCGGCGCGCGAGCTCTCCAGCCGGCTCGACCTGAAGGAGCTGCTGCGCGCCATCGTCTCTCGCGCGCGCAACATGCTGGGCTCGCAGGTGGCGTGGCTATCGACGTACGACCCCGAACTCGCCGCCTTCCACGTGCTGGCCACCGACGGCGCGCTGGCGCAGAGCACCGGGGCCATGGTGGCCGGCCGCGGCCTCGGCATTGTCAGCGTCGTGCTGGCCACGCGCCTGCCCTTCACGACGCCGGACTACCTGCACGACACGCGCTTCCCGCACGACCCGCAGTTGGACGCCACCTTCCGCGACGAAGGCATCGCCGCCGTGGTCGGGGTGCCGATGCTGTGGGAGGACGAGGTCATCGGCCTGCTCTTCGTTGCGGACCGCTACCACCGCACGCACACGGCGCAGAGCATCTCCATCCTGTCCACCCTGGCGACGCATGCGGCTGTGGCCGTCAAGAACGCCAGAGCGTTCGAGCAGGCCAGCGCGGCCGTGAAGAGCGCCGAGGCCGCGCGGGCGGAACTCGAGCGGCACGCACGCAAGGTGCAGGCCGCCGCCGAGGCACACGAGCAGATGACGACGCTGCTCGCCAAGGGAGCGTCCCTCGGGACGCTGTGTGAGTCGGTCGCCGGCTTGATGGAAGGCAGCGTGCTGGTGCTGGACGAAGCGGCGCAGGTCATCGCCGGCGGCACCGCGCCTGGCTACGCCGGATCGGGCGCGGAGCACTATGCGCCGCACGGCGACAACAGCAGCGCACTCGCGAGCGCGCTGCGCCACAGCCGCCAGCTGGGCCGCTCCGTGGTGGCCTACGAGGCGGACGGCGAGTCCTGCAGGGTCAACGCGGTGATCGGCGGCGATGACGTGCTCGGTTCCGTCCTGCTGTTCCGCCGCGGCGAGCTCGACGAGATGTCGGTCCGCACCTTCGAGCGCAGCACCAGCATCGTGGGCATCGTCCTGCTCTCCCGGGATCGGATGGAGGCGACCAAGACGCGCGATCTCTCGACGCTGCTGCGCTCGCTGCTGTCGCCGCGGCAGGACGACCTGGCCATCCTCTGCGAACGCGCGGCACGGTTCGGCGTGGACCTCTCGCAGCCCAGCTCGCTGATGCTGGTGGATATCGGCGAGCCTCACGCGGGCCACGCCGCACGCCGCCTGCGTGCCGCGAACCTCCTGCCCCATGCCTTGTTCGACGACATCGATGGCGTGCTCACCGTTCTTTGCGCGACGACGAGGGCCGAGGACGTGCGCCGCATCGTGGCCGAGCATGCCAGGGCCGAGTTCCCGGCCGACCACCGCGGCATTCTTTCCAGGCCGCTTTCCGGGCCCGCGGAAATCCCCGCCGTGTACGTGACGCTGCGGCGCGCGTTGCCCGTGCTGCGCCGCATCGGCATTCAAGGCCACGTGGTCGCGCAGAACGAAATGGCGCTGTACTCCACGCTGTTCGAGACGCACGACCAGGTGAGCCTTGCGGCGTTCCTGGAGGCGACCATCGGCGCGCTGACGGCCCACGACCAGAAGCGCGGCTCGGAGCTCGCGTCGACCTTGCTCAACTACTTCGACAGCAACCAGAACGCGAAGCTGACGGCGCAGCGCCTGGGCATCCACGTCAACACGGTGCGCCAGCGCCTGGCCACCATCGAGGACCTGATCGGCCACTGGGGCAACGCCACCCGCGCGCTGGAGATCCACATGGCGCTGCGGCTGTGGAGCCTGAGCGCCTAGTGTGTCGTCCGCGCGCGCTGCTCAACGGGTTGAAATGCGCGCCGCCTCCGGCGTCGCGTCGAACACGATGCGCGAGGGCCAGGGGCGCCATGCCGTCCCGAGCGCCGGGTGGTTCGGATCGCCGCTCTGCGCGAACGCACCCAGGCTCTTCATCATGGCCTCCGACAAGGCCATGCGCCCGGGCCGATTGGCCTTGGTGAACGAGATGTTGGCGAACAGCGAGGGACCGAAGTTGCCGAAGACGAAAGGCAGGTCGAACGCGTGCGCGGCGCCGAAGATGTCGTCGAAGGGCTTGGGCAGTTCGTCCCAGTCGAATTGGTAGAGCCAGATCGACGACTGCTGGCTCTGCAGCGCATTCAGCATGTCGTCGCGAATCGCCATGAACCAGATGCGGTTGAGTTCCTGCGCACGTGCGTTGAAGCCCGTCCCCGGCGTGTCGACCGGCAGGTACTGCGCCGGAATCCAGTCTTCGGTGCGCGTCGTGGGCGGCCCTTCCGGGTCGTGGCTTTGTGCGATGGAGAAGACGCGGGCATCGTCGATGAGCCGCCCGCTCACGCCGCCGAGGCTGGGTCGCAGCGCGAACAGGCCCGGGAACAGCTTGGTCTCGTCGCGCGTGCTGCCGGCGAGCACCGGCACTTTCACATAGCGGCCGGCGCGGACGCTGGCGATCGGGTCGGTCGCCACCACCGTTCCATCCGGGATCGGGTTGGACGCGGACATGCCCAACGGCGCCAGCCGGGTGCGGACGGTGGTCAGCAACGCATCGGGCGACTTGCCGCGGAGGTACTCGGCGATCTGCTGCGGCGTGCGGCTGGCCAGGTAGGCCCTGGCCGCGGCTTCGTCCGGCACCATGCCGTCGGCGATCAGCGAGTGCGCCAGCAGGGCCTGGCCGCGCGTGGCCCACACGGATGCCGGGAGCACGCCCGGTATCGAGCCGGGCGGAAGCGTGGCGGCCGTGGAGAGCCCGCCGCTGAGCGCCACTACGCGGTGGAAGAGCTGGGGCGATCTGCCGCTGAGCATCGGCGAGGTCATCAACGCGTACACGTTGACCGCCCCCGCCGATTCACCCATCAAGGTGACGCGGCCCGGGTCGCCGCCGAAGCTGGCGATGTTCTTCTGCACGAACTCCAGCGCTTTCACCAGGTCCAGCAATGCGAAGTTGCCGGAGTCGTCCGCGGGGACGCCGGGCTTGAGCTGGGCGAGATTGAGGAAGCCGAAGATGCCCAGACGGTAGTTGACCGAGACCACCACCGCGTCGGCAGTGCGCGCGAGATGGGCTCCGTCGTACACCGGGTCGGCGGTGTACCCGGTGATGTTGCTGCCGCCGTACACCCACACGATGACCGGGCGCGGCGCGGCCGAGCGCGCGGCCGGTTCCCAGATGTTGAGGGTCAGGCAGTCTTCGGAGCCCAGCGTCTGCCCGAGCGTCGCGCCGATCGTGGCGTCGTACCGGTTGTTCAGGCCGGGGCCGTAGAGGCGCCCGGTCTGCACGCAGGCGGGACCGAAGTCCGTTGCGCGCCGCGCCGTGGTCCAGGGCTCGGGATCGACGGGCGCCCTCCACCGCAGCGGCCCCACGGGTGCCTTCGCGAAGGGCACGCCCTTCCAGCTGTAGGTGCCCGTGGTCGCGCGATCGTCGGTGCCGCTCACCGGGCCGAAGGCCGTGCTGCGCTGGGTCGCGGACATCGTGCCCGCAGTATGGGAACAGGCCTGCAGCAGCAGGAGCGCGACGCCCGCCAGCAGGCCGCGGACAAGGCAGATTGCAAAGCGCGTCTGCACGGCTATTCGCCCTTGATGCCCACCTTGGCGATCAGGTCGCCCCACTTGCGGGACTCGTCGTCGATGAACTTGCGGAACTCCGCGGCGGTGCTGCCGCTGGGCTCCAGGCCTTGCGCCAGCAGCTTCTGCTTGATGTCCGGGTCCGCCAGCGCCTTGGCCGTTGCGGCCTGCAGGCGATCGACCACCGGGCGCGGCGTGGTGCCCGGCACCATGAAGCCGTACCAGCCGGACGCCACCACGCTCGGGAGGCCTTGCTCGCGCAAGGGCGGCGCGTCGGGGTACAACGCGCTGCGCGCCGTCGCGGCCACGCCGAGCACGCGCAGCTTGCCGGCCTGTATGTGCGGCAAGGCGGTGGTGATCGCCGTGAGAGTCGCATCCACCCGGCCCGCCAGCAGCTCGGCATAGGCCGGCGCATCGCCGCGGAAATGGACGATGACGCCCTTGATGCCGGCGTCCCTCAAAAGCAGCTCAGCCGCCAGATTGGGCTGGGAGCCTGCGCCCGGCGAGCCGATGTCGAGGCCGCTGGGTTTGGTCTTTCCGTGGGCGATGAGGTCCTGCGCAGTCCTGAAGCCGGACTGCGCATTGACGACCAGGAACAGCGGCGCCATGGCGACCAGCGCGACCGGCTGCAGATCCTTGCGCGTGTCGAACTTCTGCTTGCCGTACAGCGCTTCGGCGGTCGCGTACGGTGCCGCGGCATAGAGCACGGTGTAGCCGTCGCCGGGGGCATGCGCCACGAGTTCATTGGCCAGGCGCGTGCCCGCGCCCGGCTTGTTCTCGACCACGACCTGCTGGCCCAGGTTCTTGCCCAGGTAGTCCGCCAGGATGCGGGCCGAGATGTCGTTCGCGCCGCCGGCACCGTAGGGCGAAATGAGCCGGATCGGGCGCGAAGGCCACGCATCCTGAGCGTAGGCGAACGATGCGGGGCCGGCCGAGAGGCAGGCTGCGGCAGTGCCCAGCAGGGACCGGCGTGTGAACTTCATGGTGTCTCCTGATCGGGCCGTCACGGCAGCCCGGGCAGCAACGCTAAGGCGTGGCGGGGCTATCGGGCAAGACGCTTTTTCCGAGCAATCTATCGGATGACCTTATAAGTGCCCACCGCGCCGAGCGACGCCGCTGCTGCTGCAGCATGAAAGGGCAAGTTGTCATTGCCGCTCACCTATCATCTGCGCCGATAACTGTCGCCGGGTGCGACGGAGGCTTCGGGATGACGATGCATGTGACGCTGCGCCAGTTGCAGGCCTTCGTGGCCGTGATGGAGGCCGGCAGCTTTTCGGAAGCCGCCGCGGCGATGCACCTCTCGCAGGCGGCGCTCAGCGGCCTCATCCGCGAGCTCGAAAGCCGCGTCGGCGTGCGCCTGCTGGACCGCACCACGCGCAGCGTGTCGCCGTCCGCCGTCGGCGAAGCCTTCGAGCCCATGGTGCGCCGCGTGCTGGCCAGCCTGGACGAAGCGCTCGACAGCCTGAGCAACCTCAAGGACCTGCGGCGCGGCGTGGTCCGGCTGGCCGCACCGGAGCCCTTGTCCTGCACCTTGCTGCCAGAGCTGATTGCCAGCTACACGGCCAGCCATCCGGGCATCGACGTGCGCTTCGAGGACGTGCCGATCGAACTCGTCCTGGCCGGGCTGCAGAACGGCAGCACGGATGTGGGCTTCGGACCGGCAGGCGTGGCGGCGGACGACGCCATCGAGGCGCACGTGCTCTGGGCCGACCCGCTGTGGGTGGCGCTGGCGCCGGGTGATCCGCTGGCGGACGCCGCTTCGGTGAGCTGGAAGGACCTGCGCGCCACGCCGGTGATCAACTACATGCCGAACTTCGCTCCGCACGTGCTGAGCCAGGTGCCGGTGCGCAATCATCCGCGCAAGATCGTGCCCGTGCACCGGGTGAACACCGCGCTGTCGATGCTGCAGGTCACACGCGGCGCGGTCGTCTGCCCCTTCATCACGGAGCCCTTCGTGCGAGGCTTCGGGCTTGCCTTTCTGCCGCTGCTGCAGCCCCAGGTGAGCTGGCGCGTGGCCATGTTCGTGCGCCGCGGACTGTCGGTCTCGCCGGCGGTCGAGAGCTTCCTGCTCTTCGCGCGCGAATTCACGCGCGAGAAGGCGACCGGCAGCGCCGTCGGCCGCGGTCGCTAGATCTTCGGCGACCCGCCTCCACACCGCCGTGATAAATCGGCTGTGCTTATCAATCGGTCGGAAATCTCAGTTTGTCCGATAGTTCATCGGCCGCTACCTTTCGCAGCTTCACCCTCCTCCAAACTGAAGCACCCCGTGGCCACGTCAAACCTGGACTCCTTCTTCACGCCCCGCTCCATCGCCATCTTGGGCGCCTCCGCCACGCCCCGCAAGATCGGCGCGGCGCCGCTTCGCTACCTCATCGACCAGGGCTACGCGGGAGAGATCTACCCGATCAACCCGAGCGCGCCGGAGGTACAGGGACTGCGCGCCTACCGCAACCTGCGCGACGTGGGCCAGCCGATGGATCTCGCGATCTTCGCCATTCCCGCCCAGCTGACGGAAGCCGCCTTGGAGGACGCGATCGCCGCAGGCGTCAGGAACATCGTGATCTTCACCGGCGGCTTCGCTGAGGCCCGGCCCGAAGGCGCCGAGGCGCAGCGCCGCATCATGGCGCGCGCGCGTGCCAACGGCATCCGGGTGCTGGGGCCCAACTGCCTCGGCTTCATGAATGCAAGCCGTTCTGTGTACGCGACTTTTTCGCCGGTGCTGGCGACGGGATTGGCACCGGCCGGGACGGTCGGCATCGTCACGCAGAGCGGCGCATTCGGCGCCTACGCCTACGGCATGGCACGCGAGCGCAACGTGGGACTCTCGACCTGGATTGCCACCGGCAACGAAGGCGACATCGACGTGGCCGAATGCATCGCCTGGATGGCGCAGGACCCCGCGACGCGCGTCATCATGGCCTACATGGAAGGCTGCAACGACGGCGCCAGGCTCAAGCGCGCGCTCGGCCTGGCACGCTCGGCCGGCAAGCCGGTCGTCATCGTCAAGGTCGGCCGGACGCCGCTCGGCGCCATGGCGGCGGCCTCGCACACGGCGGCGTTGGCCGGCGACGACGCCGCCTTCGACGCGCTCTTCCGGCAGTACGGTGTCTGGCGGGCCCGCACGATCGACGAGTTCTTCGATGTCGCGCATTGCCTGGCGGTGTCGGGCATGCCGGCGAACGGCAAGGTCGGCTTGCTCACCGTCTCCGGCGGGGTGGGCGTGCTGCTCGCCGACGCTGCGGCGGAGGCCGGACTCGACGTGGCGCCGCTGCCGGAACAGGCACAGCAACGGATCCTCGATCGCGTACCCTTTGCCGCCACCCGCAATCCGGTCGACGTGACGGGCCAGGTCACCTCCGAGATCGACCTTCTCGAAGTTGCTGCCAACGCCATGCTCGGCGATGGCGGCTACGGCAGCCTGCTCGTGTTCCTCGCGGCCGCGGGTCTCACGCCTGCGATGCAGGAGATCCAGCTGAAGCTTGCCCGCGACCTGCGCCGCGATTTTCCGGGCCGCCTGGTGATGTTCAGCACCCTGGCCGACCCGGCGCAGCAGCGCGCGCTGGAACAACTCGGCTGCCTCACCTTCACGGACCCGAGCCGCGCCATCCGCGTGCTCGCGGCCATGAACTTCTTCCGGGAGCAAGGCGAGCACGCGAGCACTGCTCCCGCCTGCGCCGCCGCCGGATTCATCGCGCTGCGGCCAGGCACGTACAACGAGGCCGATGCACTGGAACTGCTGCAAAGCCACGGCGTGCCCGCGGTGCCGATGCGCCGCGCGCGCACGCACGACGAAGCCGTCGCCGCCGCGGAGGAACTCGGCTATCCCGTGGCGATGAAGATCCTGTCCGCCGACATCACCCACAAGAGCGATGTCGGCGGAGTCGCACTAGGCGTGGCCGATGCCGCGAGTGCCGGCGCCGCATACGGCCGGATCGTGGATGCGGCCCGCATCGCCGCGCCCGAGGCCCGGATCGACGGCGTCCTTGCCGCGAAGATGGTGCGCGGCGTCGAATGCATCCTCGGCGTGCACCGCGATCCGGTCCTCGGCCATGTCGTGATGCTCGGCGCCGGCGGGGTGAACGTGGAGCTGCTGCGGGACGTCAGCTTCCGCATCGCGCCGGTGGACCTCGAGCAGGCGCGCCGCATGGTCGGCGAGCTCAAGACGGTGGCCCTGCTGCAGGGCTTCCGGGGCGCGCCCAAGGCCGACGTCGAGGCGCTCGCGCAAGCGATCGTCCGGCTGTCGGAGTTCGCCATCGCCGCAGGCGATGCCCTCGAATCCGTGGACGTGAATCCCTTCGCCGTGCTGCCGCAAGGCGAAGGGGCGCTTGCGCTGGATGCAGTCGTCGTGGGGCGCTGCCCTGAGCAAGGCTCCCCCACCGTGCGCGATCAGGTGATCGAGACGCTGCCGCTCTTCGAGATGGCCCGGATGCGGTCCGCGAACACCGCCCGCCGGCATGCGTTGGAAGGCTTCGCAGGCGACGGCCCGGGCTCCACGATGCGGTGGGTCAACCAGTTCACGCACACGCGCAAGCTGATCTCGCCCGACGACAAGGAAGTCGTGACGCCGAACAACGACACCTTGTTCACCAACGCCTGGCTCGATCTCTCCGCGGGACCCCTGGTCATCCAGGTGCCGGAGATGGGGGAGCGCTACTGGGTGCTCGGCTTCCTGGACGCATGGACCAACCCCTGGGCCTATGCCGGCCGGCGCACGACCGGCGGTGCGCAGCAGCGCCTGTTCGTGCACGGCCCCGATTGGAAGGGGCCGGTGCCGGACGGGATGCATCGCATCAGCGCGCCGGGCCACGACGTGTGGGTCATCGGGCGCATCCTGGTCGATCACGACGACGAGGACCTGGCGCGCGTTCATGCGCTCCAGGACCGTTTCGGCATCTCCCGGCCGGATGGGTCATCCGCGCTGACTCGGCTCGATGTGCTGCTCGACGGTCGGCGTCCGGGCGTGCCGGACGCCGACGATTACCTGCGCGTCATCGAGCGCATGCTGGAGCGCAACCCTCCCCCGCGGCCCGTCCCCGGCTGGCCGCCTGCCGCCGCGGCGCTCGAGGAGGCGCTTCCCCGCGTCTACGCCGAACTGCGCGAGGCGGACGCACGTTCCGAACTGGGCGGCGGCTGGACCACGGCCGTGCACGTGCGCACGCATTTCGGCGAGGACTTCGCCACCCGCGCCCGCGTCGCCCGCAACTGGATCGGCACATTGGGCATCGAGGAAGCCATGTACGTGATGGCCGAGGTCGATGCGCAAGGCCGCGTGCTGGATGGAGCACACCGTTACACGCTGAGGTTTCCGGGGACGGGCATGCCGGAGGTCGACACCTTCTGGTCGATCACGCTCTATCGCCGTGAAGACTGCCTGCTGGCACGCAACCCGATCAACCGGCATTCCATCGGCGACCGCACACGCGGCCTGCTTCGCGATGCCGACGGCGGCTTGACGCTTGCGATCCAGGCGGACGATCCCGGCCCGGGAAAGAACTGGCTGCCCGCGCCGGCGGGAGAGAGCTTCTACCTGACCTTGCGGCTCTACCAGCCGCGCCGGGCCCACCTGGAGGGCACCTTCAGCTATCCACCGGTGCAGCGCGTGGATTGAGGCATGGCCGGCCATCTGGTTTATTGACCTGCGGGGGCAAAGGTTCTCCACTAACAGTTGTGCAGAAATCGCCCCCGCCTCCCCTGGCACATCCGCCTGCCAGGCAGCAGATCCGTTTCGCGCGCGGCCACGACGGCGTGCGGCTGGCCTACGCCGTGTGCGGCCAGGGTCCGCTGCTGATCAAGGCGGCCACCTGGCTGTCGCACCTCGAGTTCGACTGGGAAAGCCCGGTGTGGCGCCACGTGCTCGACGGGCTGTCCGCCAACGCCACCTTCGTGCGCTACGACGAACGCGGCTGCGGCCTGTCGGACTGGGACGTCGAGGACCTGAGCTTCGAGAGCTGGCTGCGCGATCTCGAAACGCTGGTCGACGCGCTGGGGGCCGAGCGCTTCGGCCTGCTGGGCATCTCGCAGGGCGCGTCCATCGCCATCGCCTATGCCGCCCGGCATCCCGATCGGGTAAGCCACCTGGTGCTGCACGGCGGCTATGCGCGCGGGCGCCTGGTGCGCAACCCCACGCCCGAGCAGCGCGAGGAGGCCGAGATGATGCGCAAGCTCGCCCAGCTGGGCTGGGGCAAGCAGGACACCGCCTTCCGCCAGTTCTTCACGAGCCAGTTCATCCCCGGCGGCACGCCCGAGCAGCATCGCTGGTTCAACGAGCTGGAGCGCATCTCCACCTCGCCGGCCAACGCCGCGCGCTTCATGCGCGAGTTCGACCACATCGATGTCGTAGCCCGTTTGGCCGAGGTGCGCTGCCCCACGCTGGTGCTGCACAGCACGCGAGACGTCCGCGTGCCCTTCGCCGAGGGGCGGCTGATCGCGAGCGCGATTCCCGACGCGCGCTTCGTGCCGATCGACAGCGGCAACCACCTGATCCTCGCGCACGAGCCGGCCTGGGCCCACTGGCTGGCCGAGGTGCGGCGCTTCCTGGGCGAGACGGCGCCTGCGCGCGACCCGATGTTCGAGACCCTGACCGCCCGCGAACGCGCGATGCTCGAACTGCTGGCCCAGGGCCGCGACAACGCCCAGATCGCGGCGACGCTCGGGCTGTCGGAGAAGACCGTGCGCAACCGCCTGACCAGCGTGTTCGCCAAGCTGGAAGTCGACAGCCGCGGCCGCGCGATCGTGCTGGCGCGCGAATCGGGCTTCGGCAAGCTGAACGCCTGAGCGCAGCCTCGGCGCGTGGCGCAAATCTTCAATACCACGCGGGCGGCGCTGCCTATCCTCGGCCTCAACGCCTTCCTCGCCCTCGATCGGATCACGCCATGTTCACCAGGATCATCCACCTCGCCGCCGTCGCCGTTCTCGTCACGCTCGCGCTGCAGACGCCGCCGGCGCAGGCCATCGATTCGGCCTCCCTGCCCTCCTCGATCCGCCTTGCCAATGCCCGGGCGCTGATCGAGGCCAAGGACTGGAAAGGTGCCATCGCCGAGCTGCAGGGCGTGGATGCCCCCAACGATGCCGACTGGAACAACCTGATGGGCTTCAGCCACCGCAAGGCGAAGAAGCCGGACTACGTGGCGGCCGAGCGCTTCTACGACGCCGCCCTGCGCATCGAGCCGAGCCACCGGGGCGCCCTCTCGTATTCAGGCGAGCTCTACCTGGTGCTGGGTAATCTGCCGAAAGCCGAGCAGCGGCTGACGACATTGAAGCTGGTCTGCAACAACGCCTGCCTCGAGCAGGACCGGCTGGCCCAGGCGATCGCGCGCTACAAGGCCGCCGGCAAGTACGTGCCGGACCCCGGGGAGTCCGCGCAAGGCAGCGCGCGCGCTGCGCAGTGAACGGATCTCGCGCAAAGGCTCCGCTCAGCCGTGCAGGGGCCAGCGCGCCAGCACCTCGTGCCGGCCCTGGCCGATCAGGCTTCGCACCAGCACGAACTCGTTCACGGTCCAGGTGATCGGCTCGATCGCGCGCCGGGCCACATGGGTGTCGTCGTACAGCAGCGTCAGGTGCGGCGTGTATTGGGCGGCACCGCCGTCGTCTTCCCCGGCCCGCGCCATCGCCTTGCACAGGGTCTGCCGGAATGCCTTTGCGGCGATCACGCCTTCCTCGCCCAGCAGCACCAGCGGCATGTTGCTCGGCCTGCGGGAGAAACTGCCCACGCGGTCGAAGCCGACCTTGAACGTGGGGATGACCGCGAGCGCCTGGGCCGCCGCGCAGGCCGCATCGATCAGCTCCCGGGGCAGGCCCGGGAAGGCGCCCAGGTGGAGCAGCGTGACGTGGAAGCGCGAGGTGCCGAGGGCCCTGCCCTTCAGTCCATGGTCGTGGCGCAGGTCCGCGATCAAGCGCTCGATGCGGGCGATGGCCGGTGCATCCGGCAGCAGCGCGAAGAACAGCCGGTCGGTGTTCGGCGGCGCGGGCGCGACGCCCTCCAGCGAGGGCTGCTGCGCGCCGCGCCCAGGTGTCACGACTCGTCGCCGCGCGCCTCCAGCGCACGGTTGATGCTCAGCGCCGCCAGCGTGCAGGCGGCACCCGACAGCAGGTAGACGCTGACGTAGGCCAGCCCGAAATTGGCCGACAGGCCCAGCGCCACCAGCGGCGCGAAAGCCGCGCCGATGAGCCAGGCCAGATCCGCGGTCAGCGCGGCGCCGGTGTAGCGGTACTTGCGGGCGAAATTGGCGGTCACGGTGCCGGAGGCCTGGCCGTAGGAAAGGCCCAGCAGCACGAAGCCGACCAGCATGAACACGTCCTGGCCCAGGGTGCCGCCGCCCAGCAGCGTCGGCGCGAAGCCGCTGAAGACGGCGATCATCACGGCCAGGGTGCCCAGGGTGCGGCGCCGGCCCACGCGGTCGGCGATCCAGCCCGAAGCGACGATGCCGCCCGCCGCGAGGAAGGCACCGGCAATCTGGATCATGAGGAACTCGGTGATGGACTGGTCCGAGTAGAGCCGGATCCACGACAGCGGGAACACCGTGACCAGATGAAACAGCGCGTAGCTCGCGAGGGCTGCGAAGGCGCCGATCAGCAGGTTGCCGCCCTGGGTGCGCACCAGTTCGATCACGCTGGTGGGCTCGAGCTCGCCCTCTTCCATCAGCTGCTCGTACTCGTGCGTGACCACCAGCCGAAGGCGCGCGAACAGCGCCACGACGTTGATCGCGAAGGCCACGAAGAAGGCATAGCGCCAGCCCCATGCGAGGAAATCGTCGAAGGACAGGCTGGCCCACAGGAACGCGAACAGGCCGCTGGCCACCACGAAGCCCAGCGGCGCGCCGAGCTGGCCCAGCATCGAGTACCAGCCGCGCCGGTTCGGCGGCGCGTTCATCGCGAGCAGCGAAGGCAGGCCGTCCCACGAGCCGCCGAGCGCCAGGCCCTGGCCGACGCGGAAGATCGACAGCAGCACGATGGACAGCGCCCCCGCGCTCTCGTAGCCCGGCAGGAAGGCGATGCCGACCGTGGAAGTGCCCAGCAGGAACAGCGCCATGGTGAGCTTGGTGGCGCGCCCCCAGCGGCGCTGCACGTGCATCGAGATCACCGTGCCGATGGGCCGCGCGATGAATGCGAACGAGAAGATGACGAAGGCGTAAAGTGTGCCCTCCAGCCGCTGCTCGAAGGGAAAGAACAGGGCCGGGAAGACCAGCACCGAAGCGATGCCGTAGACGAAGAAGTCGAAATACTCGGACGCGCGGCCGATGACCACGCCGACGGCGATCTCGCCGGGCGCGACCTTGGAATGGTCGGCGGTGATGAGCCGGGCGTCCCTCTCGAGGGCGTCGGACGAGGGTTCGGGATGGGTGTGACTGATGCTGGACATCGCGGTGCTATGGATTCAGGGAGCCTTGCAAGAGCCTTCAGGGTCGCATCAGATGCAGTTTTGCGCCATAGGACAAAACGTCCAATCGCCAAGCGCCCCCGATGGGGATACATTTTGCGCGCATTGGCCATCCGCGTTTTCCCGCGCTGCGTGCTTCTCATCCCATCCTGGCATGTCACTCCTACCCATCCTCCGCCGGTCGGCCCTGCTCGTTCTCGCCCTGCTGCTGGCGGGCTGCAACATGGTGGTGCTGAATCCGTCGGGGGACATCGCCGCCCAGCAGGGCCGGCTGGTCGTGATCTCCACCCTGCTGATGCTGCTGATCATCGTGCCGGTGATCGCGCTGACGCTGCTGTTCGCATGGCGCTACCGCCAGTCCAACACCGAGGCGACCTACAAGCCCGACTGGGACCATTCCACCCAGCTCGAGCTGGTGATCTGGGCCGCCCCGCTGCTGATCATCATCGCGCTCGGCGCGCTGACCTGGATCAGCACCCACACGCTGGACCCCTACCGCCCGCTGGACCGCATCGCCGAAGGCCGCAAGGTGCCCGAGGGCGCGCAGCCGCTGGTGGTCGAGGTGGTCGCGCTCGACTGGAAGTGGCTCTTCTTCTACCCTGAACAGGGCATCGCGACCGTGAACGAAATGGCCGCGCCGGTGGACCGGCCGATCCAGTTCAAGATCACCGCCTCCTCGGTCATGAACTCCTTCTACGTGCCCGCGCTGGCCGGCCAGATCTATGCGATGCCCGGCATGGAAACCAAGCTGCACGCGGTCATCAACCAGCCCGGCGTGTACGACGGTTTCTCGGCCAACTACAGCGGCGCCGGCTTCTCGGGCATGCGCTTCAAGTTCCACGGCGTGCAGGGTGCCGAGTTCGAGAGCTGGGTGCAGAAGGCCAAGGCCGAAGGCAAGACGCTCAGCCGCGACGACTACCTGAAGCTCGAGCGCCCGAGCGAGCGCGAGCCGGTACGCCGCTACGCGAGCGTCGCGCCGGGGCTGTACGACGCCATCCTCAACCGCTGCGTGGAGCCCGGCAAGATGTGCATGCGGCAGATGATGGCCGTCGATGCCACCGGCGGCGCCGGCAAGGCCGGCCTCTCGCCCCAGGCCCTCACCGCAGTGCCGCGCGGCGAGCAGGGGCTGCCGATGCGCACCGTCGCCACCGAGCTCTGCACGGCCGACAACCCGACCGGCGCGCCGCTGCCCGCGCGCATCACGATCCAGTAACCCCGCAACCGCGATGCCCGACACCCCCGACCTGACGAAGTTGATCTTCGGCCGCCTCACCTGGGAGGCCTTCCCCTACCACGAGCCCATCCTGGTGGCGACCTTCGCTGCCGTGGTGCTGGGCGGCCTCGGCATCGTGGGCGCGATGAGCTACTACCGCGCCTGGGGCACGCTCTGGCGCGACTGGATCACCAGCATCGACCACAAGAAGATCGGCGTGATGTACATCGTGCTGGGGCTGGTGATGCTGCTGCGCGGCTTCGCCGACGCGATCATGATGCGGCTGCAGCAGGCCATCGCCTTCGGCGACAACGCGGGCTACCTGCCGCCGCACCACTACGACCAGATCTTCACGGCGCACGGCGTGATCATGATCTTCTTCGTCGCCATGCCGCTGGTCACCGGCCTCATGAACTACGTGGTGCCGCTGCAGATCGGCGCGCGCGACGTGGCCTTCCCCTTCCTCAACAACTTCAGCTTCTGGATGACGACCATGGGCGCGATGCTGGTGATGGCGTCGCTGTTCATCGGCGAGTTCGCCAAGACCGGCTGGCTGGCCTATCCGCCGCTGTCGGGCATCCTCTACAGCCCGGACGTGGGGGTGGATTACTACATATGGTCATTGCAGATCGCGGGGGTCGGGACCTTGCTCTCGGGGGTGAACCTGATCGCGACCATCGTCAAGATGCGCGCTCCCGGCATGAGCCTGATGAAGATGCCGGTCTTCACCTGGACCGCGCTGTGCACCAACGTGCTGATCGTCGCCGCCTTCCCGGTACTGACCGCCGTGCTGGCACTGCTGTCGATGGACCGCTACGTCGGCACGAACTTCTTCACCAACGAGCTCGGCGGCAACCCGATGATGTACGTCAACCTCATCTGGATCTGGGGCCATCCGGAGGTGTACATCCTGATCCTGCCGATCTTCGGGGCCTTCTCCGAGATCGTGTCGACCTTCAGCCGCAAGCGCCTGTTCGGCTATGCCTCGATGGTGTACGCGACGGTGGTGATCACCATCCTGTCGTACCTGGTGTGGCTGCACCACTTCTTCACGATGGGTTCGGGCGCGAGCGTCAACTCCTTCTTCGGCATCACCACGATGATCATCTCGATCCCGACGGGGGCCAAGATCTTCAACTGGCTGTTCACGATGTATCACGGCCGCATCAAGTACGAGGTGCCGATGCTGTGGACCATCGGCTTCATGGTGACCTTCGTGATCGGCGGGATGACGGGCGTGCTGCTGGCCGTGCCGCCGGCCGACTTCGTGCTGCACAACAGCCTGTTCCTGATCGCGCACTTCCACAACGTGATCATCGGCGGCGTGGTGTTCGGCGCCTTCGCCGCGATCACCTACTGGTTCCCCAAGGCCTTCGGCTTCAAGCTCGACCCGTTCTGGGGCAAGTGCGCCTTCTGGTTCTGGCTGGTGGGCTTCTACTTCGCCTTCATGCCGCTGTACGCGCTGGGGCTGATGGGCGTGACGCGGCGCCTCAGCTACATCGAAGACCCTTCGCTGCAGATCTGGTTCCAGATCGCGGCCTTCGGCGCCTTCCTGATCGCGCTGGGCATCCTGAGCTTCCTCATCCAGCTGGTGGTGAGCTTCATGCGCCGCGAGTCGCTGCGCGACACCACCGGCGACCCGTGGAACGGCCGCACGCTGGAGTGGTCGACCTCCTCGCCGCCGCCGGCCTACAACTTCGCCTTCACCCCGCGCATCCATGACAACGATGCCTGGTGGGACATGAAGCAGCGTGGCTACCAGCGGCCGGTGGAGGGCTTCGCGCCCATCCACATGCCGAAGAACACCGCCGCGGGCTTCGTGCTGTCGGTGATCAGCGCGGTGATGGGTTTTGCGCTGATCTGGCACATGTGGCTGATCGCCGGCGTGTCCTTCGTCGTGCTCATCCTCGCGACCATCGTCCACACCTTCAACTACAAGCGCGACTACCACATCCCCGCGGACGAAGTCATCCGCACGGAAGCGGCGCGCACCCGACTGCTGGCCGGCCATGCCTGAGATCACCGCTCCCTCCACCCCTGTCGCGGCCCGCTTGGCGGACCGTCCGGTGTTCCTCGTGACCGAGGAGCACCACCCGCAGAACGGCACGCTGCTGGGCTTCTGGCTCTACCTGATGAGCGACTGCCTGGTGTTCGCCTGCCTGTTCGCCATGTACGGCGTGCTGGGCCGCAGCTACGCGGCGGGTCCTTCGGGCGCCGATCTGTTCGACCTGCCGCTGGTGGCGGTCAACACCGCGCTGCTGCTGCTGTCCTCCATCACCTACGGCTTCGCGATGCTGGAGATGCTGAAGAAGCGCAAGGGCGGCACGCTGCTCTGGCTGGCCGTCACCGGCCTCTTGGGCGCGGGCTTCATCGGCATCGAGCTCTACGAGTTTTCCCACCTGCTGCACCAGGGTGCGGGGCCGCAGCGCAGCGCCTTCCTGTCGGCCTTCTTCACGCTGGTGGGCACGCACGGCCTGCACGTCACCTTCGGCATCATCTGGCTCATCACGCTGATGATCCAGGTCGGCAAGCACGGCCTGATCGCCGAGAACAAGCGGCGCCTCTTCTGCCTTTCGATGTTCTGGCACTTCCTGGACGTCGTGTGGATCGGCGTCTTCACCTTTGTCTACCTGATGGGGAGCCTGCGATGAGCGCGCCGCAGCATCACGACGAGCACCACGGTCACGCCCATGGTCACGGTCACGACGATGACGACGACCACGGCCTGCACATCAGCGCCAAGGGCTACCTCACGGGCTTCGTCCTGTCGGTGATCCTCACGGCCATCCCCTTCTGGCTGGTGATGGGCAAGGTCTTCGAAAGCCCGGGCACCACCGCCTTCGTGATCCTGGGGTTCGCGGCCGTGCAGATTGTGGTCCACATGATCTACTTCCTGCACCTCAATGCGCGCTCCGAAGGCGGCTGGAACATGCTGGCGCTGATCTTCACCATCGTGCTGGTGGTGATCACGCTCAGCGGCTCGCTGTGGGTGATGTTCCACCTCAACCACAACATGATGCCGGCATCCATGCACGAGATGCGCAACATGCCTTGAGCGACACGCCGCCCGACCTGACCCGGGGACCGCGTTCCACGCCGGCGCTGGCGCTGCTCGCCTTCGCCGGCGTTCTTCTTTTCGCACTGTTCGCGGCGCTGGGTGCCTGGCAGCTCGAGCGGCGGACATGGAAGCTGGCACTGATCGAGCGCGTCGAGGCGCGCGTGCATGCCCCGCCGGCGGACGCCCCGCCGCCCGCCGAGTGGCCGCGCATCAACGCGGCCGAACACGAATACCGGCACGTGCGGCTCGAAGGTGTTTTCCTCCATGAGCGCGAGGCCCTGGTGCAGGCCTCGACCCGGCTGGGTCCCGGCTACTGGGTGCTGGCGCCGCTGCGCACCGCGCAAGGCGTGGTACTTGTCAATCGCGGCTACGTGCCGCACGAGCGCCGCGAGCGCGCCACGCGCAGCGGCAACGAGC
Source organism: Variovorax stachyos (assembly GCF_051400855.1). Taxonomy (NCBI): domain Bacteria; kingdom Pseudomonadati; phylum Pseudomonadota; class Betaproteobacteria; order Burkholderiales; family Comamonadaceae; genus Variovorax; species Variovorax stachyos. The sequence continues at coordinate 351,480 of NZ_JBLFFN010000002.1, read as the reverse complement.
CCGCGGGCGTTGTCCGCCTCACCGGGCTGCTGCGCATCAGCGAACCCGGCGGCGGCTTCCTGCGCCGCAACGATCCAGCGGCCGACCGCTGGTTCTCGCGCGACGTGCAAGCCATCGCGGCGGCACGCGGGCTGGCGGAGGTCGCCCCTTTCTTCGTGGACGAGGATGCCGCCCCGCCGCAGCCCCCGGGCGCCGAGCCGCAATGGCCGGTGGGCGGCCTGACGGTGATCGCCTTCCACAACAACCACCTGGTCTACGCCCTCACCTGGTTCGGCCTGGCCCTGGGGGTCGCGCTGGCCGCCTGGCTGGTGGCACGCGCCGAGCCCCGCCTGCGCCGGGCGCAGGCACCCGGCGCGACCGGCGCCGCAGACGCAACGCACGATGCAGCCGCGGACTGAAGCCGACGGCACCGGCCTGAAGAACATGCAGCAGCTGATCCAGCTGCGCTGGATCGCGGTGGTCGGCCAGGTCGCGACCATCCTGGTCGTGCACTTCGGCTTGGGCATCCGGCTGCCGCTGGGACCGATGCTCGGGGCGCTGGGCTTCCTCACCATCTTCAACCTGGTCAGCCTGTGGCGCTGGGACCGCAACGAGGACGTGACCGACCTGGAGCTCTTCGTCGCGCTGCTGGCCGACGTCGGCACGCTCACCGTGCAGCTCTACCTGAGCGGCGGCGTCACCAACCCCTTCATCTTTCTCTTCCTGCTGCAGGTCTGCCTGGGCGCGGTGCTGCTGGGGCCGGGTTACTCGCGCACGCTGATCGGCGTCACGGTGGCCTGCTTCGTCGGATTGATCCTGTTCCATCGGCCGCTGGAGATCCCGCCGGAAAACGGCCGCGGCCTCGCCAGCCCCTACATCCAGGGCCTGCTGGTCTGCTTCGCGCTGAATGCCGCCCTGCTGTCCATCTTCATCGCCCGCATCAACCGCAACCTGCGCGCGCGCGACGCCCGCCTGGCCGGCCTGCGCCAGCGCGCCGCCGAGGAGGAGCACATCGTGCGCATGGGCCTGCTGGCCACCGGCGCGGCGCACGAGCTCGGCACGCCGCTGGCCACGCTGGCAGTGATCCTGGGCGACTGGCAGCGCATGCAGCCCTTCGCCGCCGAGCCCGAGCTGCGGCAGGAGATCGAGGAGATGCAGGCGCAGGTTGCGCGCTGCAAGGCCATCGTCAGCGGCATCCTGCTGTCGGCCGGCGAGGCGCGCGGCGAGGCGCCGGCGCACACCACCGTCAACGCCTTCCTCGACGAGCTGGTGGCCGAATGGCGCGCCACGCGCTCGGCCGATGCGCTGGCCTATTCCAACGTGTTCGGCGACGATGTCGCCATCGTGTCGGATTCGGCCTTGAAGCAGACCCTCTACAACGTGCTCGACAACGCGCTGGAGGCCTCGCCCCGCTGGGTCGGCCTGGAGGCCGCGCGCGAAGGCGACTGGCTGCGCCTGACCGTGAGCGACACCGGCCCCGGCTTCGCCCCCGAGATGCTGGCGCAGCTCGGCAAGCCCTACCAGTCGAGCAAGGGCCGGCCCGGCGGCGGGCTGGGCCTGTTCCTGGTCGTCAACGTCGCGCGCACGCTGGGCGGCAGCGTGTCGGCCGAGAACCGCCCCGAAGGCGGCGCGGCCGTGACCCTGCGCCTGCCGCTGGCCGCACTGACCCTGGAGGAGATGCCGCGCCATGGAAGCTGAGCAACGGCTGCTGCTGATCGTCGAGGACGACGCCGCCTTCGCACGCACGCTGAGCCGCTCCTTCGAGCGCCGCGGCTACCAGGTGCTCGTGGCTGCCAGCGCCGAGCAGGTGACGGCGCTGCTGCAGGACCATTCCCCCGGCTATGCGGTGGTGGACCTCAAACTCGCCGGCGGCGCCTCGGGCCTGGCCTGCGTGCAGATGCTGCACCAGCACGACGCCACGATGCTGATCGTCGTGCTCACCGGCTACGCCAGCATCGCCACTGCCGTCGAGGCCATCAAGCTGGGTGCCTGCCACTATTTGGCCAAGCCCTCCAACACCGACGACATCGAGGCTGCGTTCGGCCGGGCGCAGGGCGATGCCGAGGTCGCGCTCACCGAGCGCTCCACCTCGATCAAGACGCTGGAATGGGAGCGCATCCACGAGGTGCTGGCCGAGACGGGCTTCAACATCTCCGAGGCGGCGCGGAGACTGGGCATGCATCGGCGGACGCTGGCGCGGAAGCTGGGGAAGCGGCAGGTCAAGTAGCGGGTGGGCGCAATGCCCTCTCATCCCTTCGGTGAAGACTGGGGCGGTAGACACGCCAAGGCAAGCGTGTGGCGAACGAAGCCGGATGACACGGCCCAAGGCATTTGCTACATTGCGCCGCCAGATTCCGCTCGATGACCCTCCAGGCTGCAGCGGACTTCCTGGCCTCGCAAGAACATCAACAGACGCGCAACAGCGCGCGACAGGGAACGGACATGAAAGAGGTATTGATCGTCGAGGATCATCCTTTTGTCGCGGAAGCGACGAAGGCATTGATCGCCAAGATCCATCCTGAGCTGAGTGCCAGAGTGTGCGATGCGGCGGCGCCCGCGTCGTGGTGGCTGCGCGCCGGCGAGCGGGCGGCATCGCCATCGAGGTGTGGGACCAGGGCATCGGCATCGATCCCGAACAGCAGGCTCGAATTTTCGAAGCCTTTCACCAGGCGCCGGACGCCGCGTTCCAAGATGGGCGCGGCGTCGGCTTGGGCCTTGCTGTGGTCAAGCGCTTCGCGGATCTACTCGGGTTGACGGTGGCGGTGTCGAGCCGGCCCGGGCTGGGATCCGTGTTCCGAATTCAAGTACCGGCGCTGCTGGTGTTGCCCAACGAATGATCAAGAGGAGCCAGGCGCATGGTGGATTGGTTGAATGGTGCGCTGAGGAAGAAATTCGCGGCTGCGCGCGACAAACCTTGGACTCTGGCCTATGCGTCCATGAACGAGGACCAGCTGTGCTCGGGCCCGCTAAACGTGGAAGGGTCGCTCCCCCGCGAACTGCGCGGCACCTTCTATCGCAATGGGCCGGCGCGGCACGAGCGCGCAGAAGCGCGCTACGCCCACAAATGGGACGGCGACGGCATGATTCAGGCCTTCGCCTTCGGCGATGGAATGGTGTCGCACAAGGGGCGCTACGTCGCCACCGCGAAGTACCAGATGGAATCCGAGGCGGGCCGCGTCCTGTTTAGCGCTTACGGCTCCGCCATAGCCTCTCAAAGCGAGCTCACGATCGATGTCGACGCGATGAACGCCGCGAACATCAGCGTTTGTGCTCATGGCCAGGAACTGCTGGCCTTGTGGGAGCCCGGCTCAGCCTATGCGCTGGATCCGGACACGCTGGAGACGATGGGCTTGAAGCAATGGAATGCGCCCACGCAGCTTCGCCCCTTTTCCGCACATCCGAAGGTGGAGCCGGATGGACGGCTCTGGACTTCGGCTGCGACCCGGTGGCGGGCGTGCTGAGCATCTACGCAATATCGGCGACCGGCGTGGTCGAGCAGCAGCGCCGCTTCGACATTCCCCGGTTGCCGCCTGTCCACGACTTCGCTGTCACTCGCCACCACCTGGTGTTCGTGCTGCCACCTTTGGAGATGGCTGTCGAGCGGCTCGAGGCGGGTCGCCCCTTCGGTACGTCGATCGTCTGGATGCCTGGGCGTCCTGCGCGCGTGCTCGTCGTCGACAAACGATCATGGGCACTGCGATGGTACGAGTTGCCGCCCGCCGTCTTCTCCCATATCGGCAACGCCTGGGAGGACGACGACGGCGTGATCCGGTTCGACTGCATGTCCGGGCACGACGCCCAATGGGCGCTACATGGTTGGTCCGTGATGCGGGGCCTGTATTCGCATGTGCGAGGGTCGTCGTTGACCTGGATCGAGTTGCATCCGAACGGAAGCTGCGCGGCCAGGATGGATGCATCGCTCGAAGCCGAGTTCCCCGTCGTCGACCCGCGGGTGGTGGGGCACCGATACCGAGAACTCCTATGCGTCAGCCGCAGCCCTGGACGACCGGTCGATCTGCCGGGCTGGGACAGGTTGACCGCCGTTGACGTCGAGGATGGCAGCGCGCAGTCCTACTGCTTCGGCGACGACTGGATGGTCGAGGAGCATGTGTATGCGCCGGATGCGGCAAGACCGACTGCAGAGGCCCGATGGATCGTTGGCACGGCACTCAACCTGCGGACGGCGCAGACAGCGCTGTCGGTGTTCGCCGCGGGCGCACTCCAGGAGGGGCCTGTGGCGCAAGCCATGCTGCCCTATGCGTTGCCAATCGGCCTCCATGGGACGTTTCGCGCGGGCTCATGACAGGTCATGCTCCGCCATCGAGAATGCGCCGGTCGCCGACACGATGATGTGGTCGAGAACGCGGACGTCCAGCATGGCCAGGGCGTCCCGCAGGATGTGGGTCAGAAGCATGTCGGCGGGCGAAGGCTGGCAGCATCCGCTCGGATGGTTGTGGCTGAGGATGCACGCGCAGGCGTTGTGCCTGATCGCTTCCCGCACCATCTCGCGTGGATAGACGGACGCCTGCGAAACGGTCCCGCGAAACATCTCGTCGAATTCGATCAACCGGTGGTGTGCGTCGAGCCATAGAACCGCGAAGACTTCATAGCCGCGGTGCGCAAGCCGGATTCGAAGGAAGTCCCGGATGGCGGCGGGATTTCCGAAACAGGGGCCGCTTCGTATCCGTCCTTCCAGAATCTGGAGCGCGCGTCGAATGCAGCGTTCGTCTTCCGTATCCTCGTGTCGATTGCATGGGTCCATCGGCGCATTGCAGCATCTCGGGCCCGCAGTGCAAATATGCAGTTCCTCACGGAGGCCCCTGATTCCAGTCCACGATCCTTACCGCGCCCGCCCAGCGCCGCGCTTCGCCCTCGCAACCTTCCTCGCCGGCGCTGGAGTCGCTGCCGGCGCATCCGCCATGCGCTGCTCGCCGGCGCGCGCCCACTGCATGAAGCTGCTCTCCGTGGAGGTCACGCCGACGATCTTCGCGAGCTGGCGGCTGACGCTGACGTAGGCGTGGCCGATGCGGCTGTCGAAGTAGATCGAGTCGCCGCGCGCCAGGTGAACGACGTTGCCGTTCTCGAAATGCACGTCCATCTCGCCCACGAGCACATAGGCGAACTCCTCGCCCGCATGGCGCGCGAAATCCTCCGGGCCGTGGATGCGGCGCGCATGCACCGTGCCGACCACCGGGCTCATCTTCTTGCCGGCCGCCGTGGTGCCCAGGAATTCATAGGCGAAGGACAGGCCGCGGTAGACCACGCCCTCGCCCGCGCGCGTGACGACGGGTCCGTCGAGCTGCGCCGGCTTGACACCCTCGCCCGCGAACATCGCATTCATGTCCATCTGCAGTGCACGCCCGAGTGCCGCGAAGTTCTCGTACCCGAGCGCGAGTTGGCCGCGCTCGGCACGCGAGATGGTGGTGATCGAGACACCCGAAAGCTCCGCCAGCTGCGCCAGGGTCCAGCCGAAGGCCTTGCGCGCGGTGCGCAGGCGCTTGCCGAAGGCCTCCCGGTCGAGCGTGTTGGATTCGGCGTCATGCCGGTGGGCGGGGTGTGCTTTCAAGGCGGGAAGTTCTGGTGGCTGTGCCCGGATTCTGCCGCTTTTTCTGGCACGAAAGTTGCGTATTCGCAAATTGCGTGAACGCAAATCTCGGGGGGAACAGGTGCAGGTATTTTCCCCTAGACGTGGTGAAATTTTTTTCGTATCCGCAAATTCCTGACTAAACTGCGCCGCATCCGAGCTCTCCACACGGCCTCATCCGATGACTTCCCTCGCTCCCCCGGTGCAAGTCGACTACCTCGTCATCGGCTGCGGCATCGCCGGCGCGTCGGTCGCGCACTGGCTCGCGCCGCATGGCCGCACCGTGGTGCTGGAGCGCGAGGCGCAGCCCGGCTATCACTCCACCGGCCGCTCGGCCGCGCTGTTCATGGAAAGCTACGGCACGGCGCAGGTGCGCGCGCTCACGATGGCAAGCCGCGCCTTCCTCTCGGCACCGCCGCCGTGCTTCGGCGCTTACCCGCTGCTCACGCCACGCGGGGCGATGATGGTCGCCAACGCCGAGCAGATGCCGCAGCTCGAAGCGCACTGGCGAGTGCTGCAGGCAACGGCCCGCGGCGCCCAGCGCCTCGACGGGGACGCAGCGCGCAGGCTCATCCCGGCGCTTCGCCCCGACCAGGTGCAAGCCGCGGTCTACGAGCCCGATGCCGCCGACATGGACGTGCATGCCATCCACCAGGGCTACCTGCACGGCATGCGCCACGCGGGCGGCAAGCTGGTTTGCGATGCCGAGGTGACCGCGATCGAACGCACGGGCGAGCACTGGCGTGTCGAAGCGGGCGGCAGCGTGTACGAGGCGCCCGTGGTGCTCAACGCCGCCGGGGCCTGGGTCGATGCCATCGCGCGGCTCGCCGGCGTGCAGCCGATCGGCATCGAGCCGCGGCGGCGCTCGGCCTTCACCTTCGCGCCGCCGCCGGACACGGACATCGGCCGCTGGCCCATGGCCTACGGGGCCGACGAGGACTGGTACATCAAGCCCGACGCCGGCATGCTGCTGGGCTCGCCCGCCAATGCCGACCTGGTCGAGCCGCAGGACGTGCAACCGGAGGAGATGGACATCGCGCTCGCGATCCACCGCATCGAGGAAGCGACCACGCTCGCGATCCGCCGGCCCGCGCGCACCTGGGCCGGGCTGCGGTCCTTCGTCGCCGACGGCGACCTCGTCGGCGGCTTCGACGACGCGGCGCCCGGCTTCTTCTGGATCGCGGCGCAGGGCGGCTACGGCATCCAGACCTCGGCCGCCATGGGAGAGACCTGCGCTGCGCTTGCGCGCGGGCTGCCGGTGCCGGCGCATGTCGCTTCCTTCGGGCTCACGGCCGAGATGCTGGGGCCGCAACGCCTGCGGCGCCGCGCCGCCTGAACCTCGTTCCACCTTCACAAGGAGTCCATTCGTGCGTGTCTTCAGCGGATCCCTCGCCACCGAAACCAACACCTTCGGACCCATGCCCACCGGGCTTGCATCCTTCAAGGACCGCGGCTACTTTCCGGCAGGAAAACATCCGGAGCAGATGACCTTCTTCTCCGGCCCGCTGTGGGCGGCGCGGCTGCGCGGCAAGGAGCGCGGCTGGGACCTGGTCGAAGGCATGGTGGCCGGCGCGCAGCCCAGCGGCACCACGACCCGGCACGCCTACGAGACCCTGCGCGAGGAACTGCTCGCCGACCTGCGCGCCGCGCTGCCGGTCGACATGGTGGTGCTCGGCCTGCATGGCGCCATGGTGGCCGACGGCTACGACGACTGCGAAGGCGACTTGCTGCAGCGCGTGCGCGCGATCGTCGGCCCCGATGTCGTGGTCGGAGCCGAACTCGATCCGCACAGCCATCTGACACGCGAGATGGTGGACAGCGCCGACCTGCTCATCGCCTTCAAGGAATACCCGCACACCGACGTGCTCGAGCGCGCGATCGAGCTGGTGGACCTGTGCGCCGCCAAGGTCGAGGGCAAGATCCGGCCGGTCGCCTCGATGGTCGATTGCGAGATGATCGTGACCGTCCACACATCGCGCGAGCCGGCACGCAGCTTCGTCGACCGCGTGCAGTCGATGGAAGGCAAGGACGGCGTGCTCTCGATCTCCGTCGCGCATGGCTTCGCCTGGGGCGACGTGCCGGAGATGGGGACCAAGGTGCTGGTCTACACCGACGGCGACCGCGCGAAGGCCGATGCGCTCGCGCGCCGGCTGGGCGACGAGCTGATCGGCATGCGCGAAGCGCTCGGCGTGCACTACCCCGGGATCGACGCCTCGCTCGACGAGGCGCTCGCCTTCGACGGCGCGCCGGTGGTGCTGGCCGATGGCGCCGACAACCCGGGCGGCGGCGCGGCGAGCGACGCGACCTTCATCCTGCGGCGCCTGGTCGAGCGCGGCATCGGCAATGCGGCGGTCGGACCGATGTGGGACCCGATCGCCGTGCGCATCGCCTTCGATGCGGGCGTCGGCGCGAGGCTGCCGATGCGCATCGGCGGCAAGATCAGCCCGCTCTCGGGGGATCCGATCGACCTCGACTGCACGGTCAAGGCGCTGCAGCCCGACCTGGTGATGACCGGCCTGTCCAACACGCCCACGCTGATGGGCGACAGCGCACTGGTCGAGGCCAACGGCATCGAGATCGTGCTGATCACGCTGCGCAACCAGGCCATGGGGACCGACCTCTTCACCCAGCTCGGCTGCGATCTCGCGGCGAAGAAGATCATCCTGGTCAAGTCGTCCCAGCACTTCTATGCCTCCTTCTCGAAGGTTGCAAAGCACGTGATCTACGCCGGCGCGCCCGGCGCCGTGACGCTGGACCTCACGACCCTTCCCTACCGCAAGGTCCGGCGGCCCAAGTGGCCGCTCGACGTCGCTGCCTGAATCCAACCGACCGGAGAACCGACGATGACACGATGCACCCTTGCAGCCCTCGCTGCCGTTGGAGCGATGACCCTGGCGGCAACCAGCCTGCCGGCACAGGCGCAGGCACAGACCAAGACGCTGAAGGTCGTGGCGCATGCCGACCTGAAGATCCTCGACCCGACCTTCACCACCGCCTACATCTCGCGCAACTTCGGCTACATGGTGTACGACACGCTGTTCGCGCAGGACGCGACCGGCGCGCCCAAGCCGCAGATGGTCGACAAGTACACCAGCTCCAAGGACGGCAAGGAGTGGAGCTTCACGCTGCGCCCGGGCCTCAAGTTCTCCGATGGCAGCCCCGTCACCTCGGCCGACGTCATCGCTTCGCTGCAGCGCTGGGGTGCGCGCGACAGCCTGGGCCGCGCGATGGGCGCGGCCGGTGCCCAATGGAAGGCGGTCGACGCGCAGAGCTTCAGCCTCACTTTGAACGAGCCCTTCGGCATGGTGCTCGATGCCCTGGCGAAGCCCTCCGGCTTTCCCCCGGTGATCCTGCCGGAGCGCCTGGCCAGGATGCCCGCCACCTCGCCACTGACCGAGGTGCTGGGCTCGGGGCCCTTCATCTTCAAACGCGACGAATGGGTGCCGGGCAACAAGGCCGTGTTCGTGCGCAACCCCAACTACGTGGCGCGCAGCGAGCCGCCCAGCGGCCTGGCGGGCAGCAAGAAGACCAGCTTCGAGCGGGTCGAGTGGCTCTACCTGCCCGATGCCAACAGCGCCATCGCGGCGCTCAAGGCGGGCGAGGTCGACCTGGTCGAGCAGTTGCCGCCGGACTACATCGCGCCGCTTCGCACCGACAAGAGCATCAAGGTCGGCGCGGCGGGCGCCTGGCAAGGCTTCCTGGTGCTGAACCAGCTGCATCCGCCCTTCAACAACCCGAAGGCACGCCAGGCCCTGCTGCACGCGGTGAACCAGGAGCGCTTCACCGCCGCCATGGGCTACCCGCTGGACATGCGCGTGACCTACTGCGCGAGCTACTTCATCTGCGGCGGCCCCAACGAGACGCATGCCGGCGCCGAGCCCTTCCGCAAGCCCGATATCGCCAAGGCCAAGCAGTTGCTTGCCGAAGCGGGCTACAAGGGCGAGAAGGTCGTGCTGCTGGTGCCCAGCGACGTCACGTACCTCAACGCGGAGGCGCTGATGGCCGCGCAGACGATGCGCAGCATCGGCATGAACGTCGACATGCAGAACATGGACTGGGCCTCGATCGGCGCGCGCCGCGCCAAGCGCGATGCGCCCGAGGCCGGCGGCTGGAACATGTACGTCACCGTGGCCGGCGAGTTCGACGTCAACTCGCCGATCACCAACGCCTACCTGAGCCCCGCGTGCGGCAACAGCCTGCCCGGCTGGCCTTGCGACAAGCAGCTCGACGAGCTGCGCACCGCATGGATCCGGGAGACGGTGCCGGCCAAGCGCAAGGAACTGCTCGACGCCTTCCAGAAGCGGGCGTATGAAGCCGTGCCGTACGTGAGCGCGGGCCAGTACTCGGCCGCCTTCGCCGCACGCGCCAGCCTCAAGGGCGTCGACAAGCTGTGGGCCGGCATGCCCACGGTCTGGGTGCTCGACAAGTAAGCCGCTGCGGCGACTGGCAGCCATGGGCTACTTTCTCCGGCGCCTCGCGTCCACCCTGCCCGTGATGGCGGTGGTGGCGGTGGTCGTGTTCCTGCTGATCCACCTGTCTCCGGGCGATCCTGCGGCGCTGATCGCGGGCGACCTCGCCACGGCCGACGACATCGCCAAGCTGCGCACCGCGCTCGGCCTGGACCAGCCGCTCGCGCAGCAGTTCCTGATCTGGCTCGGCAAGCTCGCCACCGGCGACCTCGGCACCTCGATCTTCACGCAGGTGCCGGTGGCGCAACTGCTCGCGCAACGGCTGGAGCCGACGCTGTCGATCGCGGTGCTCACGATGGGCATCACGCTCGTGGTCGCGGTGCCGCTGGGCACGCTGGCCGCGCATCGCGCAGGCAGCTGGATCGACCGGCTGGTGATGCTCTTCGCGGTGCTTGCCTTCTCGGTGCCGGTGTTCCTGGTCGGCTACCTGCTGATCTACACCTTTGCCATCCAGCTGCCGTGGTTCCCGGTGCAAGGCTATGTGCGCCTCGCCGAAGACCCCGTGGGCTGGCTGCGCTCGCTGGTGCTGCCCTGCGTGAACCTCGCACTGGTCTATATCGCGCTGGTGACGCGCATGACGCGCGCCACGGTGCTCGAGGTGCTGCACGAGGACTACATCCGCACCGCGCGTGCCAAGGGCCTCGGCGTGCTGCCCGTGCTGGGCCATGCGCTGCGCAACGCCGCGATCCCGATCGCGACCACGGTCGGCGTCGGCATCGCGCTCCTGATCGGCGGCGTCGTGGTCACCGAAACCGTGTTCGCCATCCCGGGAGTCGGACGCCTGGTGATCGATTCCGTGCAGCGCCACGACTATCCGGTGATCCAGAGCGTGCTCCTGATCTCGGCGGGCGTGTACGTGCTGATCAACCTGTTGATCGACCTGAGCTACCGACTCTTCGATCCCCGCATCCAGTACTGAGCATGTCCAGCACCCTTCCCTTGCACGAGGCGCTGCCGGCGGACGACGCGCCTGCCGCGCCCAAGCGCTGGCGCTGGTTGCGCAAGCATCCGACGCTCGTCCTCGGCGCGCTGCTGCTGATCGCGATGGCGCTGCTGTCGATCGCGGCGCCCTGGATCGCCACCCATCATCCGCAGGACATCGACCCGCTCGCGCGCATGCAGCCGGCCTCGGCCGAACACTGGTTCGGCACCGACGCGCTGGGGCGCGATGTCTTCAGCCGCGCGGTGTGGGGCGGCAGGGTCTCCATGGTGGTCGGGCTCACGGTGGCGTGCCTGGCGACCGTGTTCGGCGTGCTGCTCGGCCTGCTGGCGGGCTTCGTGCGCTGGACCGATCCTTTCATCATGCGCGTGATGGACGGGCTGATGGCGATCCCCGGCATCCTGCTCGCCATCGCGCTGATGGCGGTCACGCAGGCCAGCCTCACGACCGTGATCGTGGCCATCACAATTCCAGAAGTCCCGCGCGTGGCGCGGCTGGTGCGCTCGCTCGCGCTCACGCTGCGCGAGCAGCTCTTCGTCGAGGCGGCGCATGCCGTCGGCACGCGGCTGCCGCTGATCCTGTTGCGGCACGTGCTGCCCAACATGGTGGCGCCGCTGATCGTGCAGGCCACCTTCGTCGCCGCGGCCGCTGTGCTGACGGAGGCGGTGCTCTCCTTCCTCGGCGTCGGCGTGCCCGCGCAGACGCCGAGCTGGGGCAACATGATGGCCGAGGGGCGCAACTTCGTGGCCGTGGCGTTCCACATCATCCTGTACCCGGGGATGCTCCTGGCCGCGACGGTGCTCGCCATCAACCTGCTCGGCGACGGCCTGCGCGGTGCGCTCGACCCTCGCCTGGCGCGACAGCTGTGAGGCGCCCGCCATGAAGATGTCCCGCATTTCCATTGCCGACGGCGAGCCGGTGCTCGAGGTCCAAGACCTGCGGACGCACTTCGACACGCTCGCCGGCACGGTGCGCTCGGTCGACGGCGTCTCCTTCACGGTGCGCGCCGGCCGCACGCTTGGCGTGGTCGGCGAATCCGGCTGCGGCAAGAGCGTGACGGCATTGTCGGTGCTGCGCCTGGTGCCGATGCCGCCGGCGCGCATGAGCGGGGCGGTGCGCCTTCGCGGCACCGACCTGCTTCAGCTGAGCGAAAAGGAGATGCGGCAGATCCGCGGCAATCGCATCTCGATGATCTTCCAGGAGCCGATGACCTCGCTCAACCCCGTGCTGAGCGTGGGCCGCCAGATCGCCGAGACGGTGCAGCTGCACCAGAAGCTCGGCCGTGCCGAGGCACTCGAGCGTGCGGTGGAGATGCTGCGCGTGGTGCAGATCCCCGAGCCCGAGCGCCGCGTGAACGAATACCCGCACCAGCTGTCGGGCGGCATGCGCCAGCGCGTGATGATCGCGCTGGCCCTGGCCTGCAACCCCGAAGTCCTGATCGCGGACGAGCCCACCACCGCGCTCGACGTGACGATCCAGGCACAGATCCTCGACCTCATCAAGCGCCTGCAGAAGGAGCTGGGGATGGGCGTGGTCATGATCACGCACGACCTCGGCGTGGTGGCCGAAAGCTGCGACCGCGTGGTCGTGATGTATGCCGGGCGCAAGGTCGAGGAAGCCGACGTGCTCGACCTCTTCGACCGCCCGCTGCACCCGTACACGCGCGCGCTGATGGCGTCGATGCCCTCGATGAACAGCAGCGGCGCGCGCCTGGCGGAGATTCCGGGCATGGTGCCCGCGCCGGACGAACTGGGCCGCGGCTGCGCCTTCGCGGCGCGCTGCCCGCATGCCAACGCGCGCTGCACGGCCGAGACGCCGTCGCTCGTCGAACAGGATGCCGGCCACGCCGTCGCCTGCTTCGCGGTCGAGGAAGGCCGCGTCGAATGGGCGCAGGAGGTGGCTGCATGAGACGCGCGGCCGCCCCGAAGGCGAATAGCACCGCAGCCGAAGGCGAAGGTACTTCAGTGAATGCGCCCGTGCTGCTCGAGGTGCAGAAGCTCACCAAGCACTACGTGGCGCGGCAACGCTGGCTCGCCAAGGCCCGGCCGCCGATCCAGGCGGTGGACGGCGTCTCCTTCACCGTCGCGCGCGGCGAGACGCTGGCGCTGGTCGGCGAATCGGGTTGCGGCAAGACCACGACGGCGAAGTCGGTGATGCGCCTGGTCGAGCCGAGCTCGGGTTCGGTGCGGCTCGACGGCGAGGAGCTGACCACGCTGTCGGCGCACGAGATGCGCTTGCGCCGGCGCGAGCTGCAGATCATCTTCCAGGACCCGTACGCCTCGCTGAACCCGCGCCTCTCGGCCGGCGACATCGTGGCCGAGCCGCTGAAGAACTTCGGCATGGGCTCGGGCGCGGAACGCAGGGAACGCGTGCAGTGGCTGTTCGGCAAGGTCGGCTTGCGGCCCGAAGCAACGAAGAAGTATCCGCACGAGTTTTCAGGCGGCCAGCGACAGCGCCTCGGGATCGCGCGGGCACTCGCGCTCAATCCCAAGCTGATCGTGTGCGACGAGCCGGTCTCGGCGCTCGACGTGTCGGTGCAGGCGCAGGTGGTCAACCTGCTGATGGACCTGCAGGCCGAGTTCGGGATTGCCTACCTCTTCGTCGCGCACGACCTCGCCGTGGTGCGCCACATCAGCCATCGCGTGGCCGTGATGTACCTCGGCCACATCGTCGAGGTGGCCGACCGGGACACGCTGTTCTCGGCGCCTCGCCATCCCTATACCGAGATCCTGCTGTCGGCGGTGCCGGTGCCCAACCCGCGCACGCCGCGCAAGCGCATTCTTCTGCAGGGCGATCCGCCCAGCCCGGCCAACCCGCCTTCGGGCTGCCGCTTTCATACGCGCTGTCCGCTGGCCCAGGCGGTGTGCAAGGAGAAGGTGCCCGAGCTCAGCGAACGGCCCTCGACTTCCGTCGGCGGCCACTGGGTTGCCTGCCACTTCCGCTGACACGGATTCATCACCTGAAACCAAAAGACAAAGGACCGCCGTGAGCATCGATTCCTCCCACTTCGACCTGCTGATCCGCGGCGGTACGGTGATCGACGGCACGAAGGCGCCGCGCTTCGAAGCCGACGTCGGCGTCACCGACGGCCGCATCGCAGCGATCGGCGATCTCTCCGGCTCGACCGCAGGGCAGACGCTCGACGCCACCGGCCGCATCGTCGCGCCGGGCTTCATCGACTCGCACACGCACGACGACCAGGCCGTGCTCTCGCAGGCGCAGATGCCGTTCAAGGTCTCGCAGGGCGTGACCACGGTGGTCGCGGGCAACTGCGGCATCAGCGCAGCGCCGCTGCGCGCCGGCATGGATTTGCCGATGCCGCTGAGCCTGCTCGAATCGCCGGCAGAGGGCCGCTTCACCACCTTCGCGGCCTACCTCGATGCGCTGCGCGCCACGCCGTCGTCGGTCAACGTCGCGGCGATGGTGGGCCACTCGACGCTGCGTGCCGTGACCATGTCCGACCTCGACCGGCCGGCCAACGAGGCCGAGATTGCCGCGATGCAGTCGCTGGTCGAGGAAGCCATGCAGGCGGGCGCGATCGGCCTGTCGACCGGCACCTTCTACCCGCCTGCCGTGAAGGCGACGACCGAGGAGATCATCGAGGTCGCCCGCCCGCTCGCGGCGCGCAAGGCGCTCTACGTGACCCACATGCGCGACGAGGGCGACCACGTGATGGAGTCGCTGGAAGAAACCTTCCACATCGGCCGCGCGCTCGGTGTCCCGGTGGTGGTCTCGCACCACAAGGTGCAGAACGCGAAGAACTACGGCCGCACCCGGGTCACGCTGCCCTTCATCAAGGAGTCGATGCAGCACCAGTGCATCTCGCTCGACTGCTACCCCTACACGGCGGGGTCGACCATGATCCGCACCGACCGCGGAATGATGGAAGGCCGCGTGCTGATCGCATCCAGCGTACCGCACCCCGAGTGCGCGGGCCGCGACCTGAAGGACATCGCCGCCGAATGGGGCGTCTCGGGCGAAGAAGCAGCCATCCGGCTCCAGCCGGGCAGCGCGATCTATTTCATGATGGACGAGGACGACGTGCAGCGTGTTCTTGCCTTCGACGAGACCATGATCGGCTCCGACGGCATTCCGGTCGGCGAGAAGCCGCACCCGCGGCTGTGGGGCACCTTTCCGCGCGTGCTGGGCCACTATGCGCGCGATGTCGGCCTGTTCCCACTGGAAACGGCGGTGTGGAAGATGACCGGGCTGACCGCGCGCAACTTCGGGCTGCACGAGCGCGGCACGCTCAAGCCGGGCCACCATGCCGACATCGTGATCTTCGACGCCGCCACGGTGCGCGATGCCGCGAACTACGAGACACCGACGCGGCCTGCCGAAGGCATCGACGCGGTGATCGTCAACGGTGCGATCACCTGGCAGCACGGCGGGCACAGCGGTGCACGCAACGGGCAGGTGATCTTGCGCACGGACAAGGAGGCCGCCTGAGTCGCACGGCCGACCACGCTCAATCGGCCTCCGTGTCCTCCAGCGTCGAGAACAGCACCTGGAAGATCTCGCGCGTCGAGATGGAGCCGTCCGCGCCCTTCTCCACCAGCAGCAGCTGCTGCGACTCCGGCAGGCCGGCCGGAATCACCATCCGCCCGCCGGGCTTGAGCTGGTAGATGAGCGCCGGCGGGATCAGCTCCGGCGCCGCGGTCACGATCACCCGGTCGAAGGGCGCGTGCTCGGGCCAGCCGTGGCAGCCGTTGCCGATCTTGACCTCGACGTTGGCATGGCCCAGACGGGCGAGCCGCTGCCGCGCCTGCCGGGCCAGCTCCTCGATGAGCTCGACGCTGTAGACCTGCTGCGCCAGCTCCGAAAGGATCGCCGACTGGTAGCCCAGGCCGGTGCCGATCTCCAGCACGGTGTCGGTCGGGCGCACGCGCAGCAGGTCGGTCATCACCGCGACGATGAAGGGCTGAGAGATGGTCTTGCCGTAGCCGATCGGCAGCGGCGTGTCGACGTAGGCATAGGGCCGCAGCTCGATCGGCACGAAGAGGTGGCGCGGCACCTTGCCCAGCGCCTCCATCACCCGCGGGTCGAGCGCCGCCTTGCCCAGGTGCGTGGTCGAGAAAATCGTCTTGGCCGCGATCTCCGCGAGCATGCGCTGGTGCAGGGTCGTGAAATCCGGTTCGCTCATGGTGCCTCCTCGAGGAAGCGGTGCGGAAATTCCATCCTACGCCTGCGCGCGGACGCGTGACACCGGGGAGACACCTCTCCCCTTTCGAGAGGATGCGATTCGGGCGGGCCGGCGATATCGTGCGTCCGGCTGTCACAACGGGGCCCGGGCGCAACCACCCTTGCATCGGACGCCGGCCGCGCACGACAATTTGAACCCACATCAAGGGCCTCGCATCGCGCTTGCCGCGGCGCCTCGCGCGGCCGACCCACAGGGAGGCAGCATGCGAGCAGAACTGGTGATCAAGGGCAAGAGCTTGACGGGCTCGAGCGACCTGACGCTCCTGGCACCGATCAAGCCGGGCCTGGTGCCGTCGCTGGACGCCGTCACCTACAAGACGCGCGTCAAGCGCCTGCTCAAGACGCTGCAGGGCGGCCGCGCCGCGCTGCACGAGCACACGCTGCTGCGCCCGATCTCCGACGCGGTGGAGCGCGTGGCCAAGATCCATTCCTTCCGCGTGGCGGTGCTCGAGCCGGAGGACAAGATCCTGCTGGCCGTCACCTTCGACGGCACCTGGGAGGCCTACATCCGCGTGCTGTGGCAGAAGGTCGGCAGCCTGCTGGACGTGATCTTCTGCAACTCCGAGGGCTACGTCGTCTCGCACGACGCCGACTTCGAGGCCTGGGCGGGCTGGGTGCGCAGGGTGCAGGTCGAGACCGCCTTCTACTACAACACGCACGGGCTGACGGTCGAGGACGCGCGCTACCTCCGGGACGAGGAGCGGCTGCATCGCCAGCCGCCGGCGCCCGCCTCGCCGGACGCCCAGGCGGCCGAGGCGCTCGCGGTAACGCGCCTGCGCGTGCGCACGCCCGAGGAGATCGCGTGGGAGACCGCGAGCGCGAGTCCCGCGCACGCCCTCGACGCCAGCCGCCAGGGGCTGCAGTCGCTGGCCGTGCTGTTCCGGCTCACCGACCTGTACCTGCCCGGCACGGGCGACGGCCGGGTCCTGCAGCGGGCCGGGCGCGACATCCTGCGTGAGTTCGTGTCGCTCATGGAGGACGGCGACCTGCCGCCCGAGCTGAAGCAGGCGATGCGCGTACGCTTCGATCGCCAGCTGCGCTGGCTGCTGCCTCAGGACGAACCCGAGGTGACCCGGCCGCGCGAGGTGCCCAAGCTGCCGCCGAGGGCGGTGGTGGACGACCCCGGCGACGTGCAGGGCGGCATCCTGCGGCCCTACGAGAGCATCACGCACGGCTGCCTGCTGCTGGTTGCCTTCGACGCGCGCGGCGCCGCCGCGGGACTGCTGGACGAGCTGCGCAAATCGTTGACGACCGCCACCGGCCAGCCGCCGGCTGGGCGGCCGATCGTCAACGTCGCGCTCACCTACGAGGGCCTTCGCTTCCTCGGCATGCCGGAGGAGCAGCTGGCCTGGTTCCCGCAGGAATTCCGCGAGGGCATGGAGGCGCGGGCCAGCATGCTCGGGGACTTCCGCGTCAATCATCCGCGCCGCTGGCGCCTGCCGCAGCGCTTCGCGCCAGCCGGCGCGCCCGCGCACGACACCGCCGTCGAGATGACGGCCGTCCACCTCGTGATCCAGCTGCGCATCGGCACGCCGGGCAACGACGTGAGCGATCCGGCCGACCGGAACCACCCCTTGCACGGCACCATCGGGAAGCTCTTCGGCAACCTCGGCCAGGGCGGCACGCGTCCCGGCGTGCGGTTGCTGGCGATCGAGCCGCTGCGCCGCTACCTCAACGACAGGGAGCGCATCCAGGAGCACTTCGGCTTCGCCGACGGCGACGGCCAGCCGGTGCTCGACGCCGTGCCCGAGGGCGCCGTGTACCGCAACCAGGTGCACCTGGGCGAGCTGCTGCTCGGCTACCCGAACGAGGCGGACCCCGCCCCGCAGGGCGACAGCGACGCGGAGCGCGAACGCATCCGCTTCTTCCACAACGGCAGCTTCCTGGTCGTGCGCAAGCTGCGGCAGGACGTGGCCGCGCTCTACGAGAGCGTGCGGCAGGCCAGCCGCGATACCGGGCTCGACGAGGACCTGATCTTCGCGAAGCTGATGGGCCGGCACCGGGACGGCCGGCCGCTGGTCGATGCCGCGGCGATCAACGACTTCGACTACCGCGCGGACGGCGAAGGCAAGCTCTGCCCCTTCCACGCGCACATCCGCCGCGCCAATCCGCGGCAGGACGAGACGGCCCCGGGCCTGCACGATCCGCCGGGGCGCCGCCGCCCACGCATCATGCGCCGGAGCATGTCCTACGGGCCGCGCTATGCGTTTCCGGAGGAGGCCCCCGAGGACGGCTACGTGGACGACGGCCAGGAGCGCGGCCTGATGTTCATGGCCTACAACGCCAGCATCAGCGAGCAGTTCGAGGTGATCCAGCGCTGGCTGGTCGGCGGCAACAGCGCCGGCGGCTTCTCGGGCCAGAGCGATTCGCTGCTCGGCGTGCCCGAGGTGGGCGAGGTCCGCAGCTTCCGCTTCGAGCATCCGGTGGATGGCGTGCCGCGGAGCCATCGCATCGCCCTGGATGCGGCGCCCGGCGTCAAGGAGGAGTCCCGGCCCTACGTGCGCGTGGAATGGGGCGCCTACCTGTTCACGCCCTCGGTGCATGCGCTGCAAGAGCTGATCCACCTGGCGGCCCTCGGCCCGCGCCCCCTGCCCGTCTGGTCGGCCGAAGAAGGCGAGCAACGCATCCAGGCGCTGCTGCGGCTCGAAGGAGCGCCCTGCCCAGCGCCGGCGATCCGGGCCTGGAAGAGCGCGCTCGAGGACCCGGAGGCGCAGGAGAAGTTCATCAGCGCCGGCATCTGGGCCGCCATCCGCGAGCACCACGGCGGCGTGCTGCGCACGGCCTACGGCGTGCTGGTGGCCGATCGCGAGCGCGTGCTGGAAGTGCTGGGCGATGACCGGCACTACACGGTGGCGGGTTACCGGGAACGGATGGACGGATCGATCGGGCAGATCTACCTGGGCCTGGACCGCGACCGCAGCGGCGAATACGAGCGGCAGTCGAAGGAAGTCAACAAGGCGATCGGCCGCATCGACGAAGAGAGTGCCTTCCGGTTGGCCTTCGCCTTCACCACCGAGGTGCTGAACAAGTTCATCCAGGCCGAGAAGGGTATCGCCCCGCTGCTGGGGCGCAAGCGCTGGGAGCTCAACCTGGACGCCAAGGAGGTCAGCGACAAGGTGCTGGCGCAGCTGTGCCGGCAATGGTTCGGCCTGCCCGGGGCGCCCGCGCCCGGCGAGCAGGCGCCCGCCCTGGTGCCCGGCAGCTGGCGCTGGGACTGGAAGGAAGGCGAGCCCGCGATCTATCCCGCCCAGTTCACCGCGCCTTCGCGCTACATCTTCCAGCCGCATCCCGGCGACGACGTGAAAGACTACGGCCAGCGCTACGGAAAGGCGCTCACCGCGGCACTGCACGCCTTCATCCGCCCCTTCCAGGAAAGCAGGTCCGTGCCGAAGACGCCGCAAGGCCATGACGCCGTGCTCGCGTCGGCCATCCTCGGCGCCTTTCCCGATGCGCGACCGGACGACGACTTCGTGGCCCGCACCTTCGCCGGCACGCTCATGGGCTTCCTGCCCACGGTCGATGGCAACCTGCGGCTGTCGCTCAACGAGTGGCTGCGCGACGGCACCTTCTGGTCGCTGCGCGCGGCCTGGGCGCAGAGCCGCGAGGCGGACCCCTACGAGAGGGCGAAGGCGCTGCTCGAAGCGCCGCTGAAGGAAGTGATGCAGCTGCGGCCTTCGCCGGAACTCGTGTGGCGGCGCGTCAAGGGCGACGGCGTCCGGCTCGGCCCCGAAACGCTCGCCGACGGCGAGACCGTGGTCCTGTCGCTGGTCTCGGCGACGCAGCAGAACCTGCGCGAAGACAAGCTCGACGTGACGCCGATCTACGGCGGCGGGCGCACCCAGGAGGGCCCGCACCCGGCGCATGCCTGCCCGGGCCAACAGGCGGGCATGGGCGTGCTGCTGGGCATGCTGGCCGGCCTGGTGGACGAGAAGGAGCGCATGCGGCCCAGCCCGGCGCCGCTGGCCTTCACCTTCGACGGCCGCGTCGGCGGCTGAACTTCGACAGCCGGACTTCAGGCACTCAGAGCATGTCGCGCGTGCGCTCGGCACGCTCCAGATGCCAGCGCATGTCCATGGCTTCGAAGGCGGTGCAGGCGGCATCGAGCAGCCGCTGTGCCTCGCCGACGCGGCCACGGCCCACCTCGATCTGCGCCCGGCAGAGCTGCGTCGCGGCTGCCTCGTGCGCCGAGCCGCGCGCCTGTGCCGAGCGCTCGGCGCAGCGCAGGTAGTGCTCGGCGCGCGCGAAGTCGTTCAGCTTGGCGGCAGCGCGAGCCAACGCGCGGCATCCGAGGGCCTCGCCGATGCGATCGTGCTGGCGCACCCGCATGAACAGCCGCGCCGCATGGTGCCTCGCCTCCTCGGTGCGGCCGTTGGCCACTGCGCCGTCGACCAGCCAGCCGTGGTTGAGGGAGGTGGCGAGCCCGCCCTTGCGCGCCTCGATCCATGCGGTGGCGTCCCGCACCGCCTGCAAGGCCTGCGGGTCGCGCGTCAGGGTCCATTGCGCATAGCCGGCGAGCGCGCGGCCCATGGCGAGCTGCTGGCGGCTCTTCACGTGCTCCGCGATCTCCGACGCGCGCTCGGCCACGCGCAGCGCCTCTTCCCAGCGCCCTTGCCACTGGTAGACGACGCTGATCCAGTGGCGCACCGAGGCCGAGACCTGGTGCAGCGAATCGCCCACCAGCAGCAAGGCTTCGGCGAAGCACTCGTCGGCCTGCGCGAACCGGCCCTGGTCGCCGAGCAGGTAACCCTTGCAGGCCAGCGCGTAGGCAGAGCCGACGGCCAGACTGCTGCCGGGCCGGCTCTGCCGGCGCTTGCTGTCCACCGCCGAGTCCAGCAGCACCAGCGCCCGGCCATAGTCGCCGGCAGCCAGCAGCGCCTGGCCCAGCGTGGCGCGCACCTGCGCGGCGAGCCGCGCATCGCCGATCTGCGTGGCGAGATCCAGAGCGGCTTCGCCGTGCGCGATCGCGGCCTTCGACATTCCCTTGGCATAGCAGATGTAGCCGAGCCAGTAGGACGCCCGCGCGATCGCGTCCATGCTGCCGCTCTGGCGCGCCAGCGCCAGGCCGCGCTCGAAGATCGCCACGCCGTCGGCCAGGCCCAGCGGATCGAAGACGCAGGCCATGCCCAGCTTCTGCGCGATCGCGCACCAGCGCAGCGCCAGCTCGCGCGAGGGGGGAGCCAACTCGTCCAGGGCCTTCAGCGCGGCGGAATATTGGGCACGGGCGCGGTCCAGCGCGGAGGCGGCCATGGCCTTGTCGCCGGCCAGCTCCGCGTAGCGTGCCGCCGGCTCGGCCAGCGCGGCGGCGGCGCAGTGGTAGGCCAGGGCCTCGTAAAGCTCCTCCTGGGCCGCGCCTTCGCCGCGGTCCTCGAGGACCTGCGCGATGCGGCGATGCATCTCGCGGCGCCGGTGCAGGCCGACGGCCTCGTAGATCACGTCGCGGGTGATGCCGTGCTTGAAGCGCAGCGTCCCCGGCTGCTCGCCCGCGAAGAGAAAATCCTGCTCGGCCAGCGCAATGACCAGCGGATCGTCCGCGCCGTGCCCGGTGAGCTGTTCCAGCAGCCAGGCCGGAAACGCGCCGCCGATGACGGCCGCCGCGCGCAGCACTTCGGCCTGCGCAGGCGGCAGGCGCTCCACGCGCGATTCGATCAAAGCGGTGAGCCACGCCGCGCTGCCCAGGCGAAGCTCGCGCAGCCACTGGCCGCCCTGCGCCGAGGCCGAATGGCAGAGCTCCTCGATGAACAGCGGGATGCCGCCGGCATAGCGCTGGATCTCGGCCACGACGAACGGATCGGCGCCGGGCAGCAGGTGGCGTGTCGCCCGGGCGGCCTCGCCGTCGTCCAGCGGCTGCAGCTCGAGCGTGGTGACGGGTGCAAGAAACAGGCTCTCGCCGGCCGGTGCCCGCGTCATGGCAACGACGAAGATCGGCCCCTTCAGCGACAGCACCGCATCGAGTGCCTGCTGGCTGGCCTCGTCCGCCCATTGCCAGTCGTCCACCACCAGCATCAGCGGCTGGCGAGCCGCGAGCTGCTCGAACAGGCTTCGCAGCGCCGGCACCGCGGCGCCGGGACTGAGCTGGCGCGCCTCTTCGCGGGGCGCCACGAGCTGCCTCGCCTGCGCCAGCGCCGGTGCGGCACCCTCCTCCTGCTCCAGCGCGGCCAGCAGCGGATGCACCTGCGCGGGCTCGGCCGGCAAGCCCGGCGACAGGCCGAACAGCGCGCGCAGCATCTGCAGGAAGGGCTGCAGAGGCTCGGCCAGGTAGGTGCCGCAGTAGCCCTGGAGCACCAGGCATTCGCCGGCGGCAGCGTGGCGGCGCAGCTCGTCGACCAGGCGCGTCTTGCCGACGCCGGGGCCGCCCGACACGGCGACGCACTGCGGCGCGCCGGCGATCGCCATACGCAGGCGATCGCGCAGCAGGCGCAAGGCCGGCTCGCGCCCGACGAAGGGGCAGAGGCTGCGCCGCTCCATCGCCTCCAGGCGCGTCGGCGCGGGCGCACGGCCCAGCACGCGGCGCACGGCCAGCGGCGGCGTGCGGCCCTTGAGCTGCACCAGCGCGGGTTCGCTGGAGGTGAAGAACTGGACATGCGGCCCGAGCGTCTCCTCGCTCACGCAGATGTCGTCGCGCTCGGCGAGGTCCGACAGGCGCGCGGCGATGTTCGGCACATTGCCCAGCAGCTCGAAACGGCCGCGCTCCACGTCGCCGTCCGAAATGAGCACGAGCCCGGCGTGGATGCCTGAATGCAGCGTCAGCGCGCCGGCCGGGAACCCGGCGCCGGCGATGGTGAGCCGGCTCACCGCCGCGTGCAGCTCCAGCGCGGCCTCGGTCGCGCGGCGCCCGTCGTCCTCGCGCGTCTCGGGATAGCCGAAGAAGGCCAGCACGCCGTCGCCCTGGATGCGGGCGATGTTGCCGCCGTGGCGCGGGATGATCTCGCGGCACAGCCGGCGCAGCTGCGCGAGCATGTCGGCGTAGAGCTCCGACTCCATCAGCTCGCCGAGGCGGGTGGATTCGGAGAGATCCGAAAAGAGGATGGTCAGGTAGCGGCGTCGCCCGGCGGCGTCGTCGGTCGCATCATCTGCAGCGGCGGTTATTTCTTCGGAGGGTGGGGACATTTTGGGACGCTGGGACTACACGGTTCGCTCCCCGGGCGGGAGAACTCAAAGACCGAATACTTTGGTAGTCTAGGTCCTACAGCTACAAATGGAAGCACCTAGGTGTCCCGCAAAGACGCGAGGGGCCGAGCCTCGCATCCGCCAGGGTGCGCTACGAAGCTCGAAGGCGCCGCAGGAGCGACTCACGTCCTCGAGCAACATGCTCGCGCATCAGACGTTCCGCCAGGTCCGGGTCGCGCAGTTCGATCGCCCGAAGGATCTCCTCATGTTCATCCCGAGCCGGATCGATGCGCTCGGGCACGCTGGCAGCACGAAACCTGCAGATGTTGAGAAGCGAATAGAGGTCGCGACACAGAAACTCTTCGAGCCAACGGTTTCCACTTCCGCGAACGATCTGCACATGGAAGTCGTTGTCCTGGGTTTTCTGAATGAAGAACTCGCCCAGGCTGGCTGCGTCGTGACCGGCCGTCAGCAATTCGCGCAGTCGTCTTGTCTGGGGCAGCGTCATCATCTCGGCCGCTTGCCGCGCTGCCATCCCTTCGAGCGCTTCGCGAGTAATCAGCAACTGCTCGAGCTCGTCGTTGCTGATGTCGACGACGCGCACACCTGAAAACGGCGTGCGCTCCAGCAAACGCCTTCCCTCGAGCGTTCTCAACGCCTCGCGCAATGGACCGCGCCCCACCCCGAAACGCGCCGCGAGGGCGGACTCCGCAATGCGATCGCCCGGCTTCAGTTCGCCTGAAAAAATGGCGTGCTCCAGCCACTGGATGGTTTCTTCCAGAGGTACCCGGGCGCTGGACAAGGCGTTGTCGGTCATACGGAAAGCTTGATCGTACAGCCTGCAGCGACGGGCCGGTGTAAACACCTAGCCTCATCTGTAGACAATCCATTCGATTGTCTACAAACTGGCGCCTGCACAACGGAGACAAACGAATGCGACTTCAGCAGCCTGCCTTCTGGGTTCTTGCGCTTCTTTCCTCAGTGGCGGGCGCCCAGCAGCCCCCGGAGGGATACCCATCCAACTACTCCGAACTGGTCAGCGCTGCCGAAAAAGAAGGCCTGGTCACCGTCTATTCGTCGACTGACTCCAAGTCGGTGGCCGGAGTCCTTCAGGCATTCCAGGCCAGGTATCCGAAGATCAAGGTCGAATATGTCGATCAGAGCAGCAACGAGGTCTACACCCGCTTCACCAGCGAGTTCGCAGCGGGACAGGGCACGGGAGACCTCGCCTGGGGCGGTGCAGACACGGCGGTCAAGCTGATCGAAGACGGCATCGCGCAGGAATACACCTCCCCGGAGACGCGCAACCTGCGACCCGGCGCCAACTACCGCAACGCTGCCTATGCGGTCACCTACGAGCCGATCGTGATGATCTACAACAAGCGTCTGCTGCCGGCATCCGACGTACCGAAAACGCGCCAGGACCTGACGCGCCTGTTGACTGAAAAGCGCGAGGCCTATCGTGGAAAGATCGGCACCTACGACGTCGAGCGGAGTGCCGCGGGGATCGGGTTCCTGGGTGAGGATTCGCGGGCATTTCCCGACACGGCATGGCCGCTGTTCAAGGCAATGGCGCAGGCAGACCTGAAGTTCTTCACTTCCAACGGCACGATGGTCGAGCGCGTGGCCTCCGGCGAAATTGCGCTCGCGTACAACCTTGCCGCTGCCAACGTCGCCGAACGCCTGAAGACCGACACCACCATCGGGATGATCGTTCCGTGCGACTACACGCTCTACCTGACGCGCACTGCCATCATTTCGAAGAAGGCCAGGCATCCGAATGCCGCCAAGGTATTCCTCGACTATCTGCTGAGCAAGGAAGGCCAGCAGAAGCTCGCGGACAAGTCGATCGGCAGCATCAGGGCCGACGTGCAAAACAATCCCGTGCTTCAGCGGCCAGGCGAATGCAAGAATGAAAGGGCCTTGACGCCGGGTCCCGAGAGGCTGGTCGTTTTCGATCCAGTCTGGCGCGGTGGCTTCCTCAAGCAATGGAAAACCGTGCTGCAGGCCAGGTAGTCGATGCCTCGCAATCTTCGCATCGCGCTGATCCTCGCGACTGCCATCTTCGTCCTGTCCCCGATCCTGCTGATCGCGTGGCAAAGCATACAGAGCGACGCGTTCTTCAAGCCGAGCGCCAAACTCTCCCTTGCGGCGTTTCAGTACGTCCTGACCGACGAGGACTTCTACAAGTCGCTCTGGAACTCTGCCCAGATATCCGTCGGGATGACGCTGATCGCAGTGCCGCTAGGCAGCTTGCTGGCGTACCTGCTGGTGCGAACCGACGTGCCGGGCGCGCGCTGGATCGAGCCGTTCGTGCTCGTACCCATGTTCATCTCGTCCCTTGTACTGGCCTTCGGCTATGTGGTGAGCGCGGGACCGGTCGGCTTCTTGAGCCTGTCGGCCAAGTCGATGTTCGGCTTCGTGCCTTGGACGCTCTATTCCAAGTCCAGCATCATCCTGATTGCCGGCCTGGTGCACGTGCCTCATGTATTCCTGTACGTCTCGACGGCCTTGCGCGGCCTCGGCTCGGATGTCGAAGAAGCCGCGCGGGTCGCAGGCGCCAGCCCGCTGCGCGTGGCCCTGGACGTCAGCCTGCCGATGGTGCTTCCGTCGATTCTCTTTTGCACCGTGCTGATGCTCTTTCTCGGCATCGAACTGTTCGGCCTTCCTCTCGTCCTCGGCGAGCCTCAGGGTCTGTCCGTCCTTTCGACTTATCTCTTCAAGCTGACGAACCTGTTCGGCACGCCCGCCTACCACTTGCTGGCGGTCGTTGCCATGCTCATCGTCGCGATGACGCTCCCTCTTGTCTGGCTGCAACGCAAGATGATGAACGACGCGGACCGGTACGTGTCGGTCAAGGGCAAGGGTGCGTCGCGCCGCCTTCTGTCGCTGGGTCCGTGGCGATGGGTGGCGAGCGGCGTGATCGTCGCGTGGCTGGTCGTGACGGTGCTTGTCCCGGTCGGCGCGGTTGTCCTGCGCGGCTTCTTGAAGACGTGGGGCGAGGGTGTCCCGCTGGTTGGCAATTTCACCATTCAGCACTTCGCTTCCGTGTTCGAGTTTCCGAATCTGAAGCGCGGCATCGTCAACACGATCTTGCTGGCGACGCTCGGGAGCGCGCTGTCCGTCGCCGTCTACACGGCGGTCAACCTGGCAGCGCACCGGTGGAAGTCCCGCTGGAGCACGCTCCTCGACTACCTCGTGCTGCTGCCGCGCGCCATGCCGGGACTGGTTGCGGGACTTGCCATTTTCTGGATCTTCCTCTTCGTCGGGGTGCTGAGCCCGTTCAGGCAGACGCTCATGGCCATCTGGATGGCCTACACGCTCGTCTGGCTTGGCTACGGGATGCGCCTGGTCAGCGGTTCGCTGCTGCAGATCGGACCGGAACTCGAGGAAGCCGGGCGTGTGGCCGGCGGGTCGCCATCGCGGATCAGCCGTGACATCACGTTGCCACTTGTCAAGGCAGGACTGCTCAGCGCCTGGTCACTGATGTTCATCACCTACGTCAAGGAGTACTCGACGGCTGTCTATCTGCTGGGCCCGGGCACCGAAGTGCTCGGCTCGCTCATGGTGTCTCTCTGGGACACCGGGGCCATCGACACCATCGCCGCATTGGCGACCCTCAACATTCTCATGATCGGAGTTGGCGTGCTTCTTCTTGCCAGGTTCGGAAAGGTCAAGCATGCCTAAGCTGGAAGTCGAATCTCTTCGTGTCACCCTGGGCCAGAACGACATCCTGAAAGGCGTCTCCGCGTCTTTCGAAGAAGGCGAGATCGTCGTGCTGCTTGGACAATCCGGCTGCGGCAAGACCACCCTGTTGCGGTCCATCGCAGGCTTGGAGCGGCCGGTGTCCGGGCGCATTGCGATCGACGGCAAATCCGTGTTCGATGGCGTGCGCGGCATCGACCTGCCTACCGAAGCTCGAAACCTGGGCCTGGTTTTCCAGTCCTACGCGCTCTGGCCCCACAAGACCGTTTTCGAGAACGTCGCATACGGCTTGAAACTGCGAAGGTTCAGCGCCGGCGACACGCGCGCCAAGGTCGCGAAGGTGCTGGCAGGCATCGGGCTGGAAGGCAAAGGCGATCGGTACCCGCACCAGCTCTCGGGTGGGCAGCAGCAACGGGTCGCCCTTGCGCGCTCCATGGTCTACAGCCCTCCGGTGATCCTGCTGGACGAGCCCCTATCCAATCTGGATGCCAAGCTGCGAGAAGAGGCCCGGATCTGGATCCGCTCGCTGATCAAGTCGCTCGGGCTGAGCGCCATCTTCGTCACGCACGATCAGGTCGAGGCCATGGCGATTGCAGACCGCGTGGTCCTGATGGACTCGGGTGTCATCGCTCAAACAGGCTCCCCCGAGGAGTTGTACGGGAGCCCGACGAGCCTGTTCGCCGCCGAGTTCATGGGTGCCAACAACCAGTTCAAGGCCTGCGTCGTGTCTCGGACAGACGGCGCCGTCGTCTTGGCAGTCGGCCCCCACCGGCTGGAAGGAACAGCGCGCGGCGACGCTCGCGAAGGCGCGCAAGGGACGGCAGTCATCAGGGTGGAATCCATCGCGCTGACCGACTACGCGGGCCCCAACACCTTGAGCGCAGAGCTCGAGACTGCCGTCTATCTGGGTGGCAAATGGGAGCTCATCTTCAGATCGGGTGAAGCACGCATACGCGCCTTCAGTCCGGCGCGGTAGGCGCGGGCCACCACCTGCTTCGCGTGCCGCCCGAGGCGATCTGGTTTTTTCCGGACCACGCTGCCGCGGCACCCTCGCACCACAAGCACACCTTTCAACCCACTACGGAACGCCATGTCGCAACGACTTAAAGACACCGTCAACATCATCGTCCCCATCGGGGCGTTGGGCGTTGGAATTCGCGAAAGCGATGTTGCCGCAGGAATCGCGGCGGGAGCGCACGGCATCGCTTGCGACGCCGGGTCCACGGACAGCGGGCCCGCGTACCTGGCGACGGGGCGCACGAAATACTCCAGGGCAGCGATCAAGGAGGACATGCGCATCCTGATGCTTGCGCAGGCACGCGCGGGCATTCCACTCTTGATCGGATCATGCGGCACGTCGGGTTGCGACATGGCCTTGGACTGGACCCGCGACATCGCACTCGAGATCGCGCGTGAGCACGACCTGCACCCGCGCATCGCGCTGCTCTACTCCGAACAGCCGCCGGCACTGATGGCGCAGTACGCCAGGGATGGACGCGTCTCTCCGCTCGCGCCGATGACAGATTCGGGCGCAGAACTGTTCGCCGAGTGCGACCATGTCGTGGCGCTGATGGGCCCCGAGCCTTACGTGGCTGCTTTGCAGGCCGGGGCAGATATCGTCCTCGGCGGCCGTACAACCGATACCGCAGTGCTCGCTGCCCTTCCGCTTCTGCGCGGAGCCGGCGTGGCTCCCGCGTGGCATGCAGGGAAAATTGCCGAATGCGGTGGACTTTGCACGACCCACTCCAGGGAAGGAGGCGTCATGATTCGCGTAGGTCAAGACGCGTTCGAAGTCGAGCCGCTTGGAACAGTCAGCCGTTGCACACCCTTCACGGTGTCGGCTCACATGCTCTATGAGAACAGCGACCCGTTCATGTTGCATGAACCGGGTGGCGTTCTCGATGTAACGGCCGCACGTTATGACGCAGTAGACGAACGTACCGTGACGGTCACGGGGTCCAGGTTTATTCCCAAACCGTACACGATGAAGCTGGAGGGGGCAGCACGCTGCGGTTTTCAGACCTTGATGCTCGTCGGCATCAAGGACCCCGCAGTGCTCGCCGAGATGGACCTCTTCCTGGAGAAGATGCAGACGGTGCTCACGCAGCGCACGGTCGCTGCCATGAACCTGAGCAAGGACGATTTCGACATCTCCTTGCGCCCGTACGGGTGGAACGCCGTGGACGGATTGCCTGTCGAGACCGGCGCCGCGCCGCCTCGGGAAGTCGGCCTGCTCTTCGTAGCGACCGCCTCTTCGCAGGAACTGGCTACCCAGATCGCAAAAACGTGCAACCCCTGGTTCTTTCATCTTCCCATCAAGCAGGAGCAGGCGTTGCCGAGCTATGGGTTCGCTTTCTCTCCGGCGGAGATCGAAAAGGGACAGGTCTACGAGTTCAAGCTCAATCACGTCGTGCACGTCTCCGATGGCTCCGAGCTCGTTCGAACTGTCTTCGTCGAGACGAAGGAGACCGCCCATGTCTAAGGTTGGCGAAGTCTGCAAACACCTGCGATCGAAGAACGCCGGGCCATTCTGGATCACGCTCGACCTGTCATTCCCTGACCGCGCTTCGTTTGATCGCTACAGCGAGGCTCCGCAGTTGCAGCCGGATGCCATCGGGAAGCTCTACGACGTAGAGCCAGCGCTCATCAAACGTTTCGCCGTGCCGGAACTCCTGGTACTGAAGATCTCGTATCCAAGACGGCGGCCCCAGGGCGGGTCGCTGGAGCGCGACATGCACGGCGGGCAGCAATATGTGCGGCTCCTTGGCGTGGGCCTCACTGCCACCTCGTAGTCCGGCACGCGCTGATTGCAGTGCAACTCCGCGCTCGAAGCGTGGAGCTCTCCCTACTTTCGTCTTGATCAAACTGGAGAACCGCCATGAATATGGCCGAGAAACTTGCGGAGTACGTCGATTCGCTGGAGTACGGCGACCTCGACCAGGCTGTCATTCATGTTGCCAAGCAGCGGATGGTCGACAGCATGGGCTGTGCGCTCGGTGGCATGAACAGTGCGCCGGCTCAAAGCATTCGTTCGTATGCGCACACGCTGCCCGAGGGTGCATCGACCATCTTCTTCTCCAGGAGGAAGGTGGCGACCGAGGTCGCTGCATTTCTGAATGCGACGATGGTCAGATTTCTCGACTACAACGATGGCTACTTCAGCCTCGAGCCGGGGCATCCGAGCGACAGCATCGCCGCTTGCCTGGCGGTCGCCGAGGCTGAGAACCTCGGTGGCACAGACGTGATCCTGTCGATGGTCATCGCCTACGAGTTGCAGATGCGCTTGCAGGATGCGGCGACCCTGTTCAGGCGAGGCTGGGATCACGTCAACTATGTGACTATTGCCGCGACGATGGCGGTGGGAAAGCTGCTCAGGCTTACCCGCCCTCAACTTGTGCACGCCCTGGGAATGGCACTCAACGGGCACATTGCAATGCGCCAGGTTCGCTCAGGCGAGCTGTCGGGATGGAAAGGCGCCTCGGCTGCGAATGCCACGCGCAACGCAGTTTTCTGCGCATACCTTGCCCGACATGGCATGACAGGCCCTTCCGAGATCTTCGAGGGCGAGATGGGATTCTTCGCCCAGGTCAGCGGCGCCTTCGAAGTGGACACCGCCAGGTTCGGCAACCGGAATAGCCAGGATTTCCGCATCAAGGTGGCAAAGACGAAGCTGTACCCGACCAATGGGGAAATGCAGACTGCCGTCATGGCAGCCGTCTTGCTGAGAAAGAAGATCGGCAGTCTCGATGCGATCGATTCGATCCGTGTGGACACGACCGATGTGGGCTACAGGTTCCTGGCGAAGGACAAGGCAAAGTGGCGGCCGGAGACTCGCGAGACCGCCGATCACAGCCTGCCCTATACGGTCGCTCGCGCCCTTCTCGACGGGACAATCACGCGGGCGACCTACGACGTCGCCAACCTTGCCGACCCGCAGGTGCTGGCCATCATCGACAAGATCACCGTGCACGAGGACCCGGTGCTGGCCGCGCAGATGCCATCGCTTGCCAACAGGGTGACGATCGTCCTGAAAAATGGAGAGTCGATGAGCGAGGAACTGGGAACGAAAGAAAACCCTCGCATCGGCCTGGACGATTCCGCGATCGAGACGAAGTTTCGGGACTTCGCCAAGGAGCATTTCACCGACGAGGAGATCGAGGAGGTGCTTGGGCTGTGCTGGACGCTGGATCGGCAGGCCGAGATGCCGTACTTTCTCTCGAAGTTCGAGATCGGCGCGACGTCGCGAGCGCGATAGGCCCGCACCCGCGTCGAGCGTTCACGACGCCGGCAGCACAAAGCCGACGCGGGTCAGTCCACCGGACGAGACCGTCTCGGTGTAACCCCCGTGCATGCGGGCGATCGCAGCAACGATGGCAAGACCCAGGCCGTGGTGGTGGCCACTGTCGCTGCGGGAGGCATCGACGCGGTAGAAGCGATCGAAAATGCGCGGCAGGGCCTGCTCGCTGATCGGCTCGCCCGCGTTCTCCACCAGCACGCCCACCTCGTTGCCGGGTCGGGTGTCGATGAGCACGCGCACCTCGCTGCGGGGCCGTGCATGGCGCACGGCGTTGTCCAGCAAATTGGACAAGGCGCGCTGCAGCAGAGGCAGATCGACCGCCATCTCGGCATCGCCCTCGACAGACGCTCGCAGGCCCGCCTCCTCGATGCTGAACTGGTGGAATTCGACCACTTTCTCTGCCACCGCTCGGAGGCTCGAAGGTTCGCCACACCGCGCCCGGGCCCCGCAGTCGGTGCGCGAGAGGAACAACATGTCCTGGACCACGCCGGAAATCTGCTGCAGGTCTTCCAGCGAGGCCATCATGACCTCGCGCAGTTCGGCCGCGCTGCGTTCACGCGAGAGCGCGACCTCGGTGTGACCCATCAGCGAGGCGAGTGGCGTGCGCAGTTCGTGCGCCACGTCGGCGTTGAACGCCTCGAGCTGCGTGATGGCGGCCTGCAAGCGATCCATCAAGCCGTTGAACTGCTCGACCCACGGAGACAACTCGGTGGCCACCTCCGCCAGCGAGAGGCGCTGGTCGAGCCGGTTGACGGTGATGCGCTGCGTCTGCGCCGCCAGATCGGCCAGGGGACGCAGATCCGCACGCACGCGCCACACGGTGATCAGGCCCACGAGCAAGCCGCCGAGCACGGGCACCAGCAGCAAGGTGAGACCGAGCACGCCAAGCAGTTCGCGGTCCGGCCCCGTGTCTGCTTCCAAGGTCATGCGCAGGCGTTCGCCGCCGTGGGTTGTGAGATCGAACTCGCTGTGGCGTGAAACCGTCGGCCCCGTCATCACGAAGGGCGGCTGGTCGGGATCGCGGTAGAAGATGCGGCCATCGGCCGTGGTCACCGTGAGGCGCGTCATCGGCCGGCGGTAGGCCCCGGACACCATGTCTTCGTACACCTGGGCCATGCCACCGGCTTTGACGCTGTTGAGCATGATGGATGCGACCACGTTGAACTTCTTCCCGAGTTCGGTTGCCTGGCGGTTCTGCACCACCCAGAGCACAGAGAAGAAGACCGCCGCCGCCAGCAACGCCATCACGCCGGTGACCAGTGCGGACAGCCGCCAGGCCAGGCGGCTGCGGATGGTGTAGGTGGCCGCGCTCACGAACGGTCCTCCAGCACATAGCCCATGCCGCGCTCGGTGTGCAACAGCTTCAGCTCGAAAGGATCGTCCAGCTTGCCGCGCAGGCGCCGAATCGCGACCTCCACGACATTGGTTCGCGAATCGAACTGCATGTCCCAGACCTGTTCGGCGATGGTCGTGCGAGTGAGGATCTGGCCGCGCCGGCGCAACAGGGCGAGCAGCAGCGCGAACTCCTTGCCGGTCAGGTCCAGGCGCCGATCGCCGCGCATGGCGCGACGCGCGATCAGATCCACCTCGAGATCGGCCAGGCGCAGCGTCGTGCCGGCTGCGCCTGCGCTTTTCGTCAGCGCGCGTCGCGACAAGGCGCCGACGCGGGCAAAAAGCTCGGACACCGCGAACGGCTTGACGAGGTAGTCGTCGGCTCCGCTTTCCAGACCGCGCACGCGGTCGTCGACGCCGTCCCGCGCCGTGAGCATGAGGACCGGCACCTGGGCGCAGTTGCCCGAAGCCTTGCGCAACGACTCCAGGATCGAGAAGCCATCCACGCCCGGGAGCATGACGTCCAGGATGAGCAGGTCGTATTCGCCGCCCAAGGCAAGGCGCCTTCCCTCGATGCCGTCGCGCGCGACGTCGATGATGTGGCCGAGCTCGTGCAACCCCTTGACCAGGAAGTCGGCCAGTCGTTTTTCATCTTCGACGATCAGGATTCTCATGAGTGCGGGTGTGCAGCAATGGAGCGGATCGTGACAGGAGTCGGTTGGCCAGGCGCTCACATGACAAAAAAGTAATGTAGGCGCAAGGAATGCGAGACACGACCGCCGGAGCATTCGCGGACGCCCCACCACCCTCAGAAAGGAGTCTGCATGGCCACACGATGCAACGTCAACGGTCGCTCGGTCGACGTCCAGTCCGAACCCTCCACACCGCTCCTGTGGGTGCTGCGCGATGAGCTCGGTCTCACCGGCACCAAGTATGGGTGCGGCATGGCCATCTGTGGCGCTTGCACCGTCCACGTGGACGGCCAGGCAGTGCGATCCTGCACCACCCCCGTGGCGTTCGCGGCCGGCAAGCGCGTCGCCACCATCGAGGGCGCCGGCAATGACCGCGTAGGACGTGCGCTGCAGGCGGCCTGGATCGAGCTCGACGTGCCCCAATGCGGCTACTGCCAGTGCGGCCAGATCATGAGCGCGGCCGTGCTGCTCAAGGCCAAGCGTCGGCCCACCAGTGCCGACATCGACGAGGCCATGGCCGGCAACATCTGCCGCTGTGGCACCTACGACCGCATTCGTGCGGCCATTCAGCGCGCCGCGCGCGCCCTGGCCTGATCACCGAGCTGGAGCACTCCCATGACACAGCAGACCCCGATGCGATCCCCTGCCTCCGAAAGCCGCCGGGATTTCCTGCGGCAAAGCGGCGCTGCCAGCCTGACCGTCGCCCTGTCGCTGCCCGCCCTAGCCCAGGCGCCGGCTGCCGCTGCCCCTCCGGCCGCTCCCGCGGCACGCCCGGCGCCGCCGCCACGCCAACCGCAATCATTCGTGCGCATCGACAGCGATGGTCGAGTGACCTTCATCCTCCCCACATGTGAGATGGGCCAGGGCGCTCACACCGGCCAGGCGCAGATCCTGGCGGAGGAGCTGGGGGCCGACTGGAAGGCGATCTCGATCGAAATGCCGCCGCGGCCCGCACCCGACTACCGGCTGCCGAGCGGCCAGATGCGATCGGTCGGTTCTTTTGGCATCCGCTTGTGGCACGACCCGCTGCGCCGTGCCGCCGCGCAGGCCCGCACGGTGCTGGTCCAGGCCGCAGCCGCAAGGCTGAACGTGGAGCCGGCAAGCCTGGACACGCGCGACGGTTTCGTGGTGCACGCCGCCAGCCGGCGCCGCCTGCCCTTCGGCGAGTTGGTGGCCGACGCGGCTCGCCTGCCGTTCCCGCCGGAGCCCGTGCTGCGACCCGAAGCCCAGCGCACGCTCACGGGGAAAGCTGTTCCGCGCCTGGACACGCCGTCCAAGGTGCGCGGCGAGGCGCTCTACGCCGTGGACACCCGCTTGCCTGGCATGTTGTACGGCGCGGTGCGCCTCGCACCCGTCTATGCCGCGGACGTGGCCAGCATCGACGAGGCCAGCGTGCGCGGCATGCCCGGCGTCGTCGCGGTGGCGCGCGTGCCGCGCGGCGCGGTCGTGATCGCCCACAGCTGGTGGCAGGCCAAGGTGGCCGCCGAGGCGCTTGCCATACGCTTTACCGAAACGCCGCACGACACACTGTCCACCGGAGAAATCAACCGCCGCATGAAGGCCGGCCTGGATGACACGGATGTGCCGATGAGCGTGCGTCGCGGCGAAAGTGCCAGTGCTTTCGCGAACGCTGCCCAGGTGGTCGAGGCCGAGTACGCCGTGCCGCTGCTCACCCACGTCTGCATGGAGCCCATCGCCGGTACCGCGCGCGCGGGCGCGGACAGCGCAGAACTCTGGCTGGGCACACAGGGCCACGACACCGTGCGCATGGGACTCGAGCGCGCCTGCGGCCTCACGAACGATCAGTTGCACATCCACACCACCTACCTGGGCGGTGGCTTCGGCCGCAAGACCCATGCGGAGATCGCGATCCAGGCGGTGATGGCCAGTCGCGCCGTACAGGGACGTCCGGTCAAGGTGATCTGGCAGCGCAGCGACGACATCCAGCAGGGACAGTATCGCCAGACCATGATGGCCCGCTTTCGTGCCGCGCTCGACGCCAGCGGCCAGATCACCGCGATGCGCGTCCGCGTCAGCGGCCCCCAGATGGGTCGTCAATACGGCAACCCCACACCCGCCAACAACATCGACGGCTTCTCCCTCAGCGGGTTGGTCGACATGCGCTACCAACTGCCCGCCTTCGAGTTGGACCACGCGGTGGTGGATCTGCCGATCCCCCTGTGTCCCTGGCGCAGCATTGCGAATTCGTTCACCGGGTACTGGGTGGAGACGTTCATGAACGAGTGCGCGGCCGCTGCCCGGCAGGATCCACTGGCGTTTCGCCGTGCGCACCTGAAGGACCAGCGCCGCATGCTGGCGGTGCTCGACCGAGTGGCGCAGAGCTCGCGCTGGTCCTCACCGCCACCCGCGGGCGTGCATCGCGGACTGGCGGTGGTCGAGTGCTACGGCAGCCCGGTGGCGCAGGTGGTGGAGGCGCGGATGGTCGACGGCAAGGTCCGGGTCGAGCGCGTCCATGTCGCGATCGACTGCGGCCGAGCGATCAACCCGGGGCAGATCCGCCAGCAGATGCATGGCTGCGTGGTCGAAGGGCTGGGCGCGGCGCTGCGCGCCAAGGTCACGCTCAAGGATGGCCGGGCCGAGCAGAGCAGCTTTGCCGACTACCCCGTGCTGCGCATGCACGAGATACCCGAAGTGCTCACCGAGATCGTCGAGATCGGGTCACCGCTGGGTGGAGTGGGCGAGCCCGGCCTGCCGCCCGTCGCACCCGCACTGGTTGCGGCCATCCAGTCTGCTACGGGGAGCTTCGTGCGCTCGTTGCCGTTGTCCGATCACGGCCTGGCTTGACTGCGCAGCAAATCACTCCCACTCGATCGTCGCCGGCGGCTTGCTCGACACGTCGTAGGTCACCCGGTTGATGCCGCGCACCTCGTTGATGATGCGACCCGACACCTTCTTGAGCAGCGCATAGGGCAGCTCGGCCCAGTCGGCGGTCATGAAGTCGCTGGTCTGCACGGCGCGCAGCGCAACCACGTAGTCGTAGGTACGGCCATCGCCCATCACGCCCACGCTCTTGACCGGCAGGAAGACGGTGAAGGCCTGGCTGGTCAGGTCGTACCAGCTCTTGCCGGACGACGGGTCCTTGAAGTTGCGCAGCTCCTCGATGAAGATCGCATCGGCCCGGCGCAGCAGATCGGCGTATTCCTTCTTCACCTCGCCGAGGATGCGCACGCCGAGGCCAGGGCCGGGGAAGGGGTGGCGGTACACCATCTCGGGCGGCAGGCCGAGGGCCACGCCCAGCTCGCGCACCTCGTCCTTGAACAGGTCGCGCAACGGCTCCAGCAGCTTCAGGCCCAGCTGCTCGGGCAGGCCGCCCACGTTGTGGTGGCTCTTGATGGTGACGGCCTTCTTGCTCTTGGCACCGCCGGACTCGATCACATCGGGGTAGATGGTGCCCTGCGCCAGCCACTTGGCGCCCTTGGCGCCGGCATTGGTGAGCTTGAGTGCCTCCTGCTTGAAGACCGTGACGAACTCGCCGCCGATGATCTTGCGCTTGGCCTCGGGGTCGCTCACGCCGGCCAGCTTGCCGAGAAAGAGCTCGCTCGCATCGACGCGGATCACCTTGGCGTGGAGCTTGCCGACGAACATGTCCATCACCATGTTGCCCTCGTCGAGGCGCAGCAGGCCGTGGTCGACGAACACGCAGGTGAGCTGGTCGCCGATTGCACGGTGGATCAGCGCCGCGGCCACCGAGGAGTCGACGCCGCCGGACAGGCCGAGGATCACCTCCTCGTCGCCCACCTGCTTGCGGATCGCCTCCACGGCCTCGCCGATGTGGTCGCGCATCACCCAGTCGGGCTTGACGCCGCAGATGCCGAGCACGAAGCGCTCGAGGATCGCCTTGCCTTGCTGCGTGTGCGTGACCTCGGGGTGGAACTGCAGCGCATAGAAATGCCGATCCTCGTCGGCCATGCCGGCGATGGGGCAGCTCTCGGTGGAGGCCATCAGCTTGAAGCCGGGCGGCAGCTCGGTGACCTTGTCGCCATGGCTCATCCAGACGTTGAGCATGCCGTGCCCTTCGTCGGTATTGAAATCGGCGATGTCGCGCAGGAGCTCGGTGTGGCCGCGCGCGCGCACCGCCGCGAAGCCGAACTCGCGCTTGTGCCCGCCTTCGACCTTGCCGCCGAGCTGGTGCGCCATGGTCTGCATGCCGTAGCAGATGCCCAGGACCGGTACGCCCAGCTCGAACACCGCCTGCGGTGCCTTGTCGGTCGTTTCCTCGTAGACGCTGGCATGGCTGCCGGAAAGGATCACGCCCTTGAGCGTGCCGTCCTTCGCGTACTCACGGACCCATTCGTCGCTGACGTCGCAGGGATGGACTTCGGAGTACACGTGCGCCTCGCGCACGCGCCGGGCGATCAGTTGCGTGACCTGGGAGCCGAAGTCGAGGATGAGGATTTTCTGGTGTTGCATGGGCGAGTCTTATTCCGCCCGGTAGTTCGGCGCTTCCTTGGTGATCTGCACGTCGTGTACGTGGCTCTCGCGGATGCCGGCGGTGGTGATCTCGACGAACTCGGCCTTGGTCTTCATTTCTTCGATGGTGGCGCAGCCGCAGTAGCCCATGCTGGCCCGCAGGCCGCCGGACATCTGGTAGACGATCGAGACCATCGAGCCCTTGTAGGGCACCCGGCCTTCGATGCCCTCGGGCACCAGCTTGTCGGCATTGGGGTTGCCGGTGCTCGATTCCTGGAAGTAGCGGTCGGCGCTGCCCTGCTGCATGGCGCCGATCGAGCCCATGCCGCGATAGCTCTTGTAGCTGCGGCCCTGGAACAGCACGATTTCGCCCGGTGCCTCTTCGGTGCCGGCGAACATGCCGCCCATCATCACGGTGCTGGCACCGGCTGCGATGGCCTTGGCGATGTCGCCCGAATAGCGGATGCCGCCGTCGGCGATCAGCGGGATGCCGCTGCCTTGCAGCGCGGTCGCGACGTTGT
Organism: Variovorax stachyos; assembly: GCF_051400855.1. Classification (NCBI taxonomy): domain Bacteria; kingdom Pseudomonadati; phylum Pseudomonadota; class Betaproteobacteria; order Burkholderiales; family Comamonadaceae; genus Variovorax; species Variovorax stachyos. The sequence goes on along the minus strand of NZ_JBLFFN010000002.1, from coordinate 313,221 downwards.
CCACCGCCATGATCTGCGGCACGCCGACGCCGGCCACGATGCGCGTGGTGCAGATGGAGCCCGGGCCGATGCCGACCTTGACGGCATCGGCGCCCGCATCGGCCAGCGCGCGGGCGGCGTCGCCGGTGGCGATGTTGCCGCCGATCACGTCGACCTGCGGGTAGTTCTTCTTGACCCAGCGCACGCGTTCGATCACCCCGGCGCTGTGGCCGTGGGCGGTGTCGACGACAATCGCATCGACGCCGGCCTTGACGAGCGCCTCGACGCGCTCTTCGGTGCCCTCGCCCACGCCGACCGCCGCGCCCACGCGCAGCCGGCCGCTCGCGTCGCGCGCGGCATTGGGAAAGCTGGTCTGCTTGGTGATGTCCTTGACGGTGATCAGGCCCTTGAGCTCCCACGCGTTGTTGATCACCAGCAGGCGCTCGAGCTTGTGCTTGTTGAGCAGCGCCTTCGCCTCGCTCAGCGTGGTGCCGTCGGGCACGGTGATCAGCTTCTCGCGCGGCGTCATGATCTCGCTCACCGGCACGTCGTAGCGGCTCTCGAATCGCAGGTCGCGGCCAGTGACGATGCCGACCACCTTGCCACCGTCGACCACCGGGAAGCCCGAGATGCCCAGCTCTTCCGACAGCTGCAAGACCTGCAGCACGGTGTGGGTGGGCGTGATCACCACCGGGTCGCGCAGCACGCCCGATTCGTAGCGCTTGACCTTGGCCACATGAGCGGCCTGCTCGGCGGGGGTGAGATTCTTGTGCACGATCCCGATGCCGCCCTCCTGCGCGATGGCGATCGCGAGGCGGGCTTCAGTCACGGTGTCCATGGCCGCGGAAACCAGCGGCAGGTTCAGCGTGATGTTGCGGGAGAGCTTGGTGGCGAGGGAAGTGTCCTTGGGCAGGACCTGGGAGAAGGCTGGCACCAGCAACACGTCGTCGAAGGTGAGCGCTTTGCCGAGAAGGCGCATGGGTGAAGCTCCAAAAGGCGGATTGTAACGATGGCGCCATGCCCGGGCGGCGTGCGGGCTCACTGGAGTACCTTCGCCTACGGCTACGGTTATTCGCCTTCGGAGCGGCCGTGCGGCTCATGGCGAATGTTGGCCAAATGCCTCGCGAATGCTGGAAAACCGCGCCGGAAAAACGTTGCAAAACGTAAGTCGCGGATAAACTGCCACCCCATGAAGCTCGCGCACCTGCTCGTATTCGGATCGGCCTGCCTCCTTGGGGCGACGGCCGTCCAGGCCCAATGGCAATGGGTCGACCAGAACAACAAGAAGGTCTTCAGCGACCAGGCACCGCCGCCCGACATTCCCGACAAGAACATCGTTCGCCGCCCCGGCCCCGCCTCCTCTCGCCTCAGCTTCAGTCCCGCTCCCGCGGCCGCGCCGGATGCGGGCAGTGTGCAGGCTGCGGCCGCGCCGGCAGCCGCACCGCGGCCGGCGGGCAGCCCCAAGCCCACGGGCGTGGACAAGGAGCTCGAGGAAAAGACTCGCAAGGCCGAGGAAGCCGAGAAGGCCAAGCAGGCCGCGGAGGCGCAGAAAGTGGCGCAGGCCAAGACCGAAAACTGCAAGCGCGCGCGTGAAGGCAAGGCCACGATGGACAGCGGCATGCGCGTCGCCCGCCTGAATGCCCAGGGCGAGCGCGAGATCATGGACGACAAGATGCGCGCGGCCGAGGCGCAGCGACTGCAGTCGGTGATCGACAGCGACTGCAAGTAGTCGAAGGGCCTCAGTACCCCGCTTTGCCGCCCTTGCGCCGGCGTGCGAAGAGTCCCGTCCCCCTGGCCCCCTGTTGCCGGAAGCGCTCGCGTCGCGCGATCTTGGGGTCGACCGTCAGCGGGCGGCACAGTTCGATGCGGTCGCGCGCATGCACCGGCTGCTCCCATTCCACGGCGCGGCCCCAGATGCCGGGCGTCATGGCCTCCCAGTCGAGTTGCGGATACCGCGCGGCAAGACTGCTCGCCTGCACCGCATCGCGAACTGTGGCGCCTTCGGCCACCCCGAGTTCCTCTTCGAACACCTCGCGCGGGGCCGGCGAATACGCAACCGTCACCTGAAACATCAGCTCTGGCCGTAGATATGCTCGGCGCGCTTGACGAAAGCTTCGACCAGGTTGGAGGCGATCTTGTCGAACACCGGCCCGACCAACGCCTGCAGCGCGAAGTTGCTGAAGCCGTAGCTGAGGTTCAGCTCGACCCGGCAGGCGCGCTCGCCCTCCTCGCCCACGGGGGTGAACTTCCAGACGCCGTCGAGATTGGAAAAGGGTCCGTCGACCAGTCGCAAATGCACCTCGCGGCCCGGCACATGGGTGTTGCGGGTGGTGAAGCTGTGATGGAAGCCGCTGAAGGCCAGGCCGACCTCTGCCGTCATGCCCCCTTCGTCCTGCTCTATCACCCGGGCCCTGTCGCACCACGGGAGGAACTCGGGATACGTCGCCACGTCGGTGACCAGGCTGTACATCTCCTCGGCGCTGTACCAGATCAGGATGGACTTGTGGACTGCTTTCATGAAATCGAATGGGGGTGCGGTCGATTGTATGAAGGGCCGCCTCACGGCACCCGCGCCGCACGGGCGATCCCGCGCCGCGGTTCATTTCATAGAATCGCACGGTGTGTGCGTTTGACCGTTGTGTGGATGCCATGCGCCCCCACCTGACGAAGCCATGGCCACCAAGAAACAAGACACCTCCTCCCGGATCGCCGACAACAAAAAGGCCGCGTACAACTATTTCTTCGAAGAGCGCTTCGAGGCCGGCATGGTGCTGGAAGGCTGGGAGGTCAAGTCGCTGCGCGAGGGCAAGGTGCAGCTGACCGATGGGTATGTCGTGATCAGGGACGGGGAGCTGTTCGTCATCGGCTGCCAGATCAACCCGCTCAAATCCGCCTCGACGCACATCAACCCGGACTCGGTTCGCACCAAGAAGCTGTTGCTTCACAAGGAGCAGATCCGCCGGCTGGTCGGCAAGGTCGAACAGAAAGGCTACACGCTGGTCCCGCTCAACCTGCACTGGAAGGCCGGCAAGGTGAAGTGCGAGATCGCGCTGGCCAAGGGCAAGGCCGAGCATGACAAGCGCGACACCATCAAGGACCGCGAAGGCAAGCGCGAAGTCGAGCGCGCAATGAAGAGCCGCCACCGCTGAAGAGGACGACACCATGGCCGCCAGACCGCTCGACGCCCAGCGAACCAAGCCCCTCGAGGGCGGGCCCAGCTTCTCCCTCCGCAACCGCTTGCTGCGCGCCGCCTGGAACGTGAGCTGGGCGCTGCTGGCCTCCTGGACGCCGCCGCAGATGCGCTTCTGGCGCCGCTTCCTGCTCAAGCTCTTCGGCGCGAAACTGGGCGAGTCCAGCGACGTGCGCGGCAGCGCGCGGGTCTGGTATCCGCCCCATCTGCACCTCGCGGATCGCGCCCTGTTGGCCGAGCGGGTCAATTGCTACAACATGGCGCCGATCACGCTGGGCCGTGCCGCGCTGGTGTCGCAGGGCGCGCATCTTTGTGCCGGCAGCCACGACATCGCCTCGGAGACCTTCCAGTTGACCGCCAGCCCGATCGTCATCGGCGCCAGCGCCTGGATCGCGGCCGAGGCCTTCGTCGGTCCGGGCGTGGAGGTGGGCGAAGGCGCGGTGCTGGGCGCGCGCGGCGTGGCCTTTCGATCGCTGGACGCCTGGACCGTCTACGGCGGCAATCCGGCCAAGGCGATCAAGCCGCGGGTGCTGCGAACCGCCGAGCACGGCTGATGTTTTTTTCGCGGCGCCGGGAATAAGCTGCGGTCTTCCGGCGTTTATGCAGCAATGGACTCCCGCGCACTCATCGACCAGATCCCCAGCCTCCGGCGCTATGCCCGGGCGCTGACCGGCGACGCCTGGGCGGCCGATGACCTGGTCCAGGACACGCTGGAACGCGCCTGCCACAAGTGGCAGCTTTGGATCGTGGGCAGTGACCTGCGAGCCTGGCTGTTCACCATCATGCACAACGTGTTCGCCAGCCAGGTCCGCCGCGCGCCGCCGCGCGCGACGGTCGACATCGACGAGGTCGCGGCGCAACTGCCCGGCGCGGAAAACGCGCGCGACCGGGCCATCGACCTGCAGCGCTGCCTGCTGCTCCTGCCGGAAGAACAACGCGCCGCGCTGCTGCTGGTGGCGCTCGAGGACATGTCCTACGCCCAGCTGTCGAGGGTGCTGAACGTTCCGCTCGGCACGGTCATGTCGCGCCTGGCGCGGGCGCGCGTCCGCTTGCAGGAACTGATGGAAGGGGGCCTGCCTCCGGCTTCCAGCCGTTCCGGGCTGCGCCGCCTCAAGTGAAGCGCATCGCCATGAAGCCGCCCTCCTCCTCTCCCCCCGACACCGATCAGCCCGCCTGGCGGGCCCAGCGCGACGCGCTGCGGCGGCTGCACAGCGAGGTACTGGACGAGCCCGTCCCGCCCTCCCTGCTGGCAGCCGCGGAAATGGTGGCGGCGCGCCAGAGCCAGCATGCCCGCTGGATTCGCTGGAGCGGCATCGCAGCCGGCCTGCTCGTCGCCTTTGGCGCCGGCTGGCTGGGCAGCGCGGAATGGGCAACGCAGCGCCAGGCCTTGCTGGCCAAGGCGCCACCCACGCGGGAATTCGTGCGTGCCGCCGCAGTGGCCCACGTGGTCTACGCGCCTGAGAAGCGCCATCCCGTCGAGGTCGCCGCCGCCGAGCAGCAGCATCTGGTGGAATGGCTCTCCAAGCGGCTCGGCAAGCCGCTCAAGGTGCCGGACCTGTCGGCCCAGGGCTACGTCCTTGTCGGCGGTCGTCTGCTGCCCGGCAGCCCGGGTGCGCGGGCACAGTTCATGTTCGAGCGCGGCGACGGCGAGCGCCTGACGCTCTATATCGGCAGCCTGGGCGCCGCTGCGGCGCAGACTTCACAGCCTGGAGAAACAGCCTTCCGCTATTCGGCGGAAGGGCCAGTGTCGAGCTTCTACTGGGTCGACCAAGGCTTCGGCTATGCACTCACCGGCAATTTGCCGCGCGAGGTGCTGCTGAACCTGGCAGGCGCGGTGTACCGCCAGCTTTGATGGAAGGCCGGAGTGCCAGCCGGGTCGGCCTGTTAGATGTGTTTGTTCAACAAGGAGAAAACTTCATCATGAAACTGCTCAGTGCCTCGATTCTCGCGGTCGCCCTGCTCGCCGGCTGCGGCGGCATGTCCCGGACGGCTTCGATGCCGGACACCCCGACCCGCACCGCCGACGGCGTGCTGGTCGGGCCGACCGGCATGACGCTCTACACCTTCGATCGGGACACAGCCGGAAGCGGCAAGTCGACTTGCAACGGGCCCTGCGCGACCAACTGGCCGCCGCTGCTGGCACCCGCCACGGCCAAGCCGATGGGTGCCTACACCATCGTCATGCGCGACGATGGCAAGCGCCAGTGGGCGTACAAGGGCTGGCCGCTGTACTACTGGAGCAAGGATGCCAAGACCGGCGACAAGACGGGCGACGGCGTCAACAACGTCTGGAAGGTCGCGCGGCCCTGATCGGACGGGGGCGCTGCGTGCTCAGCAGCGCCCTTTCTTGGCCTGCCCCGGTGGGCAGTGATAGCCACCGTGATGGTCGTCGTCATGCCCGCGATGGCCCTGATGACCGCGACGATCGTCGTCGTGCCCGCGGTGGCCATGATGGCCGCGACGATCATCGTCGTGCCGGTGGGCACGCCTTTCGGCCCGCCGCCAATTGGGCTCGGCCCAACGCCAGCCGCCGTCGGCCTGTACCCAGCGACCCGGGGCGTACACGTAGTCCGGCCTCGCCCGCTCCCAGTAGCCACCGCGCCAGGCATAGGCACCACGAGCCCACTGCCAATGGCCGGGCACCCACACGAAACCTGCACGCCGCGCCGGCACGACTTCGTAGCGTGGAGCAGGGGGCGCCACCGTGATCAGGCCCGGCACGTTGATGTTGACCGACACCTGGGCCGAGGCCCCCACGGATGCCGCAGCCGCCGCAACGGCCAGCAGAATGGCGCAAAGTCGCATCGCTATCTCCCTTGATTGGATGGAAAGTCTTGAACGCGCCCGAGGCCTGGCGCGAAATCGGTGGAAGCACGGATGCTAATGGCTTCCCGGCACGGCTAGAGCCGCAGCACGCCGACCACGCAGCCCGAGCCATTCATTGAACACCAGGGCCCCGATCACCAGCGCCCCGCCTGCCATCACGTTCGGCGACGGGGCCTCGCCGGCGCCGAGCCAGGCCAGCGTGATGCCGAAGATGATCTCCAGCAGCGCGAGCAAGGCGACCTCGGGCGCCTTCAGCACCCGTGCGCACAGGACGGAGAGCACGCAGGGAATCGCGAGCTGGAACAGGCCCAGGAAGGCGAGCAACCCGACGTCGTGCGCGCTGGCCTGGAAGGGCCAGGCCAGCGGCAGCGTCAACAGCGAAGAAAGCGCGGCGCCTACCAGCACCGAGGGCACCAGGTCCACGTCGTGCCCCTTCGCATGGGCATGCTGCACCACGGTCCAGTTGCAGGCGCCGGCCAGCGGCACGCACAGCGCGACCAGCGTGCCGGCGAGCCCTCCGCCCTCCCCGAGCTGGGTGCCGTACATCCAGCCGATGCCCACACCGGCCACCACGATGGCGGCCCACGTCCGCGCCGGCAGCCGGTGACCAATGAAGAGCCGGGCCGCGAGCGCGGTCAGCAGCGGCCCCAGGGCCATGGTCACCAGTACGTTGGCCACGCTGGTCAGCGTGAGCGCGACCATGAAGGCGGTGAACATCACGCACCAGCAGAGGCCCGAGATCCAGAGCGCGCGGCCACCGGCGCGGATCTTTGCGAACACGGCCCGGCCCTGCCAGGCCGGCAGGATCACGAGCAGCGCTGCAAGCGTGAAGAAGCTGCGCCAGAAGGTGATCTCGAAGCTGCGCGCATGCTCGAGGTGGCGTGTGACGACGCCCGCCGTGGCCCACATCAGGGTCACGGCGACCATCAGCCAGACGGCGCGGCCGTGGGTGAGCACAGCCTTAGACGGCGGTCTCGCGGCTGGCGCGCTTGCGCTCATGTTCCTTCAGGTGGCGCTTGCGCAGGCGCACGCTCTTGGGCGTGATCTCGACCAGCTCGTCCTCCTCGATGAACTCGACGCCGTACTCCAACGTCAGGTCGATCGGCGGCGTGATCTTGATCGCGTCCTCCTTGCCGGAAACCCGGAAGTTGGTGAGCTGCTTGGTGCGCGTGGCGTTGACCACCAGGTCGTTGTCGCGGCTGTGGATGCCGACGATCATGCCCTCGTACACCGGGTCGTTCGCACGCACGAACATGCGGCCGCGATCGTCCAGCTTGCCCAGCGCGTAGGTGAAGATCTCGCCGTCGTCCATGGAGATCAGCACGCCGTTCTTGCGGCTGCCGATCTCGCCCTTGTGCGGCTCGTAGCTGTCGAAGATGTTCGAGATCAGGCCCGAGCCGCGCGTCAGGTTCAGGAACTCGTTGGTGAAGCCGATCAGGCCGCGCGCCGGGATACGGTACTCGATGCGCACGCGGCCGCGGCCGTCCGGCTCCATGTTGACCAGCTCGCCCTTGCGCTCGCCCAGCGCCTGCATCACGCCGCCCTGGTGCTGGTCCTCGATGTCGACCGTCACCATCTCGATCGGCTCGTGCCGTACGCCGTCGACGTCGCGGAACACCACGCGCGGCTTCGACACCGCCAGTTCGTAGCCTTCGCGCCGCATGTTCTCCAGCAGGATGGTCAGGTGCAGCTCGCCGCGGCCCATCACCTCGAACACGCCCTCCTCGTCGGTTTCCTTCACGCGCAGCGCGACGTTGTGCTGCAGTTCCTTCTGCAGGCGGTCCCAGATCTGGCGGCTGGTGACGAACTTGCCTTCACGGCCGGCCAGCGGGCTGGTGTTGACGCAGAAGTTCATCGTCAGCGTGGGCTCGTCCACCTTGAGCATGGGCAGCGGCGCCGGGTTGGCCGGATCGGTCACGGTCACGCCGATGCCGATGTCGGCAATGCCGTTGATCAGCACGATCTCGCCCGGGCCGGCTTCGGCGGCCTGCACGCGCTCCAGGCCCTGGAAGGTCAGCACCTGGTTGACCCGGCCCTTGAAGGACTTGCCGTCGGGGCCTTCCATCACCACCACGTCCATCATCGGACGGATGGTGCCGGCGTTGATCCGGCCGACGCCGATGCGGCCCACGAACGTCGAAAAGTCGATCGCGGAGATCTGCAGCTGCAAAGGTGCATCCGGGTCGCCTGCGTGGGCCGGCACGTGCTGGAGAATGGTGTCGAACAAGGCGGACATGTCGGGGCCCCACTGCTCGCCCGGCGCGCCCTCTTCCAGCGACGACCAGCCGTTGATGCCGGACGCATAGACCACCGGGAAGTCCAGTTGCTCGTCCGTCGCGCCCAGCTTGTCGAACAGGTCGAAGGCGGCATTGACCACGTGGTCGGGGCGAGCACCCGGCTTGTCGACCTTGTTCACCACGAGGATCGGCTTGAGGCCCAGCGCCAGCGCCTTCTTCGTGACGAATCGCGTCTGGGGCATCGGGCCTTCCTGGGCGTCGATCAGCAGCACCACGCCGTCCACCATGCTGAGCGCGCGCTCCACCTCGCCACCGAAGTCGGCGTGGCCGGGGGTGTCGACGATGTTGATGTGCATGCCCTTCCAGGTCACGGCGCAGTTCTTGGCCAGGATCGTGATGCCGCGCTCTTTTTCGATCGCGTTGTTGTCCATCACGGTGTCGACCACTTTCTCGTGCGCGGCGAAGGTGCCTGATTGGCGGAGCAGCTGGTCGACCATCGTGGTCTTGCCATGGTCCACGTGGGCAATGATGGCGATGTTGCGGATCTGATTGGTGCTCATGGTGTGGCTTCGGTCAAAAGTGTCTGCTGGATTTCGATGGGGTTCAGCAAGCGCCCCGGGATGAGTTCGCCGGCCTTCACATGCGCAGTGCCGAGGAAGGCGCGCGGTGTGCAGCCGAAGACGGCGACCTCCGCGGCATCGGGCCAGCCACCGCGACGGCGCAGGCCCGAGAGAAAGCGTGCCGCATCTTCCGGCGGCAGCATGACGCTCGTATGGCTGGCCACCAGGGACTCGACGGGCAGCAGCTGGGCGAGGCGCTCTTCTTCGCTCATGCCTTCCAGTGCTTCCAGCGTCACGCAGTGAGACGCCTCGAAATTGCCGGTGGCCGTGCGGCGCAGCGCGCTGAGATGGGCGCCACAGCCGAGCGCCTCGCCGATGTCCTCGGCGAGGGTGCGGATGTAGGTGCCCTTGCTCACGCTGGCCCGGATGCGGATCTCATGCGCCGACAACTGGCTGAGCGTCAGCGCGTGGATCACGACATCGCGCGCAACGCGTTCGACCTCGATGCCCTCGCGCGCATATTCGTAGAGCGCCTTGCCGTCCTTCTTGAGGGCGCTGTGCATCGGAGGCACCTGGCGGATCCGGCCGGTGAACTGCACCTGGGCGCGCGCCAGATCCGCGGGCGTGACGGCAACGGGGCGCTCGTCGATCACCTCGCCTTCGGCGTCGCCGGTGGAGGTCCGGATGCCCAGCCGCGCAACCGCCTCGTAGGTCTTGTCCGCGTCCAGATGCAGTTGGCTGAACTTGGTCGCGGCCCCGAAGCACAGCGGCAGCACACCGCTCGCGAGCGGATCGAGCGTGCCGGTGTGACCTGCCTTCTCTGCGCGCAGCAGCCACTTGGCCTTCTGCAAGGCCTGGTTGCTGGACAGGCCCAGCGGCTTGTCGAGCAGAAGCACCCCATGCACAGGGCGCCGCTGCACCCGTGTGCGTGGCGCGTTCATGCCTAGTCGTCTTTGGAACGGGAGGCGACGGCCTGCGCGATCAGCGCATTCATGTCGGCGGCGCGCTCGGTCGTGCGATCGAACTGGAAGTGCAGCGTGGGCACGGTGTGGATGTGCAGCCGCTTGAAGAGGCCGTTGCGCAGGAAGCCCGCCGCCTGGTTGAGCGCCTCGGTGGTCTCCACCGGGTCGCCCACCAGCAGGCTGAAAAAGACCTTCGCATGCGCGTAGTCGGGCGTGACCTCGACCGCCTGGATCGTGACCATGCCCACCCGCGGGTCCTTCAGCTCGCGCGCGATCAGCTCCGTCAGATCGCGCTGGATCTGATCGGCGACCTTGAAGGCGCGATTGGGGGTTGCGGCTTTTCTCTTAGGCATCTTGATCAATCACAAGCGTCGCGAGATCGGGCTCAGTGCAAGGCGCGCCGTCGCAGACAGTACCTTGGTACGGCAAGACGGCTGCAACGCGGCAATGAGCCCGATATCGCGGCGCGCTCACAACGTACGCGCGATCTCTTTGATCTCGAAGAACTCGAGCTGATCACCTTCCTTGATGTCGTTGTAGTTCTTGAGCTTGATACCGCACTCGAAGCCTTCGCGCACCTCGCGCACGTCGTCCTTCATCCGCTTGAGCGACTCGAGCTCGCCGGTGTAGACGACCACGTTGTCGCGCAGCAGGCGGAAATGCGCGCTGCGGGTGACGTAGCCCGAGGTGACGTAGCAGCCGGCGACCGTGCCGATCTTGGACGCCACGAACACGGTGCGGATCTCGGCCGAGCCGATGACCTCTTCGCGCCGCTCGGGCGCCAGCATGCCGGCCATGGCCGTCTTCAGCTCGTCCACGGCGTCGTAGATGATGCTGTAGTAGCTGATGCTGACGTTGTTGCCCTCGGCCAGACGACGCGCGCCCGCGTCGGCGCGCACGTTGAAGCCGATGACCGTGGCCTTGGAGGCGATCGCGAGGTTGATGTCCGACTCGCTGATGCCGCCCACCGCCGCGTACACCACCTGCACCTTGACCTCGTCGGTCGAGAGCTTGAGCAGCGACTGCGCGAGCGCTTCCTGCGAGCCCTGGACGTCGGCCTTGATGATGATCGGCAGCGTCTTGACCTCGCCGGCGCCCATCTCCGAGAACACGTTCTCGAACTTGGCGGCCTGCTGCTTCGCCAGCTTCGTGTTGCGGAACTTGCCCGCGCGATAGGTCGCGATCTCGCGCGCGCGGCGCTCGTCGCTCATCACCATGAACTCGTCGCCGGCCTGCGGCACTTCGGTCAGGCCCTGGATTTCCACCGGGATGGAGGGACCGGCTTCCTTGGTGGGCTTGCCGTCCTCGTCCAGCATGGCGCGCACGCGGCCGTAGGTCGAGCCGGCCAGCACCACGTCGCCGATCTTGAGCGTGCCGGATTGCACCAGCACGGTCGCGACCGGGCCGCGGCCCTTGTCCAGCTGCGCTTCGATCACCAGGCCCTTGGCGGCCGCATCGACCGGCGCCTTGAGCTCCAGCACCTCGGCCTGCAGCAGCACCTGCTCGAGCAGGTCGTCCACGCCCTGGCCGGTCTTGGCGGACACCGACACGAAGGGGGTGTCGCCGCCGTATTCCTCAGGCACCACTTGCTCGGCCACCAGCTCTTGCTTGACGCGGTCGAGGTTGGCATCGGGCTTGTCGATCTTGTTGATCGCCACCACGATCGGCACCTTGGCGGCCTTGGCGTGGCTGATGGCTTCCTTGGTCTGGGGCATGACGCCGTCGTCCGCTGCCACCACCAGGACCACGATGTCGGTGGCCTGCGCGCCGCGGGCGCGCATGGCTGTGAAGGCCTCGTGGCCCGGCGTGTCGAGGAAGGACACCATGCCGCGTTCGGTCTGCACGTGGTAGGCACCGATGTGCTGCGTGATGCCGCCGGCCTCGCCCGCCGCGACCTTGGTGCGGCGGATGTAGTCCAGCAGCGAGGTCTTGCCGTGGTCGACGTGGCCCATCACGGTCACGACCGGCGCGCGCGGCAGCGCCTCGGCCAGTTGCCCGGACACGTCCTCGTCGGTGAAGGCTTCCGGATCGTCCAGTGCGGCGACGACCGCGCTGTGGCCCATTTCCTCCACGATGATCATCGCGGTGTCCTGGTCCAGCGACTGGTTGATGGTCGCCATCTGGCCCAGCTTCATCAATTGCTTGATGACTTCGGAAGCCTTGACCGCCATCTTGTGCGCCAGCTCGGACACCGTGATGGTCTCGGGCACGTGCACTTCGAGCACGCGCGCCTCGACCGGCGCGGCCTGCACCCGATCTTCCTGGCCGCCACGGTCATTGCCGCGACGCCCGCGCGGGCCGCCGCGCCAATTGCCGCGGCCGACACCGCCGCTGGCATCGCCGCGGGTCTTGATTTCCTTCTTCTTGGCGGTGTCGCCGGCCCAGCTCGACGAGAGCTTGGCCGACTTGACTTCCTTGCCTGCGCCCGGCGCCGCGGCGCCGGGTGCGGCCGGCGCGCCAGGACGCGCCGCCGGTGCGGCCGGCTTGTGCAGCGTGCCCTTGACGCCTGCGGCCTTGGCTTCCGGTGCAGGCTTCTCGGGCGCCTTGTGCGGCACCAGCACGCGGGCCGGCGCATTCATCATGGCGCGAATGGCTTCCGCCTCGGCCAGCGCCTTGCGGCGACGCTCGTCGAGGTCCTTGGCCCGCGCGGCTTCTTCGTCGGCACGGGCCTTGGATTCGGCGGCCGCCTTGGCCTTGGCGTCTTCCTTGACCTGGGCGGCAGCGGCTTCGGCAGCGGCCTTGCGGTCGGTCACGGCCGGGGCTTCCTCGGGCGCTTCGGGGGCGCCTTCGGTCACGGCGGCGGCAGCCTTTTCCGCGGCCGCCTTGGCACGCGCGGCGCGGGCCTGCTGCTCGGCCTGTTCGGCACGCTCGGCCTTCTCGCGCTCGCGAGCCTCGGCTTCCTCGCGCAGGCGGCGCTTCTCGACCAGCTCTTCCTCCTGGCGGCGGATCAGCTCGGCCTGGCGGCGCGCCTCTTCCTCGCGGCGCGCGAGTTCGGCCTCGTCGACGCGAGGCGCCGCGGGCTCGGCAACAGAGGGAGCAGCAGTCTCGGCAACCCCCCTCACTGGCTCGGGCGTGGCCGGATGTCCCTCATCGCGCTGGATGAAGGTGCGCTTCTTGCGCACTTCGACCTGGATCGTGCGCGCACGGCCGGTGGCGTCGGCCTGCTTGATCTCGGTGGTCGATTTCTTGGTCAGCGTGATCTTCTTGCGCTCAGGCTCGACCGTGCCGTGGCTGGCCTTCAGGAAGCCGAGCAGGCGCTGCTTGTCGGCCTCGGTGAGCGCGTCGGTGACGGCGGCCTTGGGCACGCCCGCGCTCTTGAGCTGGTCAAGCAGGATTTCGGGCGTCTTCTTGAGCTCGTTCGCGAACTCGGCGACAGTGGTACTGGACATATTGCTTTCGTGCCTCCATGACCGTCACTCTTGGCCGGCGAACCAGTGTTCGCGGGCCTTCAAGATCAGGTTCTTGGCTTCATCGGCGCTCTGGCCGGTGATTTCGGTGAGTTCGTCGACCGCGAGGTCGGCCAGGTCGTCGCGCGTGTGCACGCCCGCTTCGGCCAGCTTCGGGATCAGGGCGGGGTCGAGGCCCGCGAGGTCGCGCAGGTCCTGCGAGACGCTCTCGACGTTCTCTTCCCGGGCGATTTCCATGGTGAGCAGCGCATCCTTGGCGCGCGAGCGCAGCTCGTTGATCGTGTCCTCGTCGAAGCTCTCGATTTCGAGCAGCTCGGAAATGGGCACGTAGGCCACCTCCTCCAGGCTGGTAAAGCCCTCGGAGATCAGGATGTCGGCGATCTCCTCGTCGACGTCGAGCTTTTCCATGAAGAGCTTGCGGCTGGCGTCGGTCTCGCTCGCCTGCTTCTGGGCGGACTCGTTGGCGTCCATGATGTTGATCTTCCAGCCGGTCAGCTCGGAGGCGAGCCGCACGTTCTGGCCGCCGCGGCCGATGGCGATGGCGAGGTTCTCCTCGTCGACCACCACGTCCATGGCGTGCTTTTCCTCGTCGACCACGATCGATGACACGTTGGCCGGGGCCAGCGCGCCGATCACGAACTGGGCCGGGTCTTCGCTCCACAGGACGATGTCCACGCGCTCGCCGGCGAGCTCGTTGGTGACGGCGTTGACGCGCGTGCCGCGCACGCCGACGCAGGTGCCGATCGGGTCGACGCGCTTGTCGTGCGAGAGCACGGCGATCTTGGCGCGCGAGCCGGGGTCGCGGGCGCAGCTCTTGATCTCGAGCAGGCCTTGCTCGATTTCAGGCACTTCCTGGCGGAACAGCTCGATCATGAACTCGGGCGCCGCGCGCGACAGGATGATCGGCGCGCCGCGCAGCGTCAGGTCGACTTCCATGATCATGGCCCGCACGCGGTCGCCGTTGCGCAGGTTCTCCTTGGGGATCATCTCGCTGCGGCGCAGGCGCCCTTCGACGCGGCCCGCCTCGACGATGATGTCGCCCTTGTCCAGGCGCTTGACCGTGCCCGTGAAGATCTTCTCGCCGCGCGACATGAAGTCGTTGAGCAGCATCTCGCGCTCGGCGTCGCGGATCTTCTGCAGGATGACCTGCTTGGCCGCCATCGCGCCGATACGGCCGATCGGCACCGACTCGACGGCTTCCTCGATGTACTCGTCGACCTCGATGTCGGGCATCTCTTCCTTCGCCTCGAACAGGAGGATTTCCTGGTCGGGCAGCTGCAGGCCGGCCTCGTCGGGCACCACGTGCCAGCGGCGGAAGGTCTCGTAGTCGCCGCTGTCGCGATCCACCGCGACTCGGATGTCCACATCGCCCGGGTAGAGCTTCTTGGTGGCTTGCGCCAAGGCGGACTCGACCGCACCGAAGACGACGTCGCGTTCGACGTTCTTCTCGCGCGAGATCGCATCCACCAACATCAACATTTCGCGATTCATGCCACCACTCTCCTTGTTCAGTCCGACACCGTCGTGTCGGGTTTGGGCCTGCGCCCCTTGAAATCCACGATCGGGGCGAGCCGCGCCTCGCGCACCTCGTCCAGGGTGAAGCCCAGCGCCTGCATCGGGGCCGGCGCGCGCTTCGTACTGATCTTCTGGCCGGGCTTCGGCGCCGTCTTTCCTTCGGGCTCCTGGCTCCAGACGATCTGCCAGCCCTGGGACCCATCGGCCCCTGCGACCCGCTCCAGCGTGCCGCGAAACTTCTTGCGGTTGGCCGCCACCTGGCCACCCGCGGCGGCGCCCATGGGCGCCTTCAGCGTGATGTCGACCACCTCGCCGACGAAACGTTCGAAATCCTGCGCATTGCGCAGCGGCCGGTCAATCCCCGGCGAAGAAACCTCGAGCCGCTTGTAGTCGATGCCGTCCACTTCGAGCGCGAACTGCAGCTGGCGGGTGACCTTCTCGCAATCCTCGACGGTGACGAAGGCGTCCGGCGCGCCGGGCGCCGCTGCCTCCGATTTGGGGCCGCTCCAGGGCAAATCAATCGTGACACGCAGCAGTCCTCCCGCCGAGCGTTCGATCTCGACCAGGTCGTAGCCGAGGCCGGCCACGGTTCGTTCCACTGTCTGCTGCAATGCCACGTGCTTGAGTGCGCCTTCTGCGTGTGTGTTCGGTGCGCCGCCCGCCAACGCCCCGAAAAATGCTTCGACCAATAAAAAACGGGCGGTAAGTACCCGCCCGTTTGGTCGTGAGCCTCGAATTATATGCCAATCGTGTCAGGAAGCGCTGCTTTCTACGCCGCAAAGACACCTGCCGACCGCCTCGCGCGCCACCAGACCCAGGCGAAGAGCAGCGCGCCGAGCGCCAGTGCGGCAGCAGCTACCAGCAGCGGCAGGGTGAAGGCTCCCGTGCGCTGGGCCAGCGGGGCGGCGAAGAGTGGCCCGAGGATCTGGCCGACGCCATACGACGCCGTCGCGTAGCCGATCAGCCCGGCCGCCGCGTTCCCCCGCAGACGGCGGGCCTCCCGCATTGCGAACAGGGTGATTGCCGTGAACGGCAGGCCCAGCAGCAGGCTGCCCAGCATGAAGCCGGCGATGCTGGGCCAGGCCACGGACAGCAGCACGCCGAGCGCCTGCAGCCCGTAGGCGACGGCCAGCAGCAGCCGGTTGTCCCACTGGACCGGCGCGCGCGCCCCGATCAGGGCGCCCGGCACCACCGCCAGGCCGAACAGCGGCCAGAAGAAGTCGGGCCAGGACGAACCCGGAAGCGCCTGGCGCGCGATCACGGGCAAGAAGGTGGCCGTGATGATGTAGCCGAAGCCGGCGAGGCCGTAGAGCGCGACCAGCCACCGCGCATCGAAGCGGGCGGCGGCGGAGTCGGCCTGCTCTGCGGCGGCAGAGCCTGCAGCCGGCGCGGGGGCCAGGGCGTGGGCACCGTCGCCGAAGATGCGCCAGACCCCGGCGATCAGCACCGCCGACAGCAGCCCGAAGCCGATCCAGCCGGCCTCCGAACCCCAGCGTCCGATCGCGCCGCCCAGCAGCCCCGTGATGGCGATGCCGATGCCCGGGCCGGTGTAGATCACTCCCTGCAGGGTCGGCGCGTGGGTCTCGGCCAGGCGCCTGAGACCCCAGCCCGACGCGAAGACGAAGGTCCAGGCGCTCACGACTCCGGCCGCCGTGCGCAGCACGCCCCAGGCGGTGAAGCCGTCCCAGAGCCCCATCCCGAGCAGCAGCGCCGCAGTGGCGACCAGCCCGCCGCGCACCATGGTGGCAGCCTCGATCCGGATCGCCGCACAGGACAGCGCGCCCAGGAAATAGCCCAGGTAGTTGAGCGAGGCCAGCAGCCCGCCCGCTTCCAGCCCCAGCTTGCCCTCGTGCAGCATGATCGGCAGCATGGGCGTGAAGGCGAATCGCCCCAGCCCCATCGCCACCGCCAGGGCCACCATGCAGGCCAGCGCGGCCCGCCAGGCACCGCGCTGGTCGCTTCCGATTGTCGACATCGATAGGTTCCGGATTCTTTGAATCAGCCAACGGCCGCAGCCACCAGCTTCTGCGTGTAGGGATGCTCCGGCGCATCGAGGACGCGCAGGGCGGCGCCGGATTCGAGGATCGCGCCGTCCTTCATCACGATGACCTGGTGCGCCATGGCCCGGATCACCTCGACATCGTGCGTGATGAGCAGGTAGCTCAGGCCGCGCTCGCGCTGCAGGCGCTGCAAAAGGCCCAGCACTTGCTTCTGAATGGTGACGTCGAGCGCACTGGTGGGCTCGTCGAGTACCAGGAGCCGCGGATCGACGATCAGCGCCCGCGCAATGGCCAGGCGCTGGCGCTGGCCGCCGGAGAACTCGTGAGGATAGCGATCCAGGAGCGATGGGAACTGGGCCTCGGTCAGGCCCACATCGGCCAAGGCCTCGAGCGCGCGTACGCGGCGGGCGGCGGTGTCGAGCCCGGGCGCATGCACCGTCAGGCCTTCGCCGACGATCTGCTCCACCGTCATCCGCGGTGAGAGCGAGGAGAACGGGTCCTGAAACACGACTTGCATCTGCCGGCGCAGTGCGCGATCGTTCGCCCGGCCGGTGTTCCAGTGCTGGCCCCCGACCCCGAGGCTGCCACCATGCTTGAGCAGGCCCAGGGCGGCCAGCGCCAAGGTCGACTTGCCCGAGCCCGACTCGCCCACCACACCGAGGGTCTCGCCCTGCCCGATACGGAAATCGGCGCCTTGCACTGCCACGAACTCACCCTTGCGGAACCAGCCGGCGAAGCCGGGGCGCGAGACCGGGTAGCTCACCCGCAGGCCCTGCGCCTGCAGCACCGGTGGCTCCTGCTGGGGAGGCACGGGCGGCACATTGCGGGCAGGCCGGCTGTCGATCAGCTTGCGGGTGTAGGCATGCTGCGGGGCGCCGAACACATCGGCCACGGCGCCCTGCTCGACGATGTTGCCGTCCTCCATCACCGCCACCCGGTCGGCAAAACGGCGGACCATGTTGAGGTCGTGCGTGATCATCAGCACGGCCATCCGGTGCTTGTCCTGCAGTTCGGCCAGCAGGTCCAGGATCTGCGCCCGCACCGTCACATCGAGCGCCGTGGTGGGCTCGTCGGCCAGCAGCAGGCGCGGCTTGCAGGCCAGGGCCATCGCGATCATGGCGCGCTGGCGCTGGCCGCCCGAAAGCTGGTGCGGAAAGGCCCGTGCACGGCGGGCCGGCTCCAGGATGCCGGTGTCGGCCAGGAGCTGGACCGCCGCCTCCTGCGCCGCACGCCTGGGTAGCGCCTCGTGCAGTTCCAGGACTTCGGCGATCTGGTCGCCCACGGTGTAAAGCGCGTTCAGCGCTGTCATCGGCTCCTGGAAAATCATCGCGATCTCCTTGCCGCGGACGGCGCGCAGCTGGCGCTCGGGCAGGGACAGCAGATCGCGCGGGCCGGCCCCCTCCCCGGTCGCCGCCAGGCGCGCGCTGCCGGAGACCTCGGCGTTGAGGGCCAGCCGAAGCAGGCTCAGCGCGGTGACGGTCTTGCCGGAGCCCGATTCGCCCACCAGGGCCAGCTTCTCGCCGGGTGCGATGCCGAAGTCGATGCCATGGACGACCTCCTTGCCGCCAAAGGCGACGCGCAAGCCCCGGACTTCGAGCAAGGCGTTCATAGGCTCCCCCACGCTCTGCACTTCGTGTCATCGCTGCCCCCGGAGGGCGCGCGAGCTTGCTTGGGGCGGCCCGGCGCGGCGCTCATTGATCGGCCTTCCGCGGATCGAGCGCATCGCGCAGCGCGTCGCCCATGAACGTCAGGAGCATCAGCGTCACGACAAGCACGGCGAAGGTTGAGATCGAGATCCACCAGGCATCGATGTTGGCCTTGCCCTGGCTCAGCAGCTCGCCAAGCGAAGGGGTGCCCGGCGGCACGCCCAGGCCGAGGAAATCGAGCGAGGTCAGCGCCAGGATTGCTGCGCTCATCCGAAACGGCAGGAAGGTCACGACCGGCGTCATGCTGTTGGGCAGGATATGGCGCCACATGATCTGCAGATTGCCGACCCCGAGCGCACGCGCGGCGCGCACATAGTCCATCTGGCGATTGCGCAGGAACTCCGCGCGCACATAGTCCGAGAGGCCCATCCAGCCGAACAGGCTCAGGAGAATCAGCAGGAGCGCCACGCTGGGCGCGAAGATGGCGCTGAAGATGATCAGCAGGTACAGCTCGGGCATGGAGCCCCAGATCTCGATGAAGCGCTGGAAGGCAAGGTCGGTCTTGCCGCCGAAGTACCCCTGGACCGCTCCGGTGACGATGCCCAGCACCACGCCGATCACGGTGAGCGCCAGCGCGAACAGCACGCTCACGCGAAAGCCGTAGATCAGTTGCGCGAGCAGGTCGCGGCCGCGGTCGTCGGTACCGAAGAAGTTTTCGCCGGAGGGCGCTGCCGGATTCGGCGCCTTGGCAAAGTAGTTGAGCGTGCGCGGGCCATACGGGTTGGGCGCGTAGAGCGCCCAGTTGGCTCCACCAGCGATGCGCTCACGAATGAATGGGTCGAGATAGTCGGCAGGTGTCTCGAAGTCTCCGCCGAAGGTCTTCTCGGAGTAGTCGCGCAGCACCGGAAAGTAGGTCTGCCCCTCGTATCGGACGATCAGCGGGCGGTCGGTGGAGAGCACCTCGGCGAACAGGCTCAGCACCACCAGGACGCTGAAGATCATGAGGCTCCAGAAACCGAGCTTGTTGCGCTTGAAGCGCAGCCAGGCACGGCGGGCGGGGCTGAGGCTGACGGTCGTTCCGGCCCGCCCGGCCGACGCCGCCGCCTGCCCGACGGCAGGCTCCGAGCGACCGATGCCGATGGGCGACTCAATCGAACTTGACACGCGGATCCACCCACACGTAACAAAGGTCGCTGATCAGCTTGGTCACCAGTCCGATCAGCGTGAAGAGATAGAGCGTGCCCAGCACCACGGGATAGTCGCGCCGGATGACGCTTTCGTAGCTCAGGAGACCGAGTCCGTCGAGCGAGAACAGGGTTTCGATGAGCAGCGAGCCTGTGAAGAAGGCGCCGATGAAGGCCGCGGGAAAGCCCGTGATGATGGGGATCAGGGCGTTGCGAAAGACATGCTTCCAGAGCACCCGGCGGTCGCTCAGGCCCTTGGCGCGCGCGGTCAGGACGTACTGCTTGCGGATCTCCTCGAGGAAGGAGTTCTTGGTCAGCATGGCTGTCACGGCGAAGCTGCCGAGCACCATGGCCGTGACCGGCAGCGTGATGTGCCAGAGGTAGTCGACGATGCGGGCGCCCCAGGTCATGCTTTCCCAGTTGGACGAGGTCAGCCCCCGCAGCGGAAACCACTGCAGCTGGCCGCCGAAGATGACGAGCAGCGCGACGCCGAGAACGAAGCCGGGGATGGCATAGCCGATCAGGACGATCAGCGTCGTGATGAAGTCGAAGCGCGAGCCTGCGCGTACAGCCTTGGCAACGCCCAGCGGCACAGCGATCAGGTAGCTGATGAAGAAGGTCCACAGGCCCAGGCTGATCGAAACCGGCAGCTTCTCCTTCACCAGCTCCCACACGGCCTTGCGCTGGTAGAAGCTGTTCCCCAGGTCGAAGCGCGCATAGCCCTTGAGCATTTGCCAGAAGCGTTCCAGCGGTGGCTTGTCGAAGCCGTAGAGCTGCTTGATCTCCTCGACGCGCCGGGGGTCCAGCCCCTGGCGGCCGCGGTAGCCCGCGCCGCCGGTCGCAGCCCGCTCGCCGCCGGCGTCGCGGCCCTGCAGTTGCGACACCATCTGCTCCACGGGGCCGCCCGGCACGAACTGGATCACGCCGAAGGTCACGATCAGCACCCCCAGCAGCGTCGGCACCATCAGCAGCAGGCGTTTGAGGATGTAGCTGGCCATGGAGGGGGTGCTCTACTTGTTCGAGGGCGAAGCCCACCAGGTCGACACGGCCCAGGTGCCGGCGTCGTAGTACGGCGGCAGCATTTTGGGCAGCACGAACCGCCCTGGCCGATACCCGACCAGGAAGCTGTTGCTCGTCCATTGGGGGATCGAGTAGTAGCCGTGGGAGAGCACCCGGTCGAGCGCGCGCATGGCCGCGGACAGTTCAGGCCTCGTGGTGGCTTCCACCACCTTCTGCAGCAACGCATCGACCGCCGGATCGCGGATGCCCCAGATGTTTGCAGAGCCCGATGTGTCGGCCGCCTTGGAGCCGAAATAGTCGAACAGCTCACCTCCCGGTGCCGTGGTGCCGGGCTTGCGCAGGCTGCTGAATTCGAAGTCGAATTCGTCCATGCGCTGCTGGTAGAGCGAGCCGTCCACGTTGCGGATGGTGAACTCGATGCCCAGCTTGCGCATCGCGGCCTGCATGGGCAGCACCAGCCGGTTGCCCGATGGCTGCGCGTTCAGGTACTCGATGGTCATCGCCTCGCCCTTGGCGTTGCGCAGCGCGCCGTCGCGATAGGTCCAGCCGGCCTCGGCCAGCAAGGCGCGCGCCTTGCGCAGGTTTTCGCGCAAGCTGGAAGGCGGATCGGTGCTGGGCGGCACCGGCGCCGGGCCGAAGACCTCCGGCCGAAGCTGCTTGCGCAGCGGCTCGAGCAGCGCCAGCTCTTCCGGGCCAGGCAAGCCTTCTGCATGGAAGTCGCTGTTGGGAAAGTAACCCACGGCCCGCTTGTACAGGCCATAGAACATCTGCCGGTTGAGCCACTGGAAATCCATGGTCAGGCCCAATGCCTGACGCACCCGGATGTCCTGGAACTTCGGCTTTCGCAGATTGAAGATGTAGCCCTGGAAGTCGCCGGGGTTGCGGTTCTCGAAAGCCTGCTTCTTGAGCTCGCCGGTCTCGAATGGCTTGCCGTAGTACTGGCGTGCCCAGTTGCGCGAGATGAACTCGCGCATGAAGTCGAACTCGCCCGCCTTCAGTCCTTCGAAGCGCGCCGTTTCGTCGAGGTAGAGCTTGTAGGTGACGCGATCGAAGTTGAGCTGGCCCCTTCGCACCGCGAGATTCTTGCCCCAGTACTTGGGATCGCGCACATAGGTAATGTCGCGTCCCAAGCGCGCGCTCGCCGGCTGGTAGGGTCCGGACGCGATGGGCAGCTCGGCATTGATCTGGTCGAAAGGCTTGCCGCCTCCCCATGCGCGGCTGAAGACGGCCATGCCGCCGACCACCAGCGGGAGCTCCCGGTTCCCGCTCGCAAAATCGAAGCGCACGGTGCGCTCATCCAGCGCCTTCACGCCCTTCACTTCGGCATAGATGGTCTTGAACTGCGGCGCGGCCAGCTTGCCGGTCAAGGTCTCGAACGAATAGACCACATCGGCCGCAAGCACGGGCGTGCCGTCGTTGAAGCGCGCCTCGGGCCGGATCCTGAAGGTCGCCGAGCGCCTGTCCGGCGCCACTTCCACATCCTCGGCCAGCAGGCCGTAGGCCGTGGTGGGCTCCTCGTCGTTGCCGATGAGCAGGCTCTCGAACACCAGTTGCCCCAGGCCGGCGGGCGGGGTGCCTTTGAGGGTGAACGGGTTGAACTTGTCGAAGTTGGTGACGGCAATCGGAGGCACCATCCGCATCTCGCCACCCTTGGGCGCGTCGGGGTTCACGTACTCGAAGTGCGTGAAGCCCGGCGGATACTTGATGTCTCCGAACTGCGCATACGCATGGGCGGCCCACGAGGGGGCAGCCGAGAGCGCCAACACCAAGAGCAGCCAACCTCGCATGCGAGAATTCTGCCCAAGATTTTCACGAGGTCGCTTCATGGGCTTTCTTTCCGGCAAAAAATTCCTGATCACCGGTGTGCTGAGCAACCGCTCCATCGCCTACGGCATCGCCAAGGCCTGCCACGAGCAAGGGGCGGAACTCGCATTCAGCTACGTGGGCGAGCGCTTCAAGGACCGCATCACGGAGTTCGCCGCCGATTTCGGCTCCAAGCTGGTGTTCGACTGCGACGTCGGCGACGACGCCCAGATCGCCAAACTGTTCACCGACCTGTCGCAGACCTGGCCCAAGTTCGACGGCTTCGTGCACAGCATCGGCTTCGCGCCGCGCGAGGCGATCGCCGGCGATTTCCTCGAGGGCCTGTCGCGCGAGGGTTTCAAGGTGGCGCATGACATCAGCGCCTACAGCTTCCCGGCCATGGCCAAGGCGGCCCTGCCCTACCTCAACGACAAGTCGGCCCTGCTCACGCTCACGTACCTGGGCTCGGTGCGCGTGCTGCCCAACTACAACACCATGGGGCTCGCCAAGGCCTCGCTGGAGGCCTCGGTGCGCTACCTGGCCGAGTCGCTGGGTCCCAAGGGCATGCGCGTCAACGGCATCAGTGCCGGACCGATCAAGACGCTGGCGGCCAGCGGCATCAAGGGCTTCGGCAAGATCCTCTCGGTGGTGGCCGAGGTCTCGCCGATCCGCCGCAACGTCACCATCGAGGAAGTGGGCAACGTCGCCGCCTTCCTGCTGAGCGACCTGGCCAGCGGCGTGACCGCCGAGATCACCTACGTCGACGGCGGCTTCAGCCAGGTGGTGGGCGGCATCGCCGAATAGCCGCGCCGCTCGTAGCCATCTGCCGGCGGCGGGCCGGCCTGCATCAAGACAAGAAGATCTCTCAGGGAACAACACATGGATCGTCGAAAGCTACTGCTTCTCGGCCCGGCGCTTGCGCTGGCGCCCTTCGCGCCGGCGCATGCAGCCGCGTCGAAGCTCATGCTGGCCGATGTCTATCGCCGCGGCATGCCACTGGCGGACTACTGGGTCAGCGAGAAGTACGACGGAATGCGCGGCTACTGGGACGGCACACAACTCTGGACGCGCGGCGGCGAGCGCGTGGCCGCTCCCGCCTGGTTCACCGCAGCGCTGCCGGCGGTGCCGATGGACGGCGAACTGTGGGCAGGCCGAGGACGCTTCGCAGAGACGGTGTCCACGGTGCGGGACCAGGTGCCGAACGAGCCGGCATGGCGGAACATCCGCTTCATGGTCTTCGACCTGCCGGCCCAGCCCGGCGACTTCACGGCACGGCTGGCCGCGCTGCGCAAGCTCCTGCCGCTGAAGGACGCGCCCTGGGTCATGCCGGTGCCCCAGGCGCGGGCTGGCACGCACGAGGAACTGCAGGCGCTGCTCGACAAGACGATGCGCATGGGCGGCGAAGGCCTGATGCTGCATCGGGGTGCATCCCTCTACCGCGCGGAACGCTCGGCCGACCTGCTCAAGGTCAAGCCCTACGAGGACGCCGACGCCCGGGTGCTCGCACATGTACCGGGTCGCGGCCGGCACGCCGGGCGCATGGGCGCGCTGCTGGTCGAAACGCCCGAAGGCCGGCGCTTCAAGCTGGGCGGCGGCTTCAGCGACGCGCAGCGCGACCATCCTCCGGCCGTGGGAAGCTGGGTCAGCTATCGCTACAACGGCACGAACGCCGGCGGCCTGCCGAGGTTCGCGCGCTTCCTGCGGGTGCGCGGCGACCTCGCGTCCTCTTCCTAGCGCGGCCTTTCCCGGGAACCGCGCCGGCATCGGATGCGCCGGCTGCGCCGCTCAGCTCACGCGCACGCAGTCCGCGTAGTAGCGCTTCTTGCCCGTCTCGTCGAACCGGGCCACCAGGCCGTGGATATCGGTCTCGAAGCCCGGGCACTCGCTGTTGAACGCGCGCGCGAACTTGAGGTAGTCGACGATCTTCTTGTTGAAGACCTCGCCAGGGATCAGCAGCGGAATGCCCGGCGGGTACGGCGTGATCAGGCTGGTGGTGATGCGGCCCTCGAGCTGGTCGATCTCCACCCGCTCGGTCTTGCGGTGCGCGATGTGGGCGTAGGCGTCGCTGGGCTTCATCGCCGGCTCGAGGTCGCTCAGGTACATCTCGGTCGTGAGCCGTGCCACGTCGTGGCGCGCATAGAGCTCATGGACATGCTGGCAAAGGTCGCGCAGCCCCAGGCGCTCGTAGCCCGGGTGGCTCTGGCAGAACTCCGGCAGGATGCGCCACATCGGCTGGTTGCGCGCGTAGTCGTCCTTGAACTGCTGCAGCGCCGTGAGCAGCGTGTTCCAGCGGCCCTTCGTGATGCCGATGGTGAACATGATGAAGAAGCTGTAGAGCCCCGTCTTCTCGACGATCACGCCGTGCTCGGCCAGGAACTTGGTGACGATGCTGGCCGGAATGCCGGTGGGAGCGAACTTGCCGTTCAGGTCCAGGCCCGGCGTCACGATGGTCGACTTGATAGGGTCCAGCATGTTGAAGCCGTCGGCGAGCTTGCCGAAGCCGTGCCAGTTGCGTGCGCCGTTCCTGGCGTTGGGGCCGCTGCGCGACTCGCCCTGCATGATCCAGTCGCTGGCGCGCCCGATGCCTTCCTCCACCAGCTTCTCGGGGCCCCACACCTTGAACCACCATTCGTCCTTGCCGAACTCCTGCTCCACCTTGCGCATCGCGCGGCGGAAGTCCAGCGCCTCGAGGATGCTCTCTTCCACCAGCGCGGTGCCACCGGGCGGTTCCATCATCGCGGCGGCCACGTCGCAGCTGGCGATGATCGCGTACTGCGGGCTGGTCGACGAGTGCATCAGGTAGGCCTCGTTGAAGAGGTCGCGGTCGAGTGCGCGGTTCTGCGAGTCCTGCACCAGCACATGGCTGGCCTGGCTGATGCCGGCCAGCAGCTTGTGGGTGGACTGGGTCGCGAACACCAGCGACTCCTTGGGCCGGATGCGCCGCTTTCCCATCGCGTGGTAGGCGCCGTAGAAGGGGTGGAAAGCCGCGTGCGGCAGCCAGGCCTCGTCGAAGTGCAACGTGTCGACGTAGCCGTCGAGCATGCCCTTGATGGTCTCGGTGTTATAGATCACGCCGTCGTAGGTGGACTGGGTGAGCGTCATGACCCGCGGCTTGACCTTGTCGGCATCGACATGCGAGAGCAGCGGGTTGGCGCGGATCTTGTCCTTGATGGCCGCCGGCGTGAACTCGCTCTGCGGGATCGGGCCGATGATGCCGAAGTGGTTGCGCGTCGGCTTCATGAAGACGGGAATGGCGCCGGTCATGATGATCGCGTGCAGCACCGACTTGTGGCAGTTGCGGTCCACCACCACCACGTCGTCGGGCGCCACGGTGTGGTGCCACACCATCTTGTTGCTGGTGCTGGTGCCGTTGGTCACGAAGAAGCAGTGGTCGGCGTTGAAGATGCGCGCCGCGTTGCGCTCGCTGGCCGCCACCGGGCCGGTGTGGTCGAGCAGCTGGCCCAGTTCCTCCACCGCGTTGCAGACGTCGGCGCGCAGCATGTTCTCGCCGAAGAACTGGTGGAACATCTGGCCGACCGGGCTCTTCAGGAAGGCAACGCCTCCCGAATGGCCGGGACAGTGCCAGGAATAGGAGCCATCTTCCGCGTAATCGATCAGCGCCTTGAAGAACGGCGGCTGCACCCCTTCGAGGTAGGACTTGGCTTCCCGGATGATGTGGCGCGCCACGAATTCCGGCGTGTCCTCGAACATGTGAATGAAGCCGTGAAGCTCACGCAGGATGTCGTTCGGCAGATGGCGTGAGGTCTTCGTCTCGCCGTAGATGTAGATCGGCACGTCGGCGTTCTTGCGCCGCACCTCTTCGATGAAGTTGCGCAGGTTCAATACCGCCGGGTCCAGATCGGGGCCGGGGGTGAACTCCTCGTCGTCGATCGACAGGATGAAGGCGCTGGCGCGGCTCTGCTGCTGGGCGAACTGGCTCAGGTCGCCGTAGCTGGTGACGCCCAGCACCTCGAAGCCCTCGCTCTCGAAGGCCTGCGCCAGGGCGCGAATACTGAGTCCCGAGGTGTTCTCGGAGCGGAAGTCCTCGTCGATGATGACGATGGGAAAGCGGAATTTCATGGGGGCTCCGGGGGCGGGGACAAGCAAACAGGCGCGAAGTGTACGGAATTCAGATGAAGGAATCGCCGCCCTTTTGACACAGAATGTCGTGCCTTCACTTAGAGAGGAGTCGTGACATGGCGAGTTCCACCGTCTGGTGGCTGATTGCGGGGGGAGCCATCGTGCTGGAACTGCTGTCCGGCACCGTCTATCTGCTGCTGTTGAGTGCGGGTTTCGCGGCCGCGGCCGTCTCGGCGCATGCTGGCGCAGGGCTGGGCACCCAGTTGGTCGTGGCAGCGGTCGTCGGCGTCGGCGCGATGCTCGTCTGGCACGCGATTCGCCGC
This sequence comes from Variovorax stachyos, assembly GCF_051400855.1. NCBI lineage: Bacteria > Pseudomonadati > Pseudomonadota > Betaproteobacteria > Burkholderiales > Comamonadaceae > Variovorax > Variovorax stachyos. The sequence continues at coordinate 286,489 of NZ_JBLFFN010000002.1, read as the reverse complement.
AAGCGCCCGGCCGAGCCGCCGGCCGCCGCCAATCGCGACATCAACCTGGACATCGGCGAGAGCATCTTTGTCGACGCCTGGAACCCCGACGGCACTGCCACCGTGCGCTACCGCGGGGCGCAATGGACCGTGGTGCCCCGCCCCGGCGCCGCGCCGGCCCCCGGCGAGCACCGGGTGGTCGAAGTCGTCGGCAGCCGACTGATCGTCGACAAGATCTGATACCCAAGCAACAAGCACAACGAGGAAGCATCTTCATGGAATTCACCGTCCCCCTGGTCCTGCTGGTCATCGCGATCATCGTCATCAGCCAGTCCATCAAGTTCGTGCCGCAGCAGAACGCCTGGGTGCGCGAGCGCCTGGGCAAGTACCACAACACGATGACGCCCGGCCCCAACTTCCTGATCCCCTTCATCGACAAGGTGGCCTACAAGCACAGCCTGAAGGAGATCCCGCTGGATGTGCCGAGCCAGATCTGCATCACCCGCGACAACACGCAGCTGCAGGTCGACGGCATCCTCTACTTCCAGGTCACCGATCCGATGCGCGCGAGCTACGGCTCGTCGAACTACATCGTGGCCGTGACGCAACTGGCGCAGACCTCGCTGCGCAGCGTGATCGGCAAGCTCGAGCTCGACAAGACCTTCGAGGAGCGCGACATCATCAACGCGCAGGTCGTGGCCGCCATCGACGAGGCGGCGCTGAATTGGGGGGTGAAGGTGCTGCGCTACGAGATCAAGGACCTGACGCCGCCGAAGGAGATCCTGCAGGCGATGCAGCGCCAGATCACGGCCGAGCGCGAGAAGCGCGCGCTGATCGCGGCCTCGGAAGGCCGCCGCCAGGAGCAGATCAACATCGCCACCGGTGAGCGCGAGGCCTTCATCGCCCGCTCCGAGGGCGAGAAGCAGGCCCAGATCAACAATGCCCAGGGCGAGGCCGCGGCCATCACGGCGGTGGCGGAGGCCACGGCCGGCGCCATCGAGCGCGTGGCCGCCGCCATCCGCCAGCCGGGCGGGGAGCAGGCCGTGCAGCTCAAGGTGGCGGAGCGCGCGGTCGATGCCTACGGCAAGGTCGCGGCCGACGCCAGCACCACCCTGATCGTCCCCAGCAACATGACCGAAACCGCCGCGCTCATCGCCTCGGCAATGCGCATGGTGCAGGCGGGGAAGACGTCGAGTACCGCCTGAGAAGGCCGCATCCCCGCTGCTACAATCGCGGGCTTCGGAGCGGTGGATGAGTGGTTTAAGTCGCACGCCTGGAAAGCGTGTGAGGGTTAATAGCCCTCCGCGGGTTCGAATCCCGCCTGCTCCGCCACTCGATAGTCAGAAAGCCCGCGAAAGCGGGCTTTCTGCTGATACGGGCCGATAGGACTTCAATCGCCCCGGCTGCCTCATTTTCGTGCGACTTATCCTACGTGACCGCGGGCCGGTTGGATGGGACCGCGAATGCTGCACCGCGTTAGGCTTTCGGTTTCAAAGGCTAGAAAGCGTATGACGCTCTCCACCTTCCTTGTCGAAGACAACAAGACGATCCGCGACAACCTGATTCCTGCTCTCGAGGACCTGGTCGGCGCACAGGTCGTCGGCTATGCCGACAGCGAAAACGAAGCGGCCACGTGGCTGGCCTCCCACGCCGGCGAGTGGCAGCTGGTGGTGGTCGACGTATTCCTCAAGCAGGGCTCGGGCCTCGGCGTGCTGAGAACCTGCAGGCAGCGCAGCGCGAGCCAGCGCGCGGTGGTCCTGAGCAACTACGTCAATGCCGACATCCGGGCACGCTGCACGGCATTGGGCGCAGACGCCGTTTTCGACAAGTCGAGGGAGCTCGAAGCCTTCTTCGACTACTGCAACGACGCCAGCCGCAGCACCATGTAAAAAGGGCCCCTGAGGGCCCTTTTTTTGCAGATGAAGCGGCTTGCCTCAGCTCGCGCCGCGCACCACGGCGATCTGCGTACGGGCGCCACCCTTGTAGGTGTAGATCGTCAGCGCGCCGTTCTTGATGTCGCCCTTCTCGTCGAAGGCGATCGGGCCGGTCACGCCCTTGTACTGGATCTTGCCGAGCTCGGGCAGGTACTTCTCGGGATCGGCAGAACCTGCCTTCACCATCGACTCTGCCAGCACGTTGACCGCGTCGTACACGTACGGGGCGTAGATCTGCACATCGACGCCGTTCTTGGCCTTGAACTTGGTCTTGAAGTCTTCCAGCGGCTGCTTGAAGTCGCCTTCGACGCCGCCCGCTTCCGCGCAGACCACCATTTCTTCGCCGATCGCATCGCCGGCCAGCTTGGCCAGCTCGCCGGTGCACAGGCCGTCGCCGCCCATGAACTTGACGTTCATGCCGAGCTGCTTGACCTGCTTGAGCATCGGGCCGCCGACGGCGTCCATGCCGCCGAAGAACAGCACGTCGGGCTTGGCGCCCTTGAGCTTGGTCAGGATGGCGTTGAAGTCGGTCGACTTGTCGGTGGTGAACTCGTGCCCGACGATCGTGCCGCCGGCGGCCTTGACGGCCTTCTCGAACTCTTCGGCGACGCCCTGGCCATAGGCCGTGCGGTCGTCGATCACGGCGATGTTCTTGCCCTTGAGCGTTTCGACCGCGTACTTGCCCAGCGTGCCGCCGAGCTGCGTGTCGTCAGCCACCACGCGGAAGGTCGTCTTGAAGCCCTGGCGGGTGTACTTGGGGTTGGTCGCCGAAGGCGAGATCTGCGGGATGCCTGCGTCGCTGTAGAGCTTGGAAGCCGGGATGGTGGTGCCCGAGTTCAGGTGGCCGACGATGCCGTTGACCTTGCTGTCCACCAGCTTCTGGGCGACCGCGGTGCCCTGCTTCGGATCGGCGGCGTCGTCCTCGGCCAGCAGCTCGAACTTGGCGACCTTGTCGCCGATCTTAAGGCCCTTGGCATTCAGGTCCTCGATGGCCATCCGGGCGCCGAATTCGTTGTCCTTGCCGAGGTGGGCGATCGCGCCACTGGTCGGGGCAACGTGACCGATCTTGACCACCAATGCATCGGCCGGAGGAGCCGCGGGTGCAGGCGCTGCCGCGGTGGGTGCCGGCGCAGTCGCCGGAGCCGCTGCTTCTTCCTTCTTGCCACAAGCCACGAGCGTGAGTGCCGCCAGCGTGACTGCAGTCCATTTCAATTGCATGAGGAACCTCCAATATTGGTGGATAAGAACACTAGATATACGGCCTTTTTGATCCGTGCGCGAACCCTCAGCAAGTTTCACGCCGCAGACCTTCAGCGCCTCGCGCCGTCGACCTGGCGCGCAGTGTAGCCCAAGGATCAGGGGCCCAAAGGTGGCGTTGACCCGGGGTTGTCGGACAGTTCCCGGGCCAGCGCTTCGCTCACCAGCTCGCGCAGCACCGTCTCGATTTCCTCGCGCAGGCGCGGGATCATGTTGTCGAGCTGTTGCTGGACGGCGGCCGACACGGTGTCGCTCAGGCGCTCCTCCAGCGAGAGGTCGACGCGTTGCAGCACGCGATGCAGCAATTGCTCCTCGACCCGGAAGGCGTCGGCCTCCGACTGCAGGGCCTGCGGGCCGAGCGCGACGGCCTTGGCGGGGTCGGCGGCGAGGGCCGGCTCGGGCGTCGGCGGGCTCAGGGGCGCCGACTCGGCTGGCACCTCGAGCACGGTGGTGAGCGTAGGCACGAAGCGTGGCGGGGTACGGGCGGACATCAGGCGGCGCTCCCGGCGAAGTCGTGGCGCTGGATCGCATAGCCGCGGTCGGCGTAGTGCCGCCAGCGCGTGCGGCCGGCCTGCCGGTCGGCGTCGTCGGCACTCACGATATCGATCAGGCGGTCGAAGCGTTCGAAGCCGCCGGGCACCGCGTGACCGAGGTTCACCAGCACCTGGCGGTGCGGGAGCGGCGCATCGCCGCTCTCGGCCAGAACCACCGGCGAGCGCGCCACCGTATCCGGCTCTCCATCGCTGCGGCAGTGGGCGATGAACTCCGCGGGCGCGAAGGTCCAGAGCGCGAGATCGACCGCTTCCAGCATCGGCGCATCGGCGACCACCACCACGCGCGCGCCGCGCGCGCCGACGGCCTTGCGCAGCAACCGGCAGGCGTAGTTCACCTTGTCGGGCGTGTTGAAGTGGAAGTCGATCTCGGTCATGGCAGTTACCGGGCCTTGGCGTGCTTGCGGGCCCTGCGCGGCACCGGCCGGGCGGCGCCCTGGCGGGCCCGCTCCAGCAGATAGGACAGCAGCAGGCCGACGGGCCGCCCGGTTGCGCCCTTGGCCGCACCGCTCTTCCATGCCGTGCCCGCGATGTCCAGGTGCGCCCATGGGAAATCGCCGGCGAAGCGCTGCAGGAACTTGGCCGCCGTGACCGCGCCGCCGGCCCGGCCTGCGACATTCGCCACGTCGGCGAAATTGGTCTTGAGGCCCTCGGCGTAGTCCTCGTCGAGCGGCATGCGCCAGCAGCGGTCCTGCGATGCCTCGCCGGCGGCCTGCAGCGCATCGGCCAGCCCGTCGTCGCTGGCGAAAAGGCCGCTGCGCACCCCGCCCAGCGCCACCACGCAGGCGCCGGTCAGCGTGGCGATGTCGACCACCACGGCCGGGTCGAAGCGCTTGGCGTAGGTCAGCGCGTCGCACAGGATCAGGCGCCCCTCTGCATCGGTGTTGAGGATCTCGATGGTCTGCCCGCTCATGCTGGTGATCACGTCGCCGGGCTTGATCGCGCGGCCGTCGTTCATGTTCTCGCAGGTCGGGATCAGCCCCACGACGTTGAGCGCGGGGCGGATGTCGCCGAGCGCGCGGAACACGCCCAGCACGCTGGCGGCGCCGCACATGTCGAACTTCATCTCGTCCATCTCGGCCGCCGGCTTGAGCGAGACGCCGCCGGTATCGAAGGTGATGCCCTTGCCCACCAGCACCACGGGCGCCTCGTCCTTGGGAGCTCCCTGGTAGCGCAGGACGATGAAACGCAGCGGCTCGGCCGAGCCCTGCGCAACCGCGCTGAACGCGCCCATGCCGAGCTTCTGGACCTCCTTCGGCCCCAGCACCTCGCACTTCACCTGCGGCAGCGAAGCGAGCTCCTGCGCTGCGTCGGCCAGCATCGTGGGGGTGCAGTGGTTGCCGGGGCGGTTGGCCCACTCCTTGGCCAGCTCGATGCCCGCGACCGTGGCCGCGGCCTCGTCGAATGCCCCCCGCAGCGCCGCCGCGTCCGCCACGCCGAAGCTCAGCTGGCGAATCGAGCGCGGCTCGGGCGTGGACTTGGTGGCGGTGTAGACGTAACTCGCGTCGGCCGCCGCGATCACCGCACTGCACAGTCCGGCGGCGTCGGTGGGCTGGGCGAAGACGATCGCCACCCGCTTGGGGTCCGCCGCCTTGGCCGCGGCGACGGCGGCGAGCACGCCGGTGCGCACCGAGGCGGGCTGGCCGTCGCCTACCGAGGCCAGCAGCACCCGCGGCGCTGCCACGCCAGGCGAGCGGTACAAGGCCAGCAGCTTGCCGGCCTTGTCGCCCAGGTCGCCCGCCTTGCGGGCGTCGGAGAGGAGCGTCGCGATCACATCCTTGGAGGGGGAGCTTCCGGCTGCGGCGAGCACGATGAGCGCATCGCATTTTTCGGTGGCAGCCTGGGTGGTGGAGAGGGTCTTGAGTTGAAAGTCCATAATCCTTTTTTTCCCTCGACGATGTTATTCCATTCCTCCATACGCAAGGAGCTGTCGCGCAGCTTCGGGGCCACGCTGGTCGTGCTCGTCACCATCGTGATGACCATGATGCTGATCCGCACGCTCGGCCTCGCGGCCAGGGGCAGCGTGAACCCCTCCGAGGTCTTCCTGGTGATGACCTACACGGTACTCGGCTACATGCCCACCATCCTGAGCCTCAGCCTGTTCGTCTCCATCGTGGGCACGCTGTCGCGCATGTACCGCGACAGCGAGATGGTGATCTGGTTCTCCAGCGGCCGCGGCCTGGCCGATTTCACGCCGCCGCTGTTCCGCTTCGCCTGGCCCATCCTGCTGCTGATCGCCGTGTTCGCCCTGGTCGGCTGGCCCTGGGCCAACTCGCAGACCCAGGGCATGCGCGAGCAGTACCAGCGCCGCAGCGACATCGAACGCGTGGCGCCCGGCGAGTTCCGCGAGTCGGCCGGACGCCTGCGGGTGTTCTTCATCGACAAGGACGCGCCCGACAGCGCCACGGCCAGCAATGTGTTCATCTCCTCGCTCGAGCGCAACATGCAGATCATCACCTCTGCGCAGAGCGGCCGCATCGAGACCATCGGTGAATCGCGCTACCTGATGCTGAGCAACGGTCAGCGGCTGGAACGACCGCTGCTGCCCGGCGAGCTCAAGATCAGCGAGTTCCGCAGCTACGGCGCCAAGGTCGGGAGCGACATCGATCCCTCCAACGGCGCCGCGCCCGTACGTGCCAAGACCACCCTGAACCTGATGCGCGAGCCCAGCCTGGCGAACAACGGCGAGCTGGCCTGGCGCATCGGCATGGTGCTCGCGGCCATCAACTTCGTGGTGCTGGCGCTGACCGTGTCGAGCGCGAATCCGCGCGTGGGCCGAAGCGGCAACCAGCTGTTCGCGCTGTGCGCCTTCGTCCTTTACTACAACCTGCTCAACCTCGGCCAGAACTGGGTCGGCACGGGCCGCTACAGCATGGGCGGCTTCATGCTGGCGCTGCATGGCGGCGCGCTGGCACTTGCCCTGCTCTGGCTCGCCAAGCGCCATTTCAACTGGAGCTGGCGCCCGTTCCCCGTCCGCCGCCGATTGCCGGCGAGTTCCGAAACGTGAAAACCATTCGCCGACTGATCTACGTCGAGGTGCTGAAGGCGGTGGCCTTCGTGACCCTGGGCTTCCTGAGCCTGTTCTTCTTCTTCGACTTCGTCGACGAGCTGCAGTCCATCGGCCAGCCCGGTACCCTGGGCTACGGCGCGGCCCAGGCGCTGATGTACGTCGCCCTGCTGATCCCGAGCCACCTCTACGAGCTGCTGCCGATTGCGGTGCTGATCGGCACCATCTTCGTGATGGCGCGGCTGGCGCAGAGCTCCGAGTACACGATCCTTCGCACCAGCGGGCTCGGCCCCTGGCGCGCGCTGCGCACCCTGCTCGTGCTGGGCCTCGGTTTCGTGTTCCTGACCTTCGCTGTGGGCGACTATGTCTCGCCGGCTTCCGACCGCACCGCCCAGCTGTTGAAGTCGCGCTACCAGGGCACCTTCTCGATGGTGGGCTACACCGGCGCGTGGCTCCGCGAAAAGCAGGGCGACAAGTCCTATGCCGTGAACGTGGCCTCCATCTCGCGCGACGGCACGCTGAAGGACCTGCGCATCTTCGAGTTCGGCGCGAAGGGCCTGCTGGTCTCGCACACCTCCGCCTCGCAGGCGCGCATCTCCGATGGCGCGTGGACGCTGATCGGCGTCGAACAGCAGCAGTACGACACGGGCAACGCCGACAAGGCCCGCGTCATCACCACGCACACCCCGGTCGTCAACTGGCCGAGTTCGCTCACCAACGAGATGGTGTCGGTGGCGCTGCTGCGGCCGGATCGCATGCGCACCATCGACCTGTTCGAATACATCCAGCACCTCGATGCCAACGGCCAGACCGCGCAGCGCTACGAGATCGAGTTCTGGCGCAAGGTCTTCTACCCGCTGTCGTGCCTGGTGATGGTGGTGCTCGCCCTGCCCTTCGCCTACCTGCATTTCCGCCAGGCCGGCATCACGGCCTACGTGTTCGGCGGCGTGATGATCGGCATCAGCTTCTTCCTGCTGAACAACGTGTTCGGCTACCTGGGCAACCTGAGCAATTGGTGGCCCTGGATCACCGCCGCCGCCCCCGGGCTGATCTATTCGGTGATGTCGCTGGCGGCCTTCACCTGGCTGGTGCTGCGGCGCTAGCGGCGCGCATGCAGGAACGCGCTCTTGGCATCGTGCTGCTCGCGCACGGCTCGCGCGACGTCCGTTGGCGCGCGCCGGTGGAAGCCGTGGCGCGGCGGGTGGCCGAAATCGATCCGGGGGTGCAGGTGCGCTGCGCCTATCTCGAGCTGTCCCAGCCCGACCTGCGAACCGCCATGGCGGAGCTGGTCGCCGGCGGGGCCGCGGCCGTGCGCGTGGTGCCGCTCTTCCTCGGCATGGGCAAGCATCTGCGGGAAGATCTGCCGCGGCTGCTGGAAGAACTCCGCGCACTGCACCCGCAGGTGCCGGTTGAACTGGCGCGCGCCGTCGGCGAGGAGCCCGAGGTGCTCGATCTGCTGGCCCGGCTCGCACTCAGATCCTGAACATTTCGGTGCCTTCCATAGACCGGGAAGGCATAATGAATCCAGAAATAAGACGGAATTTGTTATGAATCTTCACCAGTTCAGGTTCGTGCAGGAGGCGGTGCGTCGCAACCTCAACCTGACCGAGGCGGCCAAGGCCCTCCACACCTCGCAGCCCGGCGTGTCGAAGGCAATCATCGAGCTCGAGGAAGAACTGGGCGTGGAGATCTTCGCGCGACACGGCAAGCGCCTGAAGCGCGTGACCGAGCCCGGCCAGCATGTGCTCGCGAGCATCGAGCTCATCATGCGCGAGGTGGGCAACCTCAAGCGCATCGGCGAGCAGTTCAGCGCCCAGGACAGCGGCACCCTCTCGATCGCCACCACCCACACGCAGGCCCGCTACGTGCTGCCGGTCCCGGTGGCCAAGCTGCGCGAGGCCTACCCCAAGGTCAACGTGAGCCTGCACCAGGGCTCGCCCGACCAGGTCGCGCGAATGGTGATGGACGAGATCGCCGAGATCGGCATCGCCACCGAGTCGCTCGCGGACTACACCGAGCTCGTGACCCTGCCCTGCTACGAGTGGCAGCACGTGCTGGTGCTGCCCAAGACGCACCCCTTGGCGGACAAGGAGCGCATCCATCTCGAGGACATCGCGGCCGAGCCGATCATCACCTATCACCCCTCCTTCACCGGTCGCACGCGCATCGACCATGCCTTCGCGCAGAAGAAGCTCACGCCGCGCATCGCGCTGGAGGCCATCGACTCCGACGTGATCAAGACCTACGTGCGCCTCGGCCTGGGCGTCGGCATCGTGGCAGAGATGGCCGTGCGCGACGACTCCAATGCCGACCTGGTGGTGCGGCCGATGGGCCATGTGTTCGGCACCAACATCGCCCGGGTGGCCTTCAAGCGCAGCGCCTACCTGCGCAACTTCGTCTTCAAATTCGCCGAGCTGCTGTCGGACCGGCTCGACCGCAACCTGATCGCCAAGGCATTGGCAGGTCACAACCAGGACTACGAACTATGAGCGACGCAGGGCCGCCCCAAGTGGCGAAAGCCCCCTCGGGGGGCAGCGAGTACACGAAGTGCCGAGCGTGGGGGCCAATGTGAGCACCGCTGCCCGCACCCCCAACGTGCAGACCAAGCTGCCGAGCGTCGGCACCACCATCTTCACCGTGATGTCGGCGCTGGCCGCCGAGAAGAACGCCGTCAACCTCGGCCAGGGCTTCCCCGATTTCGAGTGCGACCCCAAGCTGCTCGATGCGGTGACTGCCGCCATGGCCGCCGGCCACAACCAGTACCCTCCGATGCCCGGCATCCTGCCGTTGCGCGAGGCGATTGCCGCGAAGGTCGAGACGCTCTACGGCCACCGTTACGACCCGGCGAGCGAGATCACCATCACGGCCGGCGCCACGCAGGCCATCATCACCGCGATCCTCTCGGTGGTGCGTGCCGGCGACGAAGTGATCGTGCTCGAGCCCTGCTACGACAGCTATGCGCCCAATATCGAGCTGGCCGGCGGCACGGTGGTGCGGGTGCCGCTCACGCCCGGCAGCTTCCGGCCCGACTTCGACAAGGTGGCGGCCGCGCTCACCCCGCGCACGCGCGCGATCATCGTCAACACGCCGCACAACCCCAGTGCCACCGTGTGGACCGAGGCCGAGATGCGCCGGCTCGAGGAACTCCTCGCACCGACCGACGTGCTGGTGATCAGCGACGAGGTCTACGAGCACATGGTCTACACCGGTGCGCGCCACGAAAGTGCGGCGCGCTTCCCCGGCCTGGCGGCACGCAGCTTCATCGTCAGCAGCTTCGGCAAGACCTACCACGTGACGGGCTGGAAGGTCGGCTACGTCGCGGCGCCGGCGCCGCTCACGGCCGAGTTCCGCAAGGTGCACCAGTTCAACGTGTTCACGGTCAACACGCCGATGCAGCACGCGCTCGCCAGCTACATGGCCGACCCGGCGCCCTACCTGGAGTTGCCGGCTTTCTACCAGCGCAAGCGCGACCTGTTCGCCGAGGGCCTGGCGAAGACCCGTTTCAAGCTGCTGCCCAGCGCCGGCACCTACTTCCAGTGCGTCGACATCCGCGAGGTCAGCGACCTCGGCGAAGCCGATTTCTGCCAGTGGCTCACCCGCGAGATCGGCGTTGCCGCCATCCCGCTGTCGGCCTTCTACGCCGAGGGTTTCGACCAGCGCGTGGTGCGCTTCTGCTTCGCCAAGAAGGACGAGACGCTCAGGGCGGCGCTCGACCGGCTGGCCCGGCTCTGACACGAACGGTAGGAGAGTCCTGACCGCGGAAGGGCGCGCCTTCCGGCGGCCAAAGGCACCACTCACACTGACCATGAGTCCTCGGAACACAACACCAAGGAGTCATCCATGTCGCTCTCGCTGATCCTGCTGATCGTCCTGATCCTGCTGCTGATAGGCGCTCTGCCGAGCTGGGGCTACAGCCGCAGCTGGGGCTACGGGCCGAGTGGCGGCCTGGGCCTGGTGGTGCTGGTGGTAATCGTGCTGCTCCTCATGGGGCGCATATAGACCTATAGAAATAGAACGAGAACGCGGCGCCCGCCGGCGGCGCAACAGCAAGGCCCACCCCCGGTGGGCTTTTTTTTTGCCTGCCGGCTCGGATCCTCAGCCCTGAAGCTGCGCCCACAGCTTGTCGAGCCGCTTGATGCTCACCGGCTGCGGCGTGCGCAGCTCCTGCGCGAAGAAGCTCACGCGCAACTCCTCCAGCAACCAGCGCAACTCGTCCATGCGTTCGTCCACCGCGCCCTTGCGCTCGGCCACCAGGCGCCAATAGCGCTGTTCCTGCGGCCGCAGCTCCACCAGCCGCTGCGCGTCGCGGGCCGGGTCGGCGCGCAGCTTGTCCAGCCGCAGGCTGATCGCCTTGAGATAGCGTGGGAAATGCGCCAGCCGCGGCCAGGGCGTCTGCGCGACGAAGCGCTTGCCGACCAGGCGCTGCAGCTGCTGCGCGGCGTCCGCCGTCGCCTCGGGCTGGATCTTGGTGTCCTTGATCTTGCGCGCAGCCAGCGTGTATTCCGCGAGGATGGTGCCTGCAAGGCGGGCGATCTCGTTGGCGATCAGCGTGAGCCGCCCCCGCCCCTCCTCCACGCGGCGCTCGAAGGCGGCCTGGTCGGCCGGCAGCGGCTCCTGCAGGAAGGCCCGCTCCAGCGCCACCTCGACGATCTGCGCGCGCAGCTCCTCGGCCGTGCCCAGCGGCATGTAGGCCACCGCCATCTTCTGCAGGTCCGGGATGTTCTTCTCGAGGTACTTGAGCGCGTCCTTGAGCTGCAACGCGACGAGGCGACGCAAGCCGGCGCGATGCTTGGCAGCGGCCACCGCCGGCTCGTCGAAGACCTCGATGGTCACCGCGTCGCCGGCGTCGACCAGGGCCGGGAATCCGATCAGCGACTGGGCGCCGCGGCGCACTTCCATCAGCTCGGGCAGCTCGCCGAAGCTCCAGCTCGTGTAGCGCTGGCCGGCAGGCAGGGCCGGCGGGGTGTCGGCCTTCGTCGCGGCGCGGCTCGCGGTCTGCGTGGCCCGCCGGGCATCGGCGGCGGGTGGCGCATCCGGCGAGACCTTCACCTGCAGCCCCGCCAGCGCCTGGAAGGCACCGCGCGCCTGAGCGCCCAGCTCCGCCTTCAGCGCACCGAGGTTGCGGCCCATGCCCAGCTGGCGGCCGTGCTCGTCGACCACGCGCAGGTTCATGAACAAGTGGGGGGGCAGCATGTCGAGCTTGAAGTCGGTGCGCTTGACGTCGAGGCTGGTCTCGTTGCGCACCCGCTTGAGCAGCGCCTCGGTCAGCGAACCCTGGCCAAAGGCCTCGGGCGCTCCCAGCGCCTCGGCCAGCCGTGCGGCCGATTCGGGCAGCGGCACCAGCCGCGCGCGCGGCTTCTGCGGCAGGCTCTTGAGCAGCGCCTGCACCTTGTCCTTGAGCATGCCCGCGACCAGCCACTCGCAGCGCTCCTCGCTCACCTGGTTCAAAACGAAGAGCGGCACCGTCACGGTCAGCCCGTCCCTGGGATCGCCGGGCTCGTGCAGATAGGTGGCCGCGCAGTCCACGCCGCCCAGCCGCAGCGTCGGCGGGAAGGACTGCGTCGTGATCCCCGCCGCCTGGTGGCGCATCAGCTCCTCGCGCGCCAGATAAAGCAGCTTCGGCACCTCCTTCGAAGCTTGGGCGTACCAGGTCTCGAAGGCGAAGCCGCTGGCCACGTCGGGAGGCAGCTGCGCGTCGTAGAAGGCGTAGATCAGCTCGTCGTCGACCAGAACGTCCTGGCGCCGCGACTTGTGCTCCAGGCCCTCGACCTCGCGCACCAGCTTGCGGTTGGCGGCCAGGAAAGGCAGCTTGCTTTCCCACTGCCCGCCGACCAGCGCCTCGCGGATGAAGATCTCGCGCGCCGCGACCGGATCGACGCGACCGAACTCCACGCGCCGACCGCTGTAGACCACCAGCCCGTAGAGCGTCGCGCGCTCCAGCGCCACCACCTGCGCGCTCTTCTTCTCCCAGTGCGGATCCAGCAGCTGCTTCTTCAGCAGATGGCCCGCGACCTGCTCCAGCCATTGAGGCTCGATGTTCGCGATGCCGCGGCCGAAGAGGCGCGTGGTCTCCACCAGCTCGGCGCAGACGATCCAGCGGCCGGGCTTCTTCTTGAGGTGTGCGCCGGGATGGCGATGGAACTTGATGCCCCGGGCGCCGAGGTAGGCCTCCTCTTCCTCCATCTTCCAGCCGACGTTGCCGAGCAGCCCCGACAACATGGACAGGTGCAGCGCCTCGTAGCTCGCGGGCGTGCTGTTGATGCGCCACTTGTGCTCCGTCACCACCGTGAGCAGCTGCGAATGGATATCGCGCCATTCGCGGACACGGCGGACGTTGATGAAGTTCTGCCGCAGGAGCTGTTCGTACTGGCGGTTGCTGAGCTTGTGGGTGGGCGCGCCCGTCTTGCCTCCTGCGCCGCCGAGCGAGGGCTGAGGTGGGGGCACGCCTCCGCGCGCATCGTGAATCCAGTGCCACAGGCGCAGATACCCGCTGAACTCGCTCTTCTCGTCGTCGAACTTGGCGTGCGCCTGGTCCGCCTGCTGCTGCGCATCGAGAGGCCGGTCGCGCACGTCCTGCACCGACAGCGCGCTGGCGATCACCAGCACCTCCTCGAGCGCGCCGCGCGTGCGCGCCTCCAGGATCATGCGGCCGACGCGCGGGTCCAGCGGCAGTTTCGCCAGCTCCATCCCCATGGGAGTGAGCTCGTTCGCATCGTCGACCGCGCCGAGCTCGTTGAGCAGCTGGTAGCCGTCGGCGATGGCGCGCCGCTGCGGCGCCTCGAGGAAGGGAAAGCGCTCGACATCGCCCAGGTGCAGCGATTTCATCCGCAGGATGACGCCCGCCAGCGAAGAGCGCAGGATCTCCGGGTCGGTGAACCGGGGCCGTCCTTCGAAGTCCTTCTCGTCGTAGAGGCGGATGCAGATGCCGTTCGCCACCCGGCCGCAGCGGCCGGCGCGCTGGTTGGCCGCGGCCTGGCTGATCGGTTCGACCAGCAGCTGCTCCACCTTGCTGCGGAAGCTGTAGCGCTTGACCCGCGCCGTGCCGGCGTCGATCACGTAGCGGATGCCCGGCACCGTCAGCGAGGTCTCGGCGACGTTGGTCGCCAGCACGATGCGCCGGCCGCCATGGCTGTCGAAGATGCGGTCCTGCTCGGCCTGGGACAGGCGCGCGAACAGCGGCAGCACCTCGGTGTTGCGCAGCAACGGCTGATGGCTCAGGTGCTTGCGCAGGTGGTCGGCCGCCTCGCGGATCTCGCGCTCGCCGGGCAGGAAGACCAGGATGTCGCCACCATCGCGCGGGTCGCGCCAGAGCTCGTCGACGGCGTGGGCGATCGCATTGTTGAGGTCGTAGTCGCGCGACTCCTCGAAGGGGCGATAGCGCTGCTCGACCGGATACATGCGACCGGAGACATAGATCGTCGGCGCCGGACCTTTCGCAGACGCGAAATGCCGAGCAAAGCGCTCGGCATCGATAGTGGCCGAGGTCACGATCACCTTGAGGTCGGGCCGCCGCGGCAGGATCTCGCGCAGGTAACCCAGCAGGAAATCGATGTTGAGCGAACGCTCGTGCGCCTCGTCGATGATCAGCGTGTCGTAGGCCTTCAGCAGCGGATCGGTCTGCGTCTCGGCCAGCAGGATGCCGTCGGTCATCAGCTTGACCGAAGCGTCGCGCGACAGGCGGTCCTGGAAGCGCACCTTGTAGCCGACCACCTCGCCCAGGGGCGTCTTGAGCTCTTCCGCGATGCGCTTGGCAACCGAGGAGGCGGCGATGCGCCGTGGCTGCGTATGGCCGATCAGCCGGCCTTGCCCGGGCGGCGCGTTGAGCTTGCCGCGGCCCATCGCCAGCGAGATCTTGGGCAGCTGGGTGGTCTTGCCGGAGCCGGTCTCGCCGCAGACGATGACGACCTGGTGAGCGGCGATGGCCGCCATGATTTCGTCGCGCCGGGCCGACACCGGCAGGGCTTCTGGAAATTCGATTCGGAGCGCAGTCGAGGACAAGGCGGCAGTTCGGGGAAAATCCCCAATTATCTTGCGCCCCGACTTCCTGCCCGCCTGACCCTCCATGTCCACCGTCTTCAACTTCACCTTCGTCCCCTGGTTCCGCTCGGTGGCACCCTACATCCACATGCACCGCGGCAAGACCTTCGTGGTCGCCATGGCGGGCGAGGCCATCGCCGCCGGCAAGCTGCCCAACATCGCGCAGGACCTGGCGCTGATCCAGAGCATGGGCGTCAAGGTGGTGCTGGTGCACGGCTTCCGGCCACAGGTCAACGAGCAGCTGCGCGCGAAGGGCCACGAGGCGAAGTACTCGCATGGCATCCGCATCACCGACGAAGTGGCGCTCGATTGCGCACAGGAAGCCGCCGGCCAGCTGCGCTACGAGATCGAGGCCGCATTCAGCCAGGGCCTGCCGAACACGCCCATGGCGGGCTCCACCGTGCGCATGATCTCCGGCAACTTCATCACGGCGCGGCCGGTCGGCGTCGTCGACGGCGTCGACTTCCAGCACTCGGGCCTGGTGCGCAAGGTGGACGCCGCCGGCATCCGGCGCGGACTGGACTTCGGCGCCATGGTGCTGATGTCGCCCTTCGGCTTCTCGCCCACCGGCGAGGCCTTCAACCTGACGATGGAGGAGGTCGCGACCAGCGTGGCGATCTCGATCCAGGCCGACAAGCTGATCTTCCTGACCGAAATACCAGGCATCCCGCAGGACGCGGCCCAGCCTGTCAGCGAAGACAACCCCATCGACACCGAGCTCCCGCTCGACAGCGCGACGAAGCTGCTGGCCTCGCTCCCGCCGCCGCAGAGGCCGACCGACACCGGGTTCTACCTGCAGCATTGCGTGAAGGCTTGCGAAGCAGGCGTGGAGCGCAACCACATCATTCCCTTCTCGGTGGACGGCTCGCTGCTGCTCGAGGTCTACGTGCACGACGGCATCGGCACCATGGTGATCGACGAGAAGCTCGAATCGCTGCGCGAGGCAACCGCCGACGACATCGGCGGCATCCTGCAGCTGATCGAGCCGTTCGAGCGCGACGGCACCCTGGTCAAGCGCAGCCGCACCGAGATCGAGCGCGACATCGGCCAGTACACGGTGATCGAGCACGACGGCGTGATCTTCGGCTGCGCCGCGCTCTACCCCTACCCGGAAGCCAAGACGGCGGAGATGGCGGCACTCACCGTGTCGCCGCAATCGCAGTCGCAAGGCGACGGCGAGCGCATCCTCAAGCGCATCGAGCAGCGCGCCAAGGCGAGCGGCCTCGAAAGCATCTTCGTGCTGACCACCCGCACGATGCACTGGTTCCTCAGGCGCGGCTTCCAGCAGGTCAACCCCGACTGGCTGCCCGAGGCGCGCAAGCGCAAGTACAACTGGGATCGCAAGAGCCAGGTGCTGGTCAAGAAGCTCTGAACATCGACAACATGAATCCCCTGCTTTCCAGGCTGCAGCCCTACCCCTTCGAGCGGCTGCGCCGGCTCTTCGCGGATGTCACGCCGAACCCGGATCTCTCGCCCATCAGCCTCGGCATCGGCGAACCCAAGCACCCGACGCCGGAGTTCATCAAGCAGGCGCTGTCGGCCGGCCTGGGCGCGCTGGCGGTGTATCCCGCGACCGCCGGCGACCTGAAGCTGCGCCAGTCCTTCACGGGCTGGCTGCAGCGCCGCTACGCGCTCGAACTGGACCCTGCCACGCAGGTGCTGCCGGTCAACGGATCGCGCGAGGCGCTGTTCGCGCTCGCGCAGACGGTGATCGATGCGTCGACGACACCTGCCCCGGTGGTGCTCTCGCCCAACCCGTTCTATCAGATCTATGAGGGCGCGGCCTTGCTGGCGGGCGCCGAGCCCTGGTACGTGCCCAGCGTGCCGGCGCGCAACTTCGCAGTCGACTGGGACAGCGTCCCTGCCGCGGTGTGGGAGCGCACCCAGCTGGTCTTCGTGTGCTCGCCCGGCAACCCCACCGGTGCCGTGATGCCGATGGAGGAATGGCAGAAGCTCTTCGCGCTGTCCGACCGCCATGGCTTCGTGATCGCGGCCGACGAGTGCTACAGCGAGATCTACTTTCGCGACGAGCCACCGCTCGGGGGCCTGCAAGCCGCGGCGATGCTGGGCCGCAGCGACTTCCGCAATCTCATCGCCCTCACCTCCCTCTCGAAGCGCAGCAACGTCCCGGGCCTGCGCAGCGGCTTCGTGGCGGGCGATGCCGCGATCATCAAGTCCTTTCTGCTCTATCGCACTTATCACGGCAGCGCCATGAGCGGGGCGGTCGCAGCAGCCAGCATCGCGGCGTGGGGCGACGAGACGCACGTCATCGAGAACCGCGCCCAGTACCGCGCCAAGTTCGCGGCCGTCACGCCCCTGCTCGAAAAGGTGCTGGACGTGCGGCTGCCCGATGCCAGCTTCTACCTGTGGGCCGGCGTGCCCGAGGCGTGGCAGGGCGACGACGCCGCCTTCGCCCGTGCGCTCTACGCTCAATACAATGTGACCGTGCTGCCCGGCAGCTATCTGGCCCGCGAAGCCGGCGGCGCCAACCCGGGCCGCGGCCGCATCCGCATGGCGCTGGTGGCCGACACCGCCGAATGCACCGAGGCCGCGCAGCGCATCGTGAACTTCATCCAGAACCGAGCCCATCCATGACCCAGCAACTCCAGCAGACCATCGACGCCGCGTGGGAAGACCGCGCCAATCTTTCTCCCACCAGCGCCCCGAAGGAAGTTCGCGATGCGGTCGAGCATGTGATCGCCGAACTCAACAACGGCCACCTGCGCGTCGCCACCCGCGAGGCCGTGGGCCAGTGGACCGTGCACCAGTGGATCAAGAAGGCGGTGCTGCTGTCCTTCCGCCTCAAGGACAACGAGCAGATGCAGGCCGGCTCGCTCGGCTTCTACGACAAGGTGCCGACCAAGTTCTCGCATCTCTCGGCCAACGAGCTCAAGGAAGCCGGCGTCCGCATCGTGCCCCCGGCCGTGGCGCGCCGCGGCAGCTACATCGCCAAGGGCGCGATCCTGATGCCCTCCTACGTGAACATCGGCGCCTATGTCGGCGAGGGCACCATGGTCGACACCTGGGCCACCGTCGGCTCCTGCGCGCAGATCGGCGCCAACGTGCACCTTTCGGGCGGCGTCGGCATCGGCGGCGTGCTGGAGCCGCTGCAGGCCGGCCCGACCATCATCGAGGACAACTGCTTCATCGGCGCGCGCTCCGAAGTGGTCGAGGGCGTGGTGATCGAAGAGAACTCCGTTCTCTCGATGGGCGTGTACATCGGCCAGAGCACCCCGATCTACGACCGCACTACCGGCGAAGTCAGCTACGGCCGCGTGCCCGCCGGCTCGGTGGTCATCAGCGGCTCGCTGCCCAAGGACAACGGCAAGTACAGCCTGTACGCCGCGATCATCGTCAAGCGCGTTGACGCGCAGACGCGCGCCAAGACCTCGCTGAACGACCTGCTGCGCGATTGAAGCAAGCCGCGACACCCTTTCACAACCACGCTGGAGGAGAGAGCCGATGAAGACGATGGAGCGAATTCTGCGCCTGATGGCCGAGCGCAAGGCATCCGACATCTACCTGTCGGCCCACTCCCCGGCACTGATCCGGATCAACGGCAACTGCGTGCCCATCAACGGGCAGGTGCTGCCCCCCGAGGCGCCGCTCGTCCTGCTGGCGGAGGTGGTGCCCGAGGCGCGCATCGCCGAGCTGGAACGCACCGGCGAGCTCAACATGGCGGTCGCCCTCGAGGGCGCGGGCAACTTCCGCATCAGCGGCATGCGCCAGCGCGGCAGTTACGCCGTGGTGGTGCGGCACATCGCCTCGGAAATCCCCACCTTCGCGGACCTGAACCTGCCCGAGATCCTCAAGACCCTGGTGATGGAAAAGCGCGGCCTCATCCTGATGGTGGGCTCCACCGGCGCCGGCAAGAGCACCACGCTGGCCTCGATGCTGGACTACCGCAACGAGCACGCCAGCGGCCACATCCTCACCGTCGAGGAGCCGATCGAATTCACCTACACCAACAAGAAGTCGATGGTGAACCAGCGCGATGTCGGCAGCGACACGGAGTCCCTGCAGATCGCGCTCAAGAACGCACTGCGCCAGGCGCCCGACGTCATCCAGATCGGCGAAATCCGCGACCGCGAGACCATGACGGCCGCCATCGCCTACGCCCAGTCGGGCCACCTGTGCGTGGCCACGCTGCACGCCAACAACAGCTACCGCGCGCTCAACCGGATCCTGAGCTTCTACCCGGTCGAAGTGCGCGCCACCCTGCTGGGGGACCTGAGCGGCGCGCTGCGGGCGATCATCGCGCAGCGCCTGCTGCGCACGCCAGAGGGCGGCCGCGTGCCGGCGCTGGAGGTCATGCTCAACACGGCGTTGGTGGCCGACCTGATCAGCAAGGGCGACTTCTCCGGCGTCAAGGAGGCGATGGAACAATCCATGGCCGAAGGCTCGCAGACCTTCGAGGAAGACATCGCCCGCCTCATCACCGAGAACCGCGTCAGCCGCGATGAAGGCCTGTCGCAGGCCGACTCCCCGACCAACCTGATGTGGCGCCTGCAGAACCGCAATGCGGCGCCGGCGCGCAAGGAAGAGCATGCCCTGCTCGACCAGGTGGACGAACCCTCCTTCACGGACATCACGCTCGACGTCCGACACTAGCTCCTTTCATGTCCCGTACGCTGCAACTCGCCGAACAACTGATCACCCGCGCCTCGGTCACCCCCGACGACGCGGGCTGCCAGCAGATCCTCGGCGAGCGGCTGGCGCAGCTGGGGTTCAGGCTCGAGACCTTCGAAAGCGGCCCAGCCGACTTCCGCGTGACCAACCTGTGGGCCGTGCGCCCGGGCAGCGCGGCCGCCGAGGCCGCGCGCACCCTGGCCTTCGCCGGCCACACCGACGTGGTGCCTACCGGCCCGCTGGAGCAGTGGAAGAGCCACCCCTTCACGCCCACCCACCGCGACGGCAAGCTGTACGGCCGCGGGGCCTGCGACATGAAGACCTCGCTGGCCGCCTTCGTGGTCGCGATCGAGGACTTCCTGGCCACCCGGCCCGACCCTCGGCTCACCCTGGCCCTGCTGCTCACCAGCGACGAGGAAGGCCCAGCCGTCGACGGCACGGTCGTGGTGTGCAACGCGCTGGCCGCGCGCGGGGAACGCGTCGACTACTGCATCGTCGGCGAGCCGACCTCGGTCGAGCGCTGCGGCGACATGATCAAGAACGGGCGGCGCGGCACCATGAGCGGCCGGCTCACCATCCAGGGCGTGCAGGGCCACATCGCCTACCCGCACCTCGCGAAGAACCCGGTGCATGCCTTCGCGCCCGCGCTGGCGGAACTCGTCGCGATCAACGCGGCGGGCGGCTGGGACGCGGCGCCCAATCCGTACTTCCAGCCGACCAGCTGGCAGATCAGCAACATCCACGCGGGCACCGGCGCCAGCAACGTGATTCCCGGCAGTGCGGTGGTCGACTTCAACTTCCGGTTCTCGACCGAAGCCACCCCCGAGTCCCTGCAGTCGCGGGTCAAGGCGGTGCTCGATGCGCACGGGCTCGACTACACCCTCTCGTGGACCGTGGGCGGCCTGCCCTTCCTGACGCAGCCCGGCGAGCTGGTGGCCGCGGTGCAGCAGGCCATCCGCGACGAGACCGGCATCGAGACCGAGCTCTCGACCAGCGGCGGCACCAGCGACGCGCGCTTCATCGCGAAGATCTGCAGGCAGGTGGTGGAACTGGGGCCGGTCAACGCCAGCATCCACAAGATCGACGAGCACATCGCCGTCGCCGAGATCGAGCAGCTCAAGAACATCTACCAACGCACGCTGGATCGGCTCGAAGCGCTGGCAAGTAAATGACGACAGTCATCGAATTGATCGAGGCCGGCGAAAAGCAGCTGGCCGAGGCCGGCGTCGCCTTCGGCCACGGCACGACCAATGCCTTCGACGAAGCGGCCTGGCTGGTGCTGTGGCGCCTGGGCCTGCCGCTCGACAGCCTCGACGAAGCAGCCGAGCGCCCGGTCTCGCCGGCCGATGTGGCGCGTGTGGCCGAGCTCCTGGCGGCACGCATCGCGACGCGCAAGCCCGCGGCCTACCTCACCAAGGAAGCCTGGCTGCAGGGCGTGCCCTTCTACGTGGACGAGCGGGCCATCGTGCCGCGCAGCTTCATCGCCGAGCTGCTGGCCGACGGAACCATCGACCCCTGGCTCGGCGAGCACACGCAACGGGTGCTGGACCTGTGCACCGGCAACGGCAGCCTCGCCGTGCTGGCCGCCCTGACCTATCCGGACACTCGCATCGATGCGGCCGATCTTTCGACCGAGGCCCTCGAGGTCGCGGCCATCAACGTCACGCGCCACGCGCTGGACGATCGCATCACCTTGATCGAATCCGACGGGCTCGCCGCCGTGCGCGGACCCTACGACCTCATCCTCTGCAACCCGCCTTACGTCAACGCTCGGAGCATGGCCGCGCTGCCCGCTGAGTACCGCGCCGAGCCCGAGCTGGCATTGGCCGGCGGCGCCGACGGCATGGACTTCGTGCGCCGCCTGTTCGCCGATGCGCCTGCCCGCATGAGCGACAACGCCGTGCTGGTGCTGGAGATCGGCAACGAGCGCCCACAGTTCGAGGCGGCGTTCCCCAAACTCGAAGTAGTGTGGCTTGCCACCAGCGCCGGAGACGACCAGGTGTTGCTGGTCACGCGCGAATCCCTGAAATGAAATGCCCCCACGCTCATCCCTTCGTGTATCGCTGCCCCCCGAGGGGGCGCTCAGCGTCCTTCGGGCGGCCTGGCAGGCGCTGACATGATCACCTTAAGAAACGTCATCCTGCGCCGCAGCGCCAAGGTCCTGCTCAACGGCGCGAACGTCACCATCAATCCCGGCGAGAAGGTCGGGCTGGTGGGGCGCAACGGCGCCGGCAAGTCCACCCTGTTCGCCCTCTTCAACGGCACGCTGCACGAGGACGGGGGAGACTTCTCGGTACCGCCGTCCTGGCGCCTGGCCCAGGTCGCGCAGAACATGCCCGAGACCGAGGAGTCGGCAACCGACTTCGTGGTCGGCGGCGACACCCGGCTGGTGGAGCTGCGCGAGGCACTCGCACTCGCCGAAGCCGGCCATGCCGCCGACCCTGACGACCCCGACATCGGCATGGCCCTGGCTCACGCCTACACCGACCTGCACGACGCCGGGGAACACGACGCGGTGCCGCGCGCGCAGGCGCTGATCCTCGGCCTGGGCTTCAAGGTCCACGAGCTGGATCAACCGGTCAACAGCTTCTCCGGCGGCTGGCGCATGCGCCTGCAGCTGGCGCGCGCGCTGATGTGTCCAAGCGACCTGCTGCTGCTCGACGAACCGACCAATCACCTGGACCTGGATGCCCTGGTCTGGCTCGAAGCCTGGTTGCAGAAATACGCCGGCACCATGATCGTGATCAGCCACGACCGCGAGTTCCTCGATGCCGTGACCGATGTCACCCTGCACATCGCGCACGAGCAGCTCACCCGCTACGGCGGCAATTACAGCGCTTTCGAAACGCTGCGCGCCCAGCAGCTGGAGCTGCAGCAGGCGGCCTTTTCCAAGCAGCAGGACAAGATCGCCCACCTGCAGAAGTTCATCGACCGGTTCAAGGCCAAGGCCAGCAAGGCCAAGCAGGCCCAGAGCCGGGTGAAGGCGCTGGAGCGCATGGAAAAGGTCGCGCCGCTGCTGGCCGAGGCCGACTTCAGCTTCGAGTTCAAGGAGCCCGGGAACATCCCGAATCCGATGCTCACCATCAGCGCGGCGAGCTTCGGCTACCTGCAGGACGACGGGCCTCCGAGGACCATCCTGACAGGCGTCAACCGCTCGGTGCTTGCCGGCCAGCGGATCGGCATCCTGGGCGCCAATGGCCAGGGCAAATCCACGCTGGTGAAGACCATCGCCCGAGAAATGAGCGCGCTCGCCGGCACCGTGACCGAGGGCAAGGGCCTCAACATCGGCTACTTCGCGCAGCAGGAGCTCGACGTGCTGCGGCCCCAAGACACGCCGCTCGAGCACATGGTGCGACTGGCGCGCGAGCTCGGTCCCAATGCCCGCGAGCGCACCGGCGAGCAGGACCTGCGCGGCTTCCTCGGCAGCTTCAACTTCAGCGGCGACATGGTGAAGCAGGCGGTCGGCACCATGAGTGGCGGCGAAAAGGCGCGCCTGGTGCTGGCCATGATGGTCTGGCAGCGCCCCAACCTGCTGCTGCTCGACGAGCCGACCAACCACCTGGACCTCGCCACCCGCGAGGCCCTGGCCGTCGCGCTCAACGAATTCGAGGGCACGCTGATGCTGGTCAGCCACGACCGTGCGCTGCTGCGCTCGGTCTGCGACGAATTCTGGCTGGTCGGCCGCGGCCGCGTCAGCGACTTCGACGGCGACCTCGACGACTACCAGCGCTACCTGCTCGACGAAGCCAAGCGCGTGCGCGAGGAGGCCAAGCTGGCCACGCGCGAGGCCGAGAGTGCCGCTGCCGCCGTCGCGGCTGCGCCCTCCCCCTCGATGGCCGCGCAGGAGCGCCAGCAGCGCGGCGGCCAAGCCAAGCCGCTGAAGCGCGAGCTGGCGCAGGTCGACGAGCGACTCGCCGCCGCCGGCGCCGAAAAGACCGCGCTGGAAGCACGGCTATCGGCCCCGCTTCCGTCGCCCGAGATCGCCGAGACGGGCCGGCGCCTCAAAGTGCTGAACGAGGAAATCAGCCGGCTCGAGGAGCGCTGGCTCGCCCTGTCGGACCAGATCGAAGCACTGGCCGACGGCTGACCAGACGTGATAGCCTTCGGCGAGCCATGCCCTCGGCCCTCGAACTCGCACGCGGCGATCCGCAGCTGATCGCGGCCATCCAGCGCAGCCGGCGCATGCTCGGGCGCAAGGCGCTGATGGCGGCCGCCGCCAGCGCAGTGCCCATCCCCGGGGTCGACTGGGCCGCAGACGCCGCCCTGCTGTCTCGGCTGATTCCGCGAATCAGCGCCGAATTCGGTCTCTCGGTGGCTCAGATCGAAGGGCTCGCGCCTCACCAGCGCGAGCGCATCCAGAAAGCCGCAGCCGCGGCCGGCGCCCTGCTGGTGGGCAAGCTGATGACGCGTGAGCTGCTGATCAAGCTGGCTCGCCACGCCGGCATCCGCCTGACGGCGAAGCAGGCCGCCAAGTACGTACCCATCGCGGGCCAACTGGTCTCCGCCGCTATCGGGTACACCGCCCTGCGGGCCCTGGGCGAGCTCCAGGGGACAAGGGCCAGATCGACGGCCTCGCCACCACCCCGCGCCGCCGCTTCGGATGGGCACGCCTGCGCCCCAACTGAGCGCGTCTTGCTTGTCGTCGCTGGCCCAACCTGTTTGTTTGCCCCCACACGACGACGGCATACCATCTGACGAAATCCGGTCTGACCGACTGTCAAGTTCATAATGCCGGGCAAGGTGCCGAGGAAAAGGCAGCCCAGAGTTCATGTCAGGGATCGAGGTGAGGAGTTAACAGATGAATGAGACAGATCTCGCAGCATCGGTGGAACGGCTCATGGCACGGGTTGACTACTACCTGCACTGCGAGTTGGACGAAGAGTACGACCACGATCGTCCGGACACGGCGCGCAGTCAGTTGGAGGCGGCCTTGAGGCAGGAGCTGCTGCGCGCAAGCGCCGTCGGCCTGGTCTCTGCGATTGCGGGCGGCCAGCCGGTACTGGGTGGCGGCCCCGACTGATCGCGCCCTCTTCCCCACACGCCCCATCGGCAGCGCGTTGCCGCGGAGCCCCTCGTCACAAGCTGCTGATCAGGCGCAGCAGGACAGGAACGGCGAGGGCCAGAAAACCGATCATCACGTTGCGGCGCCAAGCGACCGCATGCTCGATGCGTCGGGCAGACCGATAAGAATCCAGGAAGGCGCGCTGCTCCGCCTGGTCCGCATGGTCCTTCCACCACTCGTGAGTCGTTGATTGCGTAGTGCTCTTCATGTAATCCATTGTGCTTACATTGGGCTGCGCGATCCAGGTAAAAAAGCACGCTTTGGTCTACAGAGTCGACCTACATCAGGGGCGCGACGAGTGTGATATCCCGTTGCACTCTCGCCAGATCAATGACGCTAGAGTTTCTCCGTGGACGCTTGGCAACCCAACTTCAGCTGGATCACCGACCTGCTCGCCGTAGGCGGCAGCTATCCCTCCGAATGCGCGGAGCTACTTGCGCACGAGCACCGGATCCAGGCCGTGATCGACCTGCGTGGCGAGGCGGTGCCCGATCCGCAACTGTTCCGGCGCCACGGCATCACGCTCCTGCACCTGCCCACCACCGACATGCGTCCGGTGGAGATGCCGGACCTTGAGCACGGCATTCGTTTCGCAAACGAGTTCCTGGACCAGGGACAGCGTGTGCTGATCCATTGCGAGTACGGAATCGGCCGCTCCGCCACGCTGGCGCTGTGCGTCCTGGTGCACCGCGGCCTCGCGCCGCTCGATGCGCTCGCGCTGATGAAGAAGCAGCGCCCCGTCGTCGCGCCTTCGCCGCCGCAGTTCGCCTGCTGGTCGGCCTGGCTGGACAGCCATCGCTTCTCGAGCGACGTCGACTGGGAGCTCCCGACCTTCGAGGACTTCAAGGCGCTGGCCTACGTCCATCCCAAGCGTTGAGAGCCACGCCGACCTCGGGTCGAGATGCACCCCTATGCATCTCTGCGCCCGCCTCCTTTTCGGCTGATTGCCTACAGACGAGACGGGAGCAATCCTCGATCTTGAATTAGAACTTAAGCACTCTATTCAAGGTGGCATGGAAACATTCGACCACGCAGAACTGGAAAGGCTGCGCTCGAAGATGGTGAGCAGCAGGGCCGCCACCCTTGCGTGGCGCGAGATGTTGATCGAGTCCCTTGGGGACCGCCTGTGCGGAAGCGGTTGCGGACCCACGCCGGAACAGATTCAGACCTTGGCGTGCCTTGAAGAAGCGGAGCAACGGGCGGTGGAGCGCTACCTGAGACTTCTCGCTTCGACCTCGTTGAACCCGGATCGGCGGCCCTGTTGATTCGCGGATGGGTCGTGCCAAATGGTCGGCTCACGGCCAGGCGCGGTCTTACATCGGCACGCTCGGCATCGGGCTCATTCCTTCGGCCAGACGGTTCGGAATTGGCGAGAAGCTGATGAAGTCGGCCATCTATGCAGCGTGGGCGACGGGCTTGACGCGCATCGAGGACGGTTCGCGTCGACATCGAGAATGCGAAGCAGCGCCACGGCAATTCACGCCACGAGTCGTCGAAAAAAAATCCCCAAGTGCTCATCGCAAAAGGGGATCTTTTCGGATTGCTGGTAGGACGTACAAGATTCGAACTTGTGACCAACGGATTAAAAGTCCGCTGCTCTACCAACTGAGCTAACGTCCCACACTTCTTTTTCTTCTACCGGACGTCGAATCCGGCAAAGCCCGAAATTATAGCGTCGCGCTGCGAGCGATCCGATCCAGCACCCAGCCCGTCGCGCACTGGCCGAAGGTGGCCGTTACGCTGACCACGGAGCCATAGCCATGGCAGTTGAGCGTGCCGTCGCCGGCCTCGATGGCGCAGGAGGCATCGGGCGGTGCAACGCCTTCGCGGCTGAAGACGCAGGTCACGCCGATCTTGCGGCCCTCGCGCGGCGCGCCATATTCCTTCCGTAGCCGCTGGCGCAGTTGCGCGAGCAGCGGATCGTGCGTCACCGCGGCGAGGTCGTCGATGTCGACCTTGTGCGCGAGCCGCTTGCCGCCGGCTGCCCCCACGGTGATGAAGCCGGCCCCGCTCTCGCGCGCCCACACGGCCATCGCCAGCTTGGCGCGCACCTGGTCGCAGGCATCGACGACGGCCGCTACGGGCCCGTTTGCGGCCTGCGCGCTCGCGAGCAACGCCTGCCAGTTGCCGGGCTCGACGAAGTCGTCGATGGCGAGCACCTCGCAGGCAGGATGGATGTGCGCGATGCGCTCGCGCATGGCCTCGACCTTGGCCTGCCCGATGGTGCTGTCGAGCGCGTGGATCTGGCGGTTGATGTTCGACTCGGCGATGTGGTCGAGGTCGATCAGCGTCAGCCGCCCGACTCCGCTGCGCGCCAGCGCCTCGACAGCCCAGGAGCCGACGCCGCCGATGCCGGCGACCAGCACATGGGCGTCGCGGATGCGGGCCGCGCCCGGTACGCCATAGAGCCGCTCGAGGCCGCCGAAGCGGCGGGCCAGGTCGGCGTCGTCCAGTTCGACGACAGGGGCGGGCTGGACAGCGCTCACGTGCGCGAGCCCTGCTTCAGCGCAGCCGCGACAGGCGCTCGCGACCGGCCTGCGCCGCCTCGGACTGCGGGTAGGCCTTGGTGAGGTCTTCCAGCGTGCGGCGCGCGGCGCGCAAGTCCTTCAGTTCGATCTGGCAGTTCGCGATCGACAGCACGGCTTCGGGCGCCTTCGCATGGTCGGGCGCCAGGGACAGCATCGAGCGGAAATTGGCGATCGCCTCGTTGTAGTTGCGCGTGGCGTACTGCGCGTTGCCGAGCCAGAACAGCGCCGAGGCGTTGTAGCCGCTCTGCGGATAGCGCTTCACGAACTCGGCGAAGGCCGTCTGCGCTTGCGCGAACTGGCCAGCACGGAAGATGCCCAGCGCGGCTTCGAAGTCGGCCTTCTCGCGCGGATCGGCCGAGAACTCGCGCCCGTCGACGGTCACCTTCGTGGGCTCGCTCTTCTTGAGCCTGTCGTCGATCTCGCCCTGGCGCTGCTGCATCTCGGTGATGGTGCGCGTGAGCTGCTCGTTCTGGCCGGTCATGCGCTGCAGTTCGCCGCGCATCTGCTCGATCTGCGTCTGCAGCTCGAGCAGGCTGCGCCGCAGCTGTGCGTTCTCTTCGTTCTGGCGCTGCTCGGCCTGCTGGCGCATCGCCTCGACGCGCTGGCGCAGGTCGAGAATGGCACGCCGCGCTTCGTCGTCCTCGAACAGCGCGGCCTGCGCGCCGAAAGAGGCGCACAGCACGGCGGCGGCCAGGGCCGCGCAGCGCAGTGGGGCAACGACTCGTCGCATCATCGGCGGTAGGTGATCTCGGCGCGGCGGTTCTGCGCCCACACGTCTTCACCGGTGCCCTGCGCGGCGGGCTTTTCCTTGCCGAAGCTCACGGCTTCGATCTGGTTGTCCGACACGCCCAGCAGGTTGAGCGCACGGCGCACGGCCTCGGAACGCTTCTGCCCCAGCGCCAGGTTGTACTCGCGGCCGCCGCGCTCGTCGGTGTGGCCTTCGATCGAGATGCGGCGCTGCTGGTTGGCCTTCAGGAAGCGGGCATGGCCATCGATGAGCGACTGGAACTCGGGCTTGATGGTGTAGCTGTCGAAGTCGAAATAGACGATGCGCGCCACGCCCACCGGGCCCTGCGCGGTCTGCGCGTTCGGGTCGATGCTGACGGGCGCCACGCCGCTGGCCGCGCCGCCACCCGAGCCCGTGCCGCCGGAGCGATCCACCACCGGTGCATCGTTGAGCTTGGTGCCGGACGAGCACCCGGCGATGAGCGCCACGATGGCCAGCGAATAAATCGTACGTCTTAACATTTCTAACTCCTCAGGTTGATCATTCATTGCTTTTGAAACGGACCCCAGTCCGGTTCACGGATGTCTCCTGCCTGCCCGGCCAGTCGCGCTTTTATTTTTCCGTCGAGCGTGGTCGTCATCAGCGCCTCGCGGCCTCCCAGCCGGGTGGCGTAGACGATCAGCTTGCTGTTGGGGGCGAAACTGGGTCTCTCGTCAGCGGTAGTGTCGGTGAGCGCCGTGACATTGCCGGACGCCAGCTCCATCACATGGAGTTTGAAGGCGCCGCCCACCCGCGAGATGTAGGCCAGCCACCGGCCATCGGCGCTGACGGACGGAGAAATGTTGTAGGTCCCGGTAAAGGTCACGCGCGTGGGGTTGCCACCACCGGCACTCATCCTGTAGATCTGGGGTGCGCCGCCGCGGTCGCTCACGAAGTAGATGGTACCGCCGTCGGCAGAGTACCTCGGCTCGGTATCGATGCTGGCGCTCTGCGTGAGCCTTCGCGGCTCGCCGCCGCCCGCGGGGATGGTGAAGAGCTGCGAGCCGCCGTCGCGGCTCAGCGTCACCGCCAGGGTGCTGCCGTCGGGCGACCAGGCCGGTGCGCTGTTGTTGCCCTTGAAGTTGGCCACCAGCCGCCGCTGCCCGCTCGCCACGCTGTGCACGTAGACCACGGGCTTGCGCGACTCGAAGGACACGTAGGCCAGCTGCGTCCCGCTCGAGGACCAGACCGGCGAGATGATGGGCTCCGGGCTCGCGAGCGCGGCCTGCGCGTTCTCGCCGTCGGCGTCGGCCACCCAGAGGTTGTAGCGGTTGGCGCCCTTGGTCACGTAGGTGATGCGAGTCGAGAAGATGCCTTTCTCACCGGTCAGCTTTTCGTAGACGTAGTCGGCTACGCGGTGCGCGGCGAGGCGCAAATCGCCTTGCGGCACGGTGTAGCTCTGGCCGCCGAGGTCTTGCCCGCGCACCACGTCCCAGAGGCGGAATTTCACGTCGAAGCGGCCGTCGGCCAGGCGGGTCACGCTGCCCGCCACCAGGGAATCGGCAGTGCGCTGGCGCCACAGGCTCAAGTCGGGGCGGGAAGCTTCGTCGAGCGACTGGCCGCTGGCATCGACACCGCGGAACTGGCCGCTGCGTTCCAGGTCGGCCTGCACGATGGCCGAAATCTTCTGCGGGGATGCGTCCTCGCCTTTGAAGGGGACGAGCGCAATCGGCAGCTGCGTCAAGCCCACGCCCGAGACTTCCACCCGGAACTGGGCGAAGGCGGGAGCGAAGGGGGAGGCAGCCAGGGCCGCAATCAACGTGCGGCGAACGGAGAACGATGAAGAAGGGGTTGGGGAGATTTCTTGCAACGGCTTTTTCATGCGGTTCGGAGAGCTTTCCGGGAATTTAGTTTCAAGCCCGGATGAAACGAGGCCACATGGTACACATTGCGATGCACCATCCGTCACAAAACGTGTATGTGCCGGCGCGGTCCTACAGGAAGGCCACAACTTAGAATGCGCCGCCATGCAGCCTTCCCCCGCCGCCGAGTCCGCGCGCCCTCCTCTCACGCGCCGGCTCGCGCGACTCATGACCTGGTTCGGAGGCTCGCGCCACTGGTGGGCTCTGGGCCTCGTCTGCGCCCTCATCGCCGCCGTGACCGAACCGCTGATGGCCGCCATGCTGAAGCCGCTGCTCGACCGCGGTTTCACGCGCGGCCAGCTGCCGCTCTGGGCCATTCCGGCCGCCGTCATCCTGCTGTTCGCGGTGCGCGGGCTCGCACAGTTCGTCTCCCAATATGCGCTCGCGCGCATCGCCAACGAAGGCATGCAGCGGCTGCGGCGCGTGCTGTTCGAGCGCCTGCTGGCGGCCGAGCTCGCCCTCTTCTCGCGCCAGTCGGCCAGCACCTTGTCGAACACGGTGGTCTACGAAGTGCAGACCGGCGCCCTGCTCCTGGTGCAGGCGCTGCTGGGCCTGTCGCGCGACGGCTTCACGCTGATCGCGCTGCTGCTCTACCTGGTGTATCTCAACTGGAAGCTGACGCTGATCGTGGGCGTGCTGGCGCCGTGCGTGGCCTGGATCATCAAGGCATTTTCCAGGCGGCTTTACCGGCTCACCCAGCTCGGCCAGCGGGCGACCGACGAACTGGCCTACGTGGTCGAGGAGAACGTGCTGGCCCATCGCATGGTCCGGCTGCACAACGCCGAGGACAGCCAGATCCAGCGCTTCGACCGGCTGAGCCACGACCTCCACCGCCTGGCGGTGAAGTCCACCATCGCCTCCGCTGCGACCACGCCGCTGACCCAGATCGTCGCGGCGGTCGCGCTCTCCGCGGTGGTGATGATCGCGCTCTGGCAAAGCGGCGAGCAGGGCTTCACGGTGGGCGGCTTCGTCGCCTACATCACGGCCATGCTGATGCTGGTCGCGCCGATCCGCCGGCTCGCGGACATGACGAGCCCGATCACGCGCGGCCTCGCGGCGCTCGAGCGCGGGCTCGCGCTGATCGACCAGGTGCCGCCTGAATCCCAGGGCAGCTTCCAGGTCCCGCGCGTCGCCGGCCGCATCGAGCTGCGCGCGGTACGCGTCAACTACCGCGGCGAGGAAGAAGCCCGCGCGCTCGACGGCGTCAACCTGACGATCGCGCCCGGCGAGGTGGTGGCCTTCGTCGGGCCCTCCGGCTCGGGCAAGACCACGCTGGTCAACCTGCTGCCGCGCTTCGTGCTGCCGAGCGCGGGCCAGGTGCTGCTCGACGATCACGATGTCGGCGACTGGCAGCTCAAGAACCTGCGCTCGCAGTTCGCGATGGTCAGCCAGGACGTGGTCATGCTCAACGACACGCTGGCAGCCAACGTGGCGCTGGGAGCCTCGCTCGACCGCGATCGCGTGCTCGCCTGCATCGAGGCAGCGAACCTGTCCGTCCACGTCGAGGGCCTGCCCGAGGGCATCGACACGGTGCTGGGCCACAACGCGACCCAGCTCTCGGGCGGCCAGCGGCAGCGCCTGGCCATCGCACGCGCGCTCTACAAGGATGCGCCGGTGCTGCTGCTCGACGAGGCAACCTCGGCGCTCGACACGGAATCGGAACGCCTGGTCCAGGAGGCGCTGCAGCGGCTGATGCGCAACCGCACCACCCTGATCGTCGCGCACCGCCTGTCGACCATCCAGCACGCGGACCGCATCGTGGTGATGGACCACGGGCGCATCGTCGAACAAGGCAGCCATGCGCAGCTCATGGCGCTGGACGGGCTGTATGCGCGGCTTCAGGCGAATGCGATGCGCTCGGCGCCGGAGGGCAGCGAGCCCAGCCTCTGAAGCCTTTGGCATATTGCGTCCGCCCCGGCAGGCGAGCAGAATTTTTTCCTTCGACCGGCCCAGCAACGCGTCGGGCGGCGCCCGCAGCGTCTGCTCGACCTCGGAGAGGAAAACGCCATGTCGTCTCGCGCCTCCTTTCGGCGGCGGCTGCCCGCATTGGCCGCCTGCGCTCTCGCTTCATGTGGCCTGTTCGTCGCCGACGAGGTCGGTAGCGCCGGCCGCGATCGGACATCGAGCTTCGACCCCCTGCTTTCCGAACCAGGCCGCGCCTGCGGGCCGGTGGTGGCCGGTCCGCCCGCCCTGCTGAAGGCACTGGTGCGCGTCAAGACCGAGACCGCCCCCTTCCAGCCGCAGCCGATGAAGGCCGCTAGCGGCGACGTGCCGCTGTACGACAACCTCGGCTCGCTCGCCTTCAGGATCAGCACCCGCTCGCCCAAGGCCCAGGCCTATTTCAACCAGGGCCTGCGCCTGTCCTTCGGCTTCAACCATGCCGAAGCCCAGCGCGCCTTCCAGGCCGCTCAGAAGCTGGACCCCGCGTGCGCGATGTGCTTCTGGGGCGAGGCGCTCGTGCTCGGCCCCAACATCAACGTGCCGATGATGCCGGAGGCCAATCCGCCGGCATTGGCCGCGCTGCGCCGTGCGGTCGCACTCAAGGCCGGCGCGACCGAGCGCGAGCGGGCGCTGATCAGCGCTCTCGAAAAGCGCTATGCCGAGCAACCGCAGGCCGACCGCTCCGGGCTGGATGCCGCCTATGCCGACGCGATGAAGGCGGTGGCCGAGCGCTATCCGGCCGAAGACACGATCCAAACGCTCTACGCCGAGGCCGCCATGGACACCCAGCCCTGGGACTACTGGGAGGCCGGCGGCGCCAGACCGAAGGGACGCGGCGCGGACATCGTCGGCGCGCTGGAGACCGTGCTGAAGCGCAACCCGGCCCATCCGGGCGCAATCCACCTCTACATCCATGCGGTGGAGGCGTCCACGCAGCCCGAGAGGGCCCTGCCCTACGCCAATCGCCTCGCCGCGCAAATGCCGGGGGCCGGGCACGTCGTGCACATGCCGGCCCACATCTACTACCGCGTGGGCATGTATCGCGAGTCGCTGGAGGCCAATCGCAAGGCGATCGCGGTCGACGAGCAATATTTCAAGACCTCGCCCTCCGACCCGCTGTACAAGACCGCGTACTACCCGCACAACATCCATTTCGTGATGGTCTCGGCACAGATGGGTGGCGACGCGAAGACGGCCATCGGCGCGGCCTCGAAGCTGGACGCCGCGGTGCCGGCCGAGCTGGTCAAGGCCTTCCCGATCCTGCAGCCCATCAAGGCTTCGCCCTTCACCACGCATGCGCAGTTCAGCGATGCCGACACCATCCTCAAGCTTGCCGCGCCGCCCAGCGACGCGGTGATCGTGAACACCATGTACCACTACGCGCGCGCCGTCGCCTTCGCGTCGCGCAAGGACAAGGCCGGCGCGCAGCAGGAAATCGATGCCATTGCGAAGATCGAGCGCGACGCGGACTTCAAGCCTTTCGAGGCCTGGCAGTTGCCCGCAAAAGAGATCGTGCGCACCGCGGGCCTGGTGGCGACGGGACGGCTTGCCGATGCGAGCGGCGACCTCGACGCCGCCGCCAAGGCCTACGAGGAGGCCATCGCGGTCGAGGACAGCCTCAGCTACACCGAGCCGCCCTACTGGTACTACCCCGTGCGCCAGTCCCTCGGCTCGGTGCGTCTGCGCCAGGGGCAGCTCGAAGCGGCGCAGAAGGCCTTCAGGGACTCGCTGGTCCGCGTGCGCAACAACGGCTGGGCCCTGGCCGGGCTGGCCGAGGTCGAGCGCAAGCGAGGCGACACCAAGGCGGAACGGGCGGCACGCCAGGCCTACCAGCGCGCGTGGTTCGGGCCCCGCGGCGGGCCGGAGCTGGCACGGCTCTGATCAGAGCAGGACGATGTCGTACTGCCCCTGCCCCATCGCGGGCTCCGCCTGCAGCGAGATCGGCTTGCCGATGAAGTCGCTCAGCCCCGCCAGGTGCTGGCTCTCCTCGTCGAGGAACAGCTCGATCACCTGCGGCGACGAGACGATGCGGAACTCGCGCGGCGTGAACTGGCGCGCCTCGCGCAGGATCTCGCGCAGCACGTCGTAGGCCACGCTGCGCGCTGTCTTCACGATGCCCTGCCCATTGCAGGCCAGGCAGGGCTCGCACAGCATGTGGGCCAGCGACTCGCGGGTGCGCTTGCGCGTCATCTCGACCAGGCCCAGCTGCGAGAAGCCGCCCGCCGTGGTCTTGACGCGATCGCGCGCCAACTGCTTGCGGAACTCGGCCAGCACTTGCTCGCGATGGTCGTCGCGCACCATGTCGATGAAGTCGACGATGATGATCCCGCCCAGGTTGCGCAGGCGCAGTTGCCGCGCGATGGCCTGCGCGGCCTCCAGGTTGGTCTTGAAGATGGTGTCGTCGAAGTTGCGCGCGCCGACGTACCCGCCGGTGTTGACGTCGATGGTGGTGAGCGCCTCGGTCTGGTCCACCACCAGGTAGCCGCCGGACTTCAGCTCCACGCGCCGCCCCAGCGCCTTGGCGATCTCCTCGTCGATCGAATACAGGTCGAAGATCGGGCGCTCGCCCTTGTAGAGCTGCAGCTTGCCCGCCGCCTGCGGCATGAACTCGAGACCGAACTTGAGCAGCGCGTCGAACTGTTCGCGCGAGTCGATGCGGATGGTCTGCGTGTCCTCGGTGGTCATGTCGCGCAGCACGCGCTGCAGCAGGCTCAGGTCCTGGTGCAGCAGCGACATCGGCGGCATGCGCGTGGACAGCTCGCGGATGCGCGACCATGTCTTGCGCAGGTAGGCGATGTCTTCCGCCAGCTCGGCATCGCTCGAATCCTCGCCGTTGGTGCGCAGGATGAAGCCGCCGGTGGCCTCCGGCACCACGCCGCCGCTGCCGGCCGCGGCGGCCGCCTCGACCAGTGCCTGCATGCGCGTGCGCAGCGCATCGCGCAGATCGGACGGGATCTTCTGCGATACGCCCACATGGTTGTCCTGCGGCAGGAAGACCAGCAGCCGGCCCGCGATGCTGATCTGCGTCGACAGGCGCGCGCCCTTGGTGCCGATCGGGTCCTTGATCACCTGCACCAGCAGCGACTGGCCCTCGAACACCTGCTTCTCGATGGGCACCACCGCCCCGCCGTTGCGCCCCTCGCGATCGAGTGCAGCGGCGCTCGGCCGCGAGCCGGGCGTGAAGGGCGCCACGATGTCGGCCACGTGCAGGAAGGCGGTGCGGTCCAGGCCGATGTCGATGAAGGCCGACTGCATGCCGGGCAGCACGCGCGAGACCTTGCCGAGGTAGATGTTGCCGACCAGCCCGCGCTCCAGCGTGCGCTCCAGGTGGAGCTCCTGCACGGCGCCGTGCTCCACCACCGCGACGCGGGTCTCCTGTGGAGACCAGTTGATCAGGATGTCTTGCATCTTTTTTTTGCGACCCTGCTACAGCGGGAAGCCGACCTGGCGCAGCAGCTGGGCAGTCTCGAACATGGGAAGCCCCATGATGCCCGAATGCGAGCCGCTGATGTGCTCGACGAAGGCCGCCGCCCTCCCCTGGATGGCATAGGCCCCGGCCTTGCCGTCCGGCTCGCCGCTCGCGACGTAGGCGGCGATGCGGCGCTTTTCGATGGCGGCAAAGCGCACCCGCGACACGCTGAGCGCCGCATGCCGGCGCCGGCCGTGCTGCAGCGCCACTGCGGTCAGTACGCGGTGCGTGCGGCCGGAGAGCAGCGCCAGCATGCGCTGCGCGTCCTGCGCATCGCCGGGCTTGCCAAGGATGGTGCGGCCGAAGGCCACCGTGGTGTCGGCGCACAGCACCGGCGCCGGCGGCAGGCCCAGCCGGCGATGGCGCGCCACCGCCGCCTCCAGCTTGAGCGCGGTGACGCGCTGCACATAGGCGGTCGGCGATTCGCCCGGCTGCACATGCTCCAGAGACTCGGCGTCTTCCTCGGGGCCGGCCAGCAGCAGCTCGTGGCGAACGCCGAGCTGGCTCAGCAGCTGCGCGCGGCGCGGGCTCTGCGAGGCGAGATAGATGAAGGAGTCCGTCATTCGCGGTGGTAAGGATGGCCTGCGTTGACCGACCAGGCCCGGTAGAGCTGCTCGACCAGCAGCACGCGGGCCATGGCGTGGGGCAGGGTCAGGTCGGAAAGGCGGATGCGCTCATGCGCCGCGGCCTTGAAGGCAGGGTCCAGCCCGTCGGGGCCGCCGATCACCAGCGCAACGTCGCCGCCCTCGCCTTGCCACGCCTGCAGCCGTGCCGCGAGCGCCTTGGTGGTGAGCGCCGTGCCGCGCTCGTCCAGCACCACGATGCGCATGCCCTTGGCAATGGCTGCCTCGATGCGCTCGCGCTCGGCGGCATGCAGGGTTTCAAGCGTCTTGGAGCCGCGCGGCTCGGTCTTGACGGCGCGCAGCTCGAGCTTCAATTCGGGCGGGAAGCGCTTGGCGTAGTCATCCCAGGCGGTCTGAGCCCAGTCGGGCACACGCTGCCCGACCGCGACCACCAGCAGCTTCATGTGCGCGCCGTGGTCTTGCGCGGCGCCTTCTTCGCCGGAGTCGCCTTCTTGGCGGCGGCCTTCTTGGCAGGCGCCTTGTTCACGACGACGGTCTTGACCGGCGTCTTGCTCGCGGGCGTCTTCCTGGCCGACGTTTTCCTGGCCGGCGGTTTCGGCTTGGCGGCCGCGTCAGCCGCACGCTGTGCGGTCTTGGCGGCGCTGGAGCGTCTCAGCGAAGGAGAGGTCTTCGCGGCGGCGGGCGCTTTCTCCTCTGCCGACGGGGCTGCCACCGGCTTCGCGGCGCCGAGCCTGGTGCGCACCGGCTTGTCGCCCCAGATCTCCTCGAGGTGGTAGTACTGGCGGATAGCCGGCTGCATGATGTGCGCCACGGCGGCGCCGCAGTCGACGATGATCCACTCGCCGTTCTCCTCGCCCTCCACGCGCGGCTTGTTGAAGCCGGCGTCGCGCACTGCGTCGCGCACGCTGGCGGCCAGCGCCTTGGTCTGCCGGTTGGAGGTGCCCGAGGCGACGATCACTCGCTCGAACAGCGGCGAGAGGTGCTCGGTGTCGAAGACCTGGATGTTCTGCGCCTTGACGTCCTCGAGGCCATCGATGATGGCCCTCTGGAGTTTTTGGGTGTCTTTCTTGGCGGCGGCTTCAGTACTCATCAGGTGGAACGGTAGAGGTGGTGTTGGTCAATATAGCGTGCAACCGCCGGCGGAACCAGATGAAAGAAGTCCTGGCCCTGCGCGGCGTGCGTCCGGACTTCGGTGGCGCTGGTGTCCATCGGCGCGAGCATGAGGTTCTCGAAGCGAGCGCCGGGCGGGAGATCCGGCAGTCCATGGGGATCGAAGGGGCTTCCGTCCGTTGCGCCGGGACGGCGGGCGACCGCGACGACGGCCATTCCCAGGATCTCGCGCCAGCCGTGCCACTGAGGCAGCCAGGCGGCCTGGTCGGCGCCCATGATCAGCACCAG
The DNA here is from genome assembly GCF_051400855.1 of Variovorax stachyos. Classification (NCBI taxonomy): domain Bacteria; kingdom Pseudomonadati; phylum Pseudomonadota; class Betaproteobacteria; order Burkholderiales; family Comamonadaceae; genus Variovorax; species Variovorax stachyos. The sequence continues at coordinate 249,485 of NZ_JBLFFN010000002.1, read as the reverse complement.
TTCAGCCGCGGGCTGCTCCTGTTGCAGCTCGCGCAGGGTGTCCAGCGTGTAGGTCGGCCCGGCGCGCCGCAGCTCGCGCGCGTCGACCACGGCACCCGGCAGTGCCTCGAAGGCCAGCTTCGCCATCGCGAGGCGGTGTTCGCCGCCGCTCAGCGCGCGCTTCTTGTGCCAGGCATCGCCCGTCGGGAAGATGCGCAGCTCGGCCAGACCCAGCTGCGTCAGCGCAGCCTGCACCAACGCGACATGCGCGTTGTGCGGCGGATCGAAGGCGCCGCCGAACACGCCGATGCGGAGCCGGTTCACAGCCATTCGCGGCGCACGATGAAATCGCTGTAGAGCGCCGCTTCTGGCGTGCCGGGCTCCGGCTCGCAGCGGTAGGCCCAGCTGGCCTGCGGCGGCATCGACAGCAGGATCGATTCGGTGCGCCCGCCCGACTGCAGCCCGAAATGCGTGCCGCGGTCCCAGACCAGGTTGAACTCGACGTAGCGCCCGCGCCGATAGAGCTGGAAGGCGCGTTCGCGCTCGCCATGGGGCATGGCTCGGCGGCGCTCGACGATCGGCAGGTAGGCCGGCAGGAAGGCATCGCCGACCGCGCGCAACATGGCAAAGCTGCGCTCGAAGCCCAGCTCCGCGAAGTCGTCGAAGAAGATGCCGCCGATGCCGCGCTGCTCGTTGCGGTGCTTGAGGAAGAAATACTCGTCGCACCAGGTCTTGAAGCGCGGGTACTTGTCGTCGCCGAATGGCGCCAGCGCATCCCGGCAGCTGCGATGGAAGTGCACCGCGTCTTCCTCGAAGCCGTAGTACGGCGTGAGGTCCATGCCGCCGCCGAACCAGCACACGGGCTCGCCCTGGGCCGGCAGCGCGGCCAGCATGCGCACGTTCATGTGCACCGTGGGCACGTAGGGGTTGCGTGGATGGAACACCAGCGAGACGCCCATGGCCTCGAAGGGCGCGCCGGCGAGCTCGGGCCGGTGCTGGGTGGCCGAGGGCGGCAGCTTCGGGCCGCGCACCTCCGAGAAGCCGCAACCGGCGCGCTCGAACAGGACGCCGTCCTCCAGGATGCAGGTCAGCCCGCTGCCCTGCAACGGCTCCCCGGGCGCCTTCTGCCAGGGGTCGCGCAGGCAAGCCTTGCCATCGGCCGCCTCGACGGCGGCCACGATGCGCTGCTGCAGCCCCCGCAGGTAGTCGCCGACGGCTTGGCGGTCGTCAGGCATCAGCCGTGGGGCGGGCGCGCCTGGACGGCGCGGTGCCCGATGTCCTTGCGGTACTGCGCGCCATCGAAATGGACACGCGCCGCGAGCGCATAGGCGCGCTGCTGCGCCTGCTTGACGCTGTCGGCCAGCACGGTGACGCAGAGCACGCGCCCGCCGCTGGTCTTGAGTTCGCCGTCCTCGAACACGGTGCCGGCATGGAAGACCACGGCATCAGGCGTTTCGGGCGGGATGCCGTGGATGGCATCGCCCTTGCGCGGCGACAAGGGATAACCGTGCGCCGCCATCACCACGCCCAGCGCAACGCGGCGGTCCCAGTCGAGCTCGATCTGGTCCAGCGTGCCGTCCGTGGCGTGCCAGAACACCTCGAACAGGTCGGACTTGAGCCGCATCATGATCGGCTGGGTCTCGGGGTCGCCCATGCGGCAGTTGAACTCCAGCGTCTTGGGATGGCCCTCGGCGTCGATCATCAAGCCGGCGTAGAGGAAGCCGGTGTACGGGATGCCATCCTTCTCCATGCCGCGGATGGTGGGCAGGATGATCTCGCGCATGGCGCGCGCGTGCACCTCGGCCGTGACCACCGGCGCCGGCGAATAGGCGCCCATGCCGCCGGTGTTGGGGCCCTGGTCGGCGTCCTGCAGGCGCTTGTGGTCCTGGCTGGTGGCGAGGGCGGTGACGTTCACGCCGTCGCACAGCACGATGAAGCTGGCCTCCTCGCCCTGCAGGAACTCCTCGATGACGACGCGCGGCGAAGCCTTGCCGTCTTCGCCCTCGTTGTGCGAGATCCCGAGCTTGTTGTCCAGCAGCATGAAGTCGATCGCCTCGTGCGCTTCCGCCAGCGTCGTCGCCACGACCACGCCCTTGCCGGCCGCCAGCCCATCGGCCTTGATGACGATGGGCACGCCCTTGGCGTCCACGTAGGCATGGGCTGCCGCGGGATGGGTGAAGGCCTCGTACTCGGCCGTGGGGATGTTGTGCCGCTTCATGAAGGCCTTGGAGAAGGCCTTGGAGCTTTCCAGCTGGGCAGCCGCCTTGGTCGGCCCGAAGATGCGCAGCCCGTGCGCGCGGAACTCGTCGACCACGCCGGCCGCCAGCGGCGCCTCGGGGCCGACCACCGTGAGCGCGATCTTCTCCTGCAGCGCCCAGGCCCGCAGCGCCGCGGGTTCCGTGATGTCGACGCATTCGTAGCGCGAATCCGCGCGCGTGCCGCCGTTGCCCGGCGCCACATAGACGCGGCTCACGCGCGCGGCCTGGGCCAGTCGCCACGCCAGTGCGTGCTCGCGGCCCCCTCCCCCGATCACCAGTACCTTCATTCGCGGGCTTTCATGGGCGCTTCCTCACTCGGAAAGCGCCGCGTTGTGATAGACATCCTGCACGTCGTCGAGGTCCTCGAGGGCGTCGAGGAGCTTCTGCATCTTCGCGGCGTCCTCGCCGGCGAGCTCGATGGTGTTCTCGGCGCGCATCGTGACCTCGGCCACTTCGGGCTTGAGGCCCGCGGCCTCCAGGGCATCGCGAACCGCCTCGAAGTCGCCGGGCGCGGTCAGCACCTCGATCGCGCCGTCCTCGTCGGTCACCACGTCCTCGGCGCCGGCTTCGAGCGCGACTTCCATCACCTTGTCCTCGCTGGTGCCGGGCGCGAAGACCAGCTGCCCGCAATGCTTGAACTGGAAGGCGACCGAGCCTTCTGTGCCCATGTTGCCGCCGTGCTTGCCGAAGGCATGGCGCACCTCGGCGACGGTGCGCACGCGGTTGTCGGTCATGGTGTCGACGATGATGGCGGCGCCGCCGATGCCGTAGCCCTCGTAGCGGATCTCCTCGTAGCTCACGCCTTCGAGGTTGCCGGTGGCCTTGTCGATGTTGCGCTTGATGGTGTCGGCCGGCAGGTTGACCGCCTTGGCCTTGTCGACCGCCAGCCGCAGCCGCGGGTTGGCGCTCAGGTCGCCGCCGCCGGCCTTGGCCGCGACCATGATTTCACGGATCGCACGGGTCCAGAGCTTGCCGCGCTTCTCGTCCTGCCGGCCCTTCCTGTGCTGAATGTTCGCCCATTTGCTGTGTCCGGCCATGGCAGTCGTTCTCGCTATCTCGTGTTTCCAATCAGGTAGGGAGTTTACTGTCGGGCGCGCACGACAGCCCCGCGTCCTCCAGCGGGAGCATCGATCCTTTTTGGGATAATCCGCCGCTGATGCGCCAGGTCAGTACAGGCATCTCCCGGTTTCCATACCCTCACAGCGCATGAATATTCCTCCAACAACAACGAATGCCGAAGCCGCCGCACCCGCGCACCAGATCTGCGACGTCCTCGTGATCGGCGGCGGCCCCGCAGGCTCCACGGCCGCGGCGCTGCTGGCGCAGCAGGGCCGCAAGGTGGTGCTGCTCGAGAAGGAACACCACCCGCGCTTCCACATCGGCGAATCGCTCCTGCCGGCGAACGTGCAGCTGTTCGACCGGCTGGGCCTGCGCGAGGAGATCGAGCGCATCGGCATGCCGAAGTGGGGCGTCGAATTCGTCTCGCCGGACCATGAGCACACCGCGATGGTCGAGTTCGCCGATGCCTGGGACAAGAGCATGCCCTACGCCTGGCAGGTCCGGCGCTCCGAAATGGACGAGATCCTGTTCCGCAACGCCGGCGATCGCGGCGCAGAGACGATCGAAGGCTGCCGCGTGCGCGACGTCCAGTTCGACGCCGAGGGCGCCACGGTCACGGCCCGCCTGGACGACGGCGCCGCGCGCAGCTGGCGTGCCCGCTTCGTGCTCGACGCCTCCGGGCGCGACACTTTCCTGTCGAACAAGTTCAAGGCCAAGCAGAAGAACCCGAAGCACAACAGCTCGGCCCTCTTCGGCCATTTCCGCGACGCCGACCGGCTGCCGGGCAAGCTCGAGGGCAACATCACCATCTTCTGGTTCGCGCACGGCTGGTTCTGGTACATCCCGCTGGCGGACGGCACCACCAGCATCGGCGCCGTCTGCTGGCCCTACTACCTCAAGTCGCGCAGCAAGCCCGTGAAGGACTTCTTCGCCGACACCATCGCGCTGTGCCCGCAGTTGGCCGCGCGCCTGTCCAAGGCCACGCTGGTCGACGATGCCGTCTATGCCACCGGCAACTACTCCTACACCAGCACCCATTGCAGCGGCGAACGCTACCTGATGCTGGGCGATGCCTACACCTTCATCGACCCGGTGTTCTCCTCGGGCGTGTACCTCGCCATGCACAGCGCCTTCGAGGGCGCCGAGGTGGTTGCCGCCGCGCTCGACCGCCCGGCCGAGGCGGCCGCGGCCCGGCAGCGCTTCGAGCGCGACATGCGCAAGGGCCCGCGCGAGTTCTCCTGGTTCATCTTCCGCGTGACCAACCCGACCATCCGCGAATTCTTCATGTACCCGCAAAACCCGTTCCGCGTGAAGGAAGCGCTGCTCTCGCTCCTGGCCGGCGACATCTACGGCAAGACGCCGATCTGGCGCTCGCTGCGGGTGCTCAAGGCCCTGTACTACCTGGTGTCCGCAGGCCACCCGCGCCGCACCTGGCAGTCCTGGCAGCGGCGGCGCCGGAACATCCGCGACCTCGGGCCGCTCGCCGGCGAAAACGTGGTTGAAGCCAGGTGAGCGCGCGCGATTTCAATGGGGTGCCGCCCCTGCGCGTCGAACGGCTGTCGCTGTCGGAAAGCCTGGCGCTGTCCTCCGGGGGCCATCCGCCCTTCGGCGCACTGGGCTACGGCACCCCCGACCATCTGTCCTGGATGCCCACGGTCAACGCACGCGTGCTCTCGGACGCCGGGGCAATGGCCGACGTGTGGCACGCCAGCGAACACATCGAGTCCGGCACCACCGGGGTGGTGCGCTGGCGCTGCGACGGCCACTGGATGCTGGGCGCCATCGACCTCGACGAGGCGCGCGAAGGAGTCGGCCTCACCGAGCTGGCCCACCGGGCCTACCGCGACCTGTTCCAGTCGCTCGCGCAGACGGGCTGCACCCACGTGTTGCGCATCTGGAACTACCTGCCGCGCATCAACGCCGACGGCGGTGGCCTCGAGCGCTACCGCCAGTTCAACCTGGGCCGCCAGCAAGCCTTCGTCGAGGCCGGCCAGGCCGCCTTCGAAGGTGCGCCGGCCGCCTGCGCCCTGGGCATTCACCAGGGCGCGCTGTGCATCCGCTTCCTGGCCGGCCGCGTGGCGCCGCTGCCGGTGGAGAACCCGCGGCAGGTCTCGGCCTACCACTACCCGCCCGCCTACGGCCCGCGCTCGCCCACCTTCTCGCGGGCAGCGCTGGCGGCGATCGGCGGCGGCGAGGTGGCGCTGTTCATCTCGGGCACGGCCAGCATCGTCGGGCACGAGACGGTGCACCTGGGCGATGTGCGGGCCCAGACCGAGGAGACGCTGCGCAACCTCGAAGCCGTGATCGCCGCGGCCAACGAACGCGGCTCCGCTCGCTTCGCCGTAGATTCGATCGACGCCGTGGTCTACGTGCGCCATGTCGCCGACGCGCCCATCGTGCGCGAGGTGCTCGAACGCAAGCTGGGCGCGCATTCCCACACGCTGCGCCACGCGGTCTACCTGGAAGCGGACATCTGCCGCCAGGACCTGCTGGTGGAGATCGAGGCCCATGCCGTCGCGAACGGCTCACTGGACGCGCCTGAGAAGGCGTGAACGAACCTGGGCTCACCATGAAGCGCCTGCTGCGCTGGACCTTTTCCCTCCCGCTCGCCCTGCTGCTGTACGCCCTGCTGGCGCTGCTGGGCATCATCTCGCTGACCTGGAACCTGGTGGCGATGCTGCTGTACCCGGTGCTGCCCGCGCGCACCGGGCGGGCGCTGGGCCGGCGCGTGATCGCACTGGCCTACCGCGCCTTCTGGGCCACCGCCTCGGCCGCCGGGATGATGCGCATCGACGCATCCTGCCTGGACGCACTGCGCAACGAGCGCGGGGTGATCTTCGTCGCCAACCATCCCACCATGCTCGACGCCCTGCTGCTGGTGGCGCGGCTGCCGCGCAGCGCCTGCATCATGAAGGCCGATCTGATGCGCAACGTCTTCCTCGGCGCCGGTGCGCGGCTCGCGCGCTACATCCGCAACGATTCGGCGCGCACCATGGTCCGGCTCGCGGTTGAAGACCTCAAGGCTGGCGGCCAGCTGGTGATCTTCCCGGAGGGCACACGCACCGTGACGCCGCCGCTCAACCCCTTCCGCCCCGGCGTCACGCTGATCGCCAAGCTGGCGCAGGCGCCGATCCAGACCGTGTTCATCGACACCGACTCGCCGTATCTCGGCAAGGGCTGGCCGCTGTGGCGGGTGCCGCCACTGCCGATCGTCTTCACGCTCCGGCTGGGCCGGCGTTTCGCGCCCCAGCAGGACAGCGACAGGCTGCTGCGCGAGATCGAACAGTATTTCAGACACCCCACGGAACAGCGCGCCACCGACGCGCAGCCCGCATGCCAGCAGTCTCGCGCACCCACCTTGTCCTGATCCCGAGCTACAACACCGGCGAGCGGCTGTTCTCCACCGTCAGCGCGGCCCGCGCGCAATGGAATCCAGTCTGGGTGGTGGTCGACGGCAGCACCGACGGCACCGGCGAGCGGCTGCAGCAGATGGCCGCGACCGACCCCGGCCTGCGCGTCTGGCTGCTGCCGCACAACCAGGGCAAGGGTACCGCCGTGCTGCACGGGCTGCGCGCGGCGCAGGAGGCCGGCTACACGCATGCGCTCACCATGGATTCGGACGGCCAGCACCCGGCCGACCTGATCCCCGCCTTCATGCAGGCCTCGCAGGCGCGACCCGAGACGATGGTGCTGGGGCGCCCGGTCTTCGATGCCTCGGCCCCGCTGCTGCGCGTGCGCGGGCGCAAGGTCTCCAACAGCTGGACCCAGCTCGAAACGCTGTTCGCCGGCATCGGTGACTCGCTCTACGGCTTCCGCGTCTACCCGGTGGCGCCGCTGATCGCGACCATGGAGCGCCAGCCATGGATGCGCCGATTCGACTTCGACACCGAGGCCGTGGTGCGCCTGGCCTGGCGCGGTGTCAAGCCGGTCAACATCGATGCGCCCGTCAAGTACCTCACCGCCGAAGAAGGCGGAGTCTCGCACTTCCGCTATTTGCGCGACAACGCCTTGCTGACGTGGATGCACACGCGGCTGATGATCGAGTTCGTGCTGCGCTTGCCGGGTCTGCTGCTGCGGCGGTTGCGGCGGGCGCCGCCGTTTCAGCGCTGATAGACGAGGCCCGTTCGGAAGTCCGCTTTTTTCAGATCATCCCGCCGTTGATGGAGATGATCTGCCCGGTGATGTAAGCCGCCTCCTCGCTCGCGAGGAAGCCCGCCAGCGCCGCCACCTCCTCCGGCCTGCCCGCGCGCTTCACCGGCACCAGCTGATCGATCATCGCCTTGTCGAAGGCGCCGTCGGCCATCGGCGAGGCGATGATGCCGGGAGCGATCGCATTCACCGTCACGCCGCGCGCCGCCACCTCCAGCGACAACGCCTTGGTCGCGCTGTTGAGCGCGCCCTTGGCCGCCGCATAGTTGACCTGGCCGCGGTTGCCGGTGAGGGAGGCCACGGACGACATGTTGATGATCCGGCCCCAGCGCGTGCGCAGCATGGGCAGCAGCAGAGGCTGCGTGACGCGGAAGAAGCCGTTGAGCGAAACATCGATCACCTTGTGCCACTGTGCCGCGCTCATGCCGGGCAGTACCGCGTCGTCGTGCACGCCGGCGTTGTTGACGAGGATCTGAACGGGTCCGCCCGCCAGGATGCGCTCGCAGGCGGCGCGCGAGGCCTCGTCGCTGCCGAGGTCGAACACATGGCACTCGGCCTTGCCGCCCGCGGCCGTGATGGCGGCAGCGAGTTCCTCGACGGCCTGCGGCCTCGAGTTGGCATGCAGCAGCACCGTGGCGCCGTCCCGCGCCAGGCGTTGCGCGACGGCCGCGCCGAGGGCGCCGCTGGCGCCGGTGATCAATGCACGTTTTCCGTTGAGGCTCATGGTGAGGTCCGCTTGTTCAGGTGTCCATGGCAAGCGGCGTATTGAGCACGACCACCGCGCGGCCTTCGGCCAGCGGGCGCCCTGCTTCGTCCTTCACCGCGAATTCGTAGAGGATCTGGCTCGCATCGCCCGAGACGCGCTGCGCATGCACATGCAGCACGCCCTCGATCTCGTCGAGCCGCGCGACGGCCAGCCGCACGTTGCGGGCGCTGGCCAGGAAGCCCGCCGAGGGCTCGCTGCCCTCCGGCGCGATGAGCCCCCCATGCAGGGCCATGGCCTGCGCTGCGTACTCGATGGCATTGGGTGACAGCAGCCCACCCGTCGTGCGCAGCGGGTTGTCGGCGTGCCGGTGCGTGCCGGTTGTGCAGTGGATGTTGTGGGCGTCCCACGCCTCCAGCCGCTCCAGCAGGCACATGCTGCCGCTGTGGGGGATCAGGCGCGCGATGCCGGTCTGGTCCAGCTGTTGCAGTGCATTCATGACGAAGACTCCTCGGCGCGATCGGCCACCAGCAGCACATTGGCGAAAGGCGTGCCCGCGCTCATCGGGATGCTCTGCACGGGCGAAAAGCCCAGGCCCTGCAGCAGCGCCGTCCATTCGGACAGCGTCCGCCCCCATGTCGGCGAGACGCGGTGCCCGCGGATCCGGGTGACGGTGCGATCCACCCACTGGCTGATCGCAAAGCCGCGCCGGCTGGCCGCATCGCCCACGCGCAGCAGCAGCCGGCCACCCGGCTGCAGCGCGCCGTGCACGCGGCGCAGCACGCCTTCCTGCGCGGCGTGGTCCACGTAGTGCAGCACGTCGAGGATCACGACCAGGTCGCAGGCCGGCATCGAGGCCTTGCACATGTCCTCGCAGACGAAGCGCGGCGCCGGCCTCAGGTGGCCGATGGACGCCTCGGCACGCGCCACGTCCTTGGGCATCAGCTCGATGCCGGTGTACTCGGCCGCGTCCGGCGTCGCGGGCCAGGCAGCAGGCCAACGGCCGGGCTGCGCCCGCATGCCGGCCATGGCCGAGAGCAGGCTGGCGAACAGGCCCTGGCCGCAGCCGATGTCCACCACGCGACGTCGGCGCTCGCCGATCAGGCCGCGCTCGATCAGCCCGCGGAACACCGGGTCGCGGCCCAGCTTGCCGCGGGCGAAGTGCCAGGCAAAGTTGCCGGCCTTCTTGTACGGCGCGGTGGCTGCTTCATGCAATTGGCGCCAGGCGGCGTCGGTCGAGAGGCTGTCGTTCATGCAGGCGAGTCAGGAAGTGAGGGCCTGCGGCAGCGTCACCGCGCGCAAGCCGTCGGCGCGAAGGCGCTCGAGCAGAAGGGGCAGGACCTCGAGCACCACCGGCCGTCCGCCGGCCGTGCGCGCGGCGTTGCCGTCGTGCAGCAGCAGGATGTCGCCCGCCCGCAGGTCTTTCGTGAGTCGGGCGAGCACGGTGGCCGCATCCCGCTCGCGCGTGTCGAAGCCGCGCCGCGTCCAGCTCACCAGCACCAGGCCCAGGCGATGCAGCACGGGCGCGAGGAAAGGGTTGCGCAGCCCGGCCGGCGCGCGGAAACAGATGGGGCGCTGGCCCGTCACCTCCTGCAGCAGCAATTGCGCGCGCTCGATCTCGGCATGGAAGCCGCGCGGGCCGAGCAGGGAGAAGGTGTGGCGATGCCGAGCCGTGTGGTTCTGGATGCTGTGGCCGCGCGCGACGATCTCGCGTGCCAAGGCCGGGTGCTCGCGCACGCGCTCGGCGATGCAGAAGAAGGTGGCACGCTGGCCATGGGCATCGAGCAGGTCCAGCACCTGCGGCGTGACTTCGTGATCGGGCCCGTCGTCGATGGTGATCGCGACCTCGCCGCGCGCGGCCGATGCCGCCGGCAGCCGCGTGACGTTCGGCCCCAGCAGGCTGCTGCGCGGTGTCAGGCCGGCGGCGGTGATCAGCACATGGTTCAGCACCACCGCCCCGATGGCCCAGGGCGCCGCGCCCGGCAGGAAAAGCGCCGCCGCGAGCGCCAGCAGATGCCAAGCGACACTGGCGCGCACGACGGGCGGCCAGGGCCACGATCCGGAGGCAGGAAGGTCATTCACAGCTTCTGAGGACATCGGCGGCGATTCTCCCATCAGCGACGCGGCACGGAAGCACCCACCGGCCCGCGCGCGAACGCCGCCGACAGCAGCAGCGCCAGCAGCGCACCGGGGGCGACCACCCGGCCGATGGCCGACAGCGCCGGGATGTCGGAGATCGCGATCAGCGTAAAGGACACCACGGTCGTCAGATTGGCCAGCAGCAGCGAGGCCAGAGTGTCCTCGTCGGCGCGGCCGGTCTCGCGCAGTTGGTCGAAGAAGAGCGCGTAGTTCGAGCCCACGGCCACCACCAGCAGCAGCCCCACGAGGTGCAGGATTCCCAGCGGCACCTGCAGCAGCGCCAGCCCGCCCAGCGTGAGCAGCACCGCGAACAGCAGCGGCTCGCAGACGGCCAGCAGCCGGCGCCCGGAGCGCAGCCACGCCCCCAGCAGCAAGACCACCGCAAGCGCACCCAGCATGACCTGCACGAAGGCCTCGTGCAGGTAGCGCCGGTAGAGGCTGCGCAGCTCGTCCCCCACGTTGACCACCTGCACCTCGGGCACCTCGGCAAGCGCGGCCTCGAGCCGCTGCGCGTCGAAGCGCTCGCCGGGATGCAGCGCGATCAGCGTCGACCAGCCGCCGCCCGGGCGCTCGAACATCAGCGCGCTGACCACTGCGTCGAGCGGCCCGCCGGCCAGATCGGCGCGGCGAATCATGGGCTGCCCGCGCGCCTTCTCGACATCGGCCAGGAAAGGCTCGAGCCGGCTGGCCGGCAAGGGCAGGCCCTGGGTGGCCTCGGCCAGTTGCGCCTTCAGGGTCGCGGCATCGGGCAGGCTGGCGATGCGCGCCGCCTGCGTGGCCTCGCTGGGCAGCACGCGGGTCACGCTCTCGAAGCCTGCGAGCTCGCCCTGGGCTACCAGCGTCTCGAGCTTCGCAGCCGCAGCCTCCGTGTTGCGCAGGGCGGCCTGCTCGTCGGCGCCGCGCACCACCACCAGCGTGCCGCCGTCGCTGGCGCCGATGTCGGCGCGCAACTCCTCGTCGAGTTGCTGCGCCGCCTTGGGCACCGGGCTCATCGCGCTCAGGTCGGCGCGCCACAGGTGGCCGCCCTGCCACAGCACCAGCGCCAGCGCGGCAATGCCGAGCCCGACGAAGACCATCCGAAGCCGCGGCAGCGCCCGCACGATCAGCCCCGCGATGTGCGCCATCTGCCGCCGCATGCCCATGCCGGCCGCACCGTCGGGCGCCAGCACCGGCAGCACGAAGCGCGCCACCAGCGCGGCGGCGATCAGGCCGGCCAGCGAGAACACGCCCAGCTGCGCCAGCCCCGGGAAGCCCGAGAACACCAGCGCGGCGAAGCCGCAGACGGAGGTCAGCAGGCCCAGCCGCACCGTCGGCCAATGGATCTCGCGCCAGCGCATCCACCCGGTGCCCGGCACGGCGGCGCCACGCGCCTGGATCAGGTAGTAGATCGCGTAGTCCACCGTCTCGCCGATCAGCGTGCTGCCGAAGCCCATGGTGAGGCCGTGCACCTCGCCGAACGCCAGGCTCACCGCCGCCGTGCCGCCGACGACACCGGTGGCCACCGGCAGCAGCGCCACCACCAGCGCGCGCGGCGAGGCGAAGGCCAGCAGCAGCAAGGCGCCCATCACGATGCCGCCGACGGTCGCGAGCTGGATGGCCTCGTGCTTGATCTGGTCGCGGCTCTGCACCGAGAACACGGGCGCGCCGGTCAGCTGCAAGCGCGGGCCGGCGCCGCTCATCTCGCGCGTGGCGGCATCGAAGGCCTGCTGGATGCGGGCAATGGCTTGCGCCTGCGCGTCCAGGTCGCTGCCGGCCGCGTGGGTGGTGGCCAGGATCAGCGCCCGCGGCGCGCTGCGCGAGACCCACACGCCCTCCTCGCTGCGCGGTGCGCTCGCGGGGATCAAGCCCTCGGCGATGCGCTGGGTCTCGCCGGTGGGATCGCGCTCCAGCAGCGGCTTGACCAGGTTGCCCGCCGGCGTGCCCAGCTGCGACAGCGTGTCGCCGATGGCATCGCGCAGGCCCGCGGCCGTGAAGCGCTCGGGCGAGACGTCGGGCGACAGCTGATAGCGGTGCTCGAAGAGCCAGGTGCCGGCCTCCTTCCAGTCGCCCGTCTCGCCGTTCTGCACCTGGTCGAAGAGCTTGCTCTCTCGCATCGATGCCGCAACGGCGCGAGACACCGCCGCGCGCTGCCCCGCATCCTTGCCCCCTTCGATGCCGATGAAGACGGTGCGCGAGGCGATGCCGCTTTGCAGCTGCTCGATCAGCACGCGCTGCCGCTCGTCCGGGCTCGCGGGCAGGAAAGCCGAGAGGTCGGCGCTGAAATGCGTGCGCGCGATGAGCGCGATGCCGGCCGCGAGCGCCAGCAGCCAGATGACGATGGCCAGCGCGTGGCGCCCCCGGCCGGACGCTGCTGCCTCGGGCCGGCTCACGATGCGCCGCGCACCGGCGTGATCGCCATGACGGAGCGATCGCCGCCGATGAACTCCATCTCGATGCCCAGCACCTCGCCCGCCTTGCCCGTCAGCCGGAGCGAGCGCACCTGGGCCGCGAGTTTCTCGTCGATGGGCACCAGGTCGAGCGTCCACTTGTCGGCCGTGCCCGTGAGCGTGCTGCGGAAGTAGCGCTGCAGGGTCTGCACGTTGCCGTTCAGGGTGCTGCGCATGGCTTCGACCATGCCGAGCAGCTCGGGCATGCTGTCCAACGTCAGCGTGCGGGTGCGGCCGCCGCGCGACAGGGTCAGGGTGTTGCCGTCGACCGTCATGGTCTCGGGCCGGGGCGTGAGCGTGCGCCGCGTCAGCCGGTCGGGCGCCTGGAAGCTCAGCGTGCCGCTCGCGTCCAGCGGCCCTTCGATGCCGCGCACGAAGCGCTGCTCGGTGAAGCGTGCCTCGCCGTTCTTCTGCCGGGCGAGCAGGCCCATCAGCTCGGGCAGGTCGAAGGCCCAGGCGGAGGAAGCCGTGAAAGCCAGCGCGGCTACCAGCCAGCGGCACCAGCGCTCAAGCCGAATCTTCGAGCCAGAAGTCATGAAAGTTGAACCAGTTGTACGGGTAGGCGCGGCACAGGGCTTCGAGCCGCGCGACATAGCTTTCGAGCGCGGCGCGGATGCGGCGTTCGCGCTCGGCCGGGTCGGACACGCGTTCGCTGAAGTCGGCCAGCGGCTCGAAATGAACATCGTAGCGCGCGCCCCCCACATAGAGGCCGGCCATGAAGAACACCTTGCGGCGCAGCAGTGCGGCCAGACGGAAGGGGCCATCGTTGATCACGGCCGGATGGCCGAGAAAAGGCAGCTTGATGCTGTTGCCGCGTTGCTGCCCCGCTTCCTCCGGACCCGGCAGCGTGCGGTCGGCCAGAAGGCCCGCGAGGCCGCCGCCGTCCAGCCAGTCGCGCAGGTCCAGCATGGAGTGCGGCCGCCCGAGCGCGATGATGTGCGGCCGCAGGCCGGGCTTGGCGATGGCATCGAGCACGGCGGTGATCTGCTGTGCGTTGTCCTGGTACATCAGCATTGCAAGCCGCAGTTCCTTCGGCCGGCCGCTCTGGTGCTTGCAGGCGCCCATGGCCTCGAAGCTGCCGATGTGCGCGCCCAGCATGAAGGCGCCGCGCCCCGCGATCGCCTCGGCTTCGACCGGCACGTTGCCATGCACGCGCACGTCGAACAGGTCCATGCGCCCGCGCAGGAAGTAGATGCGGTCGAGCACCGTGGACGCAAAGGTGTGCAGCAGCCGGTACCCATCGGCCCAGCCCGCGCGCGGACCGATGGCGCGGAACAGGTAGCGCTTGATGTTCCGGCGCGGGGCCGGCGAGAACAGCAGGAAGTACAGGCAGATCGGATGCAGCACCAGCCGCGCCAGCGGTCGCCCGCAGCGGATCGCGATCCAGCAGATCACACGCAGCGCCAGCATGTTGCTGCGCTCCGGCATGCGCGACCAGTCGGCCTGGCGCGACTTCGTGTCGGCGGCCTCGGGGGGCTGTGCCACGCTCATCGGAATACCTTCGCGTTCGGCGGCGATGCGAGCGTCTTCGGGCGGTTGTGCGACGCTCATGACTCGCCACCAGGCGTCCAGCGGCCGCTCGCGGCGACCACTTCTGCCACCCGCACCTCGAAGCGCAGCCCGCGCGAGGCTCCGCTCTCGGGGCTGAGATCGATGCGCAGCGTACTGCCCGGGCGCACCGGCGCCAGGAACTTGGCGGCCGCGAGCGTCGGCCGCGGGCCCAGGCGGGCCGCGAGCGCGGGCACGCGCTGGGCTGCCTCCAGCACCTCCGACAGCAGCAAGGCGCCGGGCAGCAGCGGCTGGCCCGGGAAGTGGCCCGCGAAAGCCGGATGGTCCGCCGGCACCTTGTGCGTGAGCTGCACCGGCGTGCCGTCCGCGGCGAGTTGCGCCAGCGCGAATTCGCGCAGCGCGCGCGCCGTCAGCTTGCCGGTGCCCTCGCGCGGGAAGGCGTTCACATGCACCACGCGGCGCGGCACGAAGACCGCCTCGAGACGCTCGCGCAGCGCCGCAACGATGGCGTGCGCGTCGAGCCCGGGCGCGACCACGAAGGCGACCGGGCGCACCACGCCGTCGGTCACGTCGTCGGGCAGCCAGAAGGCGCCGTCCTCCACGCCCGGAATGCTGTTGAGGTGGTGGTTGAGGTAGCCCAGCGAGCTGCGCCGGCCGGCGACATGGATCAGGTCGTTGGCGCGCCCGAGCAGGCGGAAGCGGCGGTCGTCGAGCAGCTCCAGCACGTCGGCCATCGGCGTCGGCTCGGGCACGAAGTCGCCCTCGAAGACGAAGCGCTCCACGCCTGCGGCGTCATGCTCGGCATGCACGCGGATCTCGCCGAAAGTCTCCCAGACCTCGCCGTGGGTCGGCCGCCGCGTCGCGACCTGGCCCGATTCGGTGCTGCCGTAGATTTCGATCAGCTGGCCGCCCATGGCCTGCTCGGCCTGGGCCGCAAGCTGCGGCGAGAGCGGCGCGGTGGCCGAAAGGATCAGGTCCACCGGCGGCAGGACGATGCCGGAGAGCAGCAGCGTCTTGAGGTGGAAGGGCGTGGTGACCAGCGCGCGCGGCTGCGGCACCGAGGCCAGCGCCTGGGCGACGTCGGCCGGGAAGAAGGGCCGGCCGCTGTCGAAGGCAGCGCCGCCGAGCATCGCCAGCAGGGCCGAGGACTCGAGGCCGTAGCTGTGCTGCACCGGCACGGTTGCCACCACCGTCAGGCCGGCCAGCGAGGGACGCCCGAGCAGCTCGGCCAGCCGGGCCACCGCGGCGGCCACGTCACCCACCAGCGTCCTCCAGGACTTGGCATGCGGCTGCGGCGCGCCCGTGGAGCCGGAAGTCAGCAGGCTCACGGCATGCAGGCCGCCGCCGATCGCCGGCACCGGCTGCGCACTTGCGCCGCCGGGCGGCGGCTTGTGCTCGACCACGATGCGCGGCATGCCGGGCGTGGCGACCTCCGGGTCGTCCAGCAGCGCATAGGTGCGGCTGCCCTGCTCCACCAGCCGCGCCAGCGTGTCGGGCCGTGCATCGGGCGGCAGCAGGCTGGCCTGTCCGCGCACCAGCGCCGCTGCGAGCCCCAAGGCGAAGGCATAACGATCGGTGCAGAGGTTCACCGCCGGGCCGCCCTCCGGCAGTTGCGGCGCCAGGCGCGCCACGTCGGCCAGGAACTCGCGCGCGCTGACCGGCACGCCGGCGCGCCAGGCGAGAGGCGCGTCCGGATCGCGCTCGCTCAGGAGCGGAAGAAGATCAGGGCTAGTCACATTCATTGCCGTGCCGCCGGGTCGACCGGCGCGCTGTAGAAGGCGCGCACCGTGTCGATCAGGCGGGTGCGCTCGAATTCGGGATGCAGCCGGTAGCGCAACAGATA
Source organism: Variovorax stachyos (assembly GCF_051400855.1). NCBI lineage: Bacteria > Pseudomonadati > Pseudomonadota > Betaproteobacteria > Burkholderiales > Comamonadaceae > Variovorax > Variovorax stachyos. Next base: position 233,420 of record NZ_JBLFFN010000002.1, on the reverse strand, counting down.
CTCGCCCACGAAGAGAATTCCAACCATCAGGGGCGTCAGCAGGTTGGCCAGCACCGACCACGCGGCAAAGGGCATCGTGGCATACACCACCACCGAGGCCGCCACCATCAGCGCGAAGTACACGGTCCAGACCCGGGTCACGCGCCAGGTGTACTCGCGCATTCCGGGCGACAGCGGGTGGATGCGCGCGGCGAACTGGCCGATCAGCGACAGCCGGTCGCGCCGCAGCGTGCCGCCGAACCAGCCGCACAGCAGCGCATTGATGCCCACGTGCTGCAGCATGTAGAGCCGGTTGGGGTCGCCCGCATCGCCGCGCAGCACCAGGGCGAATCCGAGCACGCCCACCGCCGCCGCGATCGCCAGGCCCCAGGCACCGAAACGGCTACCCGCCAGCCCCAACGCCGTCAGCCACAGGGGACCGAGCAGCACCCCCACCGCCCACGGCTCGGCGGCGTGGAAAAGCATCATCCAATGGGAAACACCGGCATAGGCCACCCCCGCGAACAGCAGGAGCGCCATGCGCCATCGAGACATGACTCAGGAGTCGCCGCGATTCTGGGCGACATGCGCTGCGAGGCTGCGCAGCGACTGGAAGATCTGCTGGTTGCGCTCGTCGTCCGAACGCAGCTGGAAGCCGTACTTGCGCGAGACCTCGAGCGCGACCTCGAGGATGTCGATCGAATCGAGCCCCAGCCCTTCGCCGTACAGCGGCGCCGTCGGCGCGATCTCGGACGGTGCGATCTCGAGATTCAGCGACTCGACCAGCAGCACGGCCAGCTCGTTCTCCAGAGCGGATTGCTCGGGCGCATCGCCAACGGCGGAAATGGGGGATTGGGTCGATGACAAAAGGGACTCCGGGAACTTTTGAATGAACTATCGCTCGGGCTCGGAATTATAGGAGGCGCCCCCGCGCGCCTTGGATAGACTGCGGCCAGTCCCCAACCCCGGAGCACCCCATGGCCGAACCCCTCCTGATCGCCCGCCACGACAGCATCGAATGCACGCTTCTGCCGGGGCTCGCCAACCGCCACGGCCTGATCACCGGCGCGACCGGCACCGGCAAGACCGTCACCCTGCAGACCATCGCCGAAAAGCTCTCGGGCATCGGCGTGCCGGTCTTCATGGCCGACGTCAAGGGCGACCTGACCGGCGCCAGCCAGCCCGGCAGCATCGGCGAGAAGATGGCCGCCACCCTGAAGGAGCGCGGCATCGACCTGCCCCAGCCGCTCGCCTGCCCGGTCACTCTGTGGGACGTGTTCGGCGAACAGGGCCACCCGGTGCGCGCCACCGTTTCCGACATGGGCCCGCTGCTGCTGGGCCGCATGCTCAACCTTAACGAGACCCAGGCCGGCGTGCTGAACCTGGTGTTCAAGATCGCCGACGACAACGGCCTGCTGCTGCTGGACCTCAAGGACCTGCGCGCCATGCTCCAGCACGTGGGCGAGAACGCCAGCCAGTTCACCACCGAGTACGGCAACATCAGCGCCGCCAGCGTGGGCGCGATTCAGCGCGGGCTGCTGCAGATCGAGAGCCAGGGCGGCGACAAGTTCTTCGGCGAGCCGATGCTCAACATTTCCGACTTCATGCAGACCGAGGGCGGCAAGGGCGTGGTCAACATCCTGGCGGCCGACAAGCTGATGAACTCGCCGCGCCTCTATGCCACCTTCCTGCTGTGGCTGCTGTCGGAGCTGTTCGAGCAGTTGCCCGAGATCGGCGACCCGGAGCAGCCCAAGCTGGTCTTCTTCTTCGACGAGGCGCACCTGCTCTTCAACGAGGCACCCAAGGCCCTGGTCGAGCGCATCGAGCTGGTGGTGCGGCTGGTGCGCTCCAAGGGCGTGGGCGTGTTCTTCGTGACGCAGAACCCGCTGGACATTCCCGACACCGTGCTGGCGCAGTTGGGCAACCGCGTGCAGCACGCACTGCGCGCCTTCACGCCGCGCGACCAGAAGGCCGTCAAGGCCACGGCCACGACGATGCGGCAGAAACCGGGCCTCGACATCGAGACCGCGATCACCGAGCTGGCGGTGGGCGAGGCGCTGGTGAGCTTCCTCGATGCCAAGGGGCGGCCGAGCGTCACCGAGCGCGTCTACGTGCTGCCGCCGGGCAGCCAGATCGGGCCGATCACCGCAGCGCAACGGCAGGCGTTGATCGCGAACTCGCTGGTGGCGGGCGTCTACGAGAAGGCGGTCGACCGTGAATCGGCCTACGAGAAGCTCAAGGGCCGGGCCGAGACGGCGCCGGATGCGCCAGCCACGGCTGCCGGCAAGCCCGGCGCTGCGGCCCCGACCGAGTCGGGCGGCGTCATGGGCAGCCTGAACGAGATCCTGTTCGGCTCGACCGGGCCGCGCGGCGGCAAGCGCGACGGGCTGGCGCAGACCATGGCGAAGTCGGCGATGCGGACGATGGGGACGCAGGTGGGCAAGGAGATCCTGCGGGGGGTGCTGGGCGGGATCTTCGGCGCCAAGAGGCGCAGATGAGCAGCCCCGTACGAGCGCTCCGAGGAAGGGTCACGGGCTAGAGAGTATCGACCTTGCTTGCAACGATCTGACAGGCGGCAACCAGGTCGGTGACGATGCGTTCATCGACGTTCAGGTCTCCTTCGTACTCACCAAGATTGCGGATGTCGTGACACTTGGACAGCACCCGCCATACTTCCGGCCCGAGGCCAAGGGTGTGCGGCAACAACTGGAAGACGATGTATCGATTGGTGGAGCGATAGCCGTGCCACCGGAGCGCCGCCAGGCACAGCGCATGCGCAGCGTTGTAGGCCAGATCGAAGCGACTCTCTAACGAGAGAGAGGCATTGAGCGCGTCCTGCAATCTGGCATGTCCAGAGCGCTTGAGTCCGGCAAGCTCCCTGGCGTCGGGCAGCTCCGCCTTCAGGGGCTTGCCCGGACCACTCAGGTTCTCAAACGGCGAGATCACTGTCACCTCCGATGATCCAGATCTTGGGCTGTTCGAGCACACGGGTCACGAACGCGTCTTTCGCGTTCACTCGTTTTGCAAGATCTCTGCGGGTGAGGATCGTCGGGTTGACGGCACGGCCCAGACTTTGGCTCGCCGCTTCCAGCGCGGTAAAAATGTCCCCGTAGCTCACTTCGTCACTGATCAGCATCAGGTCGATGTCGCTGCGAGCCGTGTCGACCCGCTTGGCGACTGAGCCATAGACGAATGCGGCGACGATCCGTCCCTGCAAAGGCGCCAGTGCTTCCCGCATCGGCTCAGCCAGACCGACGGTCTTCTGCACGATGCCGCAGAGTTCCTCGAAGAGAGGCGACTCGGCATTTGCCTGAAAGTGCTTCTGATTTCCGACTGCTGAAACGTTGACCAACCCACTGTGTGCCAAGCTGGCCAGCTCACGCTGAACTGCGCCCGAGCCGCTTCCTGTCAATCCAATCAATTCGTTGGCATAGAAGCTGCGCGAAGGTTGGCCGAACAGCAGCCCGAGGACCCGCTGCTTCGTGCCAGAAAAGAGCGCGTCCGCGAGGCTGCTGTTCTGAGGGGAACCAAAGTGCCTTGTGCCCATATTGGGCATGACTATACCCAAAATGGGCATGCTCATGCCCATGGTGGGCACGGACGGCGACCCGCCCGAACTCACCACCTCAGCAGCCGCTGCCCAATAAGCGCCCCCGCCACCACCGGCAGCGCCATCCCCATCACATACCAGATCGCCAGGAACGGCGCCGCCAGCTCCTGGCAGTGCAAGGCATAGACCGCAGCCCCCGCCCCCGCCGACATCGCACCGGCCGCGGCACCGGCCAGCGCTGGCCGGGTCGGCGCGAGGCCCTTCAGCGCCACCAGGGAAGCCACGAACACCGGCAGCGAGATCAACGCGATGCTGAGGGCGCAGCTGCGCCAGCTCTGCCCCCACACCATGGCCGCGCGCTCGTCGAGCGGCGCCGTCAGCCAGGTCGCCATTCCCAGCGCCCACACCAGCAGAACCGGCACCGCCAGGCCCAGCCACGCGGCGCGCACGCGCACCCCGGGACGCGCCAGCCGCTGCACGACCACGAAGCCGGCGACGGCGATGCACGCCGGGAACAGCAGCTTGACCCAGAACATCGGCCAGAACATGGTCTGCACAAGATCGCGCCGCACGCCGTACTCGAAGGCCATCACGGCGATCGAGATCGGCAGGCCGACCGCGAGTGCGAGTGCAAGGCGCCGCGCGGCGGCGTGCCGCGGCACCGGCTCTGCGCGAGTCGCCAGCAAAGCCACAAGCTCGTCTGTTTTCATGATGAGGACTTTCCGATCTTCAATGCCAACGCCTTCAGCCCGCGATGGATGCCCACCTTGACCGCCGATTCCGACATGCCGGTCAGGCGCGCGGTCTCGGCCACCGAGAGGCCTTCGAGCTTGACGTGCACGATCGGCACCCGGTGCCGGTCGGGCAAGGTGTCGAGCAAGCCGGCCAGGTCGCGGCGCGCATCGCTGGCCTCGGTGGCCGAATCCGCGAACACGGCGAGCTCGTCATCGAGCGGGTCGTGCAGTGCCTCTCGGCCTGATTTGGCGCGCAGCAGGTCGATCATCTTGTAGCGCGCAATCGCATGCACCCACGCCGTCAGCGGCTGGTCGCTCTGGTAGGTATGGCGCTGGTTGTGCATGGCGAGCAGGCATTCCTGGACAAGGTCTTCCACTTCATCGGGCCAGCCGAACAGGCGCCTGGCCAGAAAGGCGCGCAGGTGTGCACTGAGCTTCTGCAGGAAGACGTGATAGGCCTGCGCATCGCCATCCAGGCCGCGCACGAACAGCTCGTGCAGCACCGTCTCCGCGTCGCTCTTTGCCATCGGGCTCCCACTGGTCATTCGTGCTTTCGGCTCCGCCGGTTACGGCCGGCGCGAAAAAAGAAAATCGGGCGGATTGTGCCGTGCGCTGTAACCCGGCTCGCGCAGGCCGCGAAGTAGAAACCGACTGCGCCGGATGGTGCGGTTGCAATCTTCACTCAACCACTGGAGCACGTTCCATGATCACTCGTCCCCTCGCCATCACCGCCCTCACCCTCGGCGCGCTCGCCGCCGGTTCCGCCATGGCCCAGGACAAGAAGCCGATGCCAGACAAAGCGGCTGCGATGGAAAAATGCTACGGCGTCTCGATGGCCGGCAAGAACGACTGCGCCGCCGGCCCCGGCACCACCTGCGCGGGTACCTCCAAGGTGGACTACCAGGGCAACGCCTGGAAGAACGTGCCGGCCGGCACCTGCACCAGCATCAAGACACCGAAGGGCACGGGCTCGCTGACGCCGATCAAGTCCTGATCCAAGCCACCCGTTCACCCATGTCCTTTCCCGCGCTCACGGCCGGCCTCGGCCTCAAGGCCGAGCACTACGACGCCGCCGTGGCGGCCCGGGTCGAGGGCCTGTGGTTCGAGGTGCATCCCGAGAACTACATGGTGGCGGGCGGACCGCGGCTCGGCTGGCTCGAGGCGGTGCGCGAACGGCATCCCGTCTCGCTGCACGGCGTTTCGCTGTCGCTCGCGGGCGAGTGCGCGCCGGATGCCGCGCACCTGCGCCGGCTGGTCGCGCTCGCCGAGCGCATCCGGCCCGCGCTGATCTCCGAACACCTGGCGTGGTCGTCCTGGAACGGCCACTACGTTCCCGACCTGCTGCCCTTCGCGCGCAGCACCGAGGCCCTTCATCGCATCGCGGCGAACATCGGCCGGGCGCAGGACGCGCTGGCCAGGGCGATCGCTATCGAGAACCCCTCCCACTACCTGCGATTCGATGGCCACGCGTGGGACGAGATCGACTTCCTGGAGGAGCTGGCGCGCCGCACCGGCTGCACGCTGCTGCTGGACATCAACAACGTGCATGTGTCGGCCCGCAACCTGGGCTACTCGGCCGAGGGCTGGGTGGACCGTTTCCCGGCGCCGCTGGTCAGCGAGATCCATCTCGCCGGCCATTCGCAGGACCCGGCGCTCGGCGAGGCCCTGCTGATCGACTCGCACGATGCGCCGATCGCGCCCGAGGTCTGGCGCCTCTATCGCCGCTTCATCGATCGTGCCGGCCCGCGGCCGACGCTGATCGAGCGCGACGGCAACGTGCCTTCCTTCGATACGCTGATGACGGAACGCAGCATCGCCGAGACCGCTCTGCGCGAAAGCACGAGCGCCACGGAGGCGCGGCCATGAGCTTCCAGGAGGCCTTTGCCAACGCCCTGTTCGCGCCGGAGACGGTAACGGACCCCGCCGTGCGACGGCTCGCCGCGCAGCCCGCCTTCGCGGTCTACCGCAACACTGTGATGAAGGGTTGCATCGACGCACTCGAAAGCAATTTCCCTGCGGTCGCGCGGCTGGTGGGCCGCGAATGGTTCCGTGCCGCGGCCGCGCTGCACGCGGCGCAGAGCCCGCCAGCCGATGGACGTCTGCTGCATTACGGCGAGGGCTTCGCCGATTTCCTCCAGCACTTCGAGCCCGCCGCCGAGTTGCCCTACCTGCCGGATGTCGCACGCCTCGACGCGCTGTGGCGCGAGGTCCACGCAGCTGAAGACGCGCCATTGCTCGACCCGGCATGGCTGGCGCGCCATGCGCCCCGGCGGCTTGCGGCCCTGGTGCTGCGCCTTCACCCCGCGACCCGTTGGGCATGGTTCGACGAGCAACCCATCTACAGCATCTGGGCGCGCAACCGCGGCGACGGCGACGATGCAGACGAAGAACTCGCGTGGCATGGGGAAGGCGCGCTCCTCACGCGACCAGCCGGCGCAGTGACCTGGCGTCCTGTCGGCCAAGCCGGCTGCGCCTTCCTCGATGCCTGCGCCGCCGGCCTGCCGTTGGGCGAGGCCGCCGAGCAGGCCTTGGCTCTCGATGCCGATTGCGACATCGCGGCGCTGCTCGAAGCCCTGCTGCGCGCCGGTGCCTTCACCACCAGCCCCGACCCTTCCACCGAAAGCGTCCCATGAGCTCGAACACCGCCGAATCTGCCCACTTCGCACCCGCCGGCGCGCACGGCCTTCGCGCACGCTGGAACCGGCTCGCCGAGCTGCTCACGCGCCTCGTCCCGCACGACCTGCTGGCGCTGGCCACGCGCGTGGGCATCGCCGCCATCTTCTTTCTCTCGGGCCGCACGAAGGTCGAGGGCTTCCTGACGCTGACGCCCAGCGTGTACGAGCTGTTCCGCACCGAGTACAAGCTGCCGCTGCTGCCGCCCGAGCTCGCAGCGCATCTCGCGGCCTACGCCGAGCACCTGTTTCCGGTGCTGCTGGTGCTGGGCCTGTTCACCCGCCTCTCGGCACTCGCGCTGCTTTGCATGACGCTGGTGATCCAGGTCTTCGTGTATCCCGACGCGTGGCCCACGCACCTCTCGTGGGCGGCGCTGCTGCTCTACCTCGTCGGGCGCGGCGGTGGCGCGCTGGCTCTCGACCGGGCGTTGCGCATCGCCTAGGGCCTGTTAACGCTATGCAAGGGGTCGCGAAGCTCACCACAGCCCGCCCATCAAGGCGCGCGACGCCGTGCGTGCATGCGCACACACAAGGAGCGCAACGCCGAGGGGCGGGCTGTGGTGAGCTTCCCTTCGGGTTGCCCCGCAAAGGGGCCGTCTGCGGCGTTGCCCGCGCTTGCAAGGCGGAAAGCCTTGCTGCGCGCGGGCGCCTTGCATCCAGCCCCTTTGCGGGGCAACGCGACCCCTTGCATAGCGTTAACAGGCCCTAGCCCCGCAGCCCGCGGCTTGCCAGCCGCAGAAGCCCTCGCTACATTGTGTTTTTTGAGGGCCTGCAATGTCCGTTGACGCCATTCCGACTCCTTCCTCGCCGACGCTTTCCCCGAATCCCTCCGAGCCCTCTTCCCCCGCGCCTGCATCCGTTTCGCCGGGCGCTTCGTCCCCGCAGCGCCCGCACATCCGCCTGACCTCGCATGCGGGCGGCATGGGTGCGCTGCCTATCCAGTGGGGCGCTGCCACGCCCGCCGAGCGCGGGCCGGTGGTAGGCACCACCACCAAGCGCGCGCACCGCAACGTGATCGGCACGCACAGCGGCTCCTACAGCGTCTACCGGGCGCTGGCCGTGGCGGCCGGCGCGCTCAAGCGCGAGCACAAGGCCGACCTGACCAACACCGCGCCCACCGACGCGATCGGGCCCTACCCGCAATGGAGCGAGCCGGGCCGCATCGTCTCGCTCGACCCCTGGGGCGCAGTGGTGGCCGATGTCTTCGCGGCGGAACTGGCGGCCGGCTACGACATCCGTCCCACCATCGCGATCACCAAGGCGCACGTGATCCTGCCCGAGGTCATCGAGGGGCTGCAGAAAGGCCGCTTGAAGGCCGACGGCAAGTTCCTCACGCCCGGCGGCGCGGCCATCGTCACCAAGGCCGCGATCGAACCCGTCTGGTACCTGCCCGAGGTGGCCCGGCGCTTCGGCTGCTCCGAGACCGACCTGCGCCGCGTGCTCTTCGAGGAAACCGGCGGCATGTACCCCGAGCTCGTGACCCGCTCCGACCTCGAGGTCTTCCTGCCGCCCATCGGCGGCCAGACGCTCTACATCTTCGGCAACCCGCGCGACCTGGCCAACCCCGAGGTCGAGCTCACGGCCCGCATCCACGACGAGTGCAACGGCTCCGACGTCTTCGGCTCCGACATCTGCACCTGCCGGCCGTACCTCACGCATGCCATCGAGGAGTGCATCCGCGGCGCGCAGCGCGGCGGGGTGGGCCTCATCGCCTACTCGCGCAAGGAAGGCCGGGCGCTCGGCGAGGTGACGAAGTTCCTGGTCTACAACGCGCGCAAGCGCCAGGTCGGCGGCGACACGGCCGACCAGTACTTCGCGCGCACCGAGTGCGTGGCCGGCGTGCAGGACATGCGCTTCCAGGAGCTGATGCCCGATGTCTTCCATTGGCTGGGCATCCGCAAGATCCACCGCCTGGTGTCGATGAGCAACATGAAGTTCGACGCCATCGCCGGCTCGGGCATCGAGATCGGCGAGCGGGTGAACATCCCCGACGAGCTGATCCCCGCCGACGCGCGTGTCGAGATGGACGCCAAGATGGCGGCCGGCTACTTCACGCCAGGCGTCGTGCCGGACGCCGAAGAACTCAAGAAGGCCAAGGGAAGGACCCTCGATACATGAGCAAGAACATCTATGGGCTCGACCCGGATCGCGCCACCTCCAATGCCGCGGTGCGCCACGCCGATGCGCAGGGCCATGTCGACCCGGCGCTCGAGTTCGTGGAGGACACGACCCGGCCGGCCGGGGCTGCCGCCTTCCTGCGCACCACGCGTGCGATCCGCATCCGCGCGAACGCTCTGCTGGCGCGCGCCCGACGCGGCGAGTCCCAGTGGTTCACCATCGGCGACGAAGACGCGCTCGCGGAGACGGCACGAACCGTGGCGGAGGTAACGCGCGAGCGCTACGGCTCGGGCGCCATTCCCTTCCACAGCCGCTGGCGCCACTTCGAGGCCGGCGGGGTGGACCGGCTGCAGGAACTCGACCGGCTGCTCGGCCCTGTCGAGCCCTCGCTGCGCGCCCGCGCCCACATCGACCTGGTGCTGGTGAGCGTGCTGCTCGATGCGGGTGCAGGCCCCTACTGGCACTACACCGAGCCGGCCACGGGCCAGCGCTTCACGCGCTCCGAAGGCCTCGCCGTGGCGAGCTTCCATGCCTTCACCGGGGGGCTGTTCTCGTCCGACCCCGACCGGCCGCTGCAAGCCGACGCCGCCGGCCTGCGCAACCTGGTGACCGACCGCTTGGCCGATGCCTTGCAGGTGAGCGACGTCAACCAACTGGTCGGCGTGCGCGGGCGGGCCACGCTGCTGCGCCGGCTCGGCGAAGCCATGAGCGAGCAGCCGGAGACCTTCGGCGATCCGGGCCGCCCGAGCGGCATGCTGGATGCGCTGGTCAGTCCGCTCGGGCCGAACATACCGCCCACGGCCGAGGTCGGCGCGCACGACATCCTGACGCTGCTGCTGGAATCGCTGTCGCGCATCTGGCCCACCGCCAACGTGATCGGCCTGGGCGCAACGGGTCCCGGCGACGCGGTGGGCGGCGTTGCGCCGAACGAGCCGGTGCTCGCGCTGGGCGACTGCTGGCGGCACAGCGCGGTGCGCGGCCCAGGGCTCACCGACGGCTGGATGCCCTTTCACAAGCTCTCGCAGTGGCTCGCCTACTCGCTCATCGAGCCCTTCGAGTGGGCCGGCGTCAAGGTGCGCCATCTCGAGGCGCTGACCGCCCTGCCGGAGTATCGCAACGGCGGCCTGCTGATCGACAGCGGGGTCATCGTGCCCCGGGACAAGGCCATGCTGGAGCGCACCTGGAAGGTGGGCGACGAGTTCGTCGTCGAATGGCGCGCGCTGACCATCGCGCTGCTCGACGAGCTGGCGGGCCGCGTGCGCAAGGTGCTGGATCGCAGCGAGGAAGAGCTGCCGCTCGCCCGCGTGCTCGAAGGCGGCACCTGGGCTGCGGGCCGCGTACTGGCACAGCGCTTGCGTAGCGGTACGCCACCCTTGCGCATCGAGAGCGACGGCACCGTCTTCTAGACTCCCCACTTTCTCGAAACGCTTTCCAGCCCACCATGAGCAACGTCCACCTCGTCGACCACCCCCTCGTCCAGCACAAGCTCACGCTGATGCGCCGCAAGGAGGCCAGCACCAACAGCTTCCGGCGCCTCCTCAACGAGATCAGCATGCTGATGGCCTACGAGGTCACGCGCGACATGCCGATGCAGGACATCGAGATCGAGACCCCGCTCGAGACCATGAACGCCAAGGTGATCGACGGCAAGAAGGTGGTGCTCGTCTCCATCCTGCGCGCCGGCACCGGCATCCTCGACGGCATGCTCAGCGTGGTGCCCGGCGCGCGCGTGGGCCACATCGGCCTGTACCGCGACCCCAAGACGCTGACCGCGGTGGAGTACTACTTCAAGATGCCCGGCGGCATGGAGGAGCGCGATGCCATCGTGGTCGACCCCATGCTGGCCACCGGCAACTCGGCGGTGGCCGCGGTGGAGCGGCTCAAGGAGCTGAGTCCGAAGTCCATCAAGTTCGTCTGCCTGCTGACCTGCCCCGAGGGCATCGAGACCTTCCAGAGCGCGCACCCGGATGTGCCCATCTACACCGCGGCGATCGACCGCGAGCTCAACGACCACGGCTATATCCTCCCTGGGCTCGGAGACGCAGGCGACCGCATCTTCGGCACCAAATGATGCTCGCCCCCAGGTTGGCTCACTTCGTGTAGCCGCCCCCCCTACCGGGGGCAACACCAGCGGCCCGGCGAAGCCGGTTCCGCGGTGTTCCCCGAACAAATCGCAACTTGAGGAGAAGCCTGTGTCATTACGTCGCCACCTGATCGTCCGTTCCGTCGCCCTTGCCGCAGCGCTCGCGGCCGGCGCACCCGGCCTTGCGCTCGCGCAGGCCAAGCTCAAGGTGGCGGCGGTCTACACCGTGCCCTTCGAGCAGCAATGGGTCGGCCGCATCCACAAGGCCCTGAAAGCGGCAGAAGCGCGCGGCGAGATCGAGTACAAGGCCACCGAGAACGTCGCCAACGCCGACTACGAACGCGTGATGCGCGAGTACGCGCAGGCCGGCAACCAGCTGATCCTGGGCGAGGTGTTCGGGGTCGAGGCGGCGGCGCGCAAGGTCGCCAAGGACTTCCCCAAGACGGCCTTCCTGATGGGCTCGTCGCTCAAGCCCCAGGCGCCCAACTTCTCCGTCTTCGACAACTACATCCAGGAGCCGGCCTATCTCTCCGGCATGATCGCCGGCGGCATGACCAAGACCAACAAGATCGGGATGGTGGGCGGCTTCCCCATCCCCGAGGTCAACCGGTTGATGAATGCCTTCATGGCCGGCGCGAAGGAGACCAACCCGAAGGTGGAGTTCAGCGTCAGCTTCATCAACAGCTGGTTCGATCCGCCGAAGGCCAAGGAGGCCGCCTTCGCGATGATCGACAAGGGCGCCGACGTGATGTATGCCGAGCGCTTCGGCGTGAGCGACGCGGCCAAGGAAAAGGGCAAGCTCGCCATCGGCAACGTGATCAACACGCAGGACAAGTACCCCGACACCGTGGTCGCCTCGGCGCTCTGGCACTTCGAGCCCTCGGCCGACCGGGCGATCAAGCTGGTGAAGGAAGGCAAGTTCGTCGCCGAGGACTACGGCCCGTATTCGATGATGAAGCACAAGGGCTCCGAACTGGCGCCGCTGGGCACTTTCGAGAAGAAGGTGCCGGCCGAGATCATCGCCAAGGTCAAGGCCAAGGAAGCCGACATCCTTGCGGGCAAGTTCACCGTGAAGGTGGACGACAGCCAGCCGAAATCGACCGCCAGGTGAAGGGCTTGCGCCGTCTTCTTCTGGCCTGCGCACTGGCCGCCGGGCTGGCGGGCTGCGCGGGAACCAGCCCGGCGCGCGATTCGGGCTCGGTTCGGCTCGACGACACGCCGCGCATGGCCGTGATCTCGGCTTTCCAGCCCGAGCTCGCATTGCTGCTGGCGCGCCTTCAGGATGCGAAGAAGTACAGCGTCAACGGCGTCGCGTTCACGACCGGCACGCTCGAGGGCAAGCCGGTGGTGCTTTTCCTTTCCGGCATCAGCATGACCAACGCGGCGATGAACACGCAACTGGTGCTCGACCGTTTCCGCGTCACGCACCTGGTGTTCAGCGGTATCGCCGGTGGCGTCAATCCGCAGTTGCATATCGGCGACGTGACGGTGCCGGTGCAGTGGGGCCAGTATCTCGAGGTGCTGATGGCGCGCGAGGTCGCGCCAGGCCGCTATGCGACACCCCCCTGGATGAAGGACGCCACCCTGCCCGCCTTCGGCATGATGCATCCGCGACCCGTGGAGGTGCGCTCGGCGACGAAGCCGGAGCCCAGCAGGAAGTTCTGGTTCGAGGCCGATCCGCAGATGCTGGAGGTGGCGCGGAGCATCCGCGGTGTGGAGCTCGCGGACTGCAAGTCCGGCCAGTGCCTGCGCCGCAAGCCGCAGCTGGTGGTGGGCGGCAACGGCGTCTCGGGCCAGGCCTTCATGGACAACAAGGCTTTCCGCGAATACACGTACAAGACCTTCCAGGCCAACGTCCTGGACATGGAGACCGCGGCAGTCGGCATGGTCGCCTACAGCAACGGCGTGCCCTACATCGCCTTCCGCTCGCTCAGCGACCTCGCAGGCGGCGGCGATGGCGAGAACGAAATGGGCACCTTCATGGGCCTGGCGGCGGACAACTCGGCGAAGGTTCTGCTGGCCTTCCTCGCAGGCTGGAAATAGGGCCGCGGTTGAGCTCCGTCCTGTCGCTGCGCGGCATCACCAAGCGCTTCGGCACGCTGGTCGCCAACGATGCGATCTCGCTCGAGCTCGGTGCCGGCGAGGTGCTCGCGCTGCTGGGCGAGAACGGCGCCGGCAAGTCCACGCTGATGTCGATCCTCTTCGGGCACTACACCGCCGACGAAGGCGGCATCGAGGTCTTCGGTCGGCCGCTCGCGCCCGGCCAGCCCAAGGCGGCGCTGGCGGCGGGCATCGGCATGGTGCACCAGCACTTCACGCTGGCCGACAACCTCGGCGTGCTCGACAACGTGACGATGGGGACCGAGCCGTTGTGGCAGCCGTTCTCGCGCCGCGGCGCCGCGCGGGCCAGGCTGCTCGAGGTGTCGCAACGCTTCGGCCTGCCGGTGCAGCCGGACGCCCTTGTCGGCAGCCTGTCGGTGGGCGAACGGCAGCGGGTGGAGATCCTCAAGGCGCTGTACCGCGGCGCGCGCATCCTGATCCTCGACGAGCCCACCGCCGTGCTCACGCCGCAGGAAAGCGAGGCGCTGTTCCGAACGCTCTCGCAGATGGTGGCCGGCGGACTCTCGATCATCTTCATCAGCCACAAGCTGGACGAGGTGCTGCGCGTCTCGCACCGCGTGGCCGTGCTGCGCGGCGGCAAGCTGGTGGCGGAGGCGCTCACGCGCGACACGACAGCGGCGCAGCTGGCGCTGTGGATGGTCGGCCATGCGGTCGAAGGCGTGAAGCGCACGCCCGCGCGGCAGGTGGGCGACGCGGTATGCGTGCTCGACCATGTACGCACCGCCGGCGAGGGACATGACCGGCTGCTCGATGTCTCTTTGAGCCTGCGCGCCGGCGAGATCACGGCCGTGGCTGGCGTTTCGGGCAATGGCCAGGTCGCGCTGGCGGAACTGCTCGCCGGCACCCGCCGCGCCACCGGCGGCAGCGTGCAGTTGATGGGGCGGGCCCTGCCTCCCTCTCCCGCGCGCCTGGTCCGGCGCGGGGTGGCTCGCATTCCGGAGGACCGGCACGCGGTCGGCCTGGTGGGCGACCTGCCGGTCTGGGAGAACGCGGTGTCGGAGCGACTTCGCAGCGCGGCCTTCTCGCGCTGGTTCTGGGTGCGGCGGGCCGCGGCGCGTGCCCATGCGCGTCGCATCGAGCAGGCCTTCGACGTGCGCGGCGCGGGGCTGGACGCACCGGCGCGCGCGCTCTCGGGCGGCAACATGCAGAAGCTGATCCTCGGGCGGGCGCTGCTCGCGCCCGATGCGGCACAGAACAAGACCGCGCGCCTGATCGTCGCGCACCAGCCCACCTGGGGCCTGGACATCGGGGCCGTCGTCTACGTGCAGCAGCAGCTGATCGCGGCGCGCGATGCCGGCGCCGCGGTGCTGCTGATCTCCGATGACCTCGACGAGGTGCTCGCGCTGGGCGATCGCGTCGCGGTGATGCACGGCGGGCGGCTCGGCGAGCCGCGCGTTGCCTCGGCCTGGACGCGCGAGGCCATTGGGCTTGCGATGGCGGGTGCATGAGCGCAGCGCCGGAGCCACATCCATGAGGCTGGAGCACCGCCACGAGACCTCGCGGGTTGCACTGCTGCTGGCGCCCGTGGGCGCAATCGCCTTCACGCTGCTGGTCAGCGCACTGCTGGTGCTGTGGGCCGGAGCGCCGGTGGGCCGCACCTATGCGCTGCTGCTGCAGGGCGGCTTCGGCTCGGTCTTCGCGTGGAGCGAGACGCTGACGCGCGCCACGCCGCTGATCCTCACCGGCCTGGCGGCCACCGTGGCCTTCAAGGCCCGCCTCTTCAACATCGGCGCGGAGGGACAGTTCTATGGCGGCGCGCTGGCCGCAGTGGCGGTGGGCGGACTGCATGGCGGCACAGGCTTCGCATTGCCGCCCTGGCTGCTGTTCCCCTTGATGATGGCGGCCGCCGCCTGCGTCGGCGCGCTATTGCTGCTCGGGCCCGCGCTGATGAAGAACAGGCTGGGCGTCGACGAGGTGGTGACCACGCTGCTGATGAACTTCATCGTGCTGCTGGCGGTTTCCGCCCTGCTCGACGGTCCGATGAAGGATCCGACGGCGATGGGCTGGCCGCAGAGCGTGTCGCTGCAGCCGGAGCTCGAGCTGAGCAGGATGGTCGCCCAAACCCGCGTCCACACGGGCCTGCTGTGGGCCGGCGCGCTGGCGGTGCTGGCCTGGGTCCTGTTCAAGTACACGGTGGCCGGCTTCGACATCCGCGCCCTCGGCGCCAACGCGCGTGCCGCGGCCTTTGCCGGCGTGCCGGTCACGCGCACCGTGGTGCTGGTGGCCTTGATCTCCGGCGCCTTGGCCGGGCTGGCCGGCGCGATCGAGGTCGCCGGCCGCACCAGCTATGTCACGCTGGACCTGTCGCCGGGCTACGGCTACAGCGGCATCGTGATCGCGATGCTGGCCGGGCTGCATCCGCTGGCCGTGCTGGCCGCGGGCGTGTTCGTGGCCGGCGTGCAGGTGGGGGCCGACACGATGAGCCGCGCCATCGGCGTGCCGACCTATATCGCCGACGTGATCGTCGCGGCGTCGCTGATCGCGGTGCTGGTGGCCACGCTGCTGACCCAGTACAGGGTGAGATGGAAATGAAACTCTCCCCCAGGCTCTCCCACTCCGTGTGGTCCGACCAACCGCCTTTCCGGGGGCAACACCAGCGCCCCGGCAAAGCCGGTTCCGCGGTGTTCGCTGGACCGGCGAGGCTTGCCACACTGAAATGAACGACTGGGCCGATATTCTTGTCAACCAGGCCTTCTGGGTGGCGGTGCTGCGCATCGCCACGCCGCTGATCTTCGGCACGCTGGGCGTGCTGCTGTGCGAGCGTGCGGGCGTGTTGAACCTCGGCATCGAGGGCATCATGGTCGCGGGCGCCTTCGCCGGCTGGCTCGCGGTGTATGCCGGTGCGCCGCTGTGGGCAGGCGTGGCGGTGGCGGCGCTTACCGGCGCGGTGTTCGGGCTGCTGCATGCCTTGCTGACCGTGGGCCTCGCGCTGTCGCAGCACGTGTCGGGCCTGGGCATCACGCTGCTGGCAACGGCGCTCAGCTACTACGGTTACCGGGTGAGCTTCCCGAGGGTGAACACGCCGCCCACCGTCACGCCCTTCGCGCCGATGGAGTGGCTCCCCATCCCGGTGCTCGATGCGCAGACCCCGCTCACGCTGCTGGCGCTGCTGCTGGTGCCGCTGCTCGCCTATGTGCTCCACCGAACGCCGCTGGGGCTGGCGTTGCGGATGGTCGGCGAGAACCCGCAGGCGGCCGAGGGCCAGGGCGTGTCGGTCGCGGCCGTGCGCACGGGCGCGATCGTCGCGGGCTCGGCGCTGATGGGCGTGGCGGGCTCCTTCCTCACGCTCTCGGCCTTCAATGCCTTCTTCTTCAACATGGTGAACGGCCGCGGCTGGATCTGCGTGGCACTGGTGGTGTTCGCCTCGTGGCGGCCGGGCAAGGCCTTGCTGGGCGCCCTGCTGTTCGCCTTCTTCGACGCGCTGCAGCTGCGGCTGCAACAATCGGGCGACGCGCTGCTGCCCTATCAGCTGTACCTGATGCTGCCCTATGTGCTGTCGATCGTGGCGCTGGTGCTGGTGGCGCGCAAGGCCGGCTATCCGCAGGCGCTCATGAAGCCTTACCGCAAGGGAGAACGCTGAACATGCTCGATATGCTCGTCCACAACGCCACGCTCCCCGACGGGCGCGACGGCATGTCCATCGCCGTGCAGGACGGCCGCATCGCCGAAGTGACGGCGGGCCTGGACGCACCGGCGCACGAGAAGCTCGACGCCCAGGGCCTGCTGGTCGCGCCGCATTTCGTCGATCCGCACTTCCACATGGATGCCACGCTGAGCTACGGCTTGCCGCGGATCAACGAAAGCGGCACGCTGCTCGAAGGCATCGCGCTGTGGGGCGAGCTCAAGCCGCTGCTCACCGCCGAGGCGCTGATCGAACGCGCCATGGCCTATTGCGACTGGGCCGTGGCCAAGGGCTTGCTCGCGATCCGCAGCCATGTGGACACCAGCGACCCGAGCCTGCTCGCGGTCGACGCACTGCTCGAGGTCAGGAAGCGCGTTGCACCCTACCTGACGCTGCAGCTGGTCGCCTTTCCGCAGGACGGCGTCCTGCGCACGCCGGGTGGCGTCGACAACCTGAAGCGCGCCCTCGACAAGGGCGTGGACGTGGTCGGCGGCATTCCGCACTTCGAGCGCACCATGGCCGATGGTGCCGCCAGCGTGAAGCTGCTGTGCGAGCTCGCCGCCGAACGCGGGCTGCCGGTGGACATGCACTGCGACGAGTCGGACGACCCGCTCTCGCGCCACATCGAGACCCTGGCCTTCGAGGCGCAGCGGCTCGGGCTGCAGGGGCGCGTGACAGGCTCGCACTGCACCTCCATGCATTCGATGGACAACTACTACGTGAGCAAGCTGCTGCCCCTGATCGCCGAAGCCGGCGTCGGCGTGGTCGCCAATCCGCTGATCAACATCACGCTGCAGGGCCGGCACGACACCTACCCCAAGCGCCGCGGCATGACCCGCGTGCCCGAGCTGATGGCGCATGGCGTGAACGTGGCCTTCGGCCACGACTGCGTGATGGACCCGTGGTACGGCATGGGCTCGGGCGACATGCTGGAGGTGGCGCACATGGGACTGCACGTGGCGCAGATGACCAGCCAGCAAGGCATCCGCCGATGCTTCGACGCGGTGACGGCGAATGCCGCGAAGGTGCTCGGGCTCCCGGGCTACGGCCTGGAGGCGGGCTGCGACGCGAGCTTCGTGCTGCTGCAGGCGCGCGATCCCGTCGAGGCGATCCGGCTGCGTGCGCCGCGGCTCAAGGTCTGGCGTCGCGGCCGGCTGTTGGCGCAGACGCCGGCGGCGACGGCAGCACTGCATCTGCCGGACCGGCCCGCCGCCACCAGCTGGATGCCCTCGCAGGCCTGAGCGTCTTGCATCGTCGTCATTTCAGCGGCGCGACGGGCGCCACACGCGCACGTCGGCCGGGTGCGCCCCTGCTTCAGGTCGAAGGCGCGATGGCCTCGGCATATTCGTAGAGGGCGCCGAGGATCTCCTCGCCACGCTCGTCGGCCGTCTCGGCCAGCGCATCGATTTCGGCGAAGAGCTGATCGACATTGCGCGCCCCGCCCGCGCCTTCGAGGAGACGCGCCGCGCGGTGCGCTTCCCAGCGCGCGGCCTGCTCGGCATCGAGCGTTTCGGGAAAGTTGCGGGCAAGGTAGCGAAACACCAGTTCCTCCAGCCGCGGGTCGTCGAAACCGGTGCGCGAGCGCGCCAGCTCGGCAGGCGACAGGCCGCGCAGTTGCGTGAGCCGGCGCCGGTCGTCGTTGCCGACGAAGCCGCCATACAGGTCCTCGTCGACGTCGGGCGTCTCTTCGCGCGGCCGCTCGTAGACCTGCGGCCAGATGGCGCTCATGTCGGGCAAGGCCGCCGCCAGCGCTGCGTGACGCATCGCCGTCTCCAGGTCGATGCCCCAGCGCGTCGCCATGGCCGGTGCCAGCGTCTTCAGGTTGCCGACCACCATCGGCGACTTGTTGAGGTGCACGCCCTTCACGGGCAGGCGCAACACGCCTTCCGGCAGATCGGCGCTTCGCGTGAAGAGGCGCAGGCGCAGGGTCGCAACGTCGAGGTCGCGCAGTTCGCTCGGGTCGTGAGCGAGGTCCCAGGCAAGCAGCTCGTTCTTGTTGCTCGGATGGCTCGCCAGCGGCCACATGACCGCCAGGCAGCCGCGTTCGGCCGGGAACATGCCCGAGACATGCAGGAAGGGCCGCGCCGTCTCGCGCATGGCCGGCAACCCAAGCTCCGCAGCGACGCGGTCCTTCTTGTGCAGCGCCAGCGCGAAATCGAAGAGCTTGGGTTGGCGCGTGCGGATGAGGCGCGCCAGCGCGATGGTGGCGCGTACGTCCGACAGCGCATCGTGCGCCGCCTCGTGCAGCAGCCCGTTGGCGCGCGCCAGGTCTTCCAGCTTGAAGCTCTGGGAGCCGTCGTCCTTCTTCGGCCACTCGATTCCCTCGGGCCGAAGCGCATAGCACAGCCGCACGACATCGAGCAGGTCCCAGCGGCCGCAGTCGTTCTGCCACTCGCGTGCGTAGGGGTCGATGAGATTGCGCCAGAACAGGAAGCGCGTCACCTCGTCGTCGAAGCGGATGGTGTTGTAGCCCACGCCGATGGTGCCGGGCTGCGAGAACGCGGCTTCGATCTGCGCGGCGAACTCGTGCTCGGGAAGTCCGCGCTCGAGGCACAGCTGCGGCGTGATGCCGGTGATCAGGCAGGACTCCGGACTCGGCAGATAGTCCGGCGCAGGCTTGCAATAGATCATCAGCGGCTCGCCGACCTCGTTGAGCTCGGCGTCGGTGCGAATGGCCGCGAACTGCGCCGGCCGGTCACGCCGCGGCACGACGCCGAAGGTCTCGTAGTCGTGCCAAAGAAAAGTCTGCTTCGTCATCAAATGCTTTCTCCCTCTTGCCTTTTTGCTTTCGCGTCCTTCGCGAGATCTTCGCGTCGTTTGCGTCTTTCGCGCCCCGATGTCCGGCCCGCCGCTCCTACAGAAGCGGCGAAAACAGCCGAGCAGTTGCATCGCCAAGGCGGCGCAGGAAACCCTGGCGCCGCTGCCCACGAATCGCGGCAGCGCTGTGCAGGTCGGTCTCGAACTGCGCCGCGAGCGGCTCCGCGAGCGCCGGGCCGTAGATCACGGCGCACACCTCGAAATTGAGCCGGAAGCTGCGATTGTCGAAGTTGGCGGTGCCGATGATCGCGCAGTTGTCGTCCACCACCAGCGTCTTGGAATGCAGCATGCGCGCCTTGTACTCCCAGATCTTGACGCCGGCGGCGGTCAGCTCGTCATAGTAGGAGCGCGCAGCGGCGCTCACGATCAGCGAATCGCTGCGGCGCGGCACCAGCAGGCGGACGTCCACGCCGCGCAGGGCTGCGCTGGTCAGCGCCATCAGCGCCGGCTCGCCCGGCACGAAGTACGGCGTGGTGAGCCAGGCCCGGTGCGAGGCCGAATGGATGGCCGCGACGTGCATGCGATGGATGGCTTCGAGACCGCTGTCGGGACCGCTGGTGACGATCTGCACCGGGATGTCGCCTGCGCCGTCCTGGCCCGCCAGACGCGGCAGCAGGACGTCGAGCGCATGATTGATGCGACGCGGGTCCTCCCCGGTGGCATAGGTCCAGTCCTCGAGGAAGGTAGTCTGCAGCCAGCGCACCGCGCTGCCTTCGATGCGCAGGTGGGCGTCGTGGTAGGCGTCGGGCCTGATGCGGCGGTCTTCCTCGTCGGTGATGTTGACGCCGCCGGTGAAGCCGACGCGCCCGTCGCACACCACGATCTTGCGGTGGGTGCGGTAGTTGGTCACCGGTCGCAGCCGCCGGCCGATGCGGGTGTCGTGGAACAGCGCGACTTCGACACCGGCCTCGAGCATGGGCGCCATGAAGCGGCGCCCGATGCGCTTGGAGCCCAGCGCATCGAGCAGCAGGCGCACGGTAACGCCATTGCGCGCCCGTTCGATCAGCAGGTCGCGCAGCGCCGTGCCGGTCCTGTCGGGCTCGAAGATGTAGTACTCGAGGTGGACGTGGTCGCGCGCCTGGCGGATCGCCTCGAAGATGGCGTCGAAGGTGCGGGCACCGCCCGACAGCAGCTCGGCGGCCGTCGCGCTCGATACCGGAAGCCCGCAGGCGGCCGTGCCGAGCGCGGCCATCTGGCGCCACGCCGGCGGCGCCCGATCGGCCGCCGCGCGCAGGCTCGCCACATCGGCCGGCGCCTGGGCGATGGCGCGGCTGCGCAGCCGCTTGAGGCGCTGCTTCTTCAGCCGCTGCGGCCCGAGGAAGTAGTAGATGAGGAATCCCGCGAAAGGCAGCAGCGCCAGCGAGAGGATCCAGCTCATCGTCGAGACCGGCGCGCGCTTCTGCATCACGATCCAGACGGAAAGCACCGCGATGTAGCCGCTCCACGCGAGGGAGAGGCCGGTCTTCCATTCCTGGCTTAGCTCGGGGAGGATCAAAGGGCGAAGATGAGGGGAAAGGTTCGTGCAACAAAAAAGGCCGGTAGCGCGAATGCTACCGGCCTTGGGACAGTGTCCCTGGGATCGCAGATCAGCCCGCGGCGGCCTCTTCGGCTTCGGGCTTGGCGCGCCCTTCCTTCTTCGGCAGCGGCTGGATGTCCAGCTGGACCTCTTCCTTGTCGTCGAGGTCGACGGTGAGGCGGCCACCTTCCTGCAGGCGTCCGAACAGCAGCTCGTCTGCCAGGGCGCGACGGATCGTGTCCTGGATCAGGCGCTGCATCGGGCGGGCACCCATCAGCGGATCGAAGCCCTTCTTGGCCAGGTGCTTGCGCAGCACGTCGGTGAAGGTGACGTCGACCTTCTTCTCGGCCAACTGCGTCTCGAGCTGCAGCAGGAACTTGTCGACCACGCGCAGGATGATCTGCTCGTCCAGCGCCTTGAAGCTCACGATCGCATCCAGGCGGTTGCGGAACTCCGGCGTGAACAGGCGCTTGATGTCGCCCATCTCGTCGCCGGACTGGCGCGGGTTGGTGAAGCCGATGGTCGCCTTGTTCATGGTCTCGGCGCCCGCGTTGGTGGTCATCACGATGATCACGTTGCGGAAGTCGGCCTTGCGCCCGTTGTTGTCCGTCAGCGTGCCGTGGTCCATCACCTGCAGCAGCACGTTGAAGATGTCCGGATGCGCCTTCTCGATCTCGTCGAGCAGCAGCACCGCGTGCGGCTTCTTCGTGATGGCCTCGGTCAGGAGGCCGCCCTGGTCGAAGCCGACGTAGCCCGGAGGCGCGCCGATCAGCCGGCTGACCGCGTGGCGCTCCATGTACTCCGACATGTCGAAGCGGATCAGCTCGATGCCCATGATGTAGGCGAGCTGCTTCGCGGCCTCGGTCTTGCCGACGCCGGTCGGGCCGCTGAACAGGAAGGAGCCGATCGGCTTGTCGTCGCGGCCCAGGCCGGAACGCGCCATCTTGACGGACGAGGCCAGCACCTCGAGCGCCTTGTCCTGGCCGAACACCACGCTCTTGAGGTCGCGCTCGATGTTCTGCAGCTTGCCGCGGTCGTCATTCGAGACGTTGGCCGGGGGAATGCGCGCGATCTTGGCGACGATTTCCTCGACCTCGCTCTTGCTGATGGTCTTCTTGCGCTTGTTCGCAGGCAGGATGCGCTGGGCGGCACCGGCCTCGTCGATCACGTCGATCGCCTTGTCGGGCAGGTGACGGTCGTTGATGTACTTGGCGCTCAGCTCCGCCGCCGCCTGCAGCGCAGCCACGCCGTACTTCACGCCGTGATGCTCCTCGAAGCGCGACTTCAGGCCCTTCAGGATGTCGACCGTTTCCTGCACGGTCGGCTCGACCACGTCGACCTTCTGGAACCGACGCGACAGGGCCGCATCCTTCTCGAAGATGCCGCGGTACTCGGTGAAGGTGGTGGCGCCGATGCACTTGAGCGCGCCGCTGGACAGGGCGGGCTTCAGCAGGTTCGACGCGTCCAGCGTACCGCCAGAGGCGGCGCCGGCACCGATCAGCGTGTGGATCTCGTCGATGAAGAGGATCGCGTTCGGCTTGTCCTTGAGGGACTTGAGCACGCCCTTCAGGCGCTGCTCGAAGTCGCCGCGGTACTTGGTGCCGGCCAGCAGCGCGCCCATGTCCAGCGAGTACACGTGGGACTCGGCCAGGATCTCCGGCACGTCGCCCTGCGTGATGCGCCACGCCAGGCCTTCGGCGATCGCGGTCTTGCCGACGCCGGCCTCGCCGACCAGCAGCGGGTTGTTCTTGCGGCGGCGGCACAGGATCTGGATCACCCGCTCGACCTCGTACTCGCGGCCGATCAGCGGGTCGATCTTGCCGTCCTTGGCCATCTGGTTGAGGTTCTGGGTGAACTGCTCGAGCGGGGACGACTTCTCGTTCTTCTCGCCGCCGCCTTCTTCACTCTCGGATGAGGATTCGCCGCTGCTCTTGGTGGCTTCCGGCGGATCGCTCTTCTTGATGCCGTGGGCGATGAAGTTCACCACGTCCAGCCGCGTCACGCCCTGCTGGTGCAGGTAGTAGACCGCGTGCGAATCCTTCTCGCCGAAGATCGCGACCAGCACGTTGGCGCCGGTGACTTCCTTCTTGCCGTTGCCCGTGGACTGGACATGCATGATGGCGCGCTGGATCACGCGCTGGAAGCCGAGCGTGGGCTGGGTGTCCACGTCGTCCGTACCCGCCACCTGCGGCGTGTTGTCCTTGATGAAATTGGTGAGCGACGCACGCAGGTCGTCGACATTGGCCGAGCAGGCGCGCAGAACTTCCGCGGCACTCGGGTTGTCCAGCAAAGCGAGCAAAAGATGCTCCACCGTGATGAACTCGTGGCGCTGCTGCCTGGCTTCGACAAAAGCCATATGCAGGCTGACTTCCAGTTCCTGGGCAATCATGAGATTTCCTTTTGCCTTGCTGTAAATAAATTTTCAGATGGGTTGGAGCGCAATTTATTCAACCGGTTCACTGACGCATTGGAGCGGATGCCCGGCCTGGTGCGCCGCCTCCATCACCTGATTGACCTTCGTGGCCGCCATGTCACGCGAATAAACGCCGCAGATACCGCGCCCGTCGAGATGGATCTTGAGCATGATCTGGGTGGCGGTCTCGCGGTCCTTGTTGAAGAACTCCTGGATCACGACGATCACGAACTCCATGGGCGTGTAGTCGTCATTGAGCATCACGACCTGATACATCTGCGGCGGCGCAGTCTTCTGCGGGCGCCGCTCGATCACGACCGCATCGCCATCGTCCTGCCCCGGCGTCACGGCCGGGGGCTTGGGAGGATTCGAGGGGATTTTGGTAGCCATGAAAATCATTTTATCGAGCCGCCCGCAGCTTGCAGCGCCCGTGATGGAACAACTGGTGCCAGCTTTGTGACATTCAAGACGCAGGCGCCGCAATTGCCCCAAAACGCACGCAAGCGGCGTGCCTCCCAGCGCAACTCGGGGCCAGGGCAAAGAAAAAAGCCCCGGCGCCTTGCGGAGCCGGGGCCGGGAGCTGCCAGCGCCCATTGCGCCGCGCGACGCCTTACATGTTGTCGATCATGACCTGGCCGAAGCCCGAGCAGCTCACCTGGGTCGCGCCGTCCATCAGGCGGGCGAAGTCGTAGGTGACCTTCTTGCTCGCAATGGATTTTTCCATGGAGCGGATGATCAGGTCGGCGGCCTCGGTCCAGCCCATGTGGCGCAGCATCATCTCGGCGGACAGGATCTCGGAGCCGGGGTTGACGTAGTCCTTGCCGGCGTACTTGGGCGCCGTGCCGTGGGTGGCTTCGAACATGGCGACCGTGTCGCTCAGGTTGGCGCCGGGGGCGATGCCGATGCCGCCGACCTGGGCCGCCAGCGCGTCGGAGACGTAGTCGCCGTTCAGGTTCAGGGTGGCAATAACGCTGTACTCGGCCGGGCGCAGCAGGATCTGTTGCAGGAAGGCGTCGGCAATCGAGTCCTTGACGGTGATTTCCTTGCCGGTCCTGGGGTTCTTGAACTTCATCCAGGGACCGCCGTCGATCAGCTCGGCGCCGAACTCCTTGGCCGCCAGGCCGTAGGCCCAGTCGCGGAAGCCACCCTCGGTGAACTTCATGATGTTGCCCTTGTGCACGATCGTCACGCTGGGCTTGTCGTTGTCGATCGCGTACTGGATCGCCTTGCGCACCAGGCGCTCCGTGCCCTCGCGCGATACCGGCTTGATGCCGATGCCCGAGGTGTTGGGGAAACGGATCTTCTTGACCCCGAATTCGTCCTGCAGGATCTTGATGAGCTTCTTGGCCTTGTCGCTTTCGGCTTCGAACTCGATGCCGGCGTAGATGTCCTCCGAGTTCTCGCGGAAGATCACCATGTTGGTCTTGTGCGGCTCCTTGACCGGGCTGGGCACGCCCTCGAAATACTGGATGGGACGCAGGCAGACGTACAGGTCGAGTTCCTGGCGCAAGGCGACGTTCAGGGAGCGGATACCGCCGCCGACCGGGGTGGTCAGCGGGCCCTTGATGGAGACCACGTAGTCGCGCACCGCATGCAGGGTTTCCTCCGGGAGCCAGACGTCGGGCCCGTAAACCTTGGTCGACTTCTCGCCGGCATAGACCTCCATCCACTGGATCTTCTTCTTGCCGCCGTAGGTCTTGGCCACCGCCGCATCGACCACCTTGATCATCACGGGCGTGATGTCCAGGCCGGTGCCGTCTCCCTCGATGAAGGGGATGATCGGCTGGTCAGGCACATTGAGGGAATTGTCGGCGTTGACAGTGATCTTCTGGCCGTCGGCCGGGACTTTGATGTGCTGATAGCTGGACATGAGAGTAAGAACTCCGGGGGATGAATTGAAGGGCAGGAAGACGCTATGTTTCCAGCCGGCTGAATAGCCGTAGAATTTTAGACGCAACCTGAGGAGCTGGAAGGCTTGTCAACCGCGGCCTTATAGCCCTCGTTGTTGACGGACCTTCTGCTGGCCGGGAGGCGTTTTCAAACCATTTCCACACAGAGGAACCTGTAATGAGCAAAGTTCTCGCAGTCATGATGGCCGGCTTGTTCGCCACCGCCGCATTCGCGCAGACCCAACCCGCCGAGATCAACCCCCAGGGTCAGGGCAAGGCCGCTGAGCGCGCCGAAACCAGGAAGGCTGCAAGGCCTGCTGGCCAAGTCAAGGCTCCTGGTGGAGACCAATCCAAGGTCGCCGAAGGCAGCGGCGGCGTGACCGCCACCGGCGCCGACAAGGCCGCCCAAGCCCGTCGCGATACGCGCGATGCACGCCGTCCCGCCAAGGGCGGCGGCAAGAAGCCGGTTCCCGCCCAAGGCGGTACGCCTCAGTAAGCCATCCGGCCCTGAATCGAAAAAGCGTTCTTCGGAACGCTTTTTTTTTGGCTGTGCGGGCGTCCGCGCTGAGCACATGAAGGTGTAAGCTCCGCAACCGAATCACCCGTGCCCGCCACTGCGGGCATTTTCGTTTGCGCCGTCCCTTGTTCCACAGCCGCCTATGTTCCAGCGCCTTGCCGTCCTGCTCGCACTCGCCGCCGCGCTGCTCGCACCAGCCCACGCGCAGCAGCCACAGACCGATCTCCGGCGTGTCCGGTTGACCGCGGGCATGTACCAGATCGACGCCCAGGTCGCCGAGACCCCGACACAGCGGCAGATCGGCCTGATGTTCCGCAAGGAGATGCCTCAGAACGAGGGCATGATCTTCGTCTTCGAGCAGCCCGCCACCCAGTGTTTCTGGATGCGCAACACCTTGCTGCCGCTGACCGCCGCCTTCGTGGCCGATGACGGGCGCATCGTCAACCTGGCGGACATGAAGCCGCAGACCGACGACTCCCACTGCTCCGAGGAGCCCGTGCGCTTCGTGCTCGAGATGAACCAGGGCTGGTTCACCCACAAGAACATCAAGAAGGGCGCGAAGCTGAACGGCGAACTGTTCTCCAACAGGCGCTGAGCCGCGCGGGCGCCCACGAAAAAGCCGACCCGCGGGTCGCTTTTTTCTCTTGCAGCAGCGAGTCGGCTCAGCCGAAGTTCTTCGCCGCGAAGTCCCAGTTCACCAGCTTGGCGAAGAAGGTCTCGACGTACTTGGGACGCAGGTTGCGGTAGTCGATGTAGTAGGCGTGCTCCCAGACGTCCACCGTCAGCAGCGGCTTGTCGCCCGTGGTCAGGGGCGTGCCCGCGGCCCCCATGTTGACGATGTCCACCGTGCCGTCGGCCTTTTTCACCAGCCAGGTCCAGCCCGAGCCGAAGTTGCCCACCGCCGACTTCACGAAGGCTTCCTTGAAGGCCGCGTAGCTGCCCCACTTGGCGTCGATTGCCTTGGCCAGCGCGCCGCTGGGCTCGCCGCCCCCGCCGGGCTTCATGCAGTTCCAGAAGAAGGTGTGGTTCCAGATCTGAGCGGCGTTGTTGTAGATGCCGCCGCTGGACTTCTTGACGATCTCCTCGAGTTCCATGTTTTCGAACTCGGTGCCCTTCTGCAGATTGTTCAGGTTCACCACATAGGCGTTGTGGTGCTTGCCGTAGTGGTACTCCAGCGTCTCCTTGGAGTACTCGGGCGCCAGCGCGTCCAACGGGTATGGCAGAGGTGGGAGGACGTGTTCCATGTCTTTTCTCGCAGGTTGGTTGTGGGATGAAGCATTCTAGAAAGGAATCAGGAGCCTCGCGTCGGACGCAGTCCTGTCGTCTCCGTTCGCACGACCGTCATGTCGGCCGTGCCGTCGGCAAGCTTCGCCTGGACCGTATCGCCCGGCGCGAGCTGCTGCGCTCGGGTGATCGCCCGGCCGTCCGCGCCCGTGAGCCAGGCATAGCCGCGCTCGAGGACCAGCGTCGGATCGAGCAGTTGCAGCCGCAGCGCCGCCCGTTCGAGCCGCTCTCTTCGCTGCATCAGCGCGCGCGCGAAATCGAGAGGCAGCTCGGCTTGCAACTCCTGCTGTCTCCGGGCGAGTCGCTGGGTCCGCGCCAGCATGGCGTGCCGAAAGCGCTGCGCGTGCTGCGCCAGGCGCAGTTGCTGGCGCAGCACCAGCGTCGAGGGGCGTGCGAGACGGGCAGCCGCGTCGTCGACCCGCTGATTCAGCGCGTCCAGGCGCGCGGAAAGCGCGGTGCGCAGGCGCCCTTCGAGCAATGCCAGCGCGCCGAGCCACAGCTCGCGCGGGGCGGCCACGAGCTCCGCTGCAGCGGTGGGTGTCGGCGCGCGCAGGTCGGCGCAGAAATCGGCGATGGTGAAGTCGGTTTCATGGCCGACGCCGCTGATGACGGGCACCGGGCTCTGCACGATCGTGCGCGCGAGCATTTCGTCGTTGAATGCCCAGAGATCCTCGATGGAGCCGCCGCCGCGCACCAGCAGGATCACGTCGACCTCGGGTCGCAGCGCGTAGAGGGATTGCAGCGCGCGTGCCAGTTCCGCCGGCGCACCCGCGCCCTGGACCGCGGCGGGCACCAGCACCACAGGGATGTGCGGCACGCGGCGCCGCAGGCAGGTGACCACGTCGTGCAGCGCGGCGGCGCCGGGCGAAGTCACGAGGCCGATCGCGCGCGGCATGGCGGGCAACGGCCGCTTGCGCGCGGTATCGAACAGGCCCTCGGCCTCCAACCGCGCCTTGCGTTGCAGGAACTGCTCGAACAGCGCGCCCTGCCCAGCCCGGCGCAGGCTCTCGACCACCAGTTGCAGGTCGCCTCGCGGCTCGTACACTGCGAGGCGCCCGCGAACCTCGACCTGGTCGCCGTCCCGCGGGTGAAAGTCAAGCAGGCCCGCGGCACGCCTGAACATGGCGCAGCGCAGCTGGCCGTTTTCGTCCTTCAGCGCAAAGTAGCAATGACCGCTGGCGGCGCGCGAGAAGCCGCTGATCTCGCCACGCACCGCGACCGGGTTGAAGCGGGCATCAAGCGCATCCGCGACTGCGCGGCACAGCGCGCCAACGTTCCAGACGCGCGGGCCGACAGGCTGCGGCTCAAATTCGCTCATGGGCCGACGGGGATCGGGTGGCCAGTCGTCCACAAGCAGGCAAATGGCTTACGGGGACCTGGGGGCATTGGCATCTCATGCACGAGTTCACGTGCAAGCCTTTGATTCGATTGAAGAAAGTGCTGCTCAAAATTCAGTCGATCCAGCGCGAGGCCCATGGAATGAGGCTGGTTGCCTCTTGGCTCGCGGGTTAGCCACAAAGTTATCCACAGAACTTGTGGGCCGTGGCTGACAGGCAAATACAAATCGGAACATCTGCTGCTGACGGTGGATAATCGCCGCGCATTTGCAGTCCACGGGCCGGAGGGATTTCCTTGTTTTCGATCATAGTTGCTGCGGGCTGGCCAATTTGGCCGCTGCTCGCCTGTTCGGTGGTGGGGCTCGCGTTGGTCATCGAGCGATTCACCAGCCTGAAGACCTCCAAGGTTCTTCCTCCCAAATTGCTCGACGAGGCCATTACGGTGTCTCGCAACGCGATTCCGGGTCCGGACGTCGTGACCAAGCTGGAGCGGAACTCGGGACTCGGCGAAGTGCTGGCGGCCGGCTTCCGCCACATGA
The DNA here is from genome assembly GCF_051400855.1 of Variovorax stachyos. NCBI lineage: Bacteria > Pseudomonadati > Pseudomonadota > Betaproteobacteria > Burkholderiales > Comamonadaceae > Variovorax > Variovorax stachyos. The sequence goes on along the minus strand of NZ_JBLFFN010000002.1, from coordinate 204,229 downwards.
ATGCCAACCCCCAATCGACCGAGGACGACCTGCGCGCGTCCATGGAGGCCGCCGGACGCATCGTCGCCCACCGGCTCGAACGCTACCTGCCGGCGCTGGCGACCATCGCGTCGGCGGCGCCGCTGCTCGGCCTGCTGGGCACGGTGATCGGCATGATCGAGATCTTCGGCTCGCAGTCGCCCAGCACCGGCGCGGTCGGCTCCGGCAACCCGGCGCAAATGGCGCACGGCATTTCCATCGCGCTCTACAACACGGCCTTCGGGCTGATCGTGGCGATCCCGGCCCTGATCTTCTGGCGTTACTTCCGCACCCGCGTCGACGAATACCTGCTCAACCTCGAGCTCGCCGGCGAACGCTTCGCCCGCCACCTGAACACGCTGCGGTCATGAACGCCACCACGCTTGCCACTTCGCGTGCTGCGTTGCCGCCCAAGAGGCGCTTCGGCGGAGACCGGCCATGAGGCGGATGCACTTCAGCCACGGGTCGAAGGAAGAGCCCGAGATCAATCTCATCCCCTTCATCGACGTGCTGCTGGTCGTGCTCATCTTCCTGATGCTGTCGACCACCTACAGCAAGTTCACGGAAATGCAGCTGCGCCTGCCGGTGGCCGATGTGGAGGCCCAGCGCGACTACCCGAAGGAGGTGATCGTCGGTGTCTCCGCCGACGGCCGCTACTCGATCAACAAGACCGTGCTGCCCGATCGCAGCGTGGAAGCAGTGGCCGAGGCCCTGGGCGCCGCGTCCAACGGCGGCAAGGACAGCATCGTGATCATCAGCGCCGATGCCACCACCGCCCATCAATCGGTGATCACGGTGATGGAAGCCGCGCGTCGCGCCGGCCTCATGCAGATCACCTTCGCCACCCAGTCGGCCGCACGGGCGGGACGTTAGTTTGGACCTGCAGGGGGCTTGGCTGCACCGCGGAGTGCTCGCGGGCTTGCTGTGGCCCCTCTCCCTTGTCTATGGGACGCTGACGGCCCTCCGGCGAACGCTATATCGCCTGGGGTTGCTCGGCACCGAGCGAGTCGGCGTGCCGGTGGTGGTGGTCGGCAACGTGATCGCCGGCGGCTCGGGCAAGACGCCGGTCGTGATGGCCGTGGTACGCCACCTCCAGGCGCGCGGACTGAAAGTGGGCGTGGTCTCGCGCGGCTACGGCCGGACCACCGACGACTGCCGGGAAGTGCACGAGGACAGCGACCCGCGCGAGGTCGGCGACGAGCCGGCCTTGATCCGCCGTTCGACCGGGGCGCCGGTCTTCGTGGCGCGGCGCCGCATCGAGGCCGCGCGTGCCTTGCTGGCGCGCCACCCGGGCACGCAGTGCATCGTGAGCGACGACGGCCTGCAGCACCTGGCGCTGGCACGCGACATCGAGATCTGCGTCTTCGACGACCGCGGCACGGGCAATGGCTGGTTGCTGCCCGCCGGGCCGCTGCGCGAGCGCTGGCCACGGCACTGCGATCTGGTGCTCCACACCGGCGCGCGCCCTGCTTTCGCCGGCTTCACGGCGCAGCGTTCGCTCGCCAATGCGGCCTTGCGGCTGGACGGCACCCCGGTGCCGCTCGCATCGCTTGCGGGCCGGCCGCTGGTGGCCGTTGCGGGCATCGCAAAGCCCGAGGCCTTCTTTCAGATGCTGCGTGATCGCGGGTTCGCGCCGCAGCAGTGCATTGCGCTGCCCGACCACCACGATTTCACCGACTGGCAAGCGCCGCCGGGCACAGGCTACGTGCTGCTGTGCACCGAGAAAGATGCGCTCAAGCTGTGGCGCCGCGCGCCCGACGCGCTCGCGCTGCCGCTGGTGTTCCAACCCGAGCCGGCCTTCTTCCGCGCACTCGACGCAAAGCTATCATCGCTCGATGGACACCAAGCTGCTTGAACTGCTCGTCTGCCCCGTGACCAAGGGACCGCTCACCTGGCATCCCGAGGCGCAGGAGCTGCGCTCGCGCAGCGCCCGCCTGGCCTACCCGGTACGCGACGGCATTCCGGTGCTGCTCGAGACCGAGGCCCGCACGCTGTCCGACGAGGAACTGGGGCTCTGAGCTTGCGCTACGCCGTCCTGATCCCGGCGCGGCTCGCCTCCACGCGACTGCCCGACAAGCCCCTGGCGGACATCGCCGGCGTGCCCATGGTGGTGCGTGTCGCACAGCGTTCGCGACAGTCCCGCGCCGAGCGCGTGGTGGTCGCCGCCGATGACGCTCGCATCGTCGCCGCCTGCGAGGCGCACGGCGTCGAGGTCTTGCTGACCCGGACCGATCATGCCAGCGGCAGTGACCGCCTGGCCGAAGCCTGCGTGCAGCTGGGGCTTGCGGACGACGAGATCGTGGTGAACGTCCAGGGCGACGAGCCGCTGATCGATCCATCTCTGATCGACGCCGTTGCCCGAACCCTGGCTTCGCATCCCGATGCGGCGATGAGCACGGCCGCGCATGCCATCGATTCCCTCGAGGACTTCCTCAATCCCAACGTCGTCAAGACGGTGCTCGACGCCCGGGGCAACGCGCTCTACTTCAGCCGGGCACCGATCCCCTGGTGGCGCGACGGCTTCGCGAAGAACGGGCCGACGGCCTTGCCGACTTCCCCGTCACCGCTGCGCCATATCGGCATCTACGGCTACCGCGCGGGCTTCGTGCGGCAGTTCCCGGATCTGCCGCCTGCGCCCGTGGAGGCGACCGAGGCGCTGGAGCAGTTGCGCGCCCAGTGGCACGGCTATCGCATCGCCGTGCATGTGAGCACGCATGCGCCCGGCCCGGGGATCGACACGCCCGAAGACCTCGCGCGGGTCCGCGCCCTTTTCGCCGCCTGATCACGCCCGCCGGCGGGCGTATTCGCTCGAGAGTGCGTGCTATCCTCGACGCAACTCCGCCCTATGCAACGCAGTCACCGGCATGCCAGGCGCGACAGAAGATCGAAGAACCTCCGAGGACACCATGAGACTGATTTTGTTGGGCGCCCCCGGGGCGGGCAAGGGCACACAGGCTGCCTTCATCTGCCAGAAGTACGGCATTCCTCAAATCTCCACCGGCGACATGTTGCGCGCGGCCGTCAAGGCCGGCACCCCGCTCGGCCTGCAGGCCAAGGCGGTGATGGCCTCCGGCGCATTGGTGAGCGACGACCTGATCATCGACCTGGTCAAGGAGCGCCTCGCGCTGCCGGACTGCGCCAACGGCTTTCTCTTCGACGGCTTCCCCCGGACCATCCCGCAGGCCGACGCCATGCGTGCAGCCAACGTCAAGCTCGACTACGTGCTCGAGATCGACGTGCCCTTCGCCGACATCATCGAGCGCATGAGCGGCCGCCGCTCGCACCCGGCGTCCGGGCGCATCTACCACGTCAAGTTCAACCCGCCGAAGGTCGACGGCAAGGACGACATCACGGGCGAAGACCTGATCCAGCGCGACGACGACAAGGAAGAGACGGTGCGCCACCGCCTCGAGGTCTACAGCCAGCAGACCCGGCCGCTGGTCGACTACTACGCAGCCTGGGCCAAGGCCGAACCCGAGACCGCGCCGAAGTACCGGGTGATCAGCGGCGTCGGCAGCGTCGACGAAATCACCCAGCGCGCGCTGGCTGCCTTGGCGAGCTGATCGTCAGGCAGGGCTGGAACGCAGCCCGTAGGCCTTGCCGTCGACGAACAGGTATTCGACGCGCATCACGGGCTCTCCCTTTTCTTCCTTGAACGTGAAGCCCACCGCAGAGACAGCGGTGCCCGGCTTGATCTCCGCGACCTTCCAGGCCTCCATGCGCGTCAGCGGCGCGAGTTCGAGCTCCCACTGGCGGTCAGTGCGGCGAGGCGCGGTTGCCCGCGCGAGCAAGCCCGGACCGTCGACCGGCGCGCTCTGCGGGGGCAGCGCCCGTTTCCCCAGATCGGCCGGCACCTTGAGCCCGGACGGGACGTCGATCAACAGTTCCGCATGCGGGTTCTGCCAGCGCACCTGCGCCACCCTTCCTTCGAGATAGATCGGACGGTCCTGGTCGAAGCTGCTCCAGCCATGGTGGGCCCAGGCAAGGGGTGTGGCCAGCGGCAGGGACGCGGCGGCGATGACGATATCGCGACGTTTCATCGAGAAAGCTCCTCTTCAGTAGGCGATCCAACGGCCGCAGAACACGACGGCCAGCCAGATCGCAGTAGATAACAACATTTGTACCCGCGCCATCGCATCGAGTTTGTGCAGCGAGCCGCGCATGTGGAACCAGCCTGCGTTGAAGCCGGCGGCCACCAGCAGGCCCATCTTGATCAGGAAGGTCTGATTGGCCAGCAGTTCCGCCGGCTGGGTGGCGAACATCAGCGAACCGCTGGCCGCCGCAAGTGCGAAGCCGCTGGCCGCGATCGACAGCGACAACCTGGCCATGGCCGCCACCGGCAGGACGGCAGCGCGCCCGAACACCCGTACCTCGAGCGCCACCAGGTTGCCGAGCAGCAGCGCGATGCCGACGATGTGCACCACCTCCAGCGCCGGATAGAGCCAGGCGTGCGAGCGCAGGGCCTCGAACATGCGCTCAGACGCCGCCGGCCTGCGTGGCCATCAGTTCCAGCGCCAGGGCAATGCGCGCCTTCACCGGCGTCAGGGCGCCGGCGTCGCGCAGCGCAGCACCCGGCGTGGGGAGAATGCGGCCCTGCAGGCAGCGCGTGGCGCGCACGACCGCAATGCCGGCCGCCTGTGCTCGCAGCGCGGCCGCTTCCAGCGCCTCGTGCAGGGTGCCGTTGCCGGTGGCCGCGAGCACCAGGCCCTGCACCGGTTCCGCAGCGCCTGCTTGCTGCTCCAGGATCAGCGCATCGACGATGCTGCCGCGCGCCTCCGCGTGGCTCATCAGGATCTCCACACGCGGCCAGCGGGCGGCCTGCTGCATCAGCTCGAAGCACAACCGTGCAGGCTCAGGGGGCGACGCGGGCCAGTTCCTGAGCTCGCGCAAGGCGCCCTCTTCCACATAGGCCACTGGCCCCGCATCGCCGGAACCGAAGGCGTCGACCCGGTAGGTGTGTACCTTCTGCACATCGAAGGCGCTGTGCACCGCGCCCGCGCACACCGCCACCACGCCCCGCGCACGTGCGCTCGCGGCGACCGCGATGGCATCGCGTACGTTCTGCGGCCCGTCCGGCGTCAGCGCGGTTGCAGGCCGCATGGCGCTGGTCAGCACGACCGGTTTGGACGGCGCCAGCACGGACTGAAGAAAGAACGCGGTTTCCTCCAGGGTGTCCGTGCCGTGGGTGATGACCACGCCCGCTACGTCGGCCTGTGCCAGCCAGTGGGCACAGCGCTCGGCCAGGCTGCGCCAGATCCCGTAGCCCATGTCCTTGCTGTCCACCTGGGCCACCTGCTCGGTCTGCAGCGCGATGCCCGCCGGCGCCGCGATGCCCTCCAGCAACTCGGTCACGCCCACCTGGCCGGCCGTATAGCCGACGTTGTCGGCCGCTGCGGCCGAGCGGCCCGCGATGGTGCCGCCCGTGCCCAGGACGACTACACGACGCCTGCCTTCGCTGATGTTGTCGACCATGACTTGCCAAAGCTCCGGAAACTGGTTAAAAATACAGGTACTGGATATTCAGCCAGTGCCGCAAGGAGTCGTCAATGCAGTTCGCCGTCAAGCTTACCGCCCGCCAGCAGCAGATTCTGGACCTCATCCAGAGCGCCATCGCACGCACCGGCGCGCCGCCCACCCGTGCCGAGATCGCCGCCGAGCTGGGCTTCAAGTCCGCCAATGCGGCCGAAGAGCATCTGCAGGCCTTGGCGCGCAAGGGCGTCATCGAGCTCGTGAGCGGCACCTCGCGCGGCATCCGGCTCAAGGGCGATGCGCTGCGCTCGCTGAACGAATCGCGCAACAACCAGTTCTCGCTTTCACTGCCCGGCATGGCCCAGCTCGCGCTGCCGTTGATCGGGCGCGTCGCTGCCGGTTCGCCCATCCTGGCGCAAGAGCACGTGGACCAGACCTACTACGTCGAGAACACGCTGTTCCAGCGCCAGCCGGACTACCTGCTCAAGGTGCGCGGCATGTCCATGCGCGACGCCGGCATCATGGACGGCGACCTGCTCGCCGTGCAGGCCACCAAGGAGGCCCGCAACGGCCAGATTGTCGTGGCGCGGTTGGGCGACGAAGTCACGGTCAAGCGCCTCAAGCGCAACAAGCAGGTCATCGAGCTGCACGCCGAGAACCCCGACTACCCCACCATCATCGTGCAGCCGGGCGAGCCTTTCGAGATCGAAGGCCTCGCCGTCGGCCTGATCCGCAACACGATGCTGATGTAGCCGCACAAGGCGGCCTGAGCGAATCCCGCTCACGCTGCCCAGCGGCTGCGACAGGTGGCGGGCGTATGGCCAAGGGCCATCACCCTGTCGCGGCCGGCGAAAGCAATCCTGCCTATGTTCAATCTCTGACCTTCATGGAGTTCACATGGGAATCGCTCTGCTCAGCTTCGTCGACCTGTTCACGCCCCTTCAATCACTTGCCAGCCGCTGGATACCGTCGCGCCGCCGAAGCGCTTCCGGCCTCCGCTACGTCGGCATCCGCCCCAGTTGCGCCGTGCGGCCCGTCACGCCGGCATCCCGCCTGTCGGCACCGCCCCGGCCGCTGCGCGTGGTGCGCACGGTCGATGCGCAACACCAGGGGCCGAGCACCGGCCGAGTCGTGATCTCCGGCCGCATGGCGGATGTCTGCGCCGAGCTCGACCGGCTGGTTGCCCTGGAAGCTGCAAGTGCGGCGCCTTCGCCGGGCCATCTGCATTGACGATCGCGCGCCGGGTCCAGGCGCGCTGAGCGCCCGGCCCGCGGGGCATGTCCCAGGAGCGCCCTGCGCTTCTGGCGCGTGGCGCGCGGATCCGTGCATGGTGCGAGGCACAATGGCACGCCATGAACATCGTGATCCTCGACGACTATCAGGACGCAGTGCGCAAACTGCGCTGCGCCTCCAAGCTCGACGCGTATGCCGCCAAGGTCTACACCAACACGGTCAAGGGCATCGGACAGCTCTCGGTGAGGCTCAAGGATGCCGACGTGATCGTGCTGATCCGCGAACGCACCCAGATATCGCGCCAACTGATCGAGAAGCTGCCCAAGCTCAAGCTGATCTCGCAAACCGGGCGGGCTGGCCAACACATCGACGTCAATGCCTGCACCGAGCACGGCGTGGCGGTCGCCGAGGGCTCGGGCTCGCCGCTGGCGCCGGCCGAGCTCACCTGGGCGCTGATCATGGCGGCAATGCGCCGCCTCCCGCAGTACATCAGCAACCTCAAGCATGGCGCCTGGCAGCAATCGGGGCTCAAGTCCGCGTCCATGCCGCCCAACTTCGGGCTCGGCTCGGTGCTCAAGGGCAAGACGCTTTGCATCTGGGGCTATGGCCGCATCGGCCAGCTGGTGGCACGCTATGGCCAGGCCTTCGGCATGCAGGTGGTGATCTGGGGCCGCGAAGAGAGCTGCGCCCGCGCCCGCTCTGACGGCTTCCAGGTGGCGCCGAATCGCGAAGCCTTCTTTGCCGCGGCGGACGTGCTGTCGATCCACCTGCGACTCACGGAGGAGACCCGAGGCCTGGTCACGCTCGAGGATCTCTCGCGCATGAAGCCCACCGCACTCTTCGTCAACACCTCGCGCGCGGAGCTGGTGGAACAGGATGCGCTGCTCGCCGCGCTCAACCGCGGGCGGCCCGGGCTGGCAGCGATCGACGTTTTCGAAAGCGAGCCGCCGCTGCAAGGCCACGCGCTGCTGCGCCTGGAGAACTGCATCTGCACGCCGCACATCGGCTACGTCGAGCAGGACAGCTACGAGATGTATTTCGGCCAGGCTTTCGACAACGTCGTCAGCTTCATCAAGGGCAACCCGACCAACATCGTCAACCCGGGCGCGCTGCAGGTGCGACGTTGAGGCGTCCCGCGCTGCCGGCGTCCCTTTGGGCCTTGCTGGCAGGCAACTTCGTGATCGGCACCGGGGTGATGGTGGTGCCCGGCACGCTCAACGAACTCAGCAATTCCTTGCAGGTCAGCCCTGCCACGGCGGGCCAGCTGATCACCGCCGGGGCGGCGGTGGTGTGCTTCGGCGCGCCCCTTCTGGCCGCCGTCGTGGCGGGCTGGGACCGGCGGCTGCTGCTGGCCTGCACCATGCTGTGGTACGCAGCCGGCCACCTCGTCGCGACGCTGATGCCGAGCTATGGCGGGCTGCTGGCCGTGCGCATGCTGACCGTCATCTCGCCCGCGATCTTCACGCCCCAGGCGGCGGCCTGCGTGGGCATGCTGGTGCCGCTGGAGCAGCGGGGCCGCGCCGTGACCTTCGTCTTTCTCGGCTGGTCCATGGCCTCGGTGCTCGGCCTGCCTCTCGGCGCCCTGATCGGCGGCCATTTCGGCTGGCGCACGGCCTTCGCGGCGATCGCCGTGCTGTCGCTGCTGAGCGCGGCCTGGATCTGGCACCAGCTGCCGAGCGGCATTCGGCCGCCGGCATTGACGCGCGCCGCCTGGGCGCAGGTGCTCAAGAGCCCGCTGCTGATGGGCGTGGTGGCAGTCACGGCGCTGCAGGGCTCGGGCCAGTTCGTGCTGTTCAGCTACTTCGCGCCCGTGCTGCGCGAGACCGTCGGCGCCGACGCCACCGCGCTCGGCCTCTTGTGGGGCTGGTTCGGCGTCTGCGGCCTGCTGGGCAACATGCTCGTGAGCCGGTTCATCGATCGCGTCGGTGCACCCCGGATGGTGCTCGTTACCACCGCGCTGATCGCATTGAGCCTGCTCCTGTGGCCACTGGGCGTCACCCTCGCCGGCCTGGCGCTCATCCTGGTTCCCTGGGGCCTGGGTTGCTTCGCCACCAACTCGGCGCAGCAGGCGCGGCTGGTGTCGATGGCGCCGGCGCTCGCGCCCGGCTCGGTGGCGCTCAACAGCTCGGGGATCTACGTGGGGCAGGCGGTAGGAGCCGCGGCCGGCGGCTGGCTGTTGGCGCACGACGCCATTGCCTGGATGAGTTGGGCCGGCTTCGCAATGCTGGTGTGCGCGCTGTTGCTGAGCCTGGCCGTCGATCGGGCTCAGACCCGCCGCCCTGCCTTCAGCGCTTGACCGGCTTGGGCGCGATCTCGGCTTCGGTGTCCGGATCGAAGAGTTCGAAATCGATCACATGGGGGTCGGTCGATGGCGCCGGCGGCTGTGTCGGTGTCTCCAATGGGGCCCGCATGGTCTCGAAGGCCGTCTTGTCGAACTCGGCCAGGTCGAGGCTGGCATCGGGCTGAACGACGCGCCGCGACCCGTGGTCCGGTGCAACCGATGCCGAAACGGGGGCGTCGGGCACCAGCACGGTCTCGTGCTCCAGCCTGTCGTCGATTGCGCCGTAGATCGAGTCCGGCAGCATCGGTCCGTCCTCGACGGGCTCGGGTTGGCTCCGGGCTTCGAGCGGCGCGGGCGTCGTGGCCAGCTGTTCATGGCCGAAGGTGTCGACGAAGGCAGGCTGCGTCACCGGCGCGGGCGAGGCACTGGCCGGGTCGATCACCTCCTTGGCGACCGAATAGAGCAGCAGCAATTCCTGGTAGGCCGCGAGGTCGAAGGCCTCGTCCTCATTCGCGCCAGGCTTGCGGAAGATCAGTTCCTCGATCAGCGCCAGGGTGCCCGGCGCCGGCCATTGCGATTCGATGCGCGCCAGTGTGTTGCGATAGTGCTCGAGGCCCTTGCCCGTCTCGTTGAAATGCTCGAAAGCCGGGACATCGGCATTGAAGACGCGTTCGAACTCTTCCGCCAGGCGAGCATAGTCGTCCTTGCGCTCCAGCGAGTGATAGATGCGCAGCAGGTCCAGATAGGCCAAGGCGCTGGTGCCCGGATTGCTGGCAATGTGCTCGCGCAGCACTGCGATCGCCTGGTCGTGCTGGCCCAGCGAGAGGAAGAAGTCGGACTGCTGCTGGACGTCGAACAGCTCTTCGGTGTTGACCGTCCGCGACGGCGTGCTGTCCACCGCGCGAGGATGGGGCTGCGAATCGCCGAAGCCGCTGTTGTTCTCGGCGCCCAGGTCCGCAAACGTTGCCGCACCGAAGCTGGTGGCATTCGCGCTGCGCCGCCGGCCGGAGGGGCCGGCGCCTTCGTCTTCGTCAAGCAATTCGCCCAACGCGCTGGGTTGCGTGGGCCCCGCGTCACGCGTGGACGCCGGCTCGCGCCACCAGGCCGGCTCTGCCCGGCGCGCAATCTGGCGCCACAGCAGCAGGATCGCGATGAGCGCGAGCAGCAGCAGGCCGATCAGGGCGTAGACGAGCGGATTGCGGTAGCGGTCTTCCCGCGCCTGCGCGAGTTCGGTGCGCAGCTCGAGCAGCGCGCGCTGGTTTTGCGCCGTCTGCTCGCGCAGCGTGGTCAGCGTAGCTTCCAGCGCCTGCATGCGCTGGGCCTCACGCTGCGCCGCCTCGGGCTCGCCGCTGAGAACGCGCCATTCCGCAGCGGCCGCGCTGCGGCGGGCCGGGTCCTCGGCCCTGGGCAGCGTCAGTTGTGGCGTGGTCTTGAGGCCTGGGGCAGCGGTGGGAGCTGGCTCCATCGATTCGAGCTGCAGGCGCGGTCCGACTGGCGCGGCGCCGCGCGCGGGCGTGGCTGGCGCAGTTGCCGCGCCGGGCGTAGAGGCGCGCGGAGCTTCGGGGGGCCGGGGCTGCGCCGCGGCGGGTCTGCTTGGCGATGCCGCGGCGCTTCGGCGCGGCGGCTGCGCGTCGCCGGCGTGGGTGCCTGCAGCGGGAGCGGCAGCAGCGGCGTTGCGCCGCGCAGGTGCCGCGCCCTCGGAACCGGAAGAGGAGCCTGCCCCAGCCACGCGCGAAGGCGAACGCTGCGGTGCGCCCACCGCCGCCGGCGTTCCGGCCGCGGGCCGTTGGCCCGGCATGGCAACACTGGGCAGGGAGGCCTCCGTGGGCACATCGGCCAGCAACACGTAGCTGCGTGTGGAGCGCGTTTCGCAGCCCGCCCGCACGTTCAGGTTGACTACCGGCTCGTCGATCGTGACAGTCGAGCGGATGCGCATGCGCGAATCGGCGGCGCTGCGGCCGGGCTCGAGCGATATCGTCAGGCTCCGGTCGGGGATGCGCAAATCGCCTTGAACCACCTCGGCTTCCAGGCACAGGCCGCCAGCGCTTTCGGCATCGCCCAGCGAAAGCGGAACCACGACATCCAGGGGCTTGCCGATCCAGACGGCCCCTTGGGGTCGCCCGATCGTCAAGCCAGACGATTCAAGTGCGAACCCGAGCAGAAACAGGGCCGCAGCCAAACGTGGTGGTTGCAAAATGAGTAAGGCGGAAAACCGTAATCGAAAGTAGACACATTCTGGCATGCGCGTCCGCGCTGCCATTTCTCAGAGAGACAATTATCAAATGACTGTGCAGTTTTCCAACGTAGGAATCATCGGAGCTGGCGCGATGGGGCGAGGCATCGCCCAGATAGCCGCGCAGGCCGGCAGCCAGGTGCTGCTGCTCGATAGCTTCGAAGGCGCCGCCGTGCGCGGCCGCGACGCCGTCCTGGCCCAGTGGCAGAAGTTGCATGAGAAGGGCAAGCTTGACGAGGCGCAGCGGGATGCGTTGTCGGCGCGCGTGCAGGCCGTCGATTCGATGCAGGCGCTCGCCGCCTGCGACCTGGTGATCGAGGCCGTGGTCGAGGACCTCGAGGTCAAGCGCAAGTTGTTTCGCGAACTCGAAGCGGTGGTGGCGCCCTCGGCCGCGCTGGCGACCAACACCTCCTCGCTCTCGGTCACGGCCATCGCCGCCGCGATGGCACAGCCGCAGCGCATGGCGGGCTTCCACTTCTTCAATCCCGTGCCCCTGATGAAGGTGGTCGAGGTGGTGGCCGGCTTCAAGACCGAGCCCGAGCTTTGCCGACAACTCGCCGCCTATGCTGCGCAGATGGGCCACACCGCGGTGCAGGCCAAGGACACGCCGGGCTTCATCGTCAACCATGCGGGGCGCGGCTACGGCACCGAGGCACTGCGGATCGCGGGCGAGGGTGTGGCGGACTTCGCGACCATCGACCGCATCCTCAAGGACCAGGCGGGCTTCCGCCTCGGCCCCTTCGAACTGCTGGACCTCACGGCGCTCGACGTCTCACACCCGGTGATGGAATCGATCTACCACCAGTACTACGAGGAGCCGCGCTTCCGGCCGAGCGTGATCACCGCGCAGCGGCTCGCGGCCGGTGCGCTCGGGCGCAAGACGGGAGAAGGCTTCTATCGCTATGTCGACGGCGTCGCGCAGCAGGCGCCCGAGCCGGCCGCGCCGGCACTCGAAGGCTACCCGGCCGTCTGGGTTTCCCCGCGCGCGGCACGGCGGCCGGAGTTGCTGAAGCTGGTGCACACGCTGGGCGGCCAGCTGGAAAGCGGGGCCACGCCCTCCTCTGCCGCGCTGATCCTGGTCGCGCCGCTGGGCTTCGACGTCACCACCGTGGCCGCGGTCGAGCGGCTCGATGCCACGCGCACGATCGGCATCGACCTGATGGTGGACGACGCCGCGACGAAACGCCGCGTGCTCGCCACCAACCCCGCGACGCGGCTCGACATGCGCGAAACCGCTCATTCCTTGTTCGCGCGCGACGGCAAGGCGGTGAGCGTGATCCGCGACAGCGGCGGCTTCGTCACCCAGCGCGTGATCGGCACCATCGTGAACATCGCGGCCGACATGTGCCAGCAACAGGTCTGCTCGCCTGCCGATCTCGACGTGGCCGTGAAGCTGGGCCTCGGCTATCCGCAGGGCCCGCTGGCAATGGGCGACCTGTACGGCCCGACCAACGTGCTCGAAGTACTGTTCAACCTGCAAACGGTGTACGGCGATCCCCGTTACCGCCCAAGTCCCTGGCTGCGCCGCCGCGGCGCGCTGGGCCTGAGCCTCACCCATCACGAAGCGTAGGAGACAAGCATCGAATGAGCGCAGAACTGAAAAGCACGAGCGAAGGCCGCACCATGGTGCTCACGCTCTCCAACCCCTCGCAGCGCAACGCGCTCGGCCCCGAGATGTACGCCGCGGGCATCGAGGCGCTCAACGGCGCCGAGAACAGCGACGAGGTGCGCAGCGTGGTGCTGGTGGGCGAAGGCGCATGGTTCTGCGCCGGGGGCTCGCTGCAGCGCCTGTCGGCCAACCGCGAGCGCGAGCCCGCGGTGCAGGCCGAGAGCATCGAGGCGCTGCACAACTGGATCGACTCGATCCGCACCTTCCCCAAGCCGGTGATCGCGGCCGTCGAGGGCGCCGCTGCCGGCGCCGGCTTTTCGCTCGCGGTGGCCTGCGACTTCATCGTCGCGGCGCGCGATGCGGTATTCGCGGCCTCCTACAGCAGCGTGGCGCTGTCGCCGGACGGCGGCCTGAGCTGGCACCTGGCGCAGTCCCTGCCGCGCCAGATCGCGAGCGAATGGCTGATGTTGGGCGGCCGCATCGACGCCGCGCGCCTGCACGCGCTCGGCCTGGTCAACGAGGTAACGGAAAGCGGCCAGGCGCTGTCGGCCGCGCTCGCGCTCGCAGACCGCCTCAATGCGCGTGCGCCCAACTCGCTCGCGAGCATCAAGGAGCTCCTCGGCGAGGCGCGCGGCGCGACGCTCGCCGCGCAGCTTTCGCAGGAGCGCGACCACTTCGTGCGAAACCTCCACCATCCCAACGCCGGCATCGGCATCGCCGCCTTTCTCGCCAAAGAGAAGCCGCGCTACGAGTAACGGCGCGTCGCTCGGGCGACAAGCCCGGACCTTTCAGTCACGCACAGGACAGTTCATGGACGAGCCCATTCTTACCATCGAAGAACGAGAGGCGATCAATGGTGGTCGCTGGTTCTCTTCTCTCTCCCCCTCCCTGCGTCACGACATTCTTCGATGCACCTTCGTCAAGCGCTACAAGGACGGCGACCTGATCTGCGCGCGCGGCGATCCGCCGGAGCAGTGGATTGCCTGCGCCAAGGGCGCGGTGCGCGTGAGCTCGACCGCGGTGTCGGGCAAGCAGGTGACGCTGACCTACGTGGAGCCGGGCATCTGGTTCGGCGATGTCGCGATATTCGATGGGGACCGGCGCACGCACGATGCCTATGCGCATGGCGACACCACGATCGTGTGCGTGGCGCGCGCCGATTTCCAGAAGATCCTCGCCAGCCACATCGAGCTCTACGAGGCGCTGATGCGGCTGCAGGCGCGGCGCATCCGGCAACTGTTCGGCCTGGTCGAGGACCTCAACACGCTGCCGCTGCGCGCCCGGCTCGCCAAGCAGCTCATCCACCTGGTGCGCAGCTACGGCGTGCCCAACCTCGCGGACGGCAGCCAGATGCGGATCGGGCTGCACCTGGCGCAGGAGGAGCTGGCGCAACTGCTGGGCGCCTCGCGCCAGCGCGTGAACCAGGAGCTCAAGGCGATGGAGCGCGAGCAAGCGATCCGCATCGAGCCCGGCGGCCTGGTGGTGCTGGACCGCGCGGCACTCATGCGCATCTCGGAAGCCGACGACCTGTAACCGCAGAACCCAGAGACATGACCCAGGACTTCGACAACTTCGTCGGCACCCGCGCCGTTTCCAAGCAGCACGTCTTCGACATCGATGCGCTGACCGCCTGGCTGGAAACGAAGCTCGACGGCTTCAAGGGCCCGCTCACGGTCGAGATGTTCAAGGGCGGGCAGTCCAACCCGACCTACAAGCTCAACACGCCCACGCGCAGCTACGTGATGCGCGCCAAGCCGGGCCCGGTCGCCAAGCTGCTGCCCTCGGCGCATGCGATCGAGCGCGAGTTCAAGGTCATGAGCGGCCTGGCCAGCACCGACGTTCCGGTGCCTCGCATGGTGTGCCTGTGCGAGGACGAGAGCATCATCGGCCGCGCCTTCTATGTGATGGAGTACATGGAAGGCCGGGTGCTGTGGGACCAGTCCTTGCCAGGCATGAGCAATGCGGAGCGCGCGGCCATCTATGACGAGATGAACCGCGTCATCGCCGCGCTGCATACCGTGAAGTTCGCCGAGCGCGGCCTGGCCGACTACGGCAAGCCGGGCAACTACTTCGAGCGACAGATCGGCCGCTGGAGCAGGCAGTACGTGGCCTCGATCACGCAGCCCATCCCAGAGATGGACCGGCTGATGGAATGGCTGCCGGCCCACATGCCCGAGAGCGCGCGCGACGAGAAGATGACCACGATCGTGCACGGCGACTACCGGCTCGACAACCTCATGTTCCACGCCACCGAGCCGCGCGCCATCGCCGTCCTCGACTGGGAGCTGTCCACGCTGGGCCATCCGCTGGCCGACTTCAGCTATCACTGCATGTCCTGGCACATCGCGCCGGGCTCCTTCCGGGGCATCGGCGGACTGGACCTGAAGAGCCTGGGCATTCCGACGGAGAGCGAGTACATCCGCAAGTACTGCGAGCGCACCGGGCTCACCACGCCCGAGGCGCTGGCGCCCGACTGGAATTTCTACCAGGCCTACAACCTGTTCCGCATGGCAGCGATCCTGCAGGGCATTGCCAAGCGCGTCGAAGCGGGTACCGCATCGAGCGAGCAGGCCGTGGCTTCGGGCCGCGGCGCGCGGCCGATGGCCGAGATGGCCTGGCAGTTCGCGCAGCGGGCCTGATCCGCCTGCGCCCTCACCTTATCCCACAGGAGACCCCATGGATTTCGAATACTCGGCCAAGACCAAAGACTTGCAGAAGCGCGTCACCGCCTTCATGGAAGACCACATCTACCCCGCCGAGGCCGAATACACGGCCGAACTGGCGGCCAACACTGCGGCGGGCAAGCGCTGGACCGCGCTCAACACGGTCGAGAAGCTCAAGCAGAAGGCCAAGGCGCAGGGCTTGTGGAACCTATTCCTGCCGGTCGACAGCGCCGAGGTCTCCGGCTACAAAGGCGCCGGCCTCACCAACCAGGAATACGCGCCGCTCGCCGAGATCATGGGCCGTGTGCCATGGGCCAGCGAAGCCTTCAACTGCTCGGCGCCGGACACCGGCAACATGGAAACCATCGCACGCTACGGCTCCGATGACATCAGGGCGCGCTGGCTCAAGCCGTTGCTGGAAGGCGAGATCCGCTCCGCCTTCGCGATGACCGAGCCCGAGGTCGCTTCGAGCGACGCCACCAACATCTCGACGCGCATCGAGCGCCAGGGCGACGAGTACGTGATCAATGGCCGCAAGTGGTGGATCTCCGGGGCGGCCGACCCACGTTGCAAGGTCTTCATCACCATGGGCAAGAGCGATCCCGACGCGCCGCGCCACTCGCAGCAGAGCATGGTGGTCGTGCCCGCCGATGCCAAGGGCATCCGCATCGTTCGCCCGCTCAACGTGATGGGCTATGACGACGCGCCGCACGGCCATGTCGAGATGTACTTCGAGAACGTGCGCGTGCCGGTGGACAACATCCTGCTCGGCGAAGGGCGCGGCTTCGAGATCGCGCAGGGCCGCCTCGGCCCGGGACGCATCCACCACTGCATGCGCCTGATCGGCCTGGCCGAACGCGCGCTCGAGCTGATGTGCAAGCGCGCCTCCTCGCGCGTGGCCTTCGGCAAGACCGTGGCCTCGCAGACCGTGACGCAGGAGCGCATCGCCGAGGCGCGCTGCAAGATCGACATGGCACGCCTGCTCACGCTCAAGGCGGCCTGGCTGATGGACGTGGCCGGCAACAAGGTGGCCAAGACCGAAATCGCGATGATCAAGGTGGTGGCGCCCAGCATGGCCTGCCAGGTCATCGACTGGGCCATGCAGGTGCACGGCGGCGGCGGCATGTGCGACGACTTCCCGCTGGCCTATGCCTATGCCGGCGCCCGCACGCTGCGCTTCGCCGACGGCCCGGACGAGGTGCACCGCAATGCGATCGCCAAGTGGGAGCTGGGCAAGTACGGCGCCGCAAAAGGCAACGACGAAATTCCCGTGACCCGCTTCTGACTGAAATCAGGAACACCGCGGAACCGGCTTTGCCGGGCCGCTGGTGTTGCCCCCGGTAGGGGGTGGGCGGCTACACGAAGTGAGCCAACCTGGGGGCGAGCAACATCCCCCGGGCCGCTGGTGTTGCCCCCGGTGAGGGGGTGGGCGGCTACACGAAGTGAGCCAACCTGGGGGAGAGTCAGTCCAGCAGCTTCTTTTGCAGGAACATGGCCTGGCCGAAGGCCGGGTCGAGCTGGTAGTTGGCGAAGCCTTCGCGTACATAGGCGCGCAGCGCGCTGTGGTTGGCCGACAGCACCTCCAGCGTGAGCTTGCAGGCGCCGCGTGCGCGGGCCTCCTGCTCCACGCACGCCAGCATGCGCTGGGTGAGGCGCTGGCCGCGATGGGTCGGCAGCACGACCACATCGTGCACGTTCACCAGCGGCTTGCACGCGAATGTCGAGAAGCCCTCGATGCAATTGACGAGCCCAACGGCCTGCTCGCCGTCGTAGGCGAGCACGCTGAAGGCCTGCGGCCGCGCGGCCAGCGCCTCGGGCAAGCCCGCCAGCACCTCAGGCGCGAGCGGCGTTCCGCCGCCGGCCGGATCGCGCGCATAGCTGTCCAGCAGCTCGACCAGCGCACGCGCGTGCACCGGATTGCGATAGTCGGCGAGCAGGATCTCGATCACGCCGGCGACCCCGCCACCACTGCCGCCGCCAGGCGCTGCGCGCAGGCTTCGGCTTGCGCAGCGTCGCGCGCCTCCACCATCACGCGCAGCAGCGGCTCCGTGCCGCTCGCGCGGATCAGCACGCGGCCCGCATCGCCCAGCTCGGCCTCGGTACGCCAGATCTCGGCGGCCAGTGTCTTGTTGGCCATCCAGTCTTGATTTCCGGCCAAGCGCACGTTGATGAGCGTCTGCGGGAACAGCGTGAGGTCCGCCAGCAACTCGCCCACCTTCTTGCCGCTGCGCTGGCAGGCCTGCAGCACCTGCAGCGCGCTCACGATCCCGTCGCCCGTTGTGTGGCGGTCCAGCGCCAGCAGATGGCCGGAGCCTTCGCCGCCCAGCAGCCAGTGGCGCTTCTCGAGCTCTTCCAGCACATAGCGGTCGCCCACACGGGCCCGCACCAGCTCGATGCCCTGTCCCCGCAGCGCAATTTCCACGGCCTTGTTGGTCATCAGCGTGCCGACGACGCCGGCCAACTTCTCGCCGCGTGTGACGCGCTCCATCGCCATCAGGTAGAGCAGCTCGTCGCCGTTGAACAGGCGCCCGCTCGCATCGACCAGCTGCAGCCGGTCGGCGTCGCCGTCCAGCGCGATGCCGTAGTCGGCGCCGTGGGCCCGCACCGCGTCGATCAGCGCCTGGGGATGCGTGGCGCCCACGTCCTTGTTGATGTTGAGGCCGTCGGGCGCACAGCCGATGCTGATCACGTCCGCGCCGAGTTCGTGGAAGACGTTCGGCGCCACCTGGTAGGCCGCGCCATGCGCGCCGTCGACGACCAGCTTGAGGCCGCGCAGCGTGAGGTCGTTGGCGAAGGTGCTCTTGCAGAACTCGATGTAGCGGCCCGGCGCATCGTTGAGGCGGCGCGCCTTGCCGAGCTGGGCAGACTCGGCCCAGGCGGGCGCCTCCTCCAGCGCGGCCTCGACCGCCAGCTCCCATTCGTCACTGAGCTTGGTGCCCTGCGCACTGAAGAACTTGATGCCGTTGTCCGGATAGGCGTTGTGGCTGGCGCTGATCACCACCCCGAGACTGGCGCGCTGGGCACGCGTCAGGTAGGCCACCCCGGGCGTCGGCAGCGGCCCCAGCAGCACCACGTCCACGCCAGCGGAATTGAAGCCGGACTCGAGCGCCGACTCGAGCATGTAGCCGGAGATGCGCGTGTCCTTGCCGATCAGCACCGACGGGCGCGACTCCGTCTTCTTGAGCACGCGGCCGACCGCATGCGCGAGGCGCAGCACGAAGTCGGGCGTGATCGGCGCCTGGCCGACGGTGCCGCGTATGCCATCGGTGCCGAAGTATCGTCTTGTCATGGCCGGGCCTCCTGTCCCCGCTGTTCTGATCTCATGGCTCGCCAGACGGCCAGCGCGGCCACGGTTTCGCGCACGTCATGCACACGCACGATCGCTGCCCCGCGCTCGACTGCGAGCACAGCGGCTGCAACGCTGGGTGCCACGCGTCCGGCGGCCTCCTTGATGCCCGTGGCGGCGCCCAGCGAGGACTTGCGCGACCAGCCGACGAGGAGCGGCAACCCCGTGGCCAGCAATTCCTCCTGCCGGGCCAGCAGGGCGAAATTCTGCACCACGGTCTTGCCGAAGCCGATGCCCGGATCGAGCACGATGCGCTCGGGCGCGACCTTCAGCGCCAGCAGCGCCTGTGCCTGTTCCTCGAGAAAGGCGCGCACCGCGGGAACGACATCGCCTTCCATCGGCGCCGCCTGCATCGTCTGCGGGTCGCGATGCATGTGCATCAGGCAGATGCCGCAGGCGGGATGGGCTGCCACCGCCGCACGCGCTCCTGGCCGGCGCAGCGCCCAGACGTCGTTGACGATGTCGGCGCCGAGGTCCAGCACCGCGCGCATGACCTCGGGCTTGTAGGTGTCGACCGAGACCGGCACCTGCAGCTTCACCGCCTCGCGGACCACCGGCAGAACGCGCGCAAGCTCCTCGGACAGCGGCACGGCCGGA
Source organism: Variovorax stachyos (assembly GCF_051400855.1). Lineage (NCBI taxonomy): Bacteria > Pseudomonadati > Pseudomonadota > Betaproteobacteria > Burkholderiales > Comamonadaceae > Variovorax > Variovorax stachyos. The sequence goes on along the minus strand of NZ_JBLFFN010000002.1, from coordinate 184,780 downwards.
CTGCCGGGGCGGGTGGACTCGCCACCGATGTCGAGGATATCGGCCCCGTCTTCCACCAGCTGAACGCAATGGCGCAGCGCGGCCTCGGTCGAGGCATGCGCGCCGCCGTCGGAAAAGGAATCGGGCGTGACGTTGACGATGCCCATCACGCGCGGCTGTGCGAGATCGATCTCGAAGCGGGTGGTGCGCCATCTTCTCGTCATGCGAGCCGTCCAAAAATGAAAAACGGGGCCAGAGGCCCCGTCGATCGCCCGAGCCTCATGCTCAGGCGGCAGTGGGTGCCGGGTCGGGATTCACCGCCGGCGTGCCACCGCTGCCGCCGCTGCCCGAAGACGGGGTGCGCGGCGTCCAGTCCTTGGGCGGACGCGGTTCGCGGCCGGCCATGATGTCGTCGATCTGCTCGGTGTCGATGGTTTCCCATTCGAGCAGGGCCTTCGCCATCGCGTGCATCTTGTCGCTGTTCTCCTCGATCAGGCGGCGCGCCAGAGCGTACTGCTCGTCGATGATGCGGCGGACCTCGGCGTCGACCTTCTGCATGGTCGACTCGCTCATGTTGGTGGTCTTGGTGACCGAGCGGCCGAGGAAGACTTCGCCCTCGTTCTCCGCATAGACCATCGGGCCGAGCGACTCTGTCATGCCGTAGCGCATCACCATGTCGCGCGCGATCTGCGTGGCGCGCTCGAAGTCGTTGCTCGCGCCGGTGGTCATCTGGTGCATGAACACTTCTTCGGCGATGCGGCCGCCGAACAGCATGCTGATCTGGTTCAGCATGTACTCGCGGTCGTAGCTGTAGCGGTCCTGCGCCGGCAGGCTCATCGTCACGCCCAGCGCACGGCCGCGCGGGATGATGGTGACCTTGTGCACCGGGTCGCACTTGGGCAGCAGCTTGCCGATCAGGGCGTGGCCGGACTCGTGGTAGGCCGTGTTGCGGCGCTCTTCCTCGGGCATCACCATGCTCTTGCGCTCGGGGCCCATGAAGATCTTGTCCTTGGCCTTCTCGAAGTCCTGCATCTCGACGACGCGTGCATTGCGGCGCGCGGCCATCAGCGCCGCCTCGTTGCACAGGTTCGCCAGGTCGGCGCCCGACATGCCCGGCGTACCGCGCGCGATGATGCTGGGGTTCACGTCCTGGCCCAGCGGCACCTTGCGCATGTGCACGTTGAGGATCTGCTCGCGGCCGCGGATGTCGGGCAGCGTCACGTAGACCTGGCGGTCGAAGCGGCCCGGGCGCAGCAGCGCGGCGTCGAGAATGTCGGGGCGGTTGGTCGCCGCGACCACGATCACGCCGAGGTTGGTCTCGAAGCCGTCCATCTCGACCAGCATCTGGTTCAAGGTCTGCTCGCGCTCGTCGTTGCCGCCGCCGAGGCCCGCGCCGCGCTGGCGACCGACCGCGTCGATTTCATCGATGAAGATGATGCAGGGGGCGTTCTTCTTGGCGTTCTCGAACATGTCGCGCACGCGGGCCGCGCCCACGCCGACGAACATCTCGACGAAGTCGGAGCCGGAGATCGAGAAGAACGGGACCTTGGCTTCGCCCGCGATTCCCTTGGCCAGCAGCGTCTTGCCGGTTCCGGGAGGGCCCACCAGCAGCAGGCCGCGCGGAATGCGACCGCCCAGCTTCTGGAACTTGGCCGGGTCCTTCAGGAAGTCGACGACTTCCTTCACTTCCTCCTTGGCCTCGTCGCAGCCCGCGACATCGGCGAAGGTGACCTGGTTGTTGTTCTCGTCGAGCATGCGGGCTTTGCTCTTGCCGAAGCTGAAGGCACCGCCCTTGCCGCCGCCCTGCATCTGCCGCATGAAGTAGACCCACACGCCGATCAGGAGCAGCATCGGCCCCCAGCTGACCAGCAAGGTCATGAGCAGCGAGCCCTCTTCGCGCGGCTTGACGTCGAACTTGACGTTGTTGGCGATCAGGTCGCCGACGAGGCCGCGGTCGAGGTACGTGGCGGTCGTGCGGATCTTGCGGTCGTCGTTGGTGATCGCGACGATCTCGCTGCCGCCCTGCCCTTCCTGGATGGTGGCGCTCTTGATGCGATTGCTGCGGACCTCTTCGAGGAAGTCGGAGTAACCGATGTTGCCGGCGCCGGCGACGCCACGGGTGTCGAACTGCTTGAACACAGTGAACAACACCATCGCGATGACCAGCCAGACGGCGACCTTGGAAAACCACTGATTGTTCAAACGAAGCTCCAGTCGAAAGCGCGTGGTACGGAAAACAAAAAACGCGCTAAGGCACGCAATTGGCACTCATTTTAGGCTTTTCAAGCTGCGAAATGCCGGATTTTCCCTATAGCAGCCATAGGAGGCGCACGGTTTTAAAGCTTGAATGCCCAGCCCGCCGCCGTTTCAATTCGTATCGACCGGCCTGAGCCCGATGCCGACCACGAAGGTCTCGGCGGATTTGTCGCGCGAGGCCTTGGGTTTGATCGGTTTCACGACCCGAAAATTCGCCTTGAACAGGCGCGTCAGCTCCGCGTAGCCGCTGCCATGGAACAGTTTGGCAACCAGCGCGCCTTCGGGCTTCATGTGGTGGCGAGCGAACTCGATGGCAAGCTCGACGAGATGGCTGACGCGCGCGGCGTCGGCGGAGGCGATGCCGGAGAGGTTGGGCGCCATGTCCGATACGACGACATCTGCCAAGCGCCCCGCCATGGCCTCCTCGAGCCGCGCCAGCACCTCGGCCTCGCGGAAATCGCCCTGCAGGAAGGTCACGCCCTCGATGGGTTCCATGGGCAGGATGTCGAGCGCGATGATTGTCCCTTCCAGCTGCCCCGCCGCCGCGCCTCCCGGCGACAGCTTGCGCCGCACGTACTGGCTCCAGGCGCCCGGTGTCGAACCCAGGTCCACCACCAATTGGCCCGGGTGGATCAGGCCGAGCGCCTCGTCGATCTCCTTGAGCTTGTAGGCTGCGCGCGCCCGGTAGCCCTCCTTCGTGGCCAGCTTGACGTAGGGGTCGTTCACGTGGTCGTGCAGCCATGCACGATTGACCTTGCTGCTCTTGGGTTTGGGGTTCATCGACACTCGATAATACGGGGATGCCCGCCATTCAACTGACCCCTGCCCAACGCAAGGTACATCGCGCAGAAGCGCACCATCTGGACCCGATCGTCATGGTCGGCGGCGACGGGCTGACACCGGCCGTCAAGAAGGAGGCCGACGCCGCGCTCAAGGCCCATGGCCTGATCAAGGTCCGCGTCTTCTCCGACGACCGTACTGCGCGCGAGGCCATGCTGCAGGCCCTGGCCGAGGACCTGAACGCCGCGCCCATCCAGCACATCGGCAAGCTGCTGGTCCTCTGGCGCCCCATGCCCGAGAAGGAGCGCGCCACGGACGAGGACCGCATGCCCGGACCGCGCGACGTCAAGGTCATCAAGTACAGCAAGCGCGCTGGCCAGCGGCCAGAGATCAAGACCCTGCGGGTGCTCGGCAACCAGCGGCTCACCCCCGGCGGCAACATCAAGCGCGCCAAGCCGAAAAAAAGCATCTCCGTCAAGAAGCGCCGCCAGGCGGACTGAAGGATGCCGAACCACGAACAGGCGGCCCTCCCCCAGCGCCACGTCCTCTGCATGAAATGGGGCACCAAGTACGGCCCCGAGTACGTCAACCGCCTCTATGCCATGGCGCGCAGGCACCTGTCGGGCGATTTCAGCTTCGTCTGCCTGACCGACGATCCGAAGGGCATTCGCAGTGAGGTGCAGTGCTTTCCGATCCCTCCGCTGGACCTGGCGCTGGCGCCCGGCCAGGTGGACCGCGCCTGGAAGAAGCTGACCACCTTCGAGGAGAACCTCTACGGCCTGCGCGGCCGGGCGCTGTTCATCGACCTCGACGTGGTCATCGTGGGCAGCCTCGATGCCTTCTTCGAGTACCCGGGCGAGTTCATCATCATCCATGACTACGCCCGCCCCTGGCGGCGCCGGCGCATCACAGGCAACTCTTCGGTCTACCGCTTCGAGATCGGCGCACATCCGGACGTGCTGGCGCATTTCCGCGAGAACATGGATGCGGTGCAGGCCAAGTACCGCAACGAGCAGACCTACCTGTCGGCCTTCATGCACCGCAAGGGCACCCTGGCCTACTGGCCGGCCGAGTGGTGCCCGAGCTTCAAGTACCACGGCATCCCGGCCTGGCCCACCAATTACTGGCGCGAGCCCTTTGTGCCGGAGGGGGCGCGCATCATGGTCTTCCACGGGGAATGCAATCCGCCCGATGCGCTGGCGGGGCGCCGAAACCGGCGCTTCCGCTACATCCGGCCGGCGCGCTGGATCACGCAGTTCTGGAACGCCTAGGCTTCGCGGCGTCCCAGACGCCACAGCAGCACGCCGGTGCACAGCCACTGGGCCAGATACATGGCACTGCCGAGCGAGTGCCAGAGCCGCAGGTTCTCGCGCGCCAGGATGCGCGGTGCAACCGCGTATTCCTGCAGCAGGGCGAGCAGGAGGGCGGCGAGGATCCAGGCCACCGCGACTCGCGAGGGCTGGTCGACCCGCTCAGGTGCCTTCGATCTGAAGTAGGTCAGCAACACCAGCCCGCAGGCGAGGGCCACCCAGCTCTGCGCCGAGAACAACCGCCCGGCAAAGTTCCCCGCCACGGTGGGGTTGCCGAGTTGAGCAAAGAGCATCGGCACGACCAGGAAGCCGATCGTCGTCAGGCTGCCCCACCAGAGGGCAGCCACCAGCAGCGCGATGCGGTCTTTCACTACGCGGGCGTCAAAGGTAGCTGACGCCCACGATCTCGTAGCGCTTAACGCCTCCGGGAGCCTGCACCTCGGCAGTGTCGCCCTCCTCCTTACCGATCAGCGCGCGCGCGATCGGGCTGGAGACGTTGATCAGGCCCAGCTTCAGGTCGGCCTCGTCCTCGCCGACGATCTGGTACTTGAGCGCCTCGCCGGTGTGCTCGTCCTCGAGCTCCACCGTCGAGCCGAAGACGACCTTGCCGCCCGCGTCCAGCTCGGACGGATCGATGATCTGGGCATTCGACAGCATGCCCTCGATCTGCTTGATGCGGCCTTCGATCCAGCCCTGGCGCTCCTTGGCTGCGTCGTAGTCCGCGTTCTCGCTGAGATCGCCCTGGGCGCGCGCTTCGGCGATCGCGGTGATGATCGCGGGGCGGTCGACGGATTTCAGGCGCTGCAGTTCGTCGCGCAGTTTCTCCGAGCCGCGCTTGGTAATCGGAATGGTGTTGGCCATGTTTTGTCTCTCCAGAAAGCGAAACCGCCGAACGCTGCCGTTCGGCGGTTCATGGAAGGAAAAAGATCAGACGAGCGTGCGTCCGGTCAGCCGGCTCAGGATGGCGAGCGGGCTCGAGTCGGGATTGTATTGCCTTGCGGCGGGCAGGTGCAGCGTCTGCTCCAGCATGTACTGGCCGGACATGACGGCGTGCGAGGTCTGGTCCGAAAAGCACACCCACACCGATCCGGCCGGAAAGGGCACGGTCTCCTGTTGGGCGTTCTTCTGGTAGTCGAGGTCCGACTTCATGCCGTCGTGCAACTGCAGCATCAGGTGGTCGTATTCGCTGCGGAAAGACTTGGTCACATGCAGGGTCTGCAGCAAGCGGGCCTGCCAGCGCGAGTAGGGCTTGGCGCGCGGCAGGAAGCGCTCGGCCACCGCCTCGAAAGGCTCGCCCACCCGCCAGACGCGCGGCGCGCCATCGGGGTTTACGTTGGTGAAGACGCGCAGGATGCGCTCGCCGTAGTTCGGACGCGAGGGAAAGGAGTCGATGTGCAGCCGGCGGTCGTCGGCGCGCCAGGACTGCACGCGTGTTTCGACCTGCGCGGGCCGGTAGCTGGTGGGCGCCAGCCGCAACGCCTGCGTGTAGTGCGGCAGCAGGCCATGGATCAGCTGCTGCGCCTGGGCACGAAAGCGCCCCACCATCGCCGCCACGGCCTGCTGCCGGGCCTCGTCGCCGGCAACACCCTTGATGCGGCCCTCAGCGTCCAGGCTGATGTTGCGCACGTCGGGCGACAGGACCGAGGGCGTCAGGAGCTCGCGCTCGTCGGGCCGCAACTCGAAGGCCAGCCGCGGGAAGTACAGCACCTTGCCAGCCTCGAGCGCGGTGATCCACGCCTCGTTGGGTGTGGCACCGGCCCAGTCGGCCAGGTCGAGTTCGACCAGCTGAGTTGCCATGGCGGTTCGTCCACGCCTCCTTCAGGTCTGCGCAAGCTGCGCGTGCATCTCCTGGACCGAAATCACGTCGAGGGCCTCCATGTGGCGCATGCCTTCGACGGCTGCCTCGGCGCCGAAGATGGTGGTGAAGGTGGTCACGCGGGCCAGCAGGGCCGAAGTGCGGATCTGGCGCGAATCGGTAATTGCGTTGCGGCGCTCTTCCACAGTGTTGATGACCAGGGCGATCTCGTTGTTCTTGATCATGTCCACGATGTGCGGACGGCCTTCGGTCACCTTGTTGACCGTGGCACAGGCGATGCCGGCCGCGTTGATGGCGGCGGCCGTGCCCTTGGTGGCGATCAGCTCGAAGCCCAGTGCGACCAGGCCGCGTGCAACCTCGACGGCGCGCGGCTTGTCGTTGTTCTTGACGGAGACGAAGACGCGTCCTGACTTGGGCAGGTGCGTGCCGGCGCCCAGCTGCGACTTGACGAAGGCCTCGCCGAAGGTCTTGCCCACGCCCATCACCTCGCCGGTGGATTTCATCTCGGGGCCGAGGATGGTGTCCACGCCGGGGAACTTGACGAAGGGGAACACCGCTTCCTTCACGCTGAAGTACGGCGGCGTGACTTCCTTCGTCACACCCTGCGAGGCCAGCGACTGGCCCGCCATGCAGCGCGCCGCCACCTTGGCGAGCTGGATGCCGGTGGCCTTGCTCACGTAGGGCACGGTACGCGACGCCCGCGGATTCACTTCCAGCACGTAGATCACGTCCTGGCCGTCCTTCTCCTGGATCGCGAACTGCACGTTCATCAAACCCACGACGTTGAGCGCCTGGGCCATGGCCGCACTCTGGCGCTTGAGCTCGGCCACGGTTTCGGGCTTGAGGCTGTAGGGCGGCAGCGAGCAGGCGGAATCGCCCGAGTGCACGCCAGCCTGTTCGATGTGCTCCATCACCCCGCCAATGAGCGTCGCGCCATCGGCATCGCGCAGGCAGTCGACGTCGCATTCGACGGCGTCGTTGAGGAAGCGGTCCAGCAGCACCGGCGAATCATTGCTGACCTTCACTGCCTCGCGCATGTAGCGTTCCAGGTCGCGCTGCTCGTGCACGATCTCCATCGCGCGGCCGCCCAGCACGTAGCTCGGTCGGACCACCAGCGGGTAGCCCAGTTGCTGCGCTTTCTCGAGCGCCTCGGCCTCGGTGCGCGCGGTCGCATTCGGTGGCTGGCGCAGCTTCAGCTCGTGAAGCAGCTTCTGGAAGCGTTCGCGGTCCTCGGCCGCGTCGATCATGTCGGGGCTGGTGCCGATGATCGGCACACCGTTGGCCTCGAGGTCGAGCGCGAGCTTCAGCGGCGTCTGGCCGCCATACTGCACGATCACGCCGGTGGGCTTTTCCTTGTCGACGATCTCGAGCACGTCCTCCAGGGTGAGCGGCTCGAAATACAGCCGGTCGCTCGTGTCGTAGTCGGTCGACACGGTCTCTGGATTGCAGTTGACCATGATGGTCTCGTAGCCATCCTCGCGCATCGCGAGCGCGGCATGCACGCAGCAGTAGTCGAACTCGATGCCCTGGCCGATGCGGTTCGGGCCACCGCCGAGCACCATGATCTTCTTGCGGCTGCTCGGGTCCGCCTCGCACTCGTCCTCGTAGGTCGAGTACATATAGGCGGTGTTGGTCGCGAACTCGGCCGCGCAGGTGTCCACGCGCTTGTACACCGGTCGCACGCCGAGCGCGCGCCGCTTCTCGCGGATCGCGGTGTCGGTGGTCTTCAGCTGGCGCGCCAGCCGGCGGTCGGAGAAGCCCTTCTTCTTGAGGGCCAGCAGCGTGTCGCGGTCGATGTCGTCGAGTGACTTGGTTTCCAGCTCGAGCTCGATCTTCACGATCTCCTCGATCTGCACCAGGAACCATGGATCGATCTTGGTGAGCGCATGCACCTCGTCCACGGAAAGACCCATGGCGAAGGCATCGCCCACGTACCAGATGCGGTCGGGGCCGGGCTCACCCAGCTCCTTCTCGAGCACCTCGCGGTCCTGCGTCTTCTCGTTGAGGCCATCCACGCCGACCTCGAGGCCGCGCAGCGCCTTCTGGAACGACTCCTGGAAGGTCCGGCCCATGGCCATCACCTCGCCCACCGACTTCATCTGCGTGGTCAGGCGCGAATCAGCCTGAGGAAATTTCTCGAAGGCGAAGCGCGGGATCTTCGTGACCACGTAGTCGATGCTCGGCTCGAAGCTGGCCGGCGTGGCGCCGCCGGTGATCTCGTTGCGCAGCTCGTCGAGCGTGTAGCCCACGGCCAGCTTGGCCGCGACCTTGGCGATCGGGAAGCCCGTGGCCTTGGAGGCCAGCGCCGAGGAACGCGAGACGCGCGGGTTCATCTCGATCACGACCATGCGGCCGTCCTTCGGATTGATCGAGAACTGCACGTTGGAGCCGCCGGTATCGACGCCGATCTCGCGCAGCACGGCCAGCGAGGCGTTGCGCAGGATCTGGTATTCCTTGTCCGAAAGCGTTTGCGCGGGTGCGACGGTGATCGAGTCGCCGGTGTGCACGCCCATCGGGTCGAGGTTCTCGATCGAGCAGACGATGATGCAGTTGTCCGCCTTGTCGCGCACCACCTCCATCTCGTATTCCTTCCAGCCGAGCAGCGATTCCTCGATCAGCAGCTCGTTGGTCGGCGAGGCTTCGAGGCCGCGCTTGCAGATGGTCTCGAACTCCTCGGGGTTGTAGGCGATGCCGCCGCCGGTGCCGCCGAGCGTGAAGCTGGGGCGGATCACCACGGGGAAGCCCACCGTCTTCTGCACCGACCAGGCCTCGTCCAGCGAGTGGGCGATGCCCGAGCGCGCCGAGCCCAGGCCGATCTTGGTCATCGCGTCCTTGAACTTCAGGCGGTCCTCGGCCTTGTCGATGGCTTCGGGCGTGGCGCCGATCAGCTCGACCTTGTACTTGTCGAGCACGCCGTTGCGCCAGAGGTCCAGCGCGCAGTTCAGCGCGGTCTGGCCGCCCATGGTCGGCAGGATGGCATCGGGGCGCTCCTTGGCGATGATCTTCTCGACCGTGGGCCAGGTGATGGGCTCGATGTAGGTCACGTCGGCCGTGGCCGGGTCGGTCATGATCGTGGCGGGATTGCTGTTGATCAGGATGACCTTGTAGCCCTCCTCCCGCAGCGCCTTGCAGGCCTGCACGCCGGAATAGTCGAACTCGCAGGCCTGGCCGATGATGATCGGGCCGGCACCGATGATGAGGATGCTCTTGAGGTCGTTGCGCTTAGGCATTCTTCTGCCCTTCTTTGTGACTTTGCATGAGCGCCGTGAAGCGGTCGAACAGGTAGCCGATGTCGTGCGGGCCCGGCGAGGCCTCCGGATGCCCCTGGAAGCAGAAGGCGGGCTTGTCGGTGCGTGCGAGGCCCTGCAGGGTGCCGTCGAACAGGCTGACGTGGGTGGGGCGCAGGTTGGCCGGCAGCGTCTTTTCGTCGACTGCGAAGCCATGGTTCTGGCTGGTGATGCTCACGCGGGCGTTGTCGAGGTCCTTGACGGGGTGGTTGGCGCCGTGGTGGCCGAACTTCATCTTGAAGGTCTTCGCGCCGGAAGCCAGCGCCATGATCTGGTGGCCGAGGCAGATGCCGAAGACCGGGATGCCGGTCTCGATGAGCTCGCGGGTCGCTGCGATTGCGTAGTCGCAGGGCTCCGGGTCGCCAGGGCCGTTGGCCAGGAAGATGCCGTCCGGACGCAGCTTGAGGACGTCGGCCGCAGGCGTCTGCGCCGGCACGACGGTAATGCGCGCGCCGCGCTGCGCGATCATGCGCAGGATGTTCTTCTTGACGCCGTAGTCATAGGCCACGACATGGAACTTCGGCGTGATCTGCACGCCGTAGCCCGGCTTGCCGTCCACATGGACGAGTTTCCACTCGGTCTGCGTCCACTCGTAGGTTTCCTTGACCGACACCACCTTGGCCAGGTCGAGGCCGGACATGCTGGGCGCGGCCTTGGCGGCGGAAATCGCCTTGTCGATCAGGGCTTGCGAAATGCTCTCGCCCGGCGCCAGGCCGAGGATGCAGCCGTTCTGCGCGCCATGCGTGCGCAGATGGCGGGTGAGCTTGCGGGTGTCGATGTTCGCGATGGCGACCGTCTTGCCGCGCGCCAGGTACTCGGCTAGCGTGGCGCTCTTGCGGAAGTTGGACGCCAGCAGCGGCAGGTCCTTGACGATCAGGCCCGCGGCATGGATCTTGTCGGCCTCGATGTCTTCCTTGTTGACGCCGTAGTTGCCGATGTGCGGATACGTGAGCGTCACGATCTGCTGGCAATAGCTGGGGTCGGTCAGGATTTCCTGATAACCGGTCATGGCGGTGTTGAACACCACTTCGCCGGTGGTGGCGCCTTGCGCGCCGATCGAATTGCCGAGAAAGACCGTGCCGTCTGCGAGCGCCAGGATGGCGGGCGGGAATTTTCCCTTGAGAGACAAAAGCACTGGGATCTCCGAATGGATGACGCCCACGGCGGACCCAAGATGAGGCTCTTGGTCGCGACTTTCGTCAAGGAGTTGGCTTGCGTGCGCTATGGGCGAGGTGTGAGCAGGAAAGCCCTTGATTATAGCCCGCGCCGCTTCATCCCTCGCCCGCGGCAGCGCTCGCGTGCAGGCAGATGGCCGCTGCCGCCGCGACGTTGAGCGACTCCTCGCCACCCGGCTGGACGATGCGCACCTGCAGGCTCGCGCGGGCTTCCAGCGCGGCCGAAAGCCCCTGCCCTTCGTGGCCCATCAGCCAGGCGCAGGGGTTCGGCAGGCGGGCCCGGTGCAGCCACTCGCCGCGGTGCGAGCTGGTGGCGATGCAGGGCACGGCCAGGGCGTCCAGCGCCTCCAGCTCGACCCCTTCGACCAGCCGCAACCCGAAGTGCGCGCCCATCCCGGCCCGCAGCACCTTGGGCGCCCACAACGCCGCAGTGCCCTTGAGCGCGATCACCTGGGCGAAGCCGAAAGCTGCCGCGCTGCGCAGGATGGAGCCGACGTTGCCGGCATCCTGCAGCCGGTCGAGCACCACGGTGGCCGCGTCCGGGGCGATCGGCGGCGGTGCCGGCAGGTCGAGTACGAACCCCATGGCGGCCGGCGACTCCAGGCCGCTCACTCCGGCCAGCAGTGCGTCGGCGACCACCACTGTCTTGTCAGCCGCCCCCGCCCACTCGTGGCGGACCGCGGGCCAGGCGGATTCGGTGAAGACCGCGATCGCCGCACGCACCCCGCGCTCGCGCGCTGCCCGGCACAGGTGGTCGCCCTCCAGCCAGACACGGCCCGACTTGCGATAGCCCCCCGGATCGTGGGCCAGCTTGCGCAGTTCCTTGAGGAGCGGGTTGTCCCGCGAGCTGATGTGGCTCGGCTCGGCCGCTGTCATGGCGCGGGGCGCAGCTCGACCTGGACCGACTCGACCTGCAAGGTCTCGATGAGAAGCTCGCCTGCCACGGTGCCGAGCGGGATCTCCTCGCCGGCGGCGCGCGCCAGGGCCGCGGCCACAGGACTGAAGGAGCGACGATGGTGCACGCAAGCGCCATGGCGCAGGAGCGCCTCGAGGTGCTCGGGCGTGCTGTAGCCCTTGTGCCCGGCAAAGCCGTAGTGCGGGAACTCGGCGTGCAGCTGCTCGCAAAGCCGGTCGCGATGCACCTTGGCCAGGATCGAGGCGGCCGAGATCGATTTCACGATGGCGTCGCCGCCCACGACGGCCTCTGCCAGCACGTCCAGCCTGGGCAACCGATTGCCGTCGACCAGCACCTTGGCCGGCTTGAGGCGCAGCCCCTCGACCGCCCGTTTCATCGCCAGCATGGTGGCGCCGAGAATGTTGTGCTCGTCGATCTCCTCGACGCTCGCCTGGGCCACCGAGCAGCACAGGGCCTTGGCCAGGATCTGGTCGTTGAGTCGCTCGCGCTGAAGCGCTGTGAGGGTCTTCGAATCGGCCAGGCCACGGATTCGCCGTTGGTCGTCCAGGATCACGGCTGCAGCCACGACCGGACCGGCGAGCGGGCCGCGCCCGGCCTCGTCGACACCAGCCACCAGGCCTGGCGTATCCCACGCCAACCTGGTCTGTTCAGCCTTCAATAACTTTCTGGATCGCATCGGCGCACAGTGTCGGCGTATCTCGCTGCAATTCGGCGTGCAGCGCGCAAAAACGTTGTTGCAAGGCGTGAACCTTGTCCGGGGATCCCAGCCAGGCCAGCGTCGCTTCGGCCAGGGCCTGCGGCGTGGCGGCCTCCTGGATCAGCTCCGGCACGACGAAGTCGCTGCACAGGATGTTGGGCAGGCCGACCCAGGGCTGCAGCTGCTTGCGACGCATCAGGGCCCAGGACATCGGGTTCATGTTGTAGGCGATCACCATCGGCCGCTTGAAGAGCGCGGCCTCGAGGGTGGCGGTGCCGCTGGCGATCAGCGTGACGTCGCAGGCAGCCAGCGCGGCGTGCGAGCGGCCGTCGAGCAACTGCACGCGGCCCTTCACCTCGCTCGCCGCCAGCAGTTGCTCCACCTCGCCGTGCAGGCTGGGCAGCGCGGGAAGGATGAAGCGCAGCTCCGGCCGGGCCTGCTGCATCAGCGCGGCTGCGGCAAAGAAGCGATCCGCCAGGTAGCGCAGCTCCGAACGCCGGCTTCCCGGCAGCAGCGCCACCACAGGCGCGTTCGCATCCAGGCCGAGCGCCGCGCGTGCGGCGGCCCGGTCCGGCGCCATCGGAATCACGTCGGCGAGCGGATGGCCGACATAGCTGGCGGCAATGCCATGTTCGGCAAGCAAGGCGGGTTCGAAGGGAAAGATGCACAGCACGTGGTCGGCCGCCGCCCGGAGTTTCTCGACGCGCTCCGGCCGCCAGGCCCAGATCGAGGGGCAGACGAAATGGGCCGTCTTCATGCTGCGCTCGCGCAGCGCCGCTTCGAGATCGAGGTTGAAATCCGGCGCATCGACGCCGATGAAGATCCCCGCGCCCTCGCGCAGCAGCCGCGCCCTGAGCTGCCGCCGAATGCCGGCAATCTCGGCGTAGTGGCGCAACACTTCGATATAGCCGCGCACCGCCAGCTTCTCCTGCGGCCACCAGGTCTCGAAGCCGCGCTTCTGCATTTGCGGGCCGCCGATGCCGACGGATGTCATGTCGGGCCAGCGGGCCTTCAGGCCGTCCAGCAACAGGCCGGCGAGCAAGTCACCCGAAGCCTCTCCCGCGACGAGGGCAAACCGCCGCTGTGGGTCCTGCACCGCGCGGCTCCTCAGCGCACGATGCCGCGCTTGGCGCCGGCCAGAAAGGCGTTCATCAGGGCGACGTCCGCCGCCGCTTCGGGCATCTCCGTGGCGAGCCCGGCGATCGCGGTGCGCGCATCGTTGAGCGTCCTGCCCTGCCGGTACAGCAGCCGGTGCATCTGCTTGACAGCGGCGATCCGTGCTTCGGAAAAATTGCGCCGGCGCAGGCCCACGACATTGAAGCCGCGCACCTCGAGCGGATTGCCGTCGACCAGCATGAAGGGGGGAACGTCCTGCGCGACTGCGCTGGCGAAGCCGATCATCGCGTGGGCGCCGACCGAGACGAACTGGTGGATGCCCGTCAGCCCGCCCACCGTCACCCAATCGGCCAGGTGCACATGGCCGGCCAGCGTGGTGTTGTTGGCCAGCGTGGTGTGGTCGTCGACCCGGCAATCGTGCGCGATGTGCGTGTACGCCATGATCCAGTTGTCGCTGCCCACGCGCGTGACCCCGCCCGCCCCCGGCACGCCGATGTTGAAGGTGCAGAACTCGCGGATGGTGTTGCGGTCGCCGATGACCAGCTCGGTCGGCTCGCCCGCGTACTTCTTGTCCTGCGGAACCGCCCCCAGCGACGCGAACTGGAAGATCCTGTTGTCGCGTCCGATGGTGGTGCGGCCCTCGATCACGCAATGCGATCCGATGGTGGTGCCGGCGCCGACCCGCACATGCGGGCCGATCACGGCGTACGGGCCGACATTGACCGTCGTATCGAGTTCGGCCTTCGCGTCGACGATGGCTGTCGAATGAATCTGCGTCATGCCTTCTCGAACACGATCAGCTGATCTGGCGCATTGCGCACATCAGGCTGGCTTCGCAGGCCAACTCGCTGCCGACCAGGGCGCGTCCCTTGAACTTGGAGATGCCCGCCTTCATGCGCTCGATCTCGACCTCGAGCGTCAGCTGGTCGCCGGGCTCCACGGGGCGCTTGAAGCGCGCGCCGTCGATGGCGGCGAAGTAGTACACGGTGTTGTCGTCCGGAACGATGTCCAACGAATGGAAGGACAGCAGCGCCGCCGCCTGCGCCATCGCTTCGAGCATCAGCACGCCCGGCATCACCGGGCGATGCGGGAAGTGGCCGTTGAAGAACGGCTCGTTCATGGTCACGTTCTTTAGCGCCTTGATGCGCTTGCCCTTTTCCATCTCGAGCACGCGGTCCACCAGCAGGAAGGGGTAGCGGTGGGGCAGTAGTTTGAGGATCTGATGGATGTCGAGCGTCATGATTGCTTGTCCTGCATCGCCGATTTTTCCAGCGCCTTGAGGCGCTCCCGCAGGGCGTGCAGTTGTTTAAGGGTGGCGGCGTTTCTCTCCCAGGCGGCATTGTCGTCGATGGGAAACACGCCGGTGTACTGGCCCGGCTTGAGAATGGAGCGCGTGACCACCGTCGCGGCCGAGATGTGGACTCCGTCGGCCATCTTCAGGTGCCCCAGCACGATCGCGCCGCCGCCGATGGTGCAATTCGCGCCGATGTCGGCGCTGCCCGCCACGCCGACGCAGCCGGCCATGGCGGTGTTCCGGCCCACGCGAACGTTGTGGCCGATCTGGATCAGGTTGTCGAGCTTGACGCCGTCCTCGATGACCGTGTCCTCGAGCGCGCCCCGGTCGATGCAGGTATTGGCGCCGATCTCCACGTCATTGCCGATGCGCACCGCGCCGAGCTGCTCGATCTTGACCCAGGCGCCCTCGTGCGGCGCGAGGCCGAAGCCGTCGGCCCCGATCACCACGCCGGGATGCAGCAGGCAGCGCGCGCCGACCGTGCAGTCCTCGCTCACCGTCACCCTGGACTTCAGCACGGTCTGGGCGCCGATGCGCGCACCTCGCTCGACCACGCACAACGCACCGATGCGGGCGCTGGGGTCGATGTGCGCGTCGGGGTCGATCACCGCGCTGGGGTGGATGCGCGCGCCCTCGGGCCTGGCGTGGGACTGCTTCCACAGCTGGGTCAAACGGGCAAAGTAGAGGTAGGGATCAGGCGTCAGGATGAACGCGCCGCGCCGGGCCGCGATCTCCCGCATCGCGGGCGAAACGATGACGCAGCCGGCTTTCGAGGCCGCAAGCTCTTTCTGGTACTTGGGATGGCTCAGGAAGCTGAGCGCATCTGCCTGTGCAGTCGCCAGCGGCGCGAGGCGCTCGATCGACAACGCAGGATCGCCCTGCAGTTCGCCGCCGAGGGCTTCAACGATTGCGCCTAGCCGCAGTGCCACACGGGTTCACGGCGTCACTTGCCGTTGCCAACGGACGCGTTCAGCGCCTTGATCACCTTTTCGGTGATGTCGTGCTTGGGATTGATGTAGATCGCTTCCTGCAGGATCGCATCGTACTTCTCGGCCTCGGCCACCTGCTTGACCACGCGGTTGGCGCGCTCGTAGACCTGTTGCAGCTCTTCGTTCTTGCGCGCGTTGAGGTCTTCCTGGAATTCACGTCGGCGGCGCTGGAAGTCGCGGTCCTGATCGACCAGGGCGCGCTGGCGGGAGGTGCGCTGGCTCTCCGACATGGTGGGCGCCTCGCGCTCGAACTTCTCGGAGGCGGCCTTGAGTGCTTCGCCCTGCGCCTGCAGGTCCTTCTCGCGCTTCAGGAATTCCGACTCGAGTTTCGCCTGGGCAGCCTTGGCAGGTTGCGCCTCGCGCAGCACGCGATCGGGATTGACGAAGCCGATGCGGAAGGTTTCCTGCGCGTGCGCGGGCGTGCCCACGAGCGCGAAAGCGGGGATCAGCAGCGCACCGGCGGCACGAAGCAAGGGAGTCATTAGAAGGAGGTTCCGATCTGGAATTGCAGGCGTTGAATTCTATCCTTCGGGATGGGGTGCAAGGGATCGCTGAAGTCTTCCTTCTGCTGCCGGACGGGGAATGCATAGGCCAGGCGCAGAGGGCCGAGCGGCGAGATCCAGCTGATACCCACGCCGACCGAGGCGCGCAGCTTCTGCTGCGCCTTCCATTGGGCGTCCGTCATGCCCGTGGGGCGCGACTCCGCAAACACATTGCCGACGTCGAAGAAGCCGTAGAGCCGCAGCGTGCGATCGTTCCCGGCGCCCGGGAAAGGGGTGCTGAGCTCCATGTTGAAGATGGCCTTCTTGGTGCCGCCGAGCGCCGCCCCTTCGGTCTGCCCGAAGAGCGGCGCGTCGCGCGGGCCGAGCGAGTTCTGCTCGAAGCCGCGCACCGACCCCAGTCCGCCGGCGTAGAAGTTCTTGAAGATCGGGAAGGGCTTGTTGCCGATGGGCTTGGCATAACCCACTTCGCCATTGATCGCGAAGGTGTACTGCTTGGTGATCGGGAAGAACTGCTGGTACGAATAGCTGGACTTCCAGTACTTCATATCGCCGCCGGCACCGATCTCGAGATTGGCCCGCTGCAGCCTGCCGCGGGTCGGGACCAGCGCGCTGTCGCGGTCGTCGCGCGACCAGCCGACGGTCAGCGGCACGCCCCAGACGTTGTCGTTGGTGCATTCGGCGACCAGGCCCTGCGGGTTGGTCGAGCAGCCGAAATAGTTGCGATAGGACTGGGGCGTCAAGTAGGCGACGTTGCCGCCCGGATCGAAGCGGAAGCGTTCCAGGCCGATGCCGAAGAAGACGGTGTCGACCTCGCTGAACGGCACGCCGAAGCGGATCGTGCCGCCCTCGTTGACCAACCGGTAGTCGCCGTCGACGCTGTAGTAGGGCCGCGTGGTGGTGTGGTACAGGCTGAAGCTGCGGGAGATGCCGTCCTTCGTGAAGTACGGATCGGTGGTCGTGAGCGAGAGCGTGCGGGCGTACTTGCTGGTGTTGACCTGCAGACCCAGGTAGTTGCCCGAGCCGAAGACGTTCTCCTGCGCGATGCCGAAGGTGAAGGACACCTTCTCGGCGCTCGAGAAGCCGGCGCCCAGTTGCAACGTCCCGGTCGGCTTTTCGGCCACGTTGATCGTCAGGTCCACCTGGTCGGGCGATCCCGGCACCTCTTGCGTCTCGACGCTCACGTCCGTGAAGAAGCCCAGGCGGTCCACCCGGTCGCGCGACAACTTGATCTTGTCGCCGTCGTACCACGAGGCCTCGTACTGCCGGAACTCCCGCCGGATCACCTCGTCGCGCGTCTTGTTGTTGCCGCCGATCATCACCCGCCGCACGTAGACCCGCCGCGAGGGCTCCGCCTTCAGGGTCAGCGTCACACGATTGTTCGTGCGATCGATCTCCGGTTCGGCCTGCACGCGCGCGAACGCGTAGCCGAAGGTGCCGAAGTAATCGGTGAAGGCCTTGGTGGTCTCGTTCACCTGCTCGCCGTTGTAGGGCTCGCCGGGTCGGATGGTGACCAGGGACTTGAACTCGTCGTCACGCCCGAGATAGTTGCCCTCGAGCTTGACGCCGGCCACAACGAACTTCTCACCCTCGGTGATGTTCACGGTGATGCTCAGGTCCTGGCGATCCGGGGAGATGGCCACCTGGGTCGAATCGATGCGGAACTCCAGGTAGCCACGCGTGATGTAGTAGGAGCGCAGAGTCTCCAGGTCGGCGTTGAGCTTGGCGCGCGAGTACTGGTTGCTCTTGGTGTACCAGCTCATCCAGCCGCCTGCATCCTGGTCGAAGAGATCGAGCAGGGTGCCCTCGCTGAAGGCCTTGTTGCCGACGATATGGACCTCGCGAATACGCGCGGGCTCGCCCTCGGTGACGGTAAAGGTGAGGTTGACGCGGTTGCGCTCGATGGGGGTGACGGTGGTCACGACCTGGGCGTTGTAGAGGCTGCGGCTGATGTACTGGCGCTTGAGCTCCTGCTCCGCGCGGTCGGCCAGGGCCTTGTCGTAGGGGCGGCCGTCGGCCAGACCGACGTCGCGCAGCGCCTTCTGCAGGGCCGCCTTGTCGAACTCCTTGGTGCCGACAAAATCGACGTCGGCGATGGTGGGACGCTCCTCGACGATGACGACGAGGACGTCGCCGCTGACGTCGAGGCGCACATCCTTGAAGAGACCCAGGTCGAACAGCGCGCGGATGGCGGCCGAGCCGCGCTCGTCGTTGTAGGTGTCGCCGACGCGCAGAGGCAGCGAGGCAAAAATGGTGCCGGGCTCGACGCGTTGGAGGCCTTCGACCCGGATGTCGCGCACCGTGAAGGGCTCGATGGCCCAGGCGGCAGTAGCCGAGAGCGCGCTGACAATCAGCATGGAAACGCTGCGCAGGCGAAAGCGACTGAATTTCTTATTCATCTGTGATTTGAGCCGGCGCGCAAAGGGCCGACAGATAGTTAACCAAAGAGTCGAGTCACATCGTTGAAGATGGCGATCGACATCATGACCAGCAGCAGCGCGACACCGCCGCGCTGGAGCCGTTCCATCCAAGCGTCGGAGACGCTCCTGCCGGTCAGGCCCTCCCAAAGATAATACATCAGGTGTCCTCCATCGAGGACCGGCAGCGGCATGAGGTTCAGCACGCCGAGACTCACGCTGATGAGCGCGAGAAACACGAGGTACTGGGTGAGTCCCAGGCTGGCGGACTTGCCTGCGTAGTCCGCGATGGTCAATGGCCCGCTGAGATTCTTGATCGAGGCTTCGCCGATCAACATCTTGCCCATCATCCGCACGGTGAGTGCCGACACCTCCCAGGTGCGCACCAAGCCGCGCCAGATGCCGTCGACCACGCCCTGCCGCACCGTCACCATCTCCGGTGGCGAGCCCACATAGGCGCCCACGCGGCCGACCTTGTTGCCGCCCTCCTCGCGCACTTCGGGCGTGACCTCGAGGCGTACCGACTGGCCGCCGCGCTCGACCTGCCAGATCTGAGTGCGCGGCTGGCCGGCATCGACGGAGGCGCGGATCACCTCGCGCAACTGCTGCCCGTCGACGATGGCAGTGGGCCCCACCGCCGTCACCAAGTCGCCGCTGCGCAGACCCGAGCGCTCGGCCGCGCTGCCTGCCATCAACTCGCCGATCTCGGGACGAGTCAGCGGCGCGACTACGCCGATCCTGCGGAACATCTGCGCGTCCGCGTCCTTGGCATTGACCCGGCTGAGCGGCAGCACGATCTCGAGGGCGGGCCGCCCGCCCTCGCCCGCGATCTCGAGCGTGAGGTCGCGGCCATCGAGCGCGCCGCGTGTGATGCGCCAGCGCAGATCCTCGAAGGACTGCACCGGCTCGAGCTCGCCGTCGAAGCCAGCGCGGGCGACATGCTCGCCCCCGCGCAGGCCCGCCTGCTCGGCCAACGAAGCTGCCACCGGACGCGCGAGCCTGGCGACAGGTTCCTCGACGCCGATCCAGTTGACGGCCGTGTAAAGCACCACCGCCAGCAGCAGGTTGGCCATCGGCCCCGCGGCCACGATGGCTGCGCGTGATCGCAGCGGCTGGGTGTTGAAGGCGCGGTGGCGCTCTTCCGCCACCACAGGTCCCTCCCGCTCGTCGAGCATCTTCACGTAGCCGCCAAGGGGGAAGGCGGCGATCACGAACTCCGTGTCCTGGCCAGGATGCTGGCGCCTTGGCTTCCAGCTGAAGAGCGTATGGCCGAACCCGATGGAGAAGCGCAGCACCTTGACGCCGCAGGCCACCGCAACGCGGTAGTGGCCGTACTCGTGCACGGCGATCAGCAGAGCCAGGGCGACGATGAAGGCGACGACGGTGAGCATTGTGTCCCCTGGATTTGGGAGTGGGTCAGGCCGCGAAGCGCAGCGCGGCCGCATCAGCCGCCGCCCGCGCACTGGCGTCCAAAGCCAGCAGATCGGCCAGTGATGCCGGGTTGGAGGGCAGCACCGCCTCCAAAGTTTCCATGTTCACGGCATGGATGCGGTCGAAGCGCAGGCGATGCTGCAGGAAGGCGTCGACTGCGACCTCATTGGCCGCATTGAGCACGGCGGTCGTGCCCGGCGCGGCGCGCAGCGCTTGCCATGCCAGCCCCAGGCCGGGGAAAAGCTGCGCATCGGGTGCATCGAAAGTCAGCGCCGCCAGTTGCCGGAAGTCGAGCTGCGCCGCGCCGCTCTCGATGCGCTCGGGCCAGGCCAGGCCGACGGCGATGGGCACACGCATGTCGGGGGTGCCGAGCTGCGCGATCACCGACGCGTCCGTGAACTGCACCATCGAGTGCACCACGCTTTGCGGATGGATCACGACCTCGATCCGCTCCGGCGCGACGCCGAACAGGTGGCGCGCTTCGATCACCTCGAGCGCCTTGTTCATCATGGTGGCCGAATCCACCGAGATCTTGCGGCCCATCACCCAGTTCGGATGGGCGCAGGCCTGCTCCGGCGTCACCGCGGCCAGCGTGTCCGGCGACCGCGTGCGGAACGGCCCGCCGGAAGCGGTCAGGATGATCTTGTCGATGCGGCGAGGCCAGGTGGCCGGGTCCTCCGGCAGCGACTGGAAAATGGCCGAATGCTCGCTGTCGATCGGCAGCAACGTCGCCCCGCCCTCGCGCACCGTGCGCATGAAGAGCTCGCCGCCGACCACCAGGGCTTCCTTGTTCGCCAGCAACAACCGCTTGCCGGCACGCGCGGCGGCCAGGCAGGGCCCGAGGCCTGCGGCGCCGACGATGGCAGCCATCACGGCATCGCAGTCTTCGTGCGAGGCAATGGACTCGATGGCGCCGGCGCCCTGCAGCACTTCGGTGCGCAGCCCGTTGTGCCTGAGCTTGTCGACCAGCAGCCGGGCATGCGGCGCGCTGGCCATGACCGCGAACTTCGGCGCGAAGCGATGGCACTGGGCCAGCATCTCATCGACCTTGGTGGACGCCGACAGCGCGAACACCTCGAAGCGCTCGGGATGCCGTGCGATCACGTCGAGCGTGCTCACGCCGACCGAGCCGGTCGAGCCGAGCACGGTGATGCGTTGTCGTTTCATGCCGTTCATAGAAAAGCCAGCATCATGGCGATGGGCAGTGTAGGCAGCAGCGCATCGACCCGGTCGAGCACGCCACCGTGGCCGGGCAGCAGCGCGCTGCTGTCCTTGGCGCCGGCGCTGCGCTTGATCAGCGATTCGACCAGGTCGCCCACCACGCTCATCGCGGCGAGGAAGACCACGCCGATCAGGAGCAGCCACCAGCCGCGCTCGGCCAGCCGGGTGTAGAGGCTGGCCACCGCCGGCCGTGCGGCCGAGTCGGCCCAGACCCAGCACAATGCCAGCACGATCACGCCGAGCATGCCGCCCCAGACGCCCTCCCAGCTCTTGCCGGGGCTGATGCTCGGCGCCAGCTTTCCGCGGGTGAAGCGCAGCCCGAAGGTGCGGCCGGCGAAATAGGCGAACACGTCGGCCACCCACACCAGCACGAGAATGGAGAGCAGAAAGTTGATGCCGACCATGCGGGCCTGGACCGCGGCCAGCCATGCCACCCAGAGCATCAGCAGACCGCCCACCAGGCGCATGGCCCGGGGCACCCGGGGCCAGCCTGGCACGGCGACTCGCAGCAAGGCGGCGCCGCCCAGAACCCAGGCTGCGCTCGCGAGGATCCACACCGCCAGCAACGACCGGTCGAGCAGTCCCAGCCACCAGGACAGCGCGCACAGTGCGAAGATTTCCACGCCGAAGAACAGCGACATGCGCGGGCCGTGCCCGTTGAGCCGTCCCCATTCCCAGGCGGCGGCAACCACCAGGACCAGCATCACGCAGGCGAAGGGCACGTGCGAGGGATAGAACAGGGCCGGCAGCAGGATCGCCAGCAAAACGACCGCAGTGATGATGCGTTGTTTGAGCATTGCGCTCAGGCGGCTTGCGGATCGCGCCGCGTGCCGCCTGCCACCTGAGCGGAGGTCTGGCCGAAGCGGCGCTCGCGGCGCCGGAAGGCCTCGATGGCCTCGTCGAGCGCAGCTTCGTCGAACTCGGGCCAGAGGCGATCGCTGAAGAAGAGCTCGGCATAGGCGCTCTGCCACAGCAGGAAGTTCGACAGCCGCTGCTCGCCGCCGGTACGAATGAAGAGGTCGGGATCGGGCACGTGCGACAGCGCCATTGCCGCGTCGAGGTTGGCCTCGGTCAGCGGCTCGCCACGCGCGGCGAGTTGGGCCGCTGCGCGCGCGATATCCCAGCGCCCGCCGTAGTTGAAACAGACATTGAGGATCAGCCGCGTGTTGTGAGCCGTGGCGGCCTCGGCCTGCAGCAGCCCGGCCGCGATTTTCTCGGACAGGCCGCCACGCTCGCCCACGAAATGCAGGCGCACGCCGTCCTGGCTCAGCTTCGGGACCTCCCGGCCGAGCGCAACGACCATCAGGTCCATCAGCCCCGACACCTCCTCGACCGGGCGGTTCCAGTTCTCGGAGGAGAAGGCGAACACCGTCAATACGGCGACGCCGCGATCGGCGCATGCCTTGACACAGCGGCGCAGCGACTCGACGCCCTGCTTGTGGCCGGCCACCCGCGGCAGGAAGCGGCGCGTGGCCCAGCGGCCATTGCCATCCATGACGATGGCGATGTGATGGGGCACGGCGGCGCTCGGATTGCTCATCTCAGACGGCCATGATCTCCGCCTCTTTGGCGGCGACCAAGCGGTCGATTTCCGCGATATGGCGGTCGGTCACCTTCTGGATCTCGGCCTCGGCGCGTTTCTGGTCGTCTTCCGACGCCAGCTTCTCCTTGACCAGCTTCTTGATCGCATCATTGGCGTCGCGGCGCAGGTTGCGCGTCGCAATCTTGGCGTTCTCGCCCTCGGTACGAACCAGCTTGGTCATCTCCTTGCGGCGCTCCTCGCTCATCGGAGGCATCGGCACGCGGATCAGGTCGCCCATCGAAGCCGGGTTCAGTCCAAGGTCGCTCTCGCGAATGGCCTTCTCGATCTTGGCTCCCATGCCCTTTTCCCAGGGCTGGACGCTGATCGTGCGCGAGTCGATCAGTGACACGTTCGCCACCTGCGACAGCGGCACCGAGGAGCCGTAGTACTCCACATGGATCGTATCCAGCAGCGCGGGGTTGGCACGCCCGGTGCGGATCTTCGTGAGGTTGTTCTGGAAAGCGGCGATCGACTGGTTCATCTTTGCGTCGGTCGCACTGCGAATGTCGGCAATGGTCATAGTCATCTTCTCTTACTCCTCAGGCATGCACCAGCGTGCCTTCGTCCTCGCCCATCACGACGCGCTTGAGCGCACCGTTCTTGAAGATCGAGAACACCTTGATCGGCAGGTTCTGGTCGCGGCACAGCGCGAAAGCCGTGGCGTCCATGATGCCGAGATTCTGTGCAATGGCCTCGTCGAAGCTCAGGCGCGAATAGCGCGTCGCGCTCAGGTCTTTCTTCGGGTCGGCGGTATAAACGCCGTCCACCTTGGTGGCCTTGAGCACCAGCTCCGCGCCGATCTCGGCGCCGCGCAGGGCGGCGGCGGTATCGGTCGTGAAGAAGGGGTTGCCGGTGCCGGCCGCGAAGATCACGACCTTGCCCTCTTCGAGGTATTGGAGGGCCTTGGGGCGCACGTAGGGCTCCACCACCTGCTCGATGGCAATGGCAGACATCACCCGCGCGATCAGCCCCTGCTTGTTCATGGCGTCCGCCAAGGCGAGCGCGTTCATGACGGTCGCCAGCATGCCCATGTAGTCGGCTGTTGCCCGGTCCATGCCCACCGAGCCACCAGCCACGCCGCGGAAGATGTTGCCGCCGCCGATCACGACGGCGACTTCCACCCCCATGTTCACCACCTCGGCCACCTCCGCGACCATGCGGACGATGGTCGCCCGGTTGATGCCGAAGGCATCGTCACCCATCAAGGCCTCGCCCGACAGCTTCAACAAGATTCGCTTGTGGGCCGGGCGGGTTTCGAGCATGGAGGTTTCCTTTTGAGGTGGCGGGGCGAGTGTAAAACGTGCGTGTGAAGAAGCGGCAGCGCGCTGCGCGCGCCGCCCGATGGCGCTGCTCAGGCAGCCGCCGCCTTCGCGGCCGCGACCTGGGCCGCCACTTCGGCGGCAAAGTCGTCGACCTTCTTCTCGATGCCCTCGCCGACGACGTAGAGCGTGAAGCTCTTGATCGAGGTGTTGGCGGCCTTGAGCATCTGCTCCACGGTCTGCTTGTCGTTCTTCACGAAGGGCTGGTTGTGCAGCGAAACCTCCTTGAGGTACTTCTGCACGCCGCCTTCGATGCGCTTGGCGACGATGTCGGCGGGCTGCGGCTGCTTGCCGGCCGCCTCGGCCGCCTTGCGGTCTTCCTCGGCCTTGCCGGCGGCCACGGCGCGTTCTTTCTCGATCAGTTCGGCCGGCACGTCCGAGCTCGCGATCGAGACCGGCTTCATGGCGGCGATGTGCATCGCCACGTCCTTGGCTGCGGTGTCGTCGCCCTCGAACTCGACCATCACGCCGATGCGCGTGCCGTGCAGGTAGGAGGCGAGCTTGCCGTTGCCGGCGAAGCGCTTGAAGCGGCGGAAGCTCATGTTTTCGCCGATCTTGCCGATCAGGCCCTTTCGCACGTCTTCCAGCGTCGGGCCGAAGCTGTCCTGCTCGTAGGGCAGCGCGGCCAGCGCGGCCAGGTCGGTCGGGTTGTGCTTGGCGACCAGCATCGCCGCCGCGTTGGCCAGTGCGAGGAAGCTGTCGTTCTTCGAAACGAAGTCGGTTTCGCAGTTGATCTCGATCATGGCGCCCACGCCGCCTTCGACATAGGCTGCGACCACGCCCTCGGCCGTGATACGGCTGGAAGCCTTGCCGGCCTTGTTGCCCAGCTTGATGCGCAGCAGCTCTTCGGCCTTTTCCATGTTGCCGTCGGCCTCGGTCAGGGCCTTCTTGCATTCCATCATCGGGGCGTCGGTCTTTGCGCGCAGTTCGCCGACCATGCTTGCGGTGATTGTTGCCATCTGGTTTCTCCGTTCGGTTTAGCAGTTGCGGCGGCCCGCACCGGGCGCCGCGAAAATCAAGTTAAAAAAAAGGGGCATCGAAGCCCCTTCTTCAGGCGCTTGCGAGCGCGAATCAGGCCGAAGCGCCCTCTTCGACTTCGACGAATTCATCGGAATTGCCCTCGGCCACGGCCTTGACCACATCGCTGGCGGCGCTGGAACGGCCTTCGATGATTGCATCGGCGATGCCGCGAGCGTACAGCGTGACAGCCTTCGACGAGTCGTCGTTGCCCGGGATCACGTAGTCGATGCCCTCGGGCGAGTGGTTGGAGTCCACCACGCCGATCAGCGGGATGCCCAGCTTCTTGGCCTCGGCCACCGCGATCTTGTGGAAGCCCACGTCGATCACGAAGATGGCGTCGGGCAGCGCATTCATGTCCTGGATGCCGCCGATGTCCTTCTCGAGCTTCTCGATCTCGCGAGTGAAGGTCAACTGCTCTTTCTTGCTGAGGTTGTCGAGGCCGGCTTCCTGCTGGGCCTTCATGTCCTTCAAGCGCTTGATGGAGGTCTTGACGGTCTTGAAGTTGGTCAGCATGCCGCCGAGCCAGCGGGTGTCGACGTAGGGCACGCCGGCGCGGCGCGCCTCGGCTGCCACGATTTCACGGGCCTGGCGCTTGGTACCGACCATCAGGATGGTGCCGCGGTTGGCGGTGAGCTGCTTGGCGTACTTCATCGCTTCCTGGAACATCGGAAGCGTTTTTTCCAGGTTGATGATGTGGATCTTGTTGCGATGGCCGAAGATGTACGGTGCCATCTTGGGGTTCCAGAAGCGCGTCTGGTGACCGAAATGGACACCGGCTTCCAGCATTTCGCGCATGGTCGTCGACATAGGAATAACTCCAAAGGTTGGGTCTAAAATCCAGCCCGTTTTGCGATCCTCTCGCGAGGACTGCAACACCTCGAATGGGCTGGTTTGCGGATTTGTTTTGCGCTGGGAAAAGACCCAGAGTGAAACCCGCAGAGTATAGCACCCACCACTCTTCTCCCCCTTCTCCGCGGCCCTCCACACCATGCGCCCTGACCTGCACGCCACCCGCCTTTCCCTGCTGGCCGGCACCTCGGACGCGCGCAGCGAGATGGAGCACTCCCTCGCCGCCGCCACCTCCCCGGCCTGCGAGCATGTCTTCACCCGGCCGCTGTTCGACGAAGCGCGCCAGGCAGCGGCGGCGGCACGGCCCGCACAACCCCTGGCCGGCCTGGCCTTTTCAGCCAAGGACCTGTTCGATCTCGCCGGCCAGCCCACGCCGGCCGGCTCTGTGGTGCTGGCCCACGCACCGTCGGCCAAGGCCGACGCGCCGGCCGTGGCCCGCCTGCGCGCTGCCGGCGGCGCGCTGATCGGCCGCACCAACATGACCGAGTTCGCTTTTTCGGGAGTGGGCGTCAATCCGCATCACGGCACACCCGTCAATTCGTGCGATGCGACGACGCAGCGCATTCCCGGCGGCTCCTCCTCGGGCGCCGCGATCTCCGTGGCCAGCGGCGCAGCCTTCATCGGGCTAGGGTCCGACACCGGCGGCTCGATCCGCATCCCGGCGGCGCTTAATGGAATCGTGGGTTTCAAGAGCACCGCGCGGCTGGTGCCGACCGAAGGCGCCCTGCCGCTGTCGACCACGCTGGACACGGTCTGCGCCATGACGCGCTCGGTGCGCGACGCCATTGCTGCCCACGAGATCCTGGCCGCACGCCGCGTGACCGCCGGCACGGCGCCGCTTTCCGCCTACCGGCTCGCGGTGGTCAAGGACCTGTTCTTCGACGAGATCGAGCCCGCCGTGGCCTACGCCTTCGAGCGTACGATGCGCAGCCTGCGCGCCGCCGGCGCCCGTATCGAGGAGATTGCCCTGCCCGAGCTGGCCGACCTTCGGTCGATCAATGCCACCGGCGGCTTCTCCGCCGCCGAAGCCTATGCCTGGCACCGGCTGCTGCTGGAGCGCAGCGGCGCCGGCTACGACCCGCGCGTGGCTCAGCGCATCATCAAGGGCGCGACCATGAAGGCGCACGAATACATCGAACTCATCCATGCGCGCCGCGGCTGGATCGCCCGCATGGAAGCCGCTCTAGCCCCCTTCGACGCCCTGCTGTCGCCCACCGTGCCGCTGGTCGCGCCGCCGCTGGCCGAGGTGGCTCCGGGCGCGGAGCGCGACGAGGCCTTCTTCCGCGTCAACACACTGCTGCTGCGCAACCCGTCAGTGGTCAACATGCTCGACGGCTGCGCTCTCTCGCTGCCCTGCCATGCCGAGGGCGAGTTGCCCGTCGGCCTCATGCTCTGGCATGCCGCGCTGCATGACGATGCGGTGCTGGCGGTCTCGGTGCAGGTGGAACGCGAGTTGAAGGCGATCCGTCAGGGCCTCGAGCGGGCGCCGCCTCTCATCACATCTCAAAGAACCGAATGAAGATCGCGATCGTGGGCGCCGGCATCATCGGCGTCACCACCGCCTGGGAACTGGCCTCGGACGGACATGAAGTCATGGTTTTCGAGCGCCGCGGCGCCGCCGCCGAGGAATCCAGCTTCGCCAATGCCGGCGTGGTGGCGCCCGGCTACGTCACGCCGTGGGCTGCCCCGGGGATGCGCGTCAAGGTGCTGCGCTCGCTGCTCTCCGCGCACGGCGCCGTCAAGCTGCGCTGGCCGCTCACCGGCCGCGACCTCGCCTGGATGGCGCGTTGGCAGCGCGCCTGCCAGCTCGAAACCTACCTGGCCAACCGCGCGCGCATGCAGCGCCTGGCGTTCTACAGCCGCACCCGGCTGCACGAGATCACCGAGGCGCGCGAGCTCAGCTACGAACGCAGCAATGGCTACCTGGTGCTGATGCGGTCCAAGCGCGAGAAGAAGCTGATCCAGGCCGGCCTCGAGGTGCTCCGGCAGGCCGGCAGCAGCTTCCGCGAGGTGGACGCCGACGAGGCGCGCCGGATCGAACCCGCGCTCAGCACCGAGACCGCGTTGGCGGGCGCCATCCATCTGCCCGACGACGAGGTAGCCAACTGTCGCCAGTTCGCCCTGCTGCTCAAGTGGGAGGCCGAGGCGCTGGGCGCCCAGTTCCACTTCAACTGCGACCTCGCACCGCTCAGCCGCGCCGCGCCCACCGAGCTACGGCTGGCCAGCGGCTCCGAGGGCCACCACTTCGACGCCGTCGTGATATGCGCCGGGGTGGCATCGGCCGAGCTGCTGCGGCCACTCGGCCTTCGCATCCCGGTCGCGCCGGTCTACGGTCATTCCATCAGCGCCAACATCCGCGAGCCGCTCAACGCCCCCCGCAGTGCCGTGATGGACGAGCGCTACAAGGTCGCCATCTCCCGCCTGGGCCTGCGTGTGCGCGTTGCGGGCAGCGCCGAACTCGGCGGCTCGCTGGACAGCCTTCATCCCGACGCGCTGCGGACGCTCTACAAGGTGCTCCAGGACTGGTTTCCGGGTGCCGTCACGCTACAGGCAGGCGTCCAGCAATGGAAGGGCGCGCGGCCGATGCTTCCAGACGGCCCGCCCATCATCGGGCCGAGCGGCGTCCCGGGCGTCTGGCTCAACCTTGGGCACGGCTCCAGCGGCTGGGCACTGTCCTGCGGCAGCGCGCGGGTGCTGGCGGACCTGATGGGAGGCCGCGACCCGGGCATCGATCTCGAGGGGCTGGGCATCGAGCGTTTGCTGCAACATTAGGGGCCATCCGGATCGGAGCGCCCCGCCATGCAACGCATCACCGCCGCCACCGCCGCCCCGCTGTTCGATATCGCAGCCTCGCGCCGGATCGAACAGGCCGTGGCGGCCGCCCTGCCCCCGCATACGCTGATGCAGCGAGCCGGCCTTGCGGTCGCGCGGCTCGCAATGGCGACGGTGCCGCACGCGCGCACGATCTGGATCGCCTGCGGCCCTGGCAACAACGGGGGCGACGGCCTCGAGGCGGCGGCTCAATTGCAGCACCGTGGCTTCGCACCGGTCGTCACCCGCATCGGCAATGACGCCCGCCTGCCGCCCGACGCGGCCGCCTCGCTGCAACGTGCGCGTGATGCCGGGGTGCAGTTCGTAGACGCGCCACCGGCGCATGCCGATCTGGTCATCGACGCCCTGCTCGGCCTCGGCGGCGCGCGCTCGCCCGAAGGGCCCATGGCCGACTGGCTGCGGCGCATGCACGCCGGCCCGGCCCCCGTGTTCAGCGTGGACACGCCTTCGGGCCTGAATGCCGATACAGGCGTGCTGGCGCTGGACTTCCTCGCTCCTGCTGCGGTCGGGGTCCGCCGCCTGTGCCTCAGCCTGCTGACGCTCAAGCCCGGCCTTTTTACGGGGCAAGGGCGGGACGCCGCCGGCGAGCTGTGGTTCGACGACCTGGACGCGATGCCGGGTACCGAACGGCCCACGGCCCGGCTCCCCGGCGAGCCGCAGGCCCTGCCGCGACCGCACACCTCCCACAAGGGAAGCTACGGCGACGTCGCGGTGATCGGCGGCGCTCCCGGGATGGCGGGCGCAGCCCTGCTGGCGGCCACGGCGGCGCTGCATGCGGGCGCGGGCCGCGTTTACGTCGCGCCTCTGGATGCCGCACTCGCGCCGCTCGACACCTCGCGGCCCGAGCTGATGTTCCGGCGACCGGACGCGCTGGACCTGGCGGACATGACCGTGGTCTGCGGCTGCGGCGGCGGCACGGCCGTACGTGATGCGCTGCCGCGGGTGCTCCAGGAAGCGCAGGCGCTGGTGCTCGATGCCGACGCGCTCAATGCCATCGCCGCCGACGCCGCCTTGCAGGGGCTGCTTGCCGCACGCGCCCGCTCGCACCGCCCGACGGTCCTCACGCCCCATCCGCTCGAGGCCGCGCGCCTGCTGGCAATCAAGACAACCGAGGTGCAAGCCGACCGGCTGCGCGCCGCGCAGCAGCTGGCTGAGAGATTCGGCACGACGGTCGTCCTCAAGGGCTCCGGGACCATCGTTGCCGCGGCCGGCGAAGTGCCGGCGATCAACCCGACCGGCAACGCACGACTCGCAACCGCGGGTACCGGCGACGTGCTGGCCGGCATGATCGGCGCCGCACTGGCAGCCGGCCGGCCGCCGACGGCGGCCAGCTGCGAGGCCGTCTGGCGGCACGGCAACCTCGCCGACCACTGGCCTGCCGGCGTGCCGCTCACCGCTGGCGCGCTCGCGCGCACCTGAAGCAAAGGCCTAGCCGCGCCCGACGAAGGGCATTTTGGTCGCCATGACCGTGTGGAACAGCACGTTGGCTTCCAGCGGCAGGTTTGCCATGTACAGCACCGACTGGCCGACGATGGACACGTCCATCACCGGCTCGATCGCGATCTCGCCGTTGGCCTGCGGCACGCCCTTGGTCATCCGCGCGGCCAGCTCGGTCATCGCGTTGCCGACGTCGATCTGGCCCACTGCGATGTCGTGCTTGCGGCCGTCGAGCGAAGCCGTCTTGGTCAGCCCTTCCACCGCATGCTTGGTCGCCGTGTAGGCCATGGAGTTGGGCCGCGGCGCAGTCGCGGAGATCGAACCGTTGTTGATGATGCGGCCGCCGCGCGGCGTCTGCGCCTGCATGGTCCGGAAAGCCTGCTGGATGCAATAGAACATCCCGTTCAGGTTGATGTCGACCACGCCGCGCCACTGCTCCGGCGTCCATTCCTCGAAGGGGCCCGGCGGGTTGCCGACGCCGGCGTTGTTGAACAGCAGATCGACCCGGCCGAAGCGTTCCACCGCGGCGGCGAACAGCGCCTGCACAGACTCGGGATTGGCCACGTCCGTCGGCACGGCGAAAGCGCGCGCACCGGCCCCGGATTCGTCGGCCACCTGCTCCAGCGGCTCCAGCCGACGGCCCGCCAGCACCACGCTCCAGCCGTCGCCCAGCAGCGCCAGCGCGGCGGAGCGGCCGATGCCGGTTCCGGCGCCCGTGACGATCGCAATGCGACTCCTCTTCTCTGCACCCATCTTCGCTTCTCCTTCAACGGCGCGGCTTGCGCCCTTTCATCTTGCTGGCGGCCTTCTTGACGGCCGTACGGAAAGCCTGCATCGCCGACTGCGGCGCCGCGCTGGCAGCATGATCGCCGCGCTCACTGCGATCGCCGCGCTCGGCGGCAGACGGCTCGGGCTTCTTGCGTGCACTGCGCTTGGTCGAGGCCTTGGCGGGCACGCCTCCGGTCGCGAGGCCCTTGTCCTTCAAGGCGCGCGAGCTCAGCTCCTCGCCCTCGCGCACCAGGCGGAAGTCGATCTTTCGGCCATCGAGGTCGACACGGCTCACCTGCACACGCACGCGGGTACCGATGGCGTAGCGGATGCCGGTGCGCTCGCCGCGCAGTTCCTGCCGCTGCTCGTCGAACTTGAAGTATTCGCCGCCGAGCTCGGTGATGTGCACCAGGCCCTCCACGTACATCGCGTCGAGCGTGACGAAGATGCCGAAGGTGGTGGCGGCAGTGACCACGCCGCCGTACTCCTCGCCCAGATGCTCGCGCATGTATTTGCACTTGAGCCAGGCCTCCACGTCGCGGCTGGCTTCGTCGGCGCGCCGCTCGTTGGCGCTGCAGTGCAGGCCCGCCGCCTCCCACGCCAGCACCTCCTTGCTCGGCGCGACCGTGACCTTCTGCGGCTTGGCGGTCGGCGACTTGACCCGCGACGCCAGCCGCTTGGCGAGCTTGGCATGTGCCTCGCCCGGGGTCGGCAGCATTGGCAATTGGTACTTGGTCTTGCCCAGGATGGCCTTGATCACGCGATGCACAAGCAGGTCGGGGTAGCGCCGGATCGGGCTGGTGAAGTGCGTGTAGGCCTCGTAGGCCAGGCCGAAGTGGCCGCTGTTGATCGGTGTGTAGATCGCCTGCTGCATCGAGCGCAGCAGCATGGTGTGGATCTGCTGCGCGTCGGGCCGCTCCTTGGTCGCCTGGGCGATGGCCTGGAACTCGCCGGGCTTGGGGTCGTCCGTGATCGACAGTCCCACGCCCATGGCCTTGAGGTAGCCGCGCAGGATCTCCTTCTTCTCGGGCGTCGGGCCCTCGTGCACGCGGTACAGGCCCGGATGCTTGCCCTCTGCGATGAAGTCGGCGCTGCAGACGTTGGCCGCAAGCATCGCCTCCTCGATCATGCGGTGCGCCTCGTTGCGCGTGCGCGGCACGATCTTCTCGATGCGGCCGGCCTCGTCGCAGATGATCTGCGTCTCGGTGGTCTCGAAGTCGACAGCGCCGCGCTTGCTTCGCTGCGCGAGCAGCGCGCGGTAGACATCGTGCAGGTTGAGCAGGTCCTTCACCCGCTCCTTGCGCTTGGCCGCCTCGGGGCCGCGCGTATTGCCGAGGATCGCGGCCACCTCGGTATAGGTGAAGCGGGCATGGCTCCACATCACTGCCGGATAGAACTGGTACGCGTAGATCTCGCCCTCGGCGGTCACCAGCATGTCGCACACCATGCACAAGCGCTCGACCTCGGGGTTGAGCGAGCACAGGCCGTTGGACAGCTTCTCCGGCAGCATCGGGATCACGCGGCGCGGAAAGTAGACGCTGGTCGCACGGTCATAGGCGTCGATGTCGATGGCGGAGCCGGTGTGCACATAGGCACTGACGTCAGCGATAGCGACCAACAGGCGCCAGCCCTTGCCGCGGCCCACCTTTGCAGGCTCGCAGTACACGGCGTCGTCGAAGTCGCGAGCGTCCTCGCCGTCGATGGTGACGAGCGGAACATCGGTCAGATCGACCCGGTCTTTTTTGTCGATGGCACGCACCTTGTCGGGCAGCGCCTTGGCCTCGGCAAGGCAGGCCTCGGAGAACTCGTGCGGCACGCCGTACTTGCGCACAGCGATCTCGATTTCCATTCCGGGGTCGTCGATCTCGCCGAGCACCTCCTTCACGCGGCCCACGGGCTGGCCGAACAGCGCAGGCGGCTCGGTCAACTGCACGACCACCACCTGGCCCACCTTTGCGGTGCCGGTCGCGCCCTTGGGGATCATCACGTCCTGGCCGTAGCGCTTGTCCTCGGGCGCGACCAGCCAGATGCCGCCTTCGTGCAGCAGCCGGCCGATGATCGGCTGCTCGGGCCGCTCGATGATCTCGACCACGCGACCCTCGGGCCGCCCGCGGCGATCCTGGCGCACAACGCGCGCCTTGACGCGGTCCTTGTGCAGCACCGCGCGCATCTCGTTGGGAGGCAGATAAATGTCGGCTTCGCCATCATCGCGCTGCACAAAACCGTGTCCGTCGCGATGACCCTGCACCGTCCCTTCGACTTCGTCCAGCAGTCCGCCGGAGTGGCTCAAATTTTTGATATATACTCTCTTTCTTTCCTGAAATTCAAAACCTGTTGCAAGGACTTGTTCCGTGCAGCAAGTGGGCCCAGATGGCGGAATTGGTAGACGCACTAGTTTCAGGTACTAGCGAGTAACATCGTGGAGGTTCGAGTCCTCTTCTGGGCACCAAGTTTAGATAATCCCTCTGGACCATCTTCGATTCAAGCCACCGGCCTCCGGTGGCTTTTTTCTTGTCCGTCGAAAACCGCATCAGACGGGCAGCGCGACCAGATCGTGCCCGTCGGCGCCGACGATGCGTGCGCGCGTGAAGTCACCGACCTTCAAGGTCTTGCTGATCTTCTCGGGCGGCAACAGCCGCACGGTGCCGTCGATCTCGGGCGCATCGGCGTAGGTCCGACCCACGCCGCCCTTGCGCCCGAGCCCCGGCGCTGAATCGACCAGGACCTGCATCGTGGCACCGATGCGCCGGCGCAGCTTGGCGATCGACACCGCCTCGGCGACTTCCATGAAGCGCGCGCGGCGCGCCTCTCGCTCCGCCTCCGGCAGCATGCCGGGGATATCGTTGGCGGCTGCTCCCTGGACCGGGCTGTAGGCGAAGCAGCCTGCGCGATCGATCTCGGCCTCGCGGATGAAGTCGAGCAGATGCTCGAACTCCTCTTCCGTCTCCCCGGGGAAACCGGCGATGAAGGTGCTGCGGACGACGAGCTCGGGACACAGCTCGCGCCAGCGCGCGATGCGCTCCAGGTTCTTCTCGCCGCTGGCAGGCCGCTTCATGCGCCGCAGGACCGCCGGATGGCTGTGCTGCAGCGGCACGTCGAGGTAAGGCAGCACCTGACCGCTGGCCATCAACGGGATGACCTCGTCGACGCTGGGATACGGGTACACGTAGTGCAGCCGCACCCAGGCGCCGTAGGGCTCGGCGATCTCACCCAGCGTGCGCACCAGTTCCAGCATGCGCGTCTTGACCGGCTTGCCGTCCCAGAAGCCGGTGCGGTACTTGAGGTCTACGCCGTAGGCCGAGGTGTCCTGGCTGATCACCAGCAGCTCCTTCACGCCACCTTCGAACAAGGCCTTGGCCTCGCTCAGTACGTCGCCAACCGGCCGCGACACGAGGTCGCCGCGCATCGACGGAATGATGCAGAAGGTGCAGCGATGATTGCAGCCCTCGCTGATCTTGAGATAGGCATAGTGCCGCGGCGTCAGCTTCAGGCCTGCGACGCCGAAGGCCTGCGGCACCAGGTCGATGAAGGGGTCGTGCGGCTTGGGCAGATTCGCATGCACCGCGTCCATCACTTCCTGGGTTGCATGGGGGCCGGTGACGGCCAGCACGCTCGGATGCATCTGGCGCACCAGGTTGCCACCCGCCTCACCGGTCTTGGCGCCCAGGCAGCCGGTGACGATCACGCGGCCGTTCTCGGCCAGCGCCTCACCGATGGTGTCGAGGCTTTCCTTGACGGCGTCGTCGATGAAGCCGCAGGTGTTGACGATCACCAGGTCTGCGCCTTCGAAGGTCTTGGAGGTCTGGTAGCCCTCGGCGCTCAGCTGGGTCAGGATCAGCTCGGAGTCCGTGAGTGCCTTGGGACATCCGAGGCTCACGAATCCCACCTTGGGGGTGGCCGGCGCGGCAATGCGTTCAGGGGAGGCTACTTCGCTCATAACCCCCTATTGTCCCTGCTAATGGTCAGTCTGGCCGCCCTGGGGTCGCTTGATGCCGAAGGCACCCAGCACTTGCTCGGTATTCTTCTGCATCTGCTCCTGCATCTGCAGGAACACGTTCTTCGACTGCTCGACGTAGTTGCCCATCAGCCCCTGCAGCATGGGCGACTGCATGGTCATGAAGCGCGCCCACATCTCGGGCGTGAGCGCCTGCGCCTTCTCGGCCAGTTCCGCCTGCACCTCGGTCATGGCCTGGATGTTCTTCTCGAGATAGGGCCCCATGTAGCCTTGCATGGCCTGGCCGTAGAAACGGATGATGTTGGCCAGCACCTGCTCGGTGAACATCGGCGCGCCACCGGCCTCCTCCTCGAGGATGATCTGCAGCAGGATGCTGCGCGTGAGGTCGTCGCCGCTCTTTGCGTCGCGCACCACGAAGGGCGACTTGTCCATCACCAGTTGCTTGACCTCGGCGAGCGTGATGTAGGCGGAGGTTTCCGTGTCGTAGAGCCTGCGGTTGGGATATTTCTTGATCACCCGCTGCGTCGGCTTGTCGCCGGCGGACTTCTTGCTCTGCACTACGGACTCCTTGAGGTTTCGCGTCTTCACGCGCAAACCATTCTAGGGAGCGGTTTTGCTGCACCGCGCCAAGGTTTACCCTGACCGCGCAGCGCCATCAATCCGGAGTGGTCGTGTACTCGGCCCCGCACACCTTGCAGACGGCCGATTCGGGCCTTTCCCCGGTCCCTTCGCGAAAGTGCAGCGGGCTCTTGGTGCCATTGAAGACCCAGCAGCGCGGGCAATGCTCATGGCCCGCCAGCGGCAGGTAGCCGCGTGCGCGCTGCTCGGCGCGCTCCCGCGTGACGGGCGATCCTTGTCGCACCGTTCGGGCGACATCCTCGGCTGCCATCGTGCCGGCGCGGCCGTTGGCGCGGTCGTTGAGCCCGTACACCACGCGCGCGAACTCGAGCGGGGCCTGCCGCAGCAGGGCGGCGAGACGAAGCTCCTCGAGTGCCGGACCGGTCTCAGCCTCTGGCATGGTCATCGTTTCCCTGCGTCGAGTGGTGTGGGGATGGGGCGGTCAAGTTACCACAACTGTCGGCGTATCCGCCAGTCGACGAAGGCAGTAGACCAAGAGGAGGAAGAGCCCCACGAAGCCGCTCAACGATGCACGGCGAACGGCCGAATGCACGAGGCAGCCGCTTGGTTCGGGCGGCTGCTTCGGGCTTCTTGAGGAAGGAATTGGTAGGCGCGATTGGACTCGAACCAACGACCCCCACCATGTCAAGGTGGTGCTCTAACCAGCTGAGCTACGCGCCTGTGAGTGTGTCCGAGAGGCCGGAGTATAGCAGCCCCGCGAGCGTGCTTTTCAGCGGCGGCGCGCGGAACGCACACCGGGCACGGCACTCACCACGCTCAGCACCTGCGCGAGCCGCGCCGCATCGGCGATCTCGACGGTAAAGGTCATCCACGCCGTGCCCTTGACGGACTGCGTCTGCACGCCGATCACGTTCATCTTCTCGCGCGCGAACACATCGGAAATGTCGCGCAGCAGGCCCTGCCGATCGGCGGCCTCCACAGCTACGTCGACTGCATAGACCGACGCCTCCCCGGCGCGCTGCTCGCCCCATTCGACGTCGATGACGCGCTCGGCCTCGCGCGCAGCCATCATGCGGAAGTTGCTGCAGTCGGCGCGATGAATGCTGACGCCGTGGCCGCGCGTCACGAAGCCGCGGATCACGTCGGGCGGCGCCGGCTTGCAGCACTTGGCGAGCTGCGTCATCAGCGAGGAGACGCCGACCACCAGCACGCCACCCTTGCCCCCACTGCCGCCGGCGCGGGCCTTCTTGATGATCACCCCGTCGTCCGGCCCAGGGGCAGGCTCCGGCGGGCGCAGCAGCATCTCGATGTTGCGCAGCGAGAACTCGTCCTTGCCCACCACCTCGAACAGGTGGTCCGCCGACTTGAAGCCCAACTGCGACGCGAGGTCGTCAAGCTTCAGCGCGGTCTTGCCCTCGCGCTGCAGCACCTTTTCGACAGCTTCGCGGCCGCGCGCCACCGTCTCGTGCGTGACCTGCGCGTTGAACCAGGCGCGCACCTTCGCACGTGCGCGATGGCTCGCCAGATAGCCAAGCTCCGCGTTGAGCCAGTCGCGCGAAGGGCCGCCCTCCTTCGTCGCGATGATCTCGACCGTCTGCCCGTTCTGCAGCGGCGTGTTGAGCGGCACCATCGCTCCGTCCACGCGCGCGCCGCGGCAGCGGTGCCCCAGGCTGGTGTGCACCGAGTAGGCGAAATCGACCGCGGTCGCGCCCTGCGGCAACTCGACGATCGCGGCATCGGGTGTCAGGACGTAGATGCGGTCGTCGAACAGGCCCTGCCCCTGCGAGCCGTCCGAGAGGTCGCGCTCCCAAGCCAGCAGTTGCCGAAGCACTGCGATCTTGGCGTCGTACTCGCCGCTCGCCCAGACGCCCGCATAGCCCTTGTGGCCCGCCTCCTTGTAGGCCCAGTGCGCCGCCACGCCGTGCTCGGCGTGGTCGTGCATCTGCTCGGTCCGGATCTGGATCTCGATCGGCTTGCCGGCCTGGCCATTCACGACTTCGCGCACCACCGTGTGCAGCGATTGATAGCCGTTCGGCTTCGGCCGCGCGATGTAGTCGTCGAACTCCTCGGCGATGGGCTGGAAATTGGAATGAACCCAGGCCAGCGCCGCATAGCAATCCTTGACGTCGGCCACCACGACGCGCAACGCCAGGATGTCGAAGACCTGCGCGAAGTCCAGCGCCTTGCCACGCATCTTCTTGACGATGCTGTAGATGTTCTTCGGCCGTCCCTGCACCTTGGCCTTTACGCCCTCGGCGGCCAGTTCGCGCTCCAGCCGCGCGCGCAGCTGCTCGACGTAGCCTTCGCGCTCCACGCGTTTCTCGTCGAGCAGGCGCGCGATCAGCTTGTAGGTCTCGGGCTCCAGGAAACGGAAGGACAGGTCCTCGATCTCC
Source organism: Variovorax stachyos (assembly GCF_051400855.1). Lineage (NCBI taxonomy): Bacteria > Pseudomonadati > Pseudomonadota > Betaproteobacteria > Burkholderiales > Comamonadaceae > Variovorax > Variovorax stachyos. The sequence continues at coordinate 146,862 of NZ_JBLFFN010000002.1, read as the reverse complement.
CACTTGACCTGCCAGATGCCGAGCCGGTTCGCCAGCGGCGCGAAGACCTGCAGCGATTCGCGAGCCACGCCTTCCGGCACCGGCTGCTTGCTCGCCGCTGCGTAGCGCAGTGTCTGCAGCCGCGAAGCGAGCCGCAGCATCACGACCCGCAGGTCGCGCGAGAACGCGAGCAGCATCTTGCGCACGTTCTCCGTTTGCGTGCCCGCGCCGTCGGCCAGTTGCGCGCTGGCCGTGACCGAGCGCGCCTGTTTCTGCACATGCACGAGCTTGGTGGTCTCGACCGCGAGCGCCGCGAAGTTGTCGCCGAAGACCTTGGCGATCACCTCCTGCGGCCGGTTCAGGTGCTGGCAGGAATAGACCAGGTAGCTGGCTGCCTGCATCGCCTCCGACCCGCCCATCGCCGCTACGATCGCGGCCACGGCATCGGCATGAGCGAGCGTGTTCTCGCCGGTGTCCAGCGTCTCGTCGGCAATCAGCGGCTCGGCGAAAGCGCGGGCCCGCGCGAGCATGTTCTCCTGCACCGGCGTGCGCTCCGCGGTCGCGGCCGAAAGTGGATAGTCCACCACGGACGCACCGGACATCGACAGGCCGGGTTGTTCGCGCTTCACTCGATCACCCCCTCCCAGGCGGTGCGATGGACGGCAGACTCGATCATGGAACGCAGGCGGGCACGGTGAAGATAATGGGCTCGTTGCATCCTAATTCATCCGGAGATTGACCATCATGCTCAAAGGCAAAACCGCGCTTGTCACGGGGTCCACCAGTGGCATCGGGCTCGGCATCGCGAAGGCGTTGGCGCAACAAGGCGCCAGCATCGTGCTCAACGGTTTCGGCGACACCGACAAGCCGAAGGCCGAGATCGAATCACTGGGCGTGAAGGTCGACTATCACGGCGCCGACATGAGCAAGCCGTCCGAGATCGAAGACATGATGAAGTTCGCGGCCGCCAGGTTCGGCCGCGTCGACATCCTGGTCAACAACGCCGGCATCCAGCACGTCGCGAAGGTCGAGGACTTCCCCGTCGAACGTTGGGACGCTGTGATCGCCATCAATCTCACGAGCGCCTTCCACACCACGCGCCTGGCGGTGCCGGCGATGCGCGAGGCCAACTGGGGCCGCATCGTCAACATCGCTTCCGCGCACGGGCTCGTGGCCTCGGCGCAGAAGTCGGCCTACGTGGCGGCCAAGCACGGGATCGTCGGGCTCACCAAGGCGGTGGCGCTCGAGACGGCCACCACCGGCGTCACGTGCAACGCGATCTGTCCCGGCTGGGTGCTGACGCCACTGGTGCAGAAGCAGATCGACGACCGCTCGGCGCGCGAAGGCATCTCGGTCACGCAGGCCCGGAACGACCTGCTCGGCGAGAAGCAACCTTCGCTGCAATTCACCACGGTGGAGCAGCTGGGTGGGCTCGCGGTCTTCCTGTGCTCGCCGGCCGCCGACCAGGTGCGCGGCGTGGCGTGGCAGGTCGACGGCGGCTGGACGGCACAGTAGAGCGACCGCGGCGATTGCGGCGATTGCGCCGCGCCGGCGTTACCTGAGCTGCACCGATCCCGAGACGTTGACGACCACGCTGGTCTTGCCGGCCTCGACCGGCACCGCCGCGTCGTATGACATCTTCGACGAGGCCTCCGCCGCCATCATGCGCGGCTGCATCGGCGGGCCCTGGTTGGCGTTGACCGACACCTCGCGCAAGGTGTAGCCGCCGAAGCCGAAGTTCTTGGCGAGCTCGGCGGCCTTCTGCTTGAAGTTCTCGATCGCGATCGTCTGCGCCTCGGTCTCGACCTTGGCGCGCTGCTCACGGCTCAGGCCAAAGCCGATGCCGCCGACGGTGAGCGTGGAGATGCGGCCGGCCGTCTGCGTGATGCGCGGAAAGTCCTTCCCCTCCAACACCAGCTCGGTGGTGCCCGACCAGCCGGTGATCTTGCCATCGCGCGTGTAGCGCGGCATCAGGCTGAAGTTGCCGGTGCGCACGTCGAGCAGCCCCGGCTGCGCGTTCTTGCGCGCCTCGGTCAATGCGGCATCCAGGGCGGTCTTCAGCTGGGCTTGCACGGTCGCGGCGTCGGCCGCGTCGCGCGTGGTGCTCAGCGTCATGGAGAGCAGGTCCTGCTGCACCTCGACCGTGCCGGTGGCCGACAACTGGAGCACATTCTGTGGGGGAGCCCAGGGGGTACTCTGGGCAAAGGCGGCGCCGGCGCTCAGCAATGCGGCACAGGCCGCGATCTTCTTGATTTTGTTCAAGGCAAGGGATTCCATCAAAAGAAAAAAGCCGCCATGCCCTCGAGGCCGGGCTCACGGACGTTGGCTGCGCGGTGCCGTCAGCAACGTGCTCTTCGGCACGGGGCTCGGCACCAGGCGCTCGGCCGGCTGCGATTCTGCCGAACGGATCAACTCCGGTCCCAGCTCGGGCCTGGGCTCCGGCCGGGGTACCCACTGCTGACGCACCTGTTGCCGCAGTTCGGCCAGTTCGGCTGGCGTGAGCCGGCGACCTGCGGCAGCCTCTTGGCGCATCACCTCCTCGCGCTTGGCCGCCCGGTGGGCGTCGACCGCATCGCGCATTTCGTTGCGCCGCGGGTCGCTCACCCGAACGAAGCTCCAAGGCTCGGCGGCCGCCGGCAGCGAAGCGCACAGCAGCAGCGCAGCCGTCGACGAGGAAAGAATGAATTTCATGGCGAAGCGTCAGGGTTCGAGCCACTGTGCCACCGCCGCTTATGGCAGAAACGTCTGGACGGCTAGCGCCCGCAAGTTTTGTAACTTAGTGTCAAAGCAATGTGAAAAGCGCCTCAATGAGCCTGCAACACCCTCAAAATTGGCGTTGTTACAAATTTGGTGTTGCAGAAATGAATCAAGCTCCGGCTCGCACAGACAAGATCGTGATCGTCGACGACGACGCACGCATTCGCGACCTGCTGCGTCGCTACCTGACCCAGGAAGGCTTCGAGGTCATCGTGGCGGAAGACGGCAAGGCGCTCAACCGCATCCTGTTACGCGACACGGTCGATCTGATCGTGCTCGACCTGATGATGCCCGGCGAGGACGGCCTCTCGGTCTGCCGGCGCCTGCGCGCCGCCAACGACCGCACGCCCATCATCATGCTGACCGCCAAAGGCGAGGACGTGGACCGCATCGTCGGCCTGGAAGTCGGCGCCGACGACTACCTGGGCAAGCCCTTCAATCCGCGCGAGCTGCTGGCCCGGGTGCACGCGGTGCTGCGCCGCCGTCCGCCGCTGGAGGCCCCCGGCGCCCCCTCGACCGACAACGAGACGGTGAACTTCGGCCCTTTCAGCTTCGACCTGGGCTCGCGCACCCTCAAGAAGGACGGCGAGGAGCTCTCCCTCACCACCGGCGAGTTCGCGATGCTCAAGGCGCTGGTGCGGCATCCGCGCCAGCCGCTGTCGCGCGAGAAGCTGGCGCAGTTGGCACGCGGCCGCGAGTTCGAGCCCTTCGACCGCAGCCTGGACGTGCAGATCTCGCGTCTGCGAAAGCTGGTCGAGTCCGATGCCGCAGCGCCGCGCTACATCCAGACGGTCTGGGGCGTCGGGTACGTGTTCGTGCCGGACGGCACCACTTGAGGCACTGAGCGCTCGTGGCCGCCACTCTCGGCCCCAAGACGACAACGCCCAGCCCCTTAGGCGAAGACGGCCCCCAGGTCACCTTGCCGAGCCCGCTGGAGGGACTCGGCCAGTCCCGGCGCAAGCCGCGGCTGCAGCTGGGCCTGAGTCTCTTCTGGCGAACGTTCTTCCTGCTGGTGCTGCTGCTGGTCGGCTGTACGGTTGCCTGGCTGCAGACCTTCCGCGCGCTCGAATACGAGCCGCGCGCCATCCAGACCGCGCACCAGATCGCCTCGCTGGTCAATCTCACGCGCGCGGCGCTGGTCTATTCCGACGCCATCACGCGCGTCTCGCTGATCAAGACCCTGGCCGACCAGGAGGGCGTGCGCATCCTGCCGCGCGAGCCCAACGACCGCTTCACGCCCTACACCACCGGCGCGCTCGACGCGCGCGTGACCGAGGAACTGATCGACCGCCTCGGCGAAGGCACCACCGTGGCCAGCCGCGTCAACGACGAGCCCGGCCTGTGGATCGGCTTCACGATCGAGAGCGACGCCTACTGGCTGCTGCTCGACCCCACGCGCTTCACCCGATTCGGCGGCCGCACCTGGCTGATCTGGCTGGCGACGACCATGGCCCTTTCGCTGGCTGGCGCCGCGCTGATCACGCGCCTGATCAACCTGCCGCTCAAGCAGCTGTCGCGCGCCACCATGCAGGTGCGCGAAGGCGAGTACGAGGCGCACCGGCTGGACGAGCGCGCCCGCACCAACGAGATCCGCGCCGTCAACGTCGGCTTCAACCGCATGGCCGACCAGCTCGCCAAGATCGAGCAGGACCGCGCCGTGATGCTGGCCGGGATCTCGCACGACCTGCGCACGCCGCTGGCGCGGCTGCGTCTCGAGACCGAGATGAGCGTGACCGACGAGGACGCGCGCGAACACATGGCGGCCGACATCGCGCAGCTCGACGCCATCATCGACAAATTCCTCGACTACGCACGGCCCGACCACGTGGACTTCAAGCCGGTGCTGCTGCGCGACGTGATCGACGCCTGCACCTACGCCGTGCAGGACCACGAGGACATCAAGATCAAGGTCGACGTGCCCTCCGACCTGCGCGTGATGGCCGACGAGGTCGAGCTGCAGCGCGTGATCTCCAACCTGGTCGAGAACGCGCGCCGCTATGGCAAGACGCCCACCACCGGCGTGGCCGACATCACGATCCAGGCGCAGGCCCACAACGACGCCGTGCTCATCAAGGTGCGCGACCACGGCCCCGGCGTGGCACCGGCCCTGCTCTCGCAGCTGAGCAAGCCCTTCTTCCGTGGCGACGTCGCACGCACCTCGGCGGCCGGCGCCGGCCTGGGCCTGTCGATCGTGACCAAGAACATCGAGCGGATGGGCGGCACCTTCGCTCTCACCAGCACGCCGGGCCGCGGGCTCGCGGCGCACATCCGCATGCCGCGGGCGGCGTCGGTCAAGCCCGAGGCCGCGCCGGCGGGCAAATGAGCGCCGTTCTCAGCGGTGCAGCAGCGCTACCGCGCGCGCTTCCATCGCCCGACCCTCGCCCACCGGCCCGAGCTTCTCGGCCGTCTTGGCCTTGACATTGACCTGATCGGGCGCGACCTCGAGCGTCGCCGCAATGCGCGCGCACATCGCCGGGATATGCGGCGCGAGCTTCGGCGCCTGCGCGATCACGGTGCTGTCGATGTTGCCGATCTGCCAGCCTGCCGCGCGCACGCGCCGTGCCGCCTCGACCAGCAGCGCGGCCGAATCGGCGCCGCGGAACTGCGCATCGGTGTCGGGGAAGTGACGGCCGATATCGCCCAGCCCGGCGGCGCCCAGCAGGGCATCGGTGATGGCGTGCAGCAGCACGTCGGCATCGGAGTGGCCGAGCAGGCCGGTGGCGTGCGGAATCTCGATGCCGCCCAGGATCAGCTTGCGGCCGGCGACCAGCTGGTGCACATCCCAGCCCTCGCCGACGCGAATGTCGAACGCGCTCATTTCAATTGCTCCACGCTCTTCATCCGGCTCTTCAGAAGCGCCTCGGCCAGCGCGAAGTCTTCGGGGAAGGTGAGCTTGAAATTCTGCGCGCTGCCCGGCACCAGCAGGGGCGCGAGCCCGACGCTTTCGATCGCGCTGGCCTCGTCGGTCACCGCATCGCCGGCGCGCTCCAGCGCATCGAGCAGCATGCCGATGCGGAACATCTGCGGCGTCTGCGCCAGCCACTTGTCGGCGCGCGTCAGCGTGGCCGCCACGCGGCCCTCGGGAGAGGCGACCTTCAGGGTATCGGGCAGGCGATGAGCCAGCAGGCCGCCCACCGCATCGTGCTCGCACGCCGCGATCAGGGCCTCGATCTGCGTCGGCGTCACCAGGCAGCGGGCGGCGTCGTGCACCAGCACCCAGTCGTGCGGCCCGGCGCCGGCCGTTTGCCTGAGCGCCAGCAGACCATTGCGCACGCTGGCCGCGCGCGTCGCGCCGCCGACCTGCAGCAGGTGCTCGCCCTCGGCCGGAAAGCGCGGCAGCGCAGCCCCCACTTCGCGGTCCTGGGGCGACACCACCAGCGCGATGCCGGCGAAGCGGCCCGCCAGCGCGCGGAAAGCCTCCAGCGTGTGGCGCACCATCGGCCAGCCGGCGATACGCTGGTACTGCTTGGGCCCCGCGCCGCCGGCGCGGCTGCCGGAGCCGGCACAGGGAATCAGGACGAAAAGACGGGAAGGGGTCATGAGGTCCGGCCGGAGCCAACGGCGAAAGGGCAGCCATTCTAGAATCGGCCTTCACACACCCCTCGCTACCCGGCGCGGGGTGTTCTGCATTTCCTTCCCGCTTCATGGACCTCCCCGCTCTCACCGCAGGCAAACGCTTCACGCTGCCGCGCCCGCCTCTCTCCGCCGATGCGCTGCTGCTGGCGCAGCTGGCCGAACGCGAGAAATCCGCCGGCCGCGCCACCGCCGTCTTCACCGCCGACGCCAACGATGCACAGCGGCTGATCGACGAGCTCGCCTTCTTCGCGCCCGAGCTGCGCTGCGCCCTCTTCCCCGACTGGGAGACGCTGCCCTACGACAGCTTCTCGCCGCACCAGGACCTGATCAGCGAGCGCTTGGCCACGCTGTGGCGCATCAGCCAGAAGGAAGCCGACGTGGTGCTGGTGCCGGCCACCACCGCGCTCTATCGACTGGCGCCGCCGGCCTTCCTGGCGGGCTACACCTTCCACTTCAAGGCCAGGCAGAAGCTCGAGGAGTCCAAGCTCAAGGCCCAGCTCACGCTGGCCGGCTACAGCCACGTGACCCAGGTCGTGAGCCCGGGCGAGTACGCGGTGCGCGGCGGGCTGATCGACCTGTTCCCGATGGGCTCGCAGGTGCCCTTCCGGGTCGACCTGTTCGACGACGAGATCGATTCGATCCGCACCTTCGACCCGGACACCCAGCGCAGCCTCTACCCCGTGCCCGAAGTGCGCCTGCTGCCCGGCCGCGAGTTCCCCATGGACGACGAGGCCCGCGCGCGCTTCCGCAGCCGCTGGCGCGAGCTGCTGGAGGGCGACCCTACGCGCAGCCGGCTCTACAAGGACATGGGCAACGGCGTCGCGACCGCGGGCATCGAGTACTACCTGCCGCTCTTCTTCGAGGAGACGGCCACCGTGTTCGACTACCTCGGCGCGGAGACGACCGTAGTGCTGCATGGTGACCTCGAACCCGCGTTCCAGCATTTCTGGCAGGACACGGGCGAGCGCTATCGGCTGGTCCAGGGCGACCCGGAGCGGCCGGCGCTGCCGCCGGACGCCCTGTTCCTGAGCGCGGAGCAGTTCTATCAGCGGGCGAAGCCGCATGCGCAGCTGGCGATCCGGGGCGGCGCCGAGGGCAGCCCCTACGCCGAATTCGAGGCGCTCCCACCGTTCGCCGTCGTCCGCGGTGCCGACGACCCGCTGGTCAAGCTCAAGGCCCACATCGCCGCCACCCCGCACCGCGTGCTCTTCCTCGCCGAAAGCGATGGCCGCCGCGAGAGCCTGCTCGACTTCCTGCGCGCCAGCGGCGTCAGCCCCCCCGCCTTCGACTCGTTGGCCGAGTTCGAAGCCTCGCCCGGCGAGAAGATCGGCATCGCCACCGCCGCTCTGGTGGCCGGCTTCGCCTGGGTCGAGCAAGGCGTCGACTTCGTCACCGAGACCGAGCTCTTCGCCACCGCCCCATCGGCGCGCCGGCGCAATCGCAAGCAGGAGCAGGTCAGCGACGTCGAAGCGCTGATCAAGGACCTGAGCGAGCTGGCCGTCGGCGACCCGGTGGTGCATTCGGCGCACGGCATCGGGCGTTACCGCGGCCTGGTCCACATGGACCTGGGCCAGGGCACCGATGCAGAAGGCAAGCCGATGCTGCAGGAGATGCTGCATCTCGAGTACGCCGACAAGGCCACCCTCTACGTGCCGGTCGCGCAGTTGCACTTGATCAGCCGCTACACCGGCGTCAGCGCCGACGAGGCACCGCTGCACAAGCTCGGGTCCGGCCAGTGGGAGAAAGCCAAGCGCAAGGCCGCCGAGCAGGTGCGCGACTCGGCCGCCGAGCTGCTCAACATCTATGCCCGTCGCGCCGCGCGCGAGGGCCACGCCTTCCGTTTCTCGGCCGCCGACTACGAGGTCTTCGCCAACGACTTCGGCTTCGACGAGACGGCCGACCAGAAGGCGGCGATCCACGCGGTGATCCAGGACATGATCTCGCCGCAGCCGATGGACCGCCTGGTCTGCGGCGACGTCGGCTTCGGCAAGACCGAGGTCGCCCTGCGCGCCGCCTTTGTCGCGGTGACCGGCGGCAAGCAGGTCGCCTTCCTGGCCCCCACCACATTGCTGGCCGAGCAGCACTACCAGACGCTCATGGACCGCTTCGCGAAGTGGCCCGTCAAGGTCGCCGAGATGAGCCGCTTCCGATCGACCAAGGAGATCAATGCCGCCGCCAAGGGCCTGGCCGACGGCAGCGTCGACATCGTGGTCGGCACGCACAAGCTGCTCTCCGGCAGCGTGAAGTTCAAGAACCTCGGCCTGCTCATCATCGACGAGGAGCACCGCTTCGGCGTGCGTCACAAGGAGGCGATGAAGGCGCTGCGCGCCGAGGTGGACGTGCTCACGCTTACCGCCACCCCGATTCCGCGCACGCTGGGGATGGCGCTCGAAGGCCTGCGCGACCTCAGCGTGATCGCCACCGCGCCGCAGCGCCGCCTGGCGATCAAGACCTTCGTGCGCAACGAGGGCACCGGCGTGATCCGCGAGGCCGTGCTGCGCGAGCTCAAGCGCGGCGGCCAGGTCTACTTCCTGCACAACGAGGTCGAGACCATCGAGAACCGGCGCCAGAAGCTGGAGCAGATCCTGCCCGAGGCCCGCATCGCCGTGGCCCACGGCCAGATGCCCGAGCGCGAGCTGGAGCGCGTGATGCGCGACTTCGTCGCCCAGCGCTACAACCTGCTGCTGTGCTCGACCATCATCGAGACCGGCATCGACGTGCCGAGCGCCAACACCATCGTCATGAGCCGTGCCGACAAGTTCGGCCTGGCGCAGCTGCACCAGCTGCGCGGCCGCGTCGGGCGCAGCCATCACCAGGCCTATGCCTACCTGATGGTGCCCGACATCGAGGGCCTGACCAAGCAGGCCGCGCAGCGCCTCGACGCGATCCAGCAGATGGAGGAGCTCGGCTCCGGCTTCTACCTGGCGATGCACGACCTCGAGATCCGCGGTGCCGGCGAGGTGCTCGGCGAGAACCAGAGCGGCAACATGATGGAGATCGGCTTCCAGCTCTACAACGAGATGCTCGCCGAGGCCGTGCGCTCGCTCAAGGCCGGCAAGGAGCCCGACCTGCTGTCGCCGCTGTCCGTCACCACCGAGATCAACCTGCACGCGCCCGCGCTGCTGCCCGAGGACTACTGTGGCGACGTGCACCTGCGACTGTCCTTCTACAAGAAACTCGCGACCGCGAAGACCTCCGACCAGATCGATACCCTGCTCGAGGAGATCGTCGACCGCTTCGGCAAGCTGCCGCCGCAGGCGCAGACGCTGATCGACGTGCATCGGCTGCGCGTGCTGGCGCGGCCCTACGGCGTGGTCAAGGTCGATGCCGCGCCGGGCGCGATCCACATCACCTTCAAGAAGGATCCGCCGGTCGATTCGATGGCCATCATCCAGCTGATCCAGAAGAACCGGCACATCAAGCTGGCCGGCAACGAGAAGCTGCGCATCGAGCGGGAACTGAAGGAGCCGAAGGAGCGCGCGCAGATGGTGCGGGACATACTGCGCAGCCTCGGACAACCCAAGACAGAGGAAGCCACCCCGGCATGACCAACGCCCTTCGAGAAATCTCCCCCGGCCTCGCCATCCGGCGCATCACGCCGCCGCTCGCCCTCGCCGACTTCAAGCTGATCGCCTTCGACATGGACTCGACGCTGATCAACATCGAATGCATCGACGAGATCGCCGATGCGGTCGGCAAGAAGGCCGAGGTCGCCGCCATCACCGAGGCCACGATGCGCGGCGAAATCAAGAACTTCAAGGAAAGCCTGCGCCGCCGCGTGGCCCTGCTGCAGGGCGCGCCGGTCTCCGCCTTGCAGGAGGTCTACGACCAGCGCCTGCGCCTCAACCCCGGCGCCGAGACGCTGGTGGCGGCCTGCAGGGCGGCCGGCCTCAAGGTGCTGCTGGTCTCGGGAGGCTTCACCTTCTTCGCCAACCGAGTGAAGGAACGACTGGGCATCGACTTCGCCCGCTCCAACCTGCTCGACGAGGCGGACGGCAGGCTCACCGGCCGCGTTGTGATGCAGTCGTGGGGCGATATCTGCGACGGCGCGGAGAAGCGTCGCACGCTCCTGGAAGTGGCCTCGCTGCTCGGCATTTCGCCCGCCGAATGCATCGCGGTGGGTGACGGCGCGAACGACTTGCCGATGATGGGCGAGGCCGGGCTGTCGGTGGCCTTCCACGCCAAGCCCAAGGTGCGCGAAGAAGCCATGGTGGCCATTGACACGGGCGGCCTCGACAGGCTGCTCGAAGTCGTGCGCTGACCTGCCGGTTGATGTGGCGGTCGAAACCGGTTTCTTCCTAAGGCAAAAGGGCCCGGCGCTGTCCTAGGGTTATCTTCAGTTTCGCGTGCGGTGCCCTGGATGCTTGAATGCCTGGGCAACAACGAAGGAGACGATATGAAGCGCCGCCAAACCCTGGCCGCACTCGGTGCAGCCGCCACCGCCCTGGTCTTCCCCGGGCTCGCCCACGCGGCTTACCCCGAGCGCCCGATCACCTTGATCGTGCCGTGGGGCGCCGGCGGCGGCACCGATGCGGTGGCCCGCATCATCGCGGCCGAGCTCGAGAAGGAGCTCAAGCAGCCGATCAACGTGGTCAACCGCACGGGCGGCAGCGGCGTGGTCGGGCACCAGGCCATCGCCTCCGCCGCGCCGGACGGCTACACCCTGGGCATCGTCACGGTCGAGATCGGCATGATGCGTCACGCCGGCCTGACGCAGCTCTCGGGCGCCGACTACACGCCGCTCGCGCTGATGAACTTCGACGCCAACGCCATCTTCGTGCGCGAGGATTCGCCGATCAAGAGCGCCAAGGAGCTGCTGGACGCGGCCAAGGCCAACCCCGGCAAGCTCAAGGCCAGCGGCACGGGCCAGGGCGGCATCTGGCACCTTGGCCTTGCGCAATGGCTGGTCGACAACAAGCTGCCCGGCAACGCGATCGCCTGGGTGCCGAGCCAGGGCGCCGCCCCGGGGCTGCAGGACCTGATGGCCGGCGGCGTCGACGTGGTGTCGTGCTCGCTGCCGGAGGCACGTTCGCTGATCGACGCCGGCAAGGTGCGCCCGCTGCTGCTGCTGGGCTCCAAGCCCGACGCCATCTTCCCCAAGGTGCCGCTGTACACCGACTCGACGGGCAAGACATGGAACGCCGGCGCCTGGCGCGGCATCGCGGCGCCCAAGGGGCTGCCGAAGGAGCAGACCGACCTGCTCGCCGCCACGCTCAAGAAGATCTTCGACGGCAAGGCCTACCAGGATTTCCTGGCCTCGCGCGGCTTCGGCGCCCTGTACGCCGACCGCGCCGATTTCGGCAAGTTCATGGCCGAGAAGGACGCGAGCTTCGCGGTGGCGATGAAGGCTGTCGGCATCGCAAAGTAAGCGATGCGCATCCACGACAGCCTGATCGGCGGCGTGCTGTTGCTGCTTTCGCTGGCGGTGCTCTGGCATGTCCAGAGTTTTCCGCCGGCGGCGGGCCAGAACTTCGGGCCGGCGCTGTTTCCCGGGCTCGCTGCGGCCGGTCTCGGGCTATCCGCGCTTGTGCTGACGGTGCAAGGCCTGCGCAGCGGGCAACCTCTGCTCGCGCTCGGCGAAGGCATGCGTTCGCCGCGGCGATTGGCCGCCTTCGCGCTCGTCGTTGCCAGCATGGCGTTCTACATCCTGCTGGCGGACCGAGTCGGCTTCATCCTGTGCAGCTTGCTGGTGCTGACGCTGCTGCAGTGGGCCTGCGGCGTGCGGCCGCCGGTCGCGCTCGCAGTGGCGGTGCTGGCCACGCTGGTGATCCACACCTGCTTCTACAAGCTGCTCAAGGTGCCGCTGCCATGGGGCGTGCTGCAGCCCATCGCATGGTGAGGCAAGGCTGATGGATTCGGTGCTCCTTGCCCTGCAGATGGTCGCCACGCCGACCGTGCTGATCGTGATGCTGCTGTCGGGCCTCTTCGGCATGTTCGTCGGCGCGGTGCCCGGGCTCACGGCGACCATGGCGACTGCCCTGCTCGTGCCCATCACCTTCTTCCTGCCGCCGGTGCCCGCCGTCGCCGCTATCGTCACGGCCACGGCCATGGCGATCTTCGCGGGCGACATCCCCGGCGCCCTGCTGCGCATCCCGGGCACGCCCGCCTCCGCGGCCTACACCGACGAGTCCTATGCGATGACACGCAAGGGCCAGGGCGAGAAGGCCCTGGGCATCGGCCTGGTGTTCTCCTGCATCGGCGGCCTGTTCGGCACCGCAGTGCTGATCGTTGCCGCGCCTGCCCTGGCAGAGGTGGCGATCAAGTTCAGCTCCTTCGAGTACTTCTGGCTGGTGCTGCTGGGGCTGACCTGCGCCGTCTTCATCACCAGCGACACGCCGCTCAAGGGCCTGATCACCCTGTTCCTCGGCCTGCTGCTGGGCTGCGTGGGCCTGGAAAATCCGGCCGGCCATCCGCGCTTCACCTTCGGCAGCGCGGACCTGCTGGGCGGGCTGAGCCTCATCCCCGCGATGATCGGCATGTTCGCCATCTCCGAGATCCTGCGCTTCACGGTGACGGCCGGGGAGCTCGCGCGTTTTAAGAAGCAGATCGGCTCGGTCTTCTCCGGCATGGGCGGGCTGATCCGCAAGTACCCGGTGCAGACCCTGCGCGGCAGCGTGCTGGGCACCGCGGTCGGCATCCTGCCCGGCGCGGGCGCCGACATCGCCGCCTGGATGTCCTATGCGATGAGCAAGAAGCTCTCGAAGGAGCCAGAGAAGTTCGGTACCGGCCATCCGGAAGGGCTGGTCGAGGCGGGCGCCGCCAACAACAGCGCGCTGGCCGGCGCCTGGGTGCCGGCGCTGGTGTTCGGAATTCCGGGCGACTCGATCACCGCCATCGTGATCGGCGTGCTCTACATGAAGAACATGAACCCGGGCCCGATGATCTTCATGAACAACGCGCACAGCGTCTACGCGGTGTTCATCGTCTTCATCCTGGCCAACCTGCTGATGCTGCCGCTCGGCTGGGCCTGCATCAAGGCCTCGGCACGCATCCTGCGCATGCCGCGCAATATCCTGATGCCGATCATCCTGGTCTTCTGCCTGGTGGGCGCCTTCGCCATCAACAACGCGCTGTTCGACCTCTGGATCCTGCTCGGCTTCGGCGTGGCCGCCTGGCTGCTGGAGGAGAACGGATTCCCGGTCGCTCCGGCCATCCTCGGCATGCTGCTGGGCAAGATGCTGGAGGAGAACTTCATCACCTCGATGATCAAGTCCGACGGCAGCTGGCTGGCCTTCGTTGAGCGGCCGATCGCCGCCGGGCTGGCGCTGGCCACGCTGGCTGTCTGGTTGGGCTCTGCCGGCCTGGCCTGGCGGCGCCGGCGTCGACGGCTGCAGCCTGTCGCGGCACACTGAAGCACATGAACACCACCTCTCCCCGCTACGACGCCGCCGCCCTCGTCCGCTACGCGGCGCAACTCCTGCAACGTGCCGGCCTGGCCGAAACCATGGCCCTCACGGTCGCCGACACGCTGGTGCAGGGCGACCTGCTGGGCCACGACACGCACGGCCTTGCGCTCTTGGCCGGTTATGTGAAAGAGCTGGAATCGGGCACGATGAAGCCGGACGGCGCGCCGCTCGTGGTCTCGGACCGCCCGGCCGCCGTGCTGTGGGACGGCCAGCGCCTGCCCGGCCCCTGGCTGGTGCACCAGGGCCTGGACCTGCTGCTGCCTCGGGCACGCGAGCTGGGCACCGCCTCTCTCGTCATTCGCCGCAGCCACCACATCGCCTGCCTCGCCGCCTACCTGCTGCGTGCGCTCGAAGAAGACATGCTGCTGGTGCTGGCCTGCTCCGACCCCAACACCGCCAGCGTCGCGCCCTTCGGCGGCACGCAGGCGGTGTTCACGCCCAACCCCCTCGCCCTGGGCTTTCCGATTGCCGACGGCGGCGTGATGGTGGACATCTCGGCCTCCATCACGACCAATGGCATGAGCAACCGCAAGCGCCAGGCCGGCGAGACCTTCGAGCACGAAGTGCTCATCGATGCCAAAGGTCGCCCCTCCAAAGACCCGGCGGTGCTCTTCGAACAGCCGCCCGGCACCCTATTGCCGGTGGGCGGCCAGACCCATGGCCACAAGGGCTACGGCCTGGCACTGCTGGTCGAGTCGCTCACCGGCGGGCTGGCCGGCCACGGCCGCGCCGATCCGCCCGAGGGCTGGGGCGCGACGGTCTACCTCACGCTCCACGACCTGCACGCTTTCGGCGGCAAGGCGGCCTTCCTGCGCCAGATGGACCACGTGGCGGCGCAGTGCCGCACGAATCCGCCCGTGGATGGCGCCAGGCCCGTGCGCCTCCCGGGCGAACGCGGGCTGCAGCGGCGCGCCGAGCAGCTTGCCGAGGGCGTGCGCTTGTCGCCCACGATCGCGCCCTCGCTGCAAGGCGCCGAGCAGCGCTACGGCCTGAAGCTGGCCGACGCGCTGCGCTGAGGTCCCCGCATCCGCTGCATGAACGCAAACGGCGCGCCCGAAGGAGCTTCGGAGGCCGCCTGAGCCGGCCGCAGGCTCAAAGCGCCGCGCCCAGGCGCGCGATGCCTTCCTCGATCTTCTCGACGTTCGCGGTAGCGAAGCTCAGCCGCAGCGTGGCCACGTCGGGCTTCTCGGCAAAGAAAGGCGTGCCGGGAACGAAGGCCACGCCCTTCTCGATCGCGCGCTTGGCGAGCACGTTGGCATCGGCCAGCTTGCCGCCTGCGCCTGTCAACCGCGCCCAGAAGAACAATCCGCCACCCGGCTGCGTGAAGGCAATCGCGTCGCCGAGCTCGCGCTTCAGCGCCGCGCCCATCGCGCCAGCGCGCTCGGCGTAGACCTTGCGCACGTTCGCCAGCGTGTCGGGCATGCGTCCGCTCTTGAGGTACTGCGCGGCAGTGGCCTGCGCGAAGGTGCTGGTGTGGGCATCGCTGAACTGCTTGCACATGGTCGCCTTGCCCAGCAACTCGGGCGGCGCGATCATCCAGCCGATGCGCAGGCCGGGGCTCAGCACCTTGCTCAGGCTGCCGCAATGCACCAGGCGCTCGCGGCTGCCCGGCACCTCCCGGGTCAGCGACATGAGCGAGGGGGGCGGCGCCTTGCCGAAGTAGAGGTCGCCGTAGGGATCGTCCTCCACGA
Organism: Variovorax stachyos; assembly: GCF_051400855.1. Taxonomy (NCBI): domain Bacteria; kingdom Pseudomonadati; phylum Pseudomonadota; class Betaproteobacteria; order Burkholderiales; family Comamonadaceae; genus Variovorax; species Variovorax stachyos. The sequence goes on along the minus strand of NZ_JBLFFN010000002.1, from coordinate 131,453 downwards.
TCACCGTGTCGTGCTTCACCGCGAGCTCCAGCACCTTCCTGCGGCGCTCCAGGTTCAGCATCGCGCCGCTCGGGTTGCCGAAGGTGGGAATCAGGTAGACGAACTTGGGCTTGTGCTCGACGATCAACTGTTCCAGCCGGTCGACCTGCACGCCCTCGGCGTCGATGGGCGCGCTGATGAGTTGCGCGCCGTAGAGACGGAAGCACTGGATGGTCGCGAGGAAGGTCGGACCTTCGACGATCACCTTGTCGCCGGGCGAGATGAGGGTCTTGCCCAGCAGGTCGAGTGCCTGCTGGCTGCCGGTGGTCACGATGAGCCCGTCGGGTGCGACCTCCACGCCCTTGCCCTTCATGAAGGCCGAGAGCTGCGCACGCAGCGGCTCGTAGCCTTCGGTGGCGCCGTACTGCAGGGCGCCGCCGGGCTCCTCGGCCAGGGCCTTGGCGCTCGCCTCCTTCAGCCCCTCGACATCGAACATGGCGCTGTCGGGGAAGCCGCCCGCGAAGCTGATGATGCCGGGCTTGCCCAGGAGCTTGAAGAGTTCTCGGATGGCGGAGGTTTCGACGTTGTCGAGGCGGGTGGCGAATTGCATGGGAACCTGCTGCGAATGACGGAAGGGCTGCCATTGTCGCAAGTTCGGTGCAGGCCGCCACAACATGCATACACTGCCGCCCACATGAAAAAAGAAGCCATCGAGCCCTTCTTCGCCACCCTGCAGGCCGCCAACCCCGAGCCCAAGACCGAGCTGGAATACAGCACCCCCTTCGAGCTGCTGGCCGCCGTGCTGCTGTCGGCGCAGGCCACCGACGTGGGCGTGAACAAGGCGACCCGAAAGCTGTTCGCGGTCGCGAACACGCCGCAGGCCATTCTCGACCTCGGCATCGAAGGGCTGGAGAGCTACATCAAGACCATCGGGCTGTACCGCAGCAAGGCGAAGCACTTGATGGAAGCCTGCCGCATGCTGGTCGAGCGCCATGGCGGCGAGGTGCCGCGCACCCGCGCCGAGCTCGAGGCCTTGCCGGGCGTGGGCCGCAAGACCGCCAACGTGGTGCTCAATGTCGCCTTCGGCGAAGCCACCATGGCCGTGGACACGCACATCTTCCGCGTTAGCAACCGCACCGGCCTGGCGCCCGGCAAGACGCCGCTGGAGGTCGAGCTCAAGCTGGAGAAGCGCGTGCCGCCGGCCTACCGGCTGCATGCGCACCATTGGTTGATCCTGCATGGCCGCTACGTCTGCGTGGCGCGCAAGCCCTTCTGCTGGAAGTGCGCGGTGGCGCCCTACTGCGACTACAAGCCGAAGACGCCGCCGCCCTGAGTCAGGGCCCGCCTTCCTCATTCGCGCGCGAGGCCGTAGGATTTGGGCCTGATCGACCACTCTTCAATGCAGGCCATGGATACACAGGTTCGACACCGCCGCATCGTCGTCGACGGCGTGGACATCTTCTATCGCGAAGCGGGCCCCCAGGACGCTCCCGTCGTGTTGCTGCCGCACGGCTACCCTTGCTCGTCCTACGAGTTCCGCAACTTCATGCCGCGCATGGCGGACCGCTGGCGCCTGCTGGCACCCGACTATCCCGGCTCGGGCCACAGTGCCACGCCCGATGACTTCGACTACAGCTTCGATGGCTATGCTCGCTTCCTGGACGGCTTCGTGCATGCGCTGGGCGTCTCGCGCTTCGCGCTGTGGCTGCACGACTTCGGTTCACCGATCGGCGCGCGCCTGGCCATCCTGGCGCCCGAACGCGTCACGGCGCTCATCATCCAGAACGGCGACATCCCTTACGAGGATGCGCTGGGCCCCAAGTACGCAGACATCGAGAAGACCTGGGCGCTGCCGCCCGAGGCCATGCGCGCCGCCCTGGCAGAATCGGTGAACGAGGAGACCTTCAAGGAGGAGTTCCTCAACAACGTGCGCCCCGACCTGGTGGAGCGCATCCCGCCCGACCTGTGGACGCTGCACTGGTCGCTGATGACACCCCGGCGCCGCGAGGTTGCGGTGTCGCTCATCGCCGGTCTCAAGCAGAACCGCGCCTGGTTCCCGCAACACCGGGAGTACTTGCGCGCGCACAAGCCTCCCACGCTCATCGTATGGGGCCCGCAGGACCACTACATGCCCGAGAAATCCGCGCGAGCCTACTTGCGCGACCTGCCTGATGCCGAGCTGCACTTGCTCGATGGCGGGCACTGGCTGCTGGAGACCAACCTCGACGAGGTGGTCACGCTGGTGCGCGACTTCCTTGCCCGCGTGCATGCACCTTGAACGAACTTCCAGCTCGGCACACTAGTCGATCCTGATGTTCGCGTCCTTGACGGCCTGACCGATTCTTGCGAGGTCCTCGCGAATCAACTTCTTGAACTGTTCAGGGTTCGACTTCGAAGGAACGAAGGACAGCTCTGCGAACTTGGTCTTGAGCGCCGGCGTGTCGACCGCCTTGGCGATCTCGGCGTTGAGCCGGTTCGTCACGGCCGCCGGCATGTCTGCCGGGCCCCAGATGCCATACCACGAGAGAAGCTCGAAACCAGGAATGCCGCTCTCGGCCACGGTGGGCACGTCAGGCATGATGCCCACGCGGGTCTTGCTGGTGACGGCGAGCGCACGCAGCCGCCCCGCCTGAACGAAGGAGCGCACGCCAGGCATGGGCGAAACAGCGGCCGATACGTGGCCGCCGACGACATCCGTGAGCTGCGGCACCGCACCCTTGTAGGCAATGATTTCCATCTTGAGCTTCAGCGCGCGGTTGATCATCTCCTCGCTCAGGTGACTGGTCGTTCCCAGGCCCGAGGTCGCCCAGGTGTACTTGTCGGGGTTCGCCTTCACCAGCGCGGCGAATTCGGTGAGGTTCTTCGCCGGAACATCGTTGTTCACGGCGACGACCAGCGGCACGTAGCCGATCTGCCCCACGGGCGTGAAGTCCTGTTCCGCGTCGTAGGTCTTCTTCGCGACGACCAGCGGCATGTAGACCTGGCTGGAGGCATTGAACAGCAGGGTGTAGCCGTCTGCCTTGGCCTTCCTGACGTTCAGCGACCCCAACACGCCCGACGCACCAGGCAGGTTCTCGATCACGATGGGCTGCCCCAGTTGTTTCTGCAGCTGGTCCGCGACCATGCGACCGATGGTGTCGATCGATCCGCCCGGTGTGTAGGGAATGACCATCCTGATCGGCTTGTTCGGATAGTCGTTTGCCATGCACACGTGGGCACCCGCGAGGGTGACTCCCAGCAATGCGAGTTTCGCCAGTAGGACAGTTCTTTTCAACACGGAATGTCTCCTTGATCAGTATGGGAAAGCCAGATGCCGGCCGTTGCCAGTCGGTTGCAAAACGGGGCCGCCAGATAGCGGCAAGCGCGACATGCGCTACCTCGAATAGACCTTGCGAGCAAAGTCGGCGATGGCATCGCTCATCGCCTGCGGCTGCTCGGGGGCCATCGCATGCCCTGCTCCGCGGATGACCTGGACCGTGACTCGATCTCCGAGGTACGGTTTCATCACGCCGGGAATGACGACGGCGTCGTGCTCGGCCTGCAGGTCCAGGATGGGCGCGCTCTCGCCACCGGAAAAATAGTCGTCGATCCGCGTCATCTCGCGCGCCCGGCTTTGCGCTTCATGTGCGGCCGGAAACCAGCCGTCGAGCCAGACGCTCGGGTCATGGCCCGGCGCGAAGAAGGCCCTGCGGAGGCATTCCAGTCGCTGGCTGGTCGAGAGGCTCAGGTCGCCAGCGCCGTCGATCGCATCGCGAAGCCGGCTGTACGGCTTTTCCGTGGACCCCGGAGGAAGCTTTCCTGCGGAAGCCGCCGCCATGACGATGCCCCGCACAAGATCGGGACGATCCGCCGCCAGCGTGCGTGCCGGCTGACTGCCCCATGCATGTCCGACGATGACGACCGGTCCGGTCGCCTCGTGGTCGAGGACCGCAGCCACATCGGCGGCAAAGTCGTGGAGATCGAGCTTCTCCATGGGGCCGCGGCTCAAGCCCACGCCGCGCGGCTCGGGGCGCAGTACACGGAACCCGGCGGCTGCCAGCCTGGCGGCGACTTCGTCGTAGTCACGTCCGGAGCGCGCCAGCGACGGCAGAATGCAGATGACCGGACCTGCACCTTCGTCGTTGAACTCGATCTGGATCTCATCGCCTGAGAGGTCGGGGCGGTAAGAGACGAGCTTGCTTTGCGAGGGCGCCTGCCGAACAGGATTCGTTTGGGTTTCGATGGGCATGGCAGCGAGTCTCTTCGGCGCCACCTGCATCGGGAAGGGCATGGAACCTATATCAGCTATGTCCGGCGGCTATGTCCCGGAACTCGCGCTCATCGTCAGTGCCGCCGGCGAAAATCCAGCTCCTGCAGCAGCTGCGCCGTTCCCCGCACAAGACGCGTGGCCGGACGCGCCTTCGGGGTGGCGAGCACCAGCGCATTCCAGATGCTCGGTGGCCCGATCGGTGCCCGAGGCAGCAGTTCATCGCCGCTCGAACCCACGGCGCTTTCCGGAAGCACGGTGCAGCCCACCCCCGTCTGCACCAGCGCGACCACGGTTCGAACCGCGCCCACCTCGGCGAGCACCTGGAGCTGGATTCCGCGCGGCACGAGCACGGAGTCGAGCAGGTGCCGAATCGCATTGGGGGCGCTGGGCAGCACCATCGGATAGCTGGGCAGCGAGGCCAGGCTGACCCGCGGCGGCAGCTTGCTGTTCGGTGGCGCGACCAGCAGGAGCTTTTCGCGCATCAGGGGCTGGTACGCGAGCTGCGGGGAAGGCGCGGGGTCGAAGAGGAGTGCCAGGTCGAGCTTGCCCGCGATGAGCGACTCACGAAGTGCCACGCTCAGTCCCTCCAGCACGGTGATCACCGCGCGCGGAAACCGCTCCCTGAACCGCTGGATGAGTGGCGTGCTCAGGCCGAGGGCGACCCGCGGCGGCATTCCGACCACGATCCGGCCTCCCGGGCTTTCATCCATTTCCCGCAACTCGTCGCGCGCGCGCCGGGAAATGTCGAGCATTGCTCGCGCATGGACGAGAAGCGCCGTACCCGCTTCGGTCGGCGTGACGCCGCGCCCGGTTCTCACGAGCAGGCGCTGCCCGACATCGGCTTCCAGCAGGGCAATCTGCCGGCTCAGGCTGGGCTGCGCCAGGTTCAGCACCGCCGCGCCGCGGCTGAAACTGCCTGCGTCGACCACGGTCACGAAGTACTGCAACTGGCGGATTTCCATAGCCGAAAAGCATAGCTGATATAGGAGAGACGTCCTTACCGCCAAGCGCTGGCATCGCGACACTGGCGCTATGCCTTCTCCCCTTTTTCCCGGTGCCTGCAATGCGCATTGCCACGTCTTCGGCCCCCGAACGCGCTTTCCCTATGCTGCCGATGCCACCTTCCTGCCGAAGGAAGATGCTCCGAAGGAGCAGCTCTACGCGCTGAACGATCGCCTGGGTCTCGAGCGCTGCGTGGTCGTGCAGTCCGCTTGCCACGGATTCGACAACCGCGCGACCGAAGATGCGGTCGCCTCGCGGCCATCGAGCTACCGCGGCATCGCGCTGCTGCCGACCACAGTGCAGGACGCAGAGCTGAAGAGGCTCGACGCGGCAGGTTTTCGCGGCGTGCGTTTCAACTTCATGGGGCATCTTGGTCGGCATACGCCGATCGAAGACGTGCTTTCGCTGGCCGCTCGCTTCGCGCCGCTCGGCTGGCACCTGCAGATCCACGGCGACCCGGCCTTGCTGACCGATCTCGGACCGGCATTGCGCCGGTGCCCGACGCCCGTGGTGATCGACCACATCGGCCGCATCGACGCGGCACGCGGCATGGACCAGCCCGACTTCCAGGCCTTGCTGAAGCTCATGGCCGATGAACGCTTCTGGGTCAAGGTCAGCGGCATGGACCGGATCACACGCCTCGGCCCGCCCTATGCCGACGCTCAGCCCTTCGCGAGGACGCTCGTCGCCGAGTTCGGCGATCGGGTGGTGTGGGGCAACGACTGGCCCCACCCCAATCACGCGGGCCCGGAACCCGACGAGCAGCAACTGGTCGACCTGATCGACGAGATCGCACCAACGGAGACCGCGCGCCATGCATTGATGGTGCGCAATCCTGAACGCCTTTACCACTTTGGAGACACCGCGTGAGCCTTCGCTTCGACAACAAGATTGCCATCGTCACCGGCGCCGGGTGTGTCGGTGCCGGCTGGGGAAACGGCCGGGCCATCGCGGTGCGGCTCGCGGAGGAAGGCGCCAAGGTGCTGGCGGTAGACCGCGATCGCGCCCGGCTCGACGAGACGCTCGAACTGGCCGGCGCGGCGCGCGCGTCGATCACGCCGTGGGTCTGCGACGTCACCAGCAGCGACAGCGTGGCCGCCATGGCAGCCACTTGCGTCGAGACCTACGGCACGATCGACGTGCTGGTGAACAACGTCGGCGGCTCCGCCGCCGGCGGCCCGGTCGAACTGTCCGAAGAGGTATGGGACTCCCAGATCGACATCAATCTCAAGAGCGTCTTCCTGACCTGCAAGCACGTGCTGCCCATCCTGCTCGCCAAAGGCGCCGGCTCGATCGTCAACATCGCCTCCACCTCGGGCCTGCGCTGGACCGGAAGCGCGCAGGTCGCCTACGCCGCTACCAAGGCCGGGGTCATTCACCTGTCCCGCGTGGTCGCAGTGCAGCATGCCGCCCAGGGTGTGCGCGTCAACTGCGTCGTGCCAGGCCAGCTGCACACGCCGATGGTCGAGACCCGCCTTGCGAAACAACGCGCGGGCGGGGATGTCGACGCCCTCCTGGCGCAGCGCCAAAGACGCATTCCGATCGGCTTCATGGGCGATGGCCGGGACACGGCCAGCGCGGTGCTGTACCTCGCCAGCGACGAGGCCAGGTTCATCACCGGGACCGAGCTTGTCGTCGACGGCGGCATGACCGCACGCTGCGACTGAACGTTCACGCAACACGAAGAAGAGAGACATTCATGGTCAAGCGCCATCTGTTCGCCGCGGTCCTCGCCCTTGGCTTGGGCACCGCTGTTCACGCGCAGCCGAAGACGACGAGGATCGTGGTCTCGTTCACTGCCGGCGGGCCCGTCGACTCGGTCGCCCGTGCCCTTTCGGAGCAGCTCGGCAAGGAGCTGGGGCGCACCGTCATCGTCGACAACAAGCCCGGTGCCAACGGTGCGATCGGCGCCGTCGACGTCATGAAGTCGGTGCCCGACGGAGGAACGCTCTGGTTCACCAGCGTCGGCGCGGCAGCGATCAATGCGTCGCTCTACGAGAAGCTTCCCTACGACATGCAGCGCGACTTCGCTCCGGTCTCGCTGGTCGTCAACAACGTCGAGTTGCTGGTCACGCAGCAAGGCAACCCTGCCCGGGACGCAGCCGAGTTCGTCGCGGCGACGAAGAAGAGGGCCGACCCGATACCGATGGGCTCCTCCGGCACCGGGAGCATTCCCCACCTGGCCATCGAGCAGTTGGCCGACTCCACCGGAGCCAAGCTGCTCCACATTCCCTACAAGGGTGCCGCGCCTGCGATCACCGACCTGATGGGTGGCCAGATCGGCGGCTTCTTCGGCGACGTCCCGGGCCTGCTGGGACACCTGCAAGGCGGGCGGCTCAAGGCGCTCGGCGTTGCCTCGAGCAAGCGCCACCCTTCCCTGCCGGACGTGAAGACACTGGAAGAGCAAGGTATCCGTGGCGTCGACACGAACAACTGGTATGCCCTCTTCGCCCCGGCCAAGACGCCGCCGGAGGTCATCGCGGCGCTCAACAAGGCGGTGCGCAACACCTTGGCCGATCCGGCCGTGCGAGAAAAGTTGCTGAAGACGGGCACCGAGCCTGCCGGATCGACGCCGCAGGAACTGGCAGCGATCCAGAAGCAGGACACCGACAAATGGGCGAAGCTGATCCGCACCAAGAACATCAAGGCCGAATGATGACGAACACCCACATTCGCGTGCCTCTCGTCCGGCCCGGCACACGGCCCGAGCTGGCGGAGGTCGAGGCCCGCATCATGGCCGAGCGGGGTCGCGTGTCGCTGCTGTACCAGGTCCTCCTCAACAGCGGGCCGGTCGCGTCGGGCTGGGAGCGGATGCTCACCGCCGTGCGCAACCAGACCGGCGTGCCCGCGGATCTGCGTGAGCTGATCATCCTTCGCGTCGCGGTACTCAATGGCGCCAGCTTCGAGTTCGACGCCCATGTGCCGCATGCGCAGCAGGCGGGCGTCGGCGCGGACAAGATCGATGCCGTGCGAAGCGGCGCGATCGCCGACGTGTTCGAACCTCTCGAACGCCTGGTGCTCGAATTGACCGATGCCATGACCCGTGATGTCAAGGTGCCGGATGCGCTCATGGCCAGGATCCAGGAGCACTTCGATGCCAAGGGCGTGGTCGAGATCGTGGCGACGGTAGCGGCGTACAACATGGTGTCGCGCCTGCTCGTGGCGCTCAACGTCTCGCACTGAAGGACGCGGGGACATGCAAGATCTCTGGCTTCTCAAGCATGACGCATCCGCCGCGGCCGGTGAGATTCCTCGTCCCCTCCGGGCCGCCGCGGGCATGCAGCGGTGGCGAGCCATGGAGGGCCCCTGGACCTACATCTACGTCCCTGGCGACCTGGGATTTCCAGAAGATGCGACGGGCACGGGAATGCACCGCTTGCAGTGCCTTCAGATGCTCGATGGAGCTTCCTCCGGCCAACCCGCGCCTTACCACTACGTCGTCGAAACCGATGTGCTGGCCGGACACGAGGACGGTCTCAACGACTGGTACGCACAGGAGCATCTGCCCGGCCTGGCGTCCGTTGCCGGCACTGTGCGAGCCGCGCGCTACCTCGATGCAGCAGGCTCGCCGCGCTACTACGCCTGCTACGACCTCGTGAGTCCGGAGGCGTTGGGCAGCCCTGCCTGGCTTGCGGTCCGCGGCACCGCCTGGAGCGCGCGGGTCCGGCCGGCGTTCCGGAACACGCGACGCACCATGTTCCGCAGAGGATGAAGCGGGCATGTCACTCCACCACCACCCACTCGCCGAACGCGATCGGCCGCGATGGCCATTGGTCGGCGCGCTCGGCGCAGCGCACGCCATCGCGCAGCAGCCACACGGCGCGGATCACGCCGGCATGGGTGATCCACAGCGCATCGCGCCCGGCCGCATTCCACTCGTCGAAGGCTTCACCCACGCGCGCCATGAACTCGCGCGTGCTCTCGCCATGGCCGCCCGGGCGCGTGTCGGCAAAGGCGCCGGTCCAGGCGTCGAACTCGGCGCGCGCGATGCTGCGCCAGTCGCAACCTTCCCAGGCGCCGAAATCCATCTCGGCGATACGCGGGTCGACGCGCAGCGGCAGCTCGGGGCGCAGCGCGGCGATGGCCTGCGCCAGCAGGGCGCAGCGCTGCAGGGGCGAGCTGACGAGCTCGATGCCTGCGGCCAACGAAGGCGCGATGCGTTCGGCGATGGCGCGTGTGGCCTCCGCCGGCACGCCCACGTCGGTGCGGCCGTAGCAGGAGCCGGGCACTGCGGTGGTTTCCGCGTGGCGCACGAGACCGAGTTTCATATCTGCCAGGCCAGCGCCAGGTAGATGGCCAGCTCGCACAGCTGCTGGGTGGCGCCCAGCCCGTCGCCGGTGAAGCCCTGCAGCCGGCGCGCGAGCAGCCAGGCCATGTACGACGCAGCGAGCACGCACCCGACCAGGGCAGCCGCGGCCTGGACGAGCGGCTGCGTGAACAGCAGCAGCAGGACGGCCGGCAGCGCATACAGCACGCCCACCAGCAAGGCACCCCCGCCGATCGCATCTGCGAGCGGCTTGGACTTGCTCGCCGCACCCTCGTCGCCCACATAGGGCAGCCACCGGATGAGGAACAGTGGCGCCAGTCGCGACAGGACATGCGCGCCCATCAACGCGGTAGCGGCGCTCATCGCACCCTGCCCCGCCAGCACGGCCAGCAGCGCGATCTTCAATCCCAGGGCGAGCACCAGCGCGAGCGCACCGAACGCGCCGATGCGCGAGTCCTTCATGATCTGCAGCGCACGCGTGCGATCTGCGGAGCCGCCCAGGCCATCGGCCACATCGGCCAGCCCGTCCTCGTGGAAGGCACCCGTCAGCCACACGGTGGCGATGGTCGACAGCAGCGCAGCCGCCAGCGCACCGGCCATGCCCGGCAGGCCCGATTGCGCCAGCAGGAACACGCCCGCCCCCACCACGCCGACGAGCCAACCGACTCCCGGGAAATGCGCAGCGCTCGCCCGCAGCATCGCGGGACTGAAGCCCACCCAGGCCGCCAGCCGCCCGGTGACCGGCACGCGCGTGAAGAACTGGAGCGCCAGCAGGAAATGGCGCAGCCCGGCCATCAAGCCTCCCGCTGTGACACGCCCGCCGATTCGAAGCTGGCCATCTCGCGCACGATACGGCAGGCCGATTCGAGCAGCGGCCAAGCCAGCGCGGCACCCGAGCCTTCGCCCAGGCGCAAGTCCAGCTTCAGCAAGGGCTCCAGGCCGAGCGCTTCGAGCAGCAGCCGATGCCCCGGCTCGGCCGATTCATGTGCCGCAACACAGCGCTGCACCACGTGCGGGCGCAAGCCCTGCGCCACCAGCACCGCCGCGCTGGCGATGAAGCCGTCGACCACGATCACGCGCCGCTCCTTGGCCGCCTGCAGCACCGCACCGACCAGCGTGGCGATCTCGAAGCCGCCGAAGGCCGCGAGCGCGGTCAGCGGCCCACCCGCGTCGGCATGCAGCGCCAGCACCTCGCGCAGCAGCCCGCGCTTGCGCGCGAGTCCGGCGGCATCGAGGCCGGTGCCGCTGCCGGTGCAGAGATCGATGTCGAGGCCGGCCAGCCGCGACAGCAGCAGCGAGGCGGCCGAGCTATTGCCGATGCCCATCTCGCCCAGCAGCAGTGCGTTGCCCGGCAACTCCCGAACCAGTGCCATGCCGTTGGCAATGGCCGCTTCGCACTGTGCGAGGCTCATGGCCGGACCGGCCGAGGCGTCGTCGGTGCCGGGCGCGATCTTGCGCACCAGCAGGCCTTCGCGTGCCTCGAAGTCATGCCGCACGCCGCAGTCCACCACCGTGAGCGCCAGCCCATGCTGTCGCGCCAGCACGCTGACGGCGGCGCCGCCTGCGAGGAAGTTCTCGACCATCTGCCAGGTCACGTCGCTCGGATAGGCCGAGACGCCGCGCGCCGCCAGGCCATGGTCGCCGGCGCACACCAGCATCTGCGGCGCCGTGAGGGCGGGCGCCTCGCTGCCGAGGATCAGCCCCAGCCTCAGGCCCAGGGCTTCGAGCCGGCCCAGCGCGCCGAGCGGCTTGGTCTTGTGGTCCAGCAGGTGCTGCAGCCGCGCGGCGAGCGCGGAGTCGTCGATGGACTCGACGGCGGGAAGTTCAAGCGTCATTCGATCAGGGAGCGCAGCGCGCCCGCTTCAAAGTGGGAATCGATGTGGTCGGCAAGTCCGTCGAACACGGCTTCGAGCGTACGTGCCCGCGCACCGAAGAGTGCCTGCAGCACGGCAGGGTCCTCGAACAGGCCATGCAGGTACAGGCCCAGCACGTTGCCCTGCGCGTTCTGCCAGGCCAGGTCCTCCGCCATCACCGCCGCGGCGCGATCGCCGGCCGCGGCCATGGCGGAATGCGGCGCGGTGCGGCCGTGGTGGATCTCGTAGCCGCGCATGGTCACCTCCGACAAGGCGGCCCATGGCCCCTTCAGCGCGCCGAAGCGCGCCTCGCGCAGGCGCACGGTCTTGTCTTGCTCGAACACGGTGACCAGGGGCAGCAGGCCCAGCCCAGGGCCGTTGCCGTCGACCCCATGCGGATCGATCAACGCCTCGCCCAGCATCTGCAGCCCGCCGCAGATGCCGAGCACCGCACCGCCGCGTCCCGCATGGTCCGCCACGGCGCGGTCCAGCCCCTGGGCGCGCATCCAGGCCAGGTCGCCGCTGGTGTTCTTGGAACCGGGCAGGACGACCCAGTCTGCGCCGGCCAACTCGGCCGGGCTGCGCACCCAGCGCAGGCGCACGCCCGCCACGTTCTTGAGCGTCTGGAATTCGTCGAGGTTGCTGATGCGCGGACAAGCGACGACGGCGACCGTCAAGCGCACCGCGCCGGCCGCCGTGCTGCGCTCGTCGAAGACGCCGTCCTCCTCGGGCAGGCCGTGCTGCCACCACATCGGCAAGGTAGCAACGGTCGGCACTCCGGTCAGCGCCTGCAGGCGCTCGGGCGCGGGCGCGAGCAGCGAAGCATCACCGCGAAACTTGTTGAGCACGAAGCCGGCCAGCCGCGCGCGGTCAGCCTCGGGCATCAGGGCCCAGGTGCCGTAGAGGTGCGCGAAGGCGCCGCCGCGGTCGATGTCGGTCACCAGCAGGCAGCGCGCATCGGCATGGCGTGCGACGCGCAGGTTGACGATGTCGCTGTCCATCAGGTTGATCTCCGCCGGCGAGCCGGCGCCTTCGATCACCACGATGTCGTGTTCGACCCGCAGTTCGTCGAGCGCGCGGGCGAGTTGCGGCCACACGTGCTCGCTGCGCCCGCGCCACGGCAGGGCCGTGAGCTCGGTGCTCACCTGCCCCATCAGGATCACCTGGCTGTGGGTGTCGCGCTCGGGCTTGAGCAGCAAGGGATTCATGCGCACGTCCGGCGCGGCGCCTGCTGCCAGCGCCTGGAAGTACTGCGCGCTGCCGATCTCGCCGCCCGCCACCACGCGCGCGTTGTTGCTCATGTTCTGCGCCTTGAAGGGCGCCACCTTGAAGCCCTGGCGCGCATACCAGCGGCACAGCGCGGTGGCCAGCCAGCTCTTGCCGGCACCGCTGGTGGTGCCCAGCACCATGACGCATCGGGCCTTGTTCCGCCCCGGCTCTTGATTCATGCGCGGATTGTCGTTCAGCCCTGCTCAGGCCGACCCGCATCGCCGATCGTCGAGTCCTTCACGCTTTGAACGTTTGCGTCTGGATGGATCTGTTCTGCGCCACGATGAACAACTGTAGTCTTTCGTTCTCAACAATAGAAAGAACAAGGTTGATGGCTTCGTTACGCGACATGGCGCTCACCATCGAGGAGCGCGAAGAGGGAAAGTTCTACTGGGTGTTGATCGAAGCTTTCGACGACGAGGGATCCGAGATCCTGCAATACCGCCGCTTCAAGTCCGCCGCCGCGCCGCAGACGAGCTACTCGAGCGCGCTGGCGCTCGGGGCGGCCGCGCTGCGCCGGTTGGCGCAGGCGCTGCCGCCTTCCGAGCCGCAGGGCTGAGCCGGACTCAGCGCGCCGCCACCTGCGCCCCGGCGCCCGCCGCAGGTGCGGCATCGGCCGTGGCCTGGTCACCCCAGCTGCCGCCGAGCGCGCGAATCAGGCCGACCGTGGACTGGTACTGCGCCGACCGCACCTGCAGCGCCTGGCGCCGGTTGCGCAGCTCGCTGCGGCGCGCATCTAGCAGGTCGAGCTGGCTGATGTAGCCGTTGCGGTAGCGCGTGTCGGACAACTGCGTGGCCCGGCTCGCCGAGGCGACCGCCTTGGCCTGCACCTCCGACTGCGCGCCCAGGATGCGCAGCGAGGAGAGCTGGTCTTCCACGTCCCTGAAGGCCGTGAGCACCTGCTCGCGGTAGCTCGCGAGCGCGCCGTCGAGCTGGGCGCTGGCGCTCTGCACGCCGGCTTCGCGCCGGCCGCCGTCGAACAGCGGCAGCGACAGCAATGCGCCGATGCCCCACGACCGCGCGGACCACTTGAACAGGTCGCCGATCTCCGAAGAGGCATAGCCGCCGCCGCCGGTCAGTGCGATGTTGGGGAACCATGCAGTCTGCGCGACGCCGACGCGCGCCTGCGCCGCCAGCACGCCCTTCTGCGCGGCCGAGACATCGGGCCGGCGCGTGAGCACGGTGGCCGGCACGCCCGCGGGAATCGAGGGCAACGCCGTGGCCCAGCTCTCGGGCTTCATCTCGAAGCTGGAAGCCGGTTCGCCGGTCAGCACCGCGAGCGCGTGCTCGAGCTCGGCGCGGCGCCTGTCCAGCGTGAGCGCCTCGGACTCCGTGGAGGCCATCTCGGTCTCCACCCGCGCCACGTCGAGCTCGGCGATGTCGCCGGCACGATGGCGCTGCTGCGTCAGGCGCAGCGTGTCGCGGTAGGCCTCGACGGTCTCGCGCACCAGCTGGCGCTCGTCGTCGAGCGCGCGCAGCGCCAGGTAGGTCTGCGCCGTCTCGGCCTGCACCAGCAGGCGCGTGCTCTGCAGCAGGCCGGCGCGCGATTCGGCATCGAGCCGGGCCGCATCGCTGGCCTTCGAGAGCCGGCCGAAGAGGTCGAGCTCGTAGGAGAAATCGAGGCCCGCGTTGATCAGCGTGGAGGGCGTGGTGCTCTGGTTGCGGTCCAGGCCGCGCTGCCGGCTCGCGCCCGCGCCGAGTCCGATCTGCGGCGAGCGGTCGGCATCGGTGCTGCGCGCCAGCGCGCGTGCCTCGGCCAACCGCGCCGCTGCGACCTGGATGCTGTTGTTCGCGGCGTCGGCACGCGCGACCAGCGCGTCGAGCACCGGGTCGTTGAAGGCGCGCCACCACTCGCCGCGCGGCTGCGCCTCGGCGGGCGTGGCGCGGGTCCATTGGCCTTCGGCCGGCGCCGCGGCCTGTTCCTTGAACTGGGCCGGCGCCTGGAAGCTCGGCGCTTCGGGGGTCGCAGTGGCGCAGCCGGCCAGCACCAGGGCCGCCATGAGCGGCGCCAGCGCTGCGCGCCAGGGCCGGGTGAAAGTGCTTCGATCGAGTTTCATGATCCGCTTTCTTGCTTTCTTGCGATCAGGCTTGCGCCATCAGTCGTGCGTGTTCAAGGGCGCGGCGGGCATCGGGCGCAGGCCCGCGCCGCCAGAGCCGGAGCCGCCGCTGTCGTTGCCGCCGTGCGGGCCCGCGGGATGCTCTGCCGAGACAAAGCCCTCGTCGCCCGCCAGGTGCGGCACCTCGCCATGGAGCTTCAGCGGCCGGTTGCCCGTGAGCCTGCGCAGCGCCACGTAGAACACCGGCGTCAGGAACAGGCCGAACGCGGTCACGCCGATCATCCCGGCGAACACCGCCACACCCATGGCCGAGCGCATCTCGGAGCCGGCGCCGGTCGCGAGCACCAGCGGCAGCACACCCATGACGAATGCGAGCGAGGTCATCAGGATCGGGCGCAGGCGCAGCCGGCTCGCTTCCACCGCGGCCTGGAAGGGCGTCCGCCCCGCGAATTCCAGCTCGCGCGCGAACTCGACGATCAGGATCGCGTTCTTCGCCGACAACCCCACCAGCACCATCAGCCCGATCTGGGTGAACACGTTGCTGTCGCCGCCGGAGATCCATACGCCGGTCATCGCGGCCAGGATGCCCATCGGCACGATCAGGATGATGGCCAGCGGCAGCGTGAGGCTCTCGTACTGCGCCGCCAACACCAGGAACACCAGCAGGATGGCCAGCGGGAACACGATCACTGCCGAGTTGCCGGCCAGGATCTCCTGGTAGGTCAGGTCGGTCCATTCGAACTCGACCCCCTTGGGCAGGGTCTCACGGGCGATCCGCTCGATGGCGTCCTGCGCCTCGCCGGACGAATAGCCGGGCGCCGGGCCGCCGTTGATGTCGGCCGTGAGATAGCCGTTGTAGCGCATCGCGCGCTCCGGGCCGAAGCTGGAGTTGACCTTCATCAGTGCGGACAGCGGCACCATCTCGCCGGAGGTGGAGCGCACCTTCAGCAGGCCGACGTCCTCGGGCCGTGCGCGGTGCGGCGCATCCGCCTGCACCCGCACGCTGTAGGTGCGGCCGAACTTGTTGAAGTCGTTCGCATACAGGCTGCCCAGGTAGATCTGCATGGTGTCGAAGATGTCCTGCACCGGCACGCCGAGCTGGCGCGCCTTTGTGCGGTCGATGTCGGCATAGAGCTGCGGCACGTTGACCTGCCAGCTGGTGAACATGCCGGTGAGCTCCGGCGCCTGCATCGCCTTCGCCATGAAGGCCTTCACTGCGGCATCCATGCCCTCGTAGCCGACGGAGCCCCGGTCCTCCAGCTGGAGCTTGAAGCCGCCGGTGGTGCCCAGGCCCTCCACGGGCGGAGGCGGGAACATGACGATGAAGGCATCCTGGATCTTGGAGAACTCCGCGTTGAGCTGCTGGGCCACCGCGCCCCCGCTCTGGTCGGCCCGCTTGCGCTCTTCAAAGGGCTTGAGCATGGCAAACGCGATGCCGGAGTTCGAGCTGTTGGTGAAGCCGTTGATCGACAGGCCCGGGAAGGACAGCGTGCCTTCGATGTTCGGGTTCTTCGCCATGATGTCGCCCATGCGGCGGATCACCTCGTCCGTGCGGTCCAGCGTGGCGCCGTCGGGCAGCTGGGCAAAGCCGATCAGGTACTGCTTGTCCTGGCCCGGCACGAAGCCGTTGGGCACGGCCTTGAAGAGGCCGAAGGTGAGGCCGATCAGCGCCAGGTACAGCGCCATCATCAGCGCCTTGCGCGACAGGACCCGGCGCACGCCGCCGCTATAGGCTTCCGACCCGCGGTGGAAGAAGCGATTGAAGCCACGGAAGAGCCACCCGAAGGCGCGGTCCATGCCGCGGGTCAGCGCGTCCTTGGGCGCGTCGTGGCCCTTGAGCAGCAGCGCCGCGAGTGCCGGCGACAAGGTCAGCGAATTGATGGCCGAGATCACCGTGGAGATCGCGATGGTCACCGCGAACTGGCGGTAGAACTGGCCCGTGAGCCCGCTGATGAAGGCCAGCGGAACGAACACGGCCACCAGCGTGAGCGCGATGGCGATGATGGGCCCCGACACCTCCCGCATCGCACGGTAGGTGGCATCGCGTGGCGACAGGCCCGCCTCGATGTTGCGCTCCACGTTCTCCACCACCACGATGGCGTCGTCCACCACGATGCCGATGGCCAGCACCAGCCCGAAGAGCGTGAGCGCATTGATCGAGAAGCCCAGCAGGTGCAGCACCGCGAAGGTGCCGATCACCGACACCGGCACCGCCAGCAGCGGAATGATGGAAGCGCGCCAGGTCTGCAGGAACAGGATGACCACCAGCACGACGAGCGCGATGGCTTCGAGCAGCGTGTGCACCACCGAATCGATGGAGGCGCGCACGAACTGCGTCGGGTCATAGGCAATGCGGTACTCCAGCCCTTCGGGCATGAACTTCGCCAGCTCGTCCATCGTCTTGCGCACGTCGGCAGAGATCTGCAGCGAGTTGGAGCCCGGCGACTGGAACACACCGATGCCCACGGCCTGCTGGTTGTCCAGCAGCGAGCGCAGCGCGTACTCCGAGGCTCCCAGCTCGATGCGGCCGATGTCGCGCAGCCGGGTCACCGCGCCTTCCGCGCTGGTCTTGACGATGATGTCGCCGAACTCTTCTTCGCTCTGCAGGCGGCCCTGCGCGTTGATCGACAGCTGCGTGTCCACCCCCGGCAGCCCGGGCGATGCACCCACCACGCCGGCAGCGGCCTGGATGTTCTGGCCGCGAATGGCCGCCACCACGTCGCTGGCCGAAAGGCCGCGCTGCGCCACCTTCTGCGGGTCCAGCCAGACGCGCATCGCGTACTCGCCGCCGCCCCAGGCCTGCACCTGGCCGACGCCGTCGATGCGCGCCAGCCGGTCCTTGACGTTGAGCACCGCGTAGTTGCGCAGGTAGTTCATGTCGTAGCGGCCGTTGGGCGACACCAGGTGCACCACCATCGTGATGTTGGGCGAGCTCTTGACGGTGGTGATTCCCAGCCGCCGCACTTCCTCGGGCAGGCGCGGCTCGGCTTGCGAGACGCGGTTCTGCACCATCTGCTGCGCCTTGTCGGGGTCGGTGCCCAGCTTGAAGGTGACGGTCAGCGTCATCACGCCGTCGGTGGTCGCCTGGCTGCCCATGTAGAGCATGTCCTCGACCCCGTTGATCTGCTCCTCGAGCGGTGTCGCCACCGTCTCGGCAATCACCTTCGGGTTGGCGCCCGGATACTGGGCGCGCACCACCACCGATGGAGGTGCGACCTCGGGGTATTCCGAGATCGGCAGCCCGCGCAACGCGATCAGGCCTGCGATCAGCATCAGCAGCGAGAGCACGCCCGCGAAGATCGGCCGATCGATGAAGAACTTCGATAAATTCATGATGTTGTTTCCCTCGGGGATGCCGCCTTGATTCAGGTACTCAGGTAACTCAGGTACTCAGGTACTCAGGTACTCAGGACTTGGCGGCGCTGGCCACGCGCTGGTTCTGCGCGTCAGCCTTGGCCTCCATGGTCACCGTCTGCGGCGCCACCAGGGCGCCCGGACGGATGTGCTGCAGGCCGTTGACGACCACGCGCTCGCCGGACTTCAGGCCCTTGGTCACCACGCGCAATCCGTTGACCGACGCGCCGAGCGTGACTTCGCGCCATTCGGCCTTGTTGTCCTCGCCCACGACCATCACGAACTTCTTGTTCTGGTCGGTGCCGACCGCGCGCTCGCTCACCAGCAGCGCCATGTCGCTTCGGGCCTGGCCCATGCGGATGCGGGCGAACTGGCCCGGGATCAGCGTGCCGTCCTTGTTGTCGAAGGCGGCGCGCACGCGCACCGTGCCGCTCCTGGCATCGACCTGGTTGTCGATCAGCTGCAGGCGGCCCTCGTAAGGCGTGCCCTCGAGGCCGGAGGTGCCCATCTGCACCGGGATGCCGTCGAGCTTGCCCCGCGCGCCGGCGCCGGGCGGCAGATCCTTCAGCGCCTTGACCACCACCTGCTCGTCGGCGTCGAAGCTCGCGTAGATCGGGCTGACCGACACCAGCGTGGTGAGCACCGGCGCGCCGGGGCCGGCGGCGACCAGGTTGCCCACGGTCACTTCCAGCCTGCCGATGCGGCCGGACACCGGGGCCCTCACCTGGGTGTAGCTCAGGTTCAGGCGCGCGCTCTGCAGCTGGGCCTGCGCCGCGCGCAGGTTGGCCTCGGCTTCGCGGCCTGCGTTGACGCGCTCGTCGAACTCGCGCTGGGCAATGGCCTTGTCGTCCCACAGGCGGCGCGCACGTTCCTGCTCGCTGCGCGTGAAGGCTGCGCGGGCCTGGGCCGAGGCGACCTGCGCTTCGGCACGCTCGACCTCGGCTGCATAGGGCGCGGGGTCGATGGTGACCAGCAGATCGCCCTGCTTCACCAGCGAGCCTTCGCGGAAGTGCACCGCCAGCACCGCGCCGGCGACACGCGAACGCACGTCGACGCGCTCGACCGCTTCGAGCCGGCCGGAGAACTCATCCCATGTGTTGACCTCGGTGGGCGCCACGACGGCCACCGATACCGGCGTGGCCTGCGGCGCGGCCGCCGCGGGCGCATTGTTGGCCTCGGCCTTGAAGCTGGGCAGCCCGAGCATGACCGCCGAGACGATCGCCACCAGGGCGGTAACGCCGGTTACGGCAGGCCACAGACGGCGGCGGGCATTCGACTGCTTGTTGTTGGTTTGCATGATGAAGCTCCTCGTTGAGATGACTTTGGAAAACAACAGGCCAGCCCGTTGCCCGTGAGCAGCAGGAAGGCGAAATCCGGCACCACCGGCCAAGCCGGCGGACCCAGTAAGGTTCAGAAAAAAAGGTTGACCGGCGAAACCGGCTGGTGCCTACGCCGGGGGAGGCACCGGCGGCACCGTGGAAGCGAAAAATGCGCGCAAATGCCCACCCACTGTCTCCGTGCACGCGCAATCCCCGAAGGCGGGGTCATACAACTCGTCAGGACACTTGGCGGCCGAAGGCAGCACCACCTTCGTCACCGGAATGCCCGCTTTCTCCAGCCGCTGCGCGAAGCTCAGGGCCTCGTCGCGCATCGCATCGTCTTCGCCCACCAGCACCAGCGCCGGGGCCAGCTCGGCCAGCCTGAGCGATGCGCCGGGCACCGCGTAGGGGTGCGTCGCGTTCATCGGGCAGCTCAGGTATTCCTGCCAGCCCGAGGCCCAGCGGCAGCGGGCATCGTCGCCCGAGGCCTGACGCAGCGACAAGGTGCCGGCACACGGGTCCAGCATCGGCGACAGCAGGATCTGGCCGGCCAGCGGCGGATGGGCGCGGTCGCGGGCCATCAGGGCCACGGCAGCCGCCAGGTTGCCCCCTGCTTCTTCACCGGCCAGGTACACGCGGGTGCCCTTGCCGGCCAGCTTGACGCGCTGCTTGTAGAGCCATTCGAGCGCCGCGTAGCCCACCTCGATGGGCTCCGGGAAAGGCTTCAGCGGATAGGCCAGCGACAGCACCACCGCGCCAGCCGCCGCCAGCAACCGAGCGACGTTGCGGCCGTCGTCGAGGTCGCCGCAGACGAAGGTACCGCCATGGAAATGCAGCACCAGCGGCACCGCCACGCCCTTGGCTCGCTCGCCATAGAGGCGGGCCTGGACCGGCTCGCGCTCCGGCAGCGGAACGCTGATGTCGACCTCCGTGCCCGGCGCAACGGCGACCGCCGGGGCCTTGGCGGCTTCAGCAGGACGCGGGATGGGGCGGGATGACATGGCACAACCTCAATGGGTGAACGATGGGTTGAATATTAAGGGCCTCATTGGCTGGTACAACAGGTTGGTCAACCTCACTCTGTTTCCAATCGGCTAACAATCCGCTAACACAGCGCATGTGAGAATCCGCCCCCGCCCGCAGTTGCGCGGGTTTTTCCCTAGGAGCACCAATGGACCAGGTCCAGGCCATGCGGATTTTCGTCCGCGTCGTGGAAGCCGGCACCTTCACCCGTGCCGCGGACTCGCTCGGGCTGCCGAAGGGCACAGTCACAAAGCAGATCCAGGCGCTGGAGTCCCGTCTTCATGTGAAGCTTTTGAACCGTACCACGCGGCGCGTCACCGTGACGCCGGACGGTGCCGCTTATTACGACCGCACGGCGCGCCTGCTGAACGACCTCGACGACATCGAGGCCAGCATGACCAACGCGCAGGCCAACCCGACCGGGCGACTGCGCATCGACGTGGGCTCGTCCACGGCGCGGCTGATCATCCTGCCGGCGCTGCACACCTTCAGCGACCGCTACCCCGACATCCAGCTCGACCTGGGGGTGAGCGACCGCCCGGTCGACCTGATCACCGACAACGTCGACTGCGTGATCCGGGCCGGCGACCTGACCGACCAATCGCTGGTGGCGCGGCGCATCGGCACGCTGGAATTCGTGACGGTGGCATCGGCCGCCTACGTCAAGCGCTACGGCAAGCCGGAGCATCCGTCGGACATCGAGAAGCGCCACCATGTCGTGAGCTACTTCGCGGCCGGCTCGCGCCGGGTCTATCCGCACGAGTTCCACAAGGACGACGAGCACATCGAGATCTCGGGGCCCTACCGCGTGTCGGTCAACGAGAGCAATGCCCATTTGGCTGCCGTGCTGGGCGGCTTCGGCCTCTCGCAATGCATCACCTTCATGGCCGATCCGCACATCGAGAGCGGAGAACTGGTGGAACTGCTGCCGGAATGGACCCGCGCGCCCTTGCCGGTGCATGTGGTGTATCCGCCCAACCGGCACCTGAGCGCCAAGGTGCGGGTGTTCGTGGACTGGGCGGCCGACCTGTTCGCGAAGAATCCGAAGCTGCAGCGGCGTTGAACTCGCAGGCGGCGTCGGCGCCTTCTCAGGTGCGGGCGGCTTGCCAGGCGCGCGCCAGGGCCTCCTGGCTGGCCGGCGGCAGCACAGCCAGCCGCACGTGGCCGGGCAGGCCGAAGGAACTGGCATCCCGCAGCTGGATGCCGGCCTCCCGCAAGGCCGCCGAGCGCGGCGCATACGGGATATCGGGACGCGCGCAGAAGTAATTGGCGACGCTGGGGAGGACGGACCAGCCCAGTGCGGCGCACAGGGCCTGCTGCTCGCGCTTCCAGCCGCGCAGCCGGTCGCGGCTCGCGGCAAGCCAGCCCTGCGTCTCGGCCAGCGTCCAGGCCTCGAGCAGCGCGACGCCTTGGGCACCCAGGGGCCAGGAAGGCGCGAGCCGGCCCAGCCGCTCGGCCATGGGGGCCGCTTCCGATGAGGCGATGGCATAGGCGGCCCGGATACCCGTCAGGCCCAGCGCCTTGTTCGGTGTCCACAGCTGCCAGACGCGATCCCGCTGCGCCGCGCCGAGGTCAAGGCGGCCTTCGAGCCGCAGGGGCTCATAGGCCATGTCCAGCACGCAGGTGCTGGAGGCCTCCAACGCATCCACCAGGGTCGCCAGGCCCGGCTGGGCCTCGCCCAGCGGGCTCGACGGATCGCAGCACCAGGCGAGCGCGGCGCCTGCCGGCGCTTCGGGCTCGCGCCGCACGTCGAGCCCCCAGGCCGCGGCGGCACGCTGGTAGTCGCCATAGGCGTGCCGCGGCAGCCAGACCCTCCGGCCGCCTTGCTGCGCGACCGCGGCCGTGATGCGCACGATGAATTCGCTGGCGCTCGCGGCGATCACGATGCGCTCGGCCGCGACGCCATGGAAGCAGCCCAGCGTCTCGCGCAGCGCGGTGTAGCGCGGGTCGGGATAGCGGGTCGGATCGGCTTGCGCCAGCGCCTGCACGGCCATCGGGCAGGGGCCGCAGGCATTGGCATTGGTCGAGAAGTCGTGCGGCACCGCCCCGCGGGCGTCGGGGCCGCCGTGCAACGCTTCTTCGTCGGGGTTCATGGGTTGCGCCATGTTGCAGGAATGAGAAGCGCCATTGCCGCCAGCGCGGCTGTCATCCAGACGACCCGCGCCCCGAGCGTCGCCGCGCGGCGGGTGTCGGAGGCGGCGGGCTCGCGGCCTGCTGCGTTCAGCACGTAGACGCCGGGCTTGGCAAGGCGCACTCCGAGCAGCAAGGCCATGGCGGCCATGGGCCAGCCGCTGTTGGGAGATGGGGTCAGTCGGGCTTCTCGAACGAGGGCGCGTGCCCCCAGCCCAGCCCTCCCCCGGAGGAGGAGGGAGCAAGACAGGGCGAGCAGCAGCGCGGTCAGGCGGGCGGGCAGCCAGGAGAGCACGTCATCGGCCCGCGCGGGCCACTTGCCGGCCCATTCCCACACGCGGCCCTGACGCTCGCCGCGGTAGCCCCACATCGCGTCGGCAGTGTTGGCAAAGCGGTAGAGCGCCGCGCCGGGCAGGCCCAGCAGCAGGAACCAGAACAGCGGCGCGACCACCGAGTCGTTGAGGTTCTCGGCCAGCGACTCGATGGCGCTTTCGCGCACCTCGCCTGTGTCCAGCGTCAGGACGTCGCGGCTCACGAGCTGCGCGAGGCGGTCCCGCCCTTCCGCGAGCGAGCAGGCCAGCGCCGCCTCGACGGCCAGAACTTCGTCGCGCAACATGCGCCAGGCGAGCAAAGGCTTGAGCGCCAGGCCGAGCAGCAGAGCCGCAGCCCAGTCGGGCAGGCGAGCGGCAGCGGCGCTCAGGGCTGTTGCAGCAAGCAGGATGGCGGCGGCGCCGGCGCACCAGGCCAGCGCGCCGGCGGCGAAGGGTCCGAACCGGCGGGGCGATGCGGCATCGGTCGGAGGTGCGATACGCCGGCCGGTCCAGGCGAGGTAGCGACCCATCCAGACCACCGGGTGCCAGCGGGCCGGGGGCTCGCCCAGCATTCGGTCGATGGCCAGGGCAAGGACCACCGCTGCGGCGTGAGCCAGCGAGGGGCTGCCCCCACCCCAGCCCTCCCCCAAAGGGGGCGGGACCCAGAGCCAGGGCATCTCAGTCTTCGATGCCGCGCTGGGCCGGGATGCCCGCCTTGAAGGCGTGCTTGACCATCTGCATCTCGGTCACGGTGTCGGCCAGCTCGATGATCTCGGGCGGGCAGCGGCGCCCTGTCAGCACTACGTGCACCTCGCGCGGGCGCGTGCGCAAGGTCTCCAGCACCGTGTCGAGCGGCAGCCAGCCATAGATCAGCGGATAGGTGATTTCGTCCAGCACGACCATGAAGTGCTCGCCCGCGAGGATCGCCGCTCTCGCCTTCTCCCAGCCCTCGCGCGCGAGCTGCGCCGAGTGCTCGAGATCCTGGCTCTTCCAGCTGAAGCCGTCGCCCAGTCCCTCGATGGGAATGCCGAGCTGCTCGAACATGCGGTGCTCGCCGAAGCGCGCGCTAGGCACCTTCATGAACTGGAAGATCTTCACCGCCTTGCCGCGTCCGTGCGCGCGCAGCGCCAGGCCGAAGGCCGCGGTGCTCTTGCCCTTGCCGTCGCCGGTGTTGACGATCACCAGGCCGCGGCGTTCGCCCTCGGGTTTGTCGTAGGGCTTCTCGCTGGGTGGGGTTTCGATCTGCATGGGTTCTCCTTGTCGATGTTCAGTGCGGCATGGCGATCCATTGCCCGGCCACCCGGTGCACCACGACGCGCCCGCCGAACACGGACTCCAGCGCCTGGTGGGTCCCCGGGTCCTGGCAGTTGCCCTGGTGCAGCACGCGGCCGCCCGCCATGACCACCATTGCGTCGGCCGCGAGCGCGACGTTGAGCTCGTGCAGCACGCTGACCACCGTGCGGCCCTCGGCCACCAGCGCGCGTGCGAGCGCCATCCAGTCGGCCTGGTGCGGCGGGTCGAGGTTGGCCAGGGGTTCATCCATCAGCAGCAGCTCGGCCTCGACCGCGAGCGCACGCGCCAGCAGCACGCGCTGCCGCTCGCCGCCCGACAGCTGGCCCAGCGGACGATCGCGCCAGTCCCACGCCTGCGTGCTGCGCAGCGCGCGCTCGACCGCCGCGCGGTCGGCCTCGGTAGGCGCCGCCAGCCAGCGCTGGTGCGGCAGGCGGCCGAGCATGGCGACGTCGTAGACCATCAGGTCGTCGGCGCTGCCCTCGCCTGCCCCGCCCTGCCCCAGCCAGGACAGCCGCTGGGCACGCGCGCGACTCGACAGCGCAGCAAGGGGCTCGCCGCCGATGCGCACTTCGCCGCGATGCGCCAGCAACCCGGCCAGCGCCTTGAGCAGCGTGGACTTGCCAGCGCCGTTCGGCCCGACGATGCTGGTCCAGCGACCGGCCGCGAGTGAGAGGTCGATCGCATGCAGCACCTCGACGGCACCCAGCGCCGCGCTCACTTGCCTGGCCTCCAAGGCCGCCGTCAACGGAAGCCCCCGTGCGCGTTGCGCCGATGCATGAGCCACAGCAGGTAGCTGCCGCCGAGCACCGCCGTCAGCACGCCGACCGGCAGCTCCTGCGGCGCGATCAGCCAGCGTGCCAGCAGGTCCGCCGCCATCAGCAGCAGGCCGCCCATCGCGGTGGACAGCACGAGCAGCCGCGCGTGCGTGGTCTTGACCACCGAGCGCACCAGGTGCGGCGAGGCCAGGCCGACGAAGGCGATCAGCCCCGTCTGCGCCACGGCCGCGCCGGTGGCCAGCGCCAGCACCACCACCAGCGCCGCGCGCATGGCGCCCAGCGGCAGGCCCAGGCTGGCCGCGGTGGCCTCGCCGAGCGCGAGGCCGTCGAGCAGGGGTGCTAGCATCCAGCCCAGCAGCACGCACGCCGCGCCGATGGCGCCCATCACGGCACAGGCGCTCCAGCCGACCAGGCCGGTGCTGCCGAGGATGAAGCTTTGCAGCGCCTGAAGGATGTCGGCGGACGCAATGGAAATCAGGTCCTTGACGGCACCCAGCACCACGCCGACGATCACGCCCGCGAGCAGGAGGCGCAGCGTCTGCTGCACGCCGCGCGCGAGCAGCAGCGTCAGCAGCACCGCCAGCACGGCGCCCAGGAAGGCCGCGCCGGTCAGGCCCAGGCGCACCACCCACTCGGTGCTGGTCGGCGAGACGCCGAACATCGCCAGGGCCACGGCTACGCCCAGCGAGGCGCCCGAGGCACTGCCCAGCAGATACGGGTCGGCCAGCGGATTGCGGAACAGCCCCTGCGCCACTGCCCCGGCGAGCCCCAGCAGCGCGCCGGCGAGCCAGGCGCCAAGGGTGCGCGGCAGGCGGATGCCCCACACGATCTGCAGCGCCACCGGGTCGTGGCGCGCCGCCAGCACGCTCTCGAAACCGGTGCTGCCGATGCCCGTGCCCAGCACCAGCAGGGCCGCGCCCAAGGCCAGCAATGCAATGCCCAGCGCGAGTGCGCGGCGGTGTTCGCTCCTCACCCGCCGGCGCCTCCGGGCGCCTTTTCCCGCAGGCAGCGCGCCATCAGGCCCGCGGCCTCGCCCATGCGTGGGCTCGGACGCACCAGCACATCGGACTCCTCCGCGGTGAAGCGGCAAATGCGGCCCTCTCGAACCGCCCGAATGCCGCCCCAGCCGGGTCGCCGCTCGAGCCCTTGCGCACTGCGTTCGCCGACCATGATCAGGTCGGGATCGGCGCGCACCACGTACTCGGGATTGAGCTTGGGAAAGGGCCCCAGCGAGGCCGGCACGATGTTCTTCACGCCCAGCCGCGCGAGCGTCTCGCCGATGAAGGAGCTCTCGCTCGCGGCGTAGGGGGCGTTGTTGACCTCGAAGTAGACGCGGGTGCGCGAGTTGCCGGCCGGCAGCGACTGCGCCGCGGCCGAGACGCTGGCATCGATGGCCTGCCACACGCGCTGCGCATCGCCGCTGCCCAGCACCTGGGTCAGCACTTCCAGGACGCGCCGCACATCCGCATGGCTGCGAGGCTCGAGGACCAGCACCTTGAGGCCCAGCGCCTCCAGCCGCTGGGTGACGCGCGAGGAGGCGGCGAGCAGCACCACGTCGGGCTTCAGCGCCACGATGGCCTCGACGTTGGGGTCGATGCCGCCGCCGAGCTGCGGCAGCGCGCGCACCGCCTCGGGCCAGTTGGAATAGCGGTCGACGCCGACCAGCCGCTCGCAGGCACCCAGCGTACAGACCGACTCGGTCAGCGAGGGCAGCAGCGTCACGATGCGCTGCGGCGGCCGCGGCAACTCCACGTGCACGCCGCGCTCGTCGGTCACGACCGCCGCATGGGCTGCGAGCGCGCAGAGGACCAGCAGCCCGGCGAACAGATGCCTGGGAAAGGCATTCATGCAGGCTCCTTCAGGCTGAGCGGCAGGCCGGCCGCCATCAGCGTCACCCGCTCGCAGACGGCGGCGACTTGCTGGTTGAGCCGGCCCAGCGCGTCGACGAAGGCGCGCGCCTCGCGGCCCATGGGAATCACGCCCAGACCGATCTCGTTGCTCACCAGCAGCACCGGGCCCCGCGCATCGTGCAGTGCGTGCAGCAGCGCCATCTCGGCGGTGTCGGCGCAAGGCGGCGCCGCGCCCGCGGATTCGGAAGGCATCAGCAGGTTGGTCAGCCACAAGGTCAGGCAGTCGACCAGCACCAGCGTGCCGGGCGCGCTGTGCCGCGCCACGGCAGGGCCGAGCTGGACCGGCTCCTCCACGGTGACGAGCGCGGGCACGCGCTGCGCCCGATCGGCACGGTGGCGCGCGATGCGCTCGCGCATCTCCTCGTCGTGCGCCGTCGCGGTCGCGATCAGCACGGCGCGGTGCGCCGGATCGCGCGCCAGCCATTCGGCCGCGCGCAGCTCGGCGCGGCGCGACTTGCCGCTGCGCTGGCCGCCCAGGATCAGCTCGCGCGATGTGGGTTTCACGACTTCGGCTGCCACCGCAGCGTCAGGTAGACCGCGCGTCCACGCTGGTTGTAGCCATAGACGGTCTCGTAGTTCACGTCGTTGAGGTTGGTGATGCGGCCTTGCACGGCCCAGTCCTTCGACACCTTGTATTCGCCATACAGATCCACGGTGGTGAAGTTGCCAAGCCGCATGGTATTGCGCGTGTCGTCGAAGCGCCGGCCCACGTGCAGGGCCGAGGCGCCGAACTTCCAGGGACCGACCGCGTAGTCGACACCCAGCGAGGCCTGGTTCTTGGCGCGGCGCGGCAGCTGCGCGCCGGTGAGCTCGTTGCGGGGGTCGAGCGAATCGAGGCTCGCGTGCACCGTCCAAGGCCCGAACTGGCCGTCGTACCCCAGCGTCCAGCCCTCGATGCGCGCGCGCGGCACGTTCTCGGGGCGCGTGGTGCTGGTGATGAAGCCGCGGATCTTGTTGTCGTAGCGCACCAGCTTCACGCTGTGGCCGTCCTGGCTCCAGGTGATGCCGACGTCGGTGTTCCTGCCCTCCTCCGGCTGCAGCGCGGGGTTGCCGAAGTCAGGGTAGTAGAGCTGGTTGAAGGAAGGCGCGACGAAGCTGGTGCCGTGCGACGCATGGATGCGCCAGTTCGGCGAGATGCGATACCCATAGCCCGCGAACCAGGTATCGCTGTCGCCGAACTGCGAGTTCCGGTCGTGCCGCGCATTGACCTGCCAGCTGTGGTTGCCCGCATTGCCGTTGAGGCCGACGAAGGCCGAATCGATGTCGCGATCGGTGACGGTGTATCGCGTGTCGCTGTTCACCTCCTGCGTGCGGCGCTCCAGCCCGGCCAGCACCGTGCCGATCGGCGTCGCGATGTCGTTCTGCCAGAGGTACTCCTTCTGCGTGGTCTCGAACAGGCCCGGCATGTTGAACGGGTCCGCGACGATGTTGCGCGTGTAGTCGCGGCTCTGCGCATAGCGCAGCTGCGTCTTCCAGGCCGAGGTCACCGCGCCGCTCGCGCCGATGTAGGCCGTCTGCGTGCGCACCCGGCTGCGCGTATCGAACTCCGGACCGTCGTCGTAGTGGTTGACGCCTTCCGAATACAGCAGCCCGCTGTCGATCTTCCAGTCGGGATTGATCTGGAAGCCCAGCGATGCATTGAGCGCGCTTTGCGAGAACGGATCGCGGTCGGGGTTGAAGTTGCCGAAGGGCACCCTGCGGTTGGTCGAGGAGAAGCCCTTGTCGGCAGTGCGCTGCGCATCGAGCGAATAGGTGAACGGCCCCGAGGCGCCGCTGAAGCCGCCGGTGACCTGCTTGTAGCCTTCGCTGCCGAGGGTGGTCGAAGCGCGCGGGCTGAACAGCGGATCGCCCGCCTTGCCCTTGCGCGTGAAGATCTGCACCACGCCGCCGACGCCGTCGCTGCCGTACAGCGCCGAGGCCGGGCCCTTCACCACTTCGATGCGGTCGATCATGTCGACCGGGATGTTCTCCCAGGCCGGCGTGCCGAGCGTGGCCGAGCCGTAGCGCACGCCGTCGATCAGGAGCAGGGTGTGGCGCGCCTCGGCGCCGCGGATGAACACGCTGCTGGCCTTGCCCGGGCCTCCGTTGGCCGCGATCTGCACGCCGGCCACGCGCGCCAGGATCTCGGGCAGCGTGCGGCTGGCCTGCTGCTCGATTTGCGCGCGGTCGATGACGACCGTGTCGGACAGCAGCTCGTCGGCACGCGTCGGCGTGCGGTTTGCGGTCACCACCGTCTCGGCGAGCGCGGGAGTGCCTTGCGCGAGCGCCGCAGCGCTAGCCAGGCCGCCCAGGGCCGCGACGATGGGGAGGGCCAGGGCACGCGGCCCGGGGAGAAGACGCGACGAGCCGCAACCATCGGCATGCGCGGAAGAAACGCTGGAAGTCATCATGAAGACACAAGAGATCAATGCCCGTCACCGGCTTCCCCGCCGGTGCTTGGACGTCATGGCTGCCGCCTGCTCGCGCATGCGGCAGCCGCCTCGTTGGCCGGTATCCGGGCTGACAGCACGCCCCCGCCGCCTTCCCAGGCACCTGTTTCAGGGCGCCCAGTGGCTTCTTGACGAGGGTGGCACCGAGGGGTGCCGGCTGTTTGACCGTTGCGGGGGCAGCGCAGGCTGGCTGGGCCCTGAGGGGCTTCGACTCCTGCTTCCCGTTGAACTGCGCCGCGTGAACCGCGGCGCGAGCACCAACGCGGCGGATTTTATGTGTAAACGCCGGCTTGGCCGGAAACTACAATCGCCCCCCATGCCTGCACCGAGCCGTATTGATCAAATCGCCGAGCGCGTCGAACGTTTGCTTGTGCGCCACGAAGAGGTGCAGCGAACCAATGCGCTGCTGCAGGAGCAGGTGACTGCACTGACGCGCGAGCGCGACGCCCTCAAGTCGCGCCTGGCCGCGGCGCGCAGCCGGCTCGATGCGCTGCTCGAGCAACTACCAGCCGATCCTCCCCAAGACGCCTCCTCCTCCAACTGATGAAACAAGTCGAAGTCCAGATCATGGGCCAGAGCTACCTGCTCGGCTGCCCCGAAGGCGGCGAGCAGCAGCTGCGGGAGGCGGTCGAGCGGGTCGATGCCGCGATGTGCAAGATCCGCGACGCGGGCAAGGTCAAGGCCCGCGACCGCATCGCGGTGCTGGCCTCGCTGAACCTGGCCTTCGACCTGGCCCAGCGCGAGGCCTCGCTGGCCGCTGCCATGGCGCCCCCACCCATCCCCGCGCCGACGCCGGCCGCGGCCCCGGGCACCAGCGATGTCGACGACGCACGTGCCGCGCAATTGATCCAGCGCCTCGATCAAGCCCTCGCCGGCGACGGCCATTTGCTCTGAGGCGCACCCACCAGGCCGGCGGCGGGCGTAAAATCCGCTTCGTCTGCGGTGTGCGTCGGGCTCTATATGTCCTTGTTCCAATGCTCTACGGAGCAGGGCTTGGTATATCGCTTGGCGGGTGTGATCATCTCGCGTCAGATGAACCCGAAGCCTTGCTGCCCTCGCCCACCTGAACCCCGGTTCAGGATGCGAGTCCGGCCCCACTCGCAGACACCTTTTCTCGACGGCCACGGCCCCGCTTTCGGGGCCGTGGCTTTTTTAAGCCCCAGAAGACCAAGACTTCCCCCATGACGCTCGCCCCTCTGCTGGTTGCCGAACTCGCCGTGCTGGGCGTCGGCACCGGCTTCCTCGCCGGTCTGCTGGGCATCGGCGGCGGCATGCTGATGGTGCCCTTCATCACCATCATCCTCGGCCACCGAGGCGTCCCGGCCGACCTGGCGGTCAAGATGGCGATCGCCACCTCGATGGCCACCATCATCTTCACCTCGATCTCGAGCGTGCGCGCGCACCACAAGCGCGGGGCCGTGCGCTGGGACATCGCCCGGCGGCTCGCACCGGGCATCGTGATCGGCAGCCTGGTCGGCAGCCTCGGCGTGTTCGCGCTGCTCAAGGGCCAGGCGCTGGCGGTCTTCTTCGCGCTGTTCGTCGGCTTCTCGGCGACGCAGATGTTCCTCGACAAGAAGCCCAAGCCCACGCGGCAGATGCCGGGCACCGGAGGCCAGCTCGCGGCCGGCGGCGTGATCGGCTTCGTCTCGGGCCTGGTGGGCGCGGGCGGCGGCTTCATCAGCGTGCCCTTCATGACCTGGTGCAACATCGCGATTCACAACGCGGTGGCGACCAGCGCAGCCCTGGGCTTCCCCATCGCGGTGGCCAACGTGGCCGGCTACGTGGCGAGCGGCCGATCGGTGCAGGGCCTGCCCGAGGGCTCGATCGGCTACATCTGGCTGCCGGCGCTGGCCGTGATCGCGATCTCCAGCTTCCTCGTCGCGCCGCTCGGCGCCAAGGCCGCGCACAGCCTGCCCGTGTCGAAGCTCAAGCGCGTGTTCGCGAGCATCCTGTACGTGCTGGCGGCCTACATGCTCTGGAAGGGCCTGCGCGGCTGAGCGCAAATCCCTGCATACGATGGGCTTCTCTGTACGCGCGCGGCGCCGCGCCGTATAACCCTGGCATGCGGCGCCTGGCCGCAGGTTCCAGACAACGAGAGGCTTTCATGAAGATCCTGGTCGCCGTCGACGGCAGTCCCCATACCCAGAAGGCGCTCGACTACTTGGTCGCCCATCGCGCCATGTTCGTCGAAGGCAATGAACTCGTGGTGGTGCACGTGTCCACCGGCGTGCCCGGCCACGTGGCGCGCCACCTCAGCCGCGACGTGCTGGGAGACTATTACGCCGAGGAGAACGCAAAGGTCCTCGAGCCCGTCAAGGCCTTCTTCCAGAAGCAGGGCATCACGAACTTCCGCAGCCACGGACGCCATGGCCACGCCGCCGAGGAGATCCTGAAGGCCGCGACCGAGTCCGGCGCCGAACTGGTCGTGATGGGTACGCATGGCCACGGCATATTCGGCCGCGCCCTCATGGGCTCGGTGGCGACCAAGGTCATCGCGGAGACGGACATCTCGGTGCTGCTGGTCCAGTAGCACCCGGCCCCTCGCCGCCGCCAGGCGAGCGGGGTCGAGAAAAACCTAGTGCCGCAGCCGCCACTCGCGCGGCGAACAACCGAAGCGATCGCGAAACACGCGGCTGAAGTGCGCCGCGTCGTTGAAGCCGCGGCCGAAGGCGATCTCGCTGACCGTGCGGCCTGCCAGGCGCGGCTCCCGCAGGTCGCGGCTGCAGGCTTCCAGCCTGCGCTCCCAGATGTACTGCGCGGGCGTGAGCGGCTCGCTCCTGAACACGCGGTGGATCTGGCTGACCGACAGACCGAGCTCCGCCGCCAGGCTGCTCACCGACAGCGCCGGATCGGCCAGTTGCTCGTCGATGCACCGCTTGATGCGCGCAAGGTGATAGGCCGCCAGATGGCTCAGCCCCGGCGAGCGCGCAGCCGGCAGCGTCTGCAGCCCCGCCACCAGGATGCTGAGCACGCCGTTCGCCACTGCCAGTGCCGACGCGGGCTGCAGCGCATCGATGTCCTCGCGCAAGGTGCGGATCATGCTGATCAGCAGATGGCCGGCGCCTTCGCGCCCCGACACGGTGGTGGCCGTCAGTGCCTCGGTCTGGCGCAGCTCGCTGCGCAGGCGTTCGCCCGGCAGCTTGAGCACGATCTGCTCGAAGGCCTCGTCGAACAGCAGCTGGTAGGGCCGCGTGCTGTCATAGAGCGCGAAATCGCCGACGGCTAGCACGGCGTCGCGCCCGTCCTGCCGCACCACGCCGCGGCCGGCGGTCTGGATGCCCACCAGAAAATAGTCGTCCGTGGAGCGCGCGATGTGGCCGGGCGTGCGCATCACGCTTTGCGCGCCGGAGTTCACCACCGACACGTCGAGGCTGGGCAAGGTATGGCGGCGGATGCTGCCGGTGAAGTCGCCGGCCGGGCGCTCGCGCACCGGATCGCATCCGAGCTGCACGTAGACGTTGCAGATCATGTCGGTCCAGTACGCAAGGCGCTGGTCGCGGGGGACGGCATCGGTGCTGAACAACTGGGTCATGGGGTCCTCCCGGAGGCAAGGGCGCAACGCAGGGACAAGAACGCCGCGAGATCCGGACAAGATGAACGGCGGGGTCGAACTTACGCTTCAAGCAACCCGCATGCCACCGCGCAAACCCGATGCGCGCGACGCGTGCGGCCTTCTTCCCTCACTCTCCGGAGCCCGCCATGGCCAGCAAGACCCATCCCCGACTTCGTGTCGCCGCCGTCCAGGCAGCGCCCGTGTTCCTCGATCTCGACGGCACCCTCGACAAGACCGTCGACCTGATCGCCCAGGCGGCGGCGCAGGGCGTGCAGCTGATCGCATTTCCGGAGACCTGGGCACCGGGCTATCCCTGGTGGATCTGGCTCGACTCGCCCGCCTGGGGCATGCAGTTCGTGCAGCGTTATCACGACAATTCGCTGGTCGTCGGCTCGCCCGAGTTCGACCGCGTGCGCGAGGCCGCGCGCAAGCACGGGATCTGGGTCTCGCTCGGCTACAGCGAAAAGGCGGGCGGCAGCCTCTACATCGCCCAGGCATTGATCGACGATCAGGGCCGGACGGTGCAGACCCGCCGCAAGCTCAAGCCCACGCACGTGGAGCGCACCGTGTTCGGCGAAGGCGACGGCTCCGACCTCACCGTGTGCGAGACGGCGATCGGCAACATCGGATCGCTGTCGTGCTGGGAGCACCTGCAGCCACTCAGCAAGTACGCGATGTATGCGCAGAACGAGCAGATCCACTGCGCCGCCTGGCCCAGCTTCTCGCTCTACCGGGGCGCGGCCTACGCACTCGGCGCCGAGGTCAACAACGCCGCCAGCCAGGTCTACGCGGCCGAAGGCCAATGCTTCGTGGTCGCGCCCTGCGCCACCGTTTCGCAAGCCATGAGCGACATGCTGTGCACCGACCCCGGCAAGCAGCAGATGCTTCGCGTGGGCGGCGGCTTCGCGCGCATCTACGGACCCGACGGAGCGCCCTTGGGCACGCCGCTGGCCGAGGACCAGGAAGGGCTGGTGATGGCCGACATCGACCTCGGCATGATCTCGCTCGCCAAGGCGGCCGGCGATCCGAGCGGCCACTATGCGCGGCCCGACGTCACGCAATTGCTGCTCAACAAGGCGCGCCGCGAGCCGGTGGTGTTCCAGCGGCAGCCGGAGGCGGAGGCCGGCGCCTTCGAGGCCGTGGTCGCCAAGCCAGAGGCCGCGGCCGGCAGCACGCCGCTGCCGCTGGCCGCCTGAGCCGCGGGGTCGCCCATGGAATCCGCCATCGCCGAAGCCCTGAAATGCCCGCGCACGCGGCATCGCCGCATCGAGGACGACTACGTCCCGCCCTACCCTGCCTGGTCGGCGCGCGCCACGGGCGCAGTCACCCAGGTGGTGATGGGCTACTTCGGCGTGCAATCGCGCGGCGCCGCAATGCAGGGCCGGGCCTGCGCCGCACTGTCCGGAATCGCGCGCAGCTTCGGCCTGCCCGACGGGCCGGGGCACCATGACCTCGCGCACTTCGTCGATGCGGACGGCTTCGACAACATGATCGCCATCGCGTACTGGGACGATCCCACACGCTTTGCACGCTGGTGCGCCACGCCGGAGATCGACGACTGGTGGCGCTCGAGCGATCGGTTGGACGAAGGCATCGGGTACTTCCGCGAGATCGTCTCGCCGCGTGTCGCTCACTGCGAGACGCTCTTCAACACGCCCGATCGCTTCGAGGGCATCGGCGTCGTGATGGGCAGCGCCAGCGGCGAGATCCAGGAGCATGCCTATTGGGGATCGATGCGCGAGCGCATCCCGCTGTCGCAGACCGACGCCCTGGTGCCTTCGGGTGCGCGCGCCATCGTCGGGCCGGCTGCCGAGCCGGGCCGGCATGTGCGCGTGGCCGGTCATGAGCATCTTGCGATGATTCGCTCCGGCCAGGAATGGGTCGACACGCGGGGCCAGGAGCGCACGCTCTATCTCGCAGAGATGCAGCCCGTGCTGCGCGAAGGCATGGATTTCCTGCGCGACCAGGGCCTGGGCATCGGCTGCTACAGCAACCGCTACATGCATCACCTCGATGCGTCGGGTGCGCCGCTCGAGAAGTCGTTCGGCCTGAGCTTCTGGCGCTCGCTCGCCGACATGGAGCGCTGGGCCGAATCGCACCCCACGCACGTGGCGATCTTCGGCGGCTTCATGCGCTATGTGCAGGCGCTGAACTTTCAGCTGCAGCTGCGCGTGTACCACGAGGTTGCGGTGCTGAAGGCGGACGAACAGAGCTACGAGTACATCAACTGCCACCCGCGCACCGGGCTGCTGAACGGCTTGATGGCCTGACGCTACGCGGCCTCGAACAGGGCCTTGTGCTGCTCCCGCAGCAGCGCCTTCTGCACCTTCCCCATGGCGTTGCGCGGCAGCTCGGGCACGATGAAGCATCGTTTGGGAATCTTGAAGTTCGCCAGCTTGGCCTTGAGCTCGACGATGATCGCTTCGCCGTCGAGCGCGGCGCCGGACTTCGGCGTAACGACGGCAACGCCCACCTCGCCGAAGTCCGGATGCGGCACGCCGATCACGGCGCTCTCGGCGACACCCGGCATGTCGTTGATGTAGCCCTCGATCTCGGCCGGATAGACGTTGTAGCCGCCGCTGATGATCAGGTCCTTGCTGCGGCCCACGATCGTCACGTAGCCCAGCTCGTCGATCCGGCCCACGTCGCCCGTCTTGAAGAAGCCGTCGTCGGTGAACTCCTCCTTGGTCTTCTCGGGCATGCGCCAGTAGCCCGCGAACACATTCGGGCCCGCCACCTCGATGTGGCCGATCTCGCCGGTGGAGCAAGGCCGGCCCGCGTCATCGCGCACGCGCAGCTGCACGCCCGGCAGCGGAAAGCCCACCGTGCCGCCGCGCCGCTCGCCCTGCACCGCGCTGTACGGGTTGGACGTGAGCATCACGGTCTCGCTCATGCCGTAGCGCTCGAGGATGGTGTGGCCGGTGCGCTCGCGCCAGGCCTCGAAGGTCTCGAGCAGCAGCGGCGCGGAGCCGGAGATGAAGAGCCGCATGCCGTTGCACGCCTCGCGCGTGAGCGTGGGCTCGGCCAGCATGCGCGTGTACAGCGTGGGCACGCCCATGAACACCGTCGCATCCGGCAGCCGGGCCACCACGCGCTTCGGATCGAAGCGGTTGAGCCAGATCATCCGGCTGCCGCTGATCAGCGCGCCGTGGATGGCGACGAAGAGGCCGTGCACGTGGAAGATGGGCAGCGCATGGATCAGCACGTCGGCGCCCGGGCGCCAGCCCCAGTAGTTCTTCAGCACCTCGGCGTTCGAATGCAGGTTGCGGTGCGTGAGCATTGCGCCCTTGCTGCGGCCTGTGGTGCCGCTGGTGTAGAGGATCGCCGCGAGGTCCTCAGGCTTCTTCTGCGCCACCCGATGCTGGTCGCTGCGCTGCGCCGCGGCCTCGAGCAGCGTGCCGCTGCGGTCGTCGTCGAGCGTGAACACGTGCCGCGTGCCGGCAGCGGTGGCGAGGGGCGTCACCCAGCCGGCGTTGGCGCTGCTGCACACCACCACGGCCGGCTCGGCGTTGCCGAGGAAGTAGGCGATCTCGGCCTCGCGGTAGGCGGTGTTGAGGGGCAGGAACACATAGCCCGCGCGCAGGGTCGCGAGGTAGAGCAACATGGCCTCGACCGACTTCTCGACCTGCACCGCGACGCGGTCGCCCGCCTTCAGGCCCAGCGCATCGAGCAGGTTGGCGATCATCGCGCTGGCGCGTTCCAGGTCGCGCCAGGAGTAGTACAGGCCGTCGTCGGTCTCGACCGCGATGGCATCGAGGTCCAAGGGGAAGGCCGCACGCAGCGCAGCGAAAAGGTTGGCGTTGGTCGGGTCGGTCATCTCATCGGACATTCAAAAGACGGGCGGGCGCTTGGCCAGGAAGGCGGCGATCCCCTCGCGATGCTCGGGCGAGTCGGCATAGTCGTAGGCGTTGGCGAGCAGGCTTTCGGCCGAGCTCGCCGCCAGCGCACGCTTGTTGGCGCGGGCGGCCTCGGGCGCCAGCGCGGCAATGCGCCGGGCATGCGCCAGCGCCTTCGTGGCGACCTCCGCATCGGGCACCACGGCCAGCAGAAAGCCGGCATCGCAAAGGCGCTGCGCGCCATGCACGCTGGCGGCCAGCAGCATGTCGCGCGCCAGCGTGTCGCCGACGGCACCGCGCACCAGGGCCGCTTCGCGCGGCGCCATCGGGAAGCCCAGCTTCGCGATCGGGGCGCCGAACTTCGCGCTCTGCCCGGCGAGGCGGATGTCGCAGCAGCTCGCGATCTCCAGGCCTGCGCCCATGCAGGCGCCCTCGATCTGCGCGACCAGCGGCAGCTCGCAGGCCAGCATGGCGGCCAGCGCGGCCCAGACCTCGTTCTCGTGGAATTCGCGCAGCGAGGCTTCGTCGAAGCGGAACGATGGGTACTCGGAGATGTCGCCGCCGGCGCAGAACTGGCCCGCTTCGCCGCGCACGACCACGCAGCGCAGCGAGCGGTCGTGCGCCAGCGCCGAGTCGAACACGGCGCGCAGCTCGCGCCACATCGCGCGCGACATCGCGTTGAGCCGCCCCGGATTCGCGAGCGTGACCAAGGCGATCGGGCCCTCGCGCTCCAGCCTGACGGCTCCGTGCGTCATTCGAT
This sequence comes from Variovorax stachyos, assembly GCF_051400855.1. Classification (NCBI taxonomy): domain Bacteria; kingdom Pseudomonadati; phylum Pseudomonadota; class Betaproteobacteria; order Burkholderiales; family Comamonadaceae; genus Variovorax; species Variovorax stachyos. The sequence continues at coordinate 94,083 of NZ_JBLFFN010000002.1, read as the reverse complement.
CTTCGCGCCCGAGGCCTTGACCACGCCGGCCCAGCGCTTGACCTCGGAGCTCACGAAGCTGCCGTAGGCCGTCGTGACCAGGTTCGGGATCTCGGCGCCGTTGCTGGCCCAGATCGCCTTGAGCTCGTCGGTGGCCAGCGTCTTGCGCATGTCCTCGACGATCTTGGTCTGCACCTCCGCCGGCGTGCCCTTGGGCGCCCACAGCCCGTACCAGGTCGTGACGGTGTAGTCCGGCAGCCCCACCTCGGACGCGCTCGGCACGTCGGGGAAGGCAGGGTTGCGCTTGCTGCCCGCCATCATCAGCGCCTTGATGCGGCCGCCCTTGATGTGCTGCGCGGAGGAGCCCAGGCCGTCGAACATGCAGTCGACGTTGCCGGCGATCAGGTCCTGCAGCGCCGGGCCTGCGCCGCGGTAGGGGATGTGGGTGATGAAGGTGTTGGTCTGCAGCTTGAAGAGCTCGCCCGCCAGGTGGTGCGAGGTGCCGGCGCCGGCCGAGGCGTAGTTGAGCTTGCCGGGATTCCTCTTGGCTTCGGCGACGAAATCCTTCAGCGTCGTGGCCGACACGCGCTTGGGATTGATCACCACCACCTGCGGCACGCTGGCCAGGAGCATCAGCGGCACGAAGTCCTTCTCGATGTCGTAGTCCAGCTTCGGGTAGACCGAGGGCGCGATCGCGTGGTGCACCGCGCCCATGAACAGCGTGTAGCCATCGGGCTGCGCCTTGGCCGCGATGCTCGCGCCCAGGGTGCCGCCGGCGCCGCCGCGGTTGTCGATCACCAGCGACTGCCCGGTCGCTTTCGAGAACTGGGCCGCCAGCGGCCGCGCGAAGGCATCGGTGCCGCCGCCGGCGGGGAATGGCACCACCAGCGTCACCGGCTTGGCCGGCCAGGCCGATTGCCCGTACGCGGCCCCGCCGAGCGTGACGGCAGCACCCGCCGCGGCCAGGCGCAGGACGTCGCGCCGCTGAAAGGTTGAGCTCATTGCTGTGTCTCCTGAAGTTGTCACCACGAATGCGCCGGGGCCCACGGCGCCGCACACGGCCCCTCTCGGGATCAACCCTTGAGAAAGAGATCGTCCACATCGCCCGACACCGCCACCTTGCCCTGCGCGAGCAGGCCGCGGTGCTTGTCGAGCCGCTTGAGATCGTAGAGGTAGTTGACCATGAGTCCGTAGGATTGCTTCAGGCCCTTGGGCGAGGGGTCGCCGGCCCAGTTGAGGCGCTCCACGCGCGCACCGTTGCCCAGGTGGAAGCGCGCCACCGGATCGACGGGCTTGCCTTCGGCGGTGGCGCGGCCGAGGTACTCGGCGGCGGCATTCATCAGCAGCTGCCGCACGGGCGACCTGGCGTCCAGCGTGCCCGCCTCCTCTGCTGCGGCCAGCACGCGCTCGGCCGTGGGCGGCAGCGAGCCGACCACGCGGCCCAGCTCGGTCTGGCGCTTCTCGTCCAGGCGCGTGAGCAGCGCTGCGGCATTTTTCGCGAACCAGCCGCGAAAGCCCGGGATCGGCGACAGCGTGGCAAAGATCTTCAGGCGCGGCAGCTCGGCCTGCAGCGTCTCGACCACGCGCTTGATCAGCGAGTCGCCGAAGCTCACGCCGCGCAGGCCGTCCTGCGTGTTGCTGATCGAATAGAAGATGGCGGTGGTGGCCCGGTCGGCCTTGACCGGCGCAGCCGCCTCGTCGAGCAGCGGCACGATGCCCTCGCTGATGTGGTCGACCAGCGCCACCTCGACGAAGATCAGCGGCGTGTTGGGCAGGCGCGGATGGAAGAAGCCGTAGCAGCGGCGGTCGCTGTCGAGCCGGTTCTTGACGTCGGCCCAGCTCTTGATGTCGTGCACCGCTTCGTACTGAATGAGCTTCTCGATCAGCGAGGCCGGCGAGTCCCAGCTGATGCGCCGCAGGTCCAGGAAGGCGACGTCGAACCAGGTCGAGAACAGGTGCTCGAGCTCGGCATCGAGCGGCAGCAGGCGGCGGTCGCCCTTGAGGTGCGGCAGCAGCTGCGCGCGCAGGTCCACCAGGAAGCGCATGCCCTCCGGCTCGATGGCAAAGCGCTGCAGCAGGCGCAGGCGCGGCGAGACCAGGGCGCGCCGCAGGTGCACCTCGGCCTGACCTTCTTCGGCCGTGCCCATGGCGGCCTGGTGGTGGTCGCGCGCCGTGCTGACCTTGCCCAGATCGGGGGCGAAGCGCTCGCTCATCAGCAGCCAGACGTCGCGCCGCTCGTCGAGCTCGCGCCCGGCGTACCACTGGACCACCGCATGAGCGCGGCGGCCGGCCTCGACCTCGCTGATGCGCGGATCGATCACCGCCTGCAGCTCGGCGAGCGCGCGGCGCAAAGCACGTGGCGCGAGCCCCTCGCCGGGGCGGCGCAGCGTGGCCTCGAGCCGCTCGGCCAACGGGCGCGGACCGACGCCGGCGGCCTTGGACGCCTGGGCGCCCGCGGCCTTCTTGCCCTCGGCGTCGGCGCCCGGGCGCAGCCGAGAAACGTTGCGCGTAATCCAGTCGGAGGCATTGGTGATCATGAAATCAGCTTCGCTTTCTGTTGCGCGGCGACGGCCCGCAGGGCCTCGCGCTGGCGGTTCAGGTGGGTGCGCATGGCCGCCTCGGCGCCGTCGCTGTCGCGCGCCTTGAGCGCAGCGAACACGGCCAAGTGTTCCGAGAGGCTTTGCTCGAGCCTACCCGGTGCGTGCAACTGCTGCAGGCGTGCGAGTTTGAGGATCTTGCGCAGGTCGCCGATGACCTGCGCGAGCCAGCGGTTGTCCGCCAGCATGATGATGGCCTCGTGAATCGCGTAATTGGTGGCGTAGTACTCGTTGATGCGCTTGGCCCGCGCATGGCGGGCCAGCTTGTCGTGCAGGGCCTCCAGCGCCTCCAACTCGGCATCGCTGGCATTGCGCGCCGCCTCCCAGGCGCAGCGACCTTCGAGCAGCGCAATGACCGGGAAGATGTCGTCCAGATCCTTGTGCGTGACCTCGGCCACGAAGCAGCCGCGCCGCGGCTCATGGCGCAGCAGGCCCTCTGCCGTGAGCACCTTGAGCGCCTCGCGCAAGGGCGTGCGCGAGATCGACAGCCGCTCGCACAGCGCCGCCTCGTCGACAAAGCTGCCGGGCGCGAGGGTGCCGGCGAAGATCTCCTCGCGGAGGGTGGCGGCGACTTCGTCGTGCAGGGAGTTGTGGACGATGCGCATCGATGCTGTTGTAGCAGGCTGGCGCAGCCGTGATTATTGGTAATTACGCGTAATTATCAGTCGCAGGTCTCTCGGCCTCCATGAGCGCTGCGCTTGGAATCTTGCTCGGAGTATTGCCCGAGGCCGCAGCGCGGAACCTTGCGCGCGCTGCCGTTACAGACCTTGACACCTGCATCTGCAGGAGGCGTCCAAGTCCGCAACGAGCAGTGAGAAGAGCGTCATGCACATCAGAACTACCGGTAACCCCTACCCCTACGCCTACCGACCTTTGCCTACCGAGAGCTGGAGGGAGAGCCTTGCCAAGCTTTCACCCTCCGATCTGTCTCATGAATGCAATGCACTGGTCCGCAAGCTTGTCCAGAACCCCAACTACATCCCAACTGAGGCTGAGTTGAACAGCCTGATCTGTGAATGCATGTTCCGTGGGAAGGTCAAAGCGCTAAGCAATATGCTGGCGCAGCTACCCTTGCAGACGCTCCACATCGCCAGGCCCGCTAACGAACGCGCATGGCAGACATTGCTCGAGGCCATGCCAGCTTCCTGCTCGGTCAGCCAGTTGATCCTGTCCAAGCAAAAGTTTGACTGGACCAACACTTCTCTACTGTTCGATCTCATGGGTCGAATGCCCGACCTGAAATCTCCGCACTTCGATTCGTGCGCCTTCACATTCTGGACACTGCGCGATCCACCATCTTGCCCTCCCCTACTCGAGCTGCGGAACCTGCACGTCAAGAATACGGACGACCCCTTCAACCTGCTGTCTGCGCTCCTCGACGCCTCCCCAAAACTGAGCGAGTTCCACCTTGACTCCAACGCCGACATCGACATCGACGATGAGAAGCATCGCTATCTCGCCACCAAGCTCTCCGACAGCCATGCCTCCACGCTCCAAAAGCTGACGCTCAGAGCCTTAAGAGATGAAAAATGCGTCGCGCAATACATCGACCTGTTAAAGAAGGCGAAAGCGCTCACACACTTGGATCTTTCCGGGAACCCCCTGGGCCCGGACACCTGTAAAGATCTGTGGAAGGCTCTCCAAGACAAATCCACTTTGACCAACCTGTCGCTCGCAGGTTGTTGGCGAAGCATGAGCGACACATCCGATTGGAAGGACCTCGCCAGGCTCGTCAAGCTACCGAGCCTTGTCAGCCTCGATCTCTCGCGCAACAAATTCCCCTCGTCGATGGGGCCAGTGCTGATGGCAATGCGGGGCCACCCAAGCCTGCAGCATCTCAACCTCAGCGGTTTCAGTATGACCAATGCGCTCATCACCTTCGGACTGCCCGCCATTCTGGAGAACAACAAGACGCTCGTCTCTCTGCAACTGCCGCCCTTGGACGACAGCGACTTCGCACCCTTGGTCGAGGCCATGAAGCAGAACCAAATGCTGCGGTCCCTGCCCATCCCGGAGATCGAGCGGTGGTGCTCCACGACGTCAGCGGAGGAATCTCATCAGCTCTATCCCAACTATCTGGCCCTCATGGGGCAGATCTCGCTCAACCGGAGAGCCTGGGAGGAGGAAAGGTTCGCGCTCATGGAAGGCGGCATGAAGGTCGTGCTGGGCGGGCTGGGCCGCACCGATCCAGGGAATGTTTTTCAAGAGATCGCCCGCTATGCAGCTGGTCATGTGGCCATCGAGGGAGATGGCAACCAAGCCATGACCCTGAGCCTCCTCAACAAGAAAGCGAACGAGGAAGGCCAGGCAGCACTGAAGCGGCTTCAAGAAGAGAAGTAAGTCGGGCGTCCAGCAGTTTTCATTCCAGATCTGCATCCGCAGTCATTGCAGGGCGCCGCACACGCGGACCAGAGCCCGCGCGTGGAACCATTCCTCTCGCTGAGGTTACCCAGTGGGTCCTCTGCATCGGCGGAGACATGTCCAACACCAGCGGAAGAAAAATGCCATGAATTCCACCGGCCATAGCAATTGCGACTACGGGCCGAAGCGGGGAGTGCCTCCTCCAGAGCATCCACGTCCCCGCTTTGACGAGCTGTTCAACAAGTTCCACATGAATCCGCAAGCCTTGAGTGAGGGCGAGTCGAGCGAACTTGTCCGCAAATGCATGAAGCGTGGCGACTGCCAAGCGCTGGGCAAGGTCCTGGCGAAGTTGCCCCTGCAGACGCTGCACATTGAAGACATCGCAGGCGAGAAACCATGGTTGGATTTGCTGAGTGCCTTGCCGAAAGACTGCTCGATCAGGCAGCTGACTCTGCGTCGCAACTACTTCGACGACTGCACGGGCGCGCTCCTTCTGGAGACCCTGGGACAAATGCCCGAACTGAAATCCCTGCGCCTCCTAGGCTGCACCTTCCGCGAAGTCGTCAACGAGCTGAGTTGTCGGGCCTTGCCCCATCTGCAGGACTTGCACATTGAGGACACGCAGAAACCCTTCCCGCTGTTGCAGGCGGTTCTCAATCCCGCGGTTTCGCAAGTGAGCAAGCTTCATCTTGTCAAGGACCTTGGCATGGACGACAACGATCATGCCGCCCTCGCCAAGATGCTCGGCGCTCAAGGCAAGCTGCGCGACTTGGCACTCAGAAGGTGGCCGGCACCCTTCCGAACATTCCAGGACTCGCTGAAGCACTACGTCCGATTCCTGGCGATGGCGACAACGACGCTGACACATCTGGATCTTTCCTGGAACCCACTGAGTGGAAGCAGCTGTGGCCTCCTGTCGAAGGCGCTGCGAGACAAAACCACCCTGATCAGCCTGGCGCTCGCGGGCTGCTGGCCGAAAGACGACGGTGTCAACTGGAGTCGAGTAGGAATGATGGCCACTCTGGGCGTTGTCCATCTCGATCTCTCCTACAACCAATTCCCTTGGACGTGTGCATCGACGATGTTTTCACAACTGGGGCACACCGAAAAACTTCAGCATCTCGATCTCTCCAGTGCGGATATGGAACGCATAGGCTTGAGATGCCTGGCCTTTCGGCTTGAGAAGTTGAAACTTGCTTCTCTGCGCCTGCCGTTCATGTCGGACGCTGACTGCGGTCTCTTCGTCGACGTCATGAAGTCGAACCGATCGCTGCGATCCCTTGAGATCGGGAACTTCGAGAGAAATCGCCCCAATATGAAGGAGGAGGAATTTCATCGCTCCTTTGAAAACCATCTCGCCCTCATGACCTTCGTCGATCGCAATCAGCGGGAATGGAATGACACAGTCCTCCCGCGTGGCACGGAGGTATTGCTGGGCGACATGACGCGCGTCGATCCGGAATGAGATCCTGCTCCCCGCCGTGTGAACCCCGGAATCGCCAAGCATGCAGCTCAATGGGCGCTCGCCATCGATGACAAGCATGCCAAGGTCGAGACGGTCTTGATTCTGCTCAACAGACAATCATCGGGAGAAGCATGCGATGGCCGCGCCCCCTGGGCGCGATCAGCCCGGCCGGCGCGCTCCGTAGGCCGGCTGCGCCGCCGGCGCGCTGGCATAGAGCCACACGCCGAACAGCACCATCGGCACGCACAGCCACTGCCCCATGCTCATATTGAGCGCCAGCAGGCCCAGGAAGTCGTCGGGCTCGCGAAAGAACTCTGCAATGAAGCGCATCACCCCGTAGCCGATCAGGAAGACCGCGGAGACGCGGCGCTCGCGCCGCTCCTTGCGCGCATACAACCAGAGAATCACGAAGAGCAGCAAGCCCTCGAGCAGGAACTGGTAGACCTGCGACGGATGGCGCGGCAGCATCGAGCCGCTTTGCGGAAACACCATGCCCCAAGGCAGATCGGGGCTGCTGAAGCGCCCCCACAGCTCGCCGTTGATGAAGTTGCCGACCCGGCCCGCAGCCAGTCCGGTGGGCACGCAGGGCGCGACGAAATCCATCACCTGCCAGAAAGGCCGCGAACGCGAGCGCGCGAACCAGCCCATCGCTGCGATCACGCCGATCAGCCCGCCGTGGAAGCTCATGCCGCCCTGCCAGACGAAGAAGATCTCCAGCGGATGCGTGAGGTAGTAGCCGGGCTTGTAGAACAGGCAGTAGCCCAGCCGCCCACCGACGATCACGCCCATCACGCCGAGGAAAAGAATGTCTTCCAGGTCCTTGCGCGTCCAGGCGCCGGGCCCGGTGATGGAGCGGAAGGGCTCGTGCCGCAGCCGGCGCGTGCCGAGAAAGTAGAAGAGCGCGAAGGCGGCCAGGTAGGTCAGGCCATACCAGTGGATCGCGATCGGCCCGAGCTGCAAGGCCACGGGGTTGATCTGGGGGTACATCAGCATCGGGCTATTGTGCCGCGCGGTTTTTGCGCGCCTGCGGCAGCGGCGGCCGTATCCGTGGGGTCATTGTCATGGCGAACCGTTCGCGGCGATGAACTGCACGAAGCGCGCGAGCGCCGGGTTGGCGCCGGCGGCGGGCCAGACCAGGCTGGTCTCGCCGGCCGGCAGCACGGGCGCCCGGCGCCGTGCGGCCGGTGCGAACTCGGCGGCAGCGCGGTAGACCACGCCGGCACGCCGGAACTGCGTGACGCTCTCGGGCACCCACGCCAGGCCCAGGCCGCCCCACACTAGGTTGACGATGGTCTGCATCTGGATCGCCTCCTGCGCCACCTGCGGCACACGACCGGCCGCGTGATAGAGCCCGAAGATCGCGTCGTGCAGCGAGGGCACGATGCGGCGCGGGAAGATCACCAGCGGCTCGGCCAGCGCCTCCGCCAGCGGCAGCTTCGGGCGGCGCGCGAGCGGATGCCGCGCCGGCAGCGCCAGCACCAGCGGCTCCTCCGACACCGGCAAGCGCTCCAGCCCCGGCGGCGCAAAGCCGGGTGAATGCAGCATCAGGCCGGCATCGATCTCGCCGCGCGCGAAGGCCTCGAGCTGCACATCGCCGGTGGCCTCGACCAGCTCCAGCGCGACCTCCGGGCACTGCAGGCGGAACTCGCGCACCCAGGCCGGCAGGCGCTCGAAGCCGATGGTCGAGACGAAGGCCAGCCGCACGCGCCCCAGCTCGCCGGCGGCGGCCGCGCGGGCGCGACCGGGAAGCGCCTGCGCGCGCGCCAGCAGCTCGCGCACCTCCGGCAGCAGCGCCTCGCCGGCCGGCGTGAGGGCGACGCGGCGGCGCGTGCGGTCGAAGAGCACGACACCGAGCGCCTTTTCCAACTGGGCGATGGCCTGCGTGACCGGCGGCTGCGTCATGTGCAAGCGCTGCGCCGCGCGCCCGAAGTGCAGTTCCTCGGCGACGGCGAGGAACTGGCGCCAGGCGCGCAGCTCGATGGAGGCTTCTCTCATACACCGAGCATATCAATCGCCCTTGAAAATCGGATTGGAAGCAATCAGTCAATCGTCCGATACTTGCATTCCCCGATTCCCACGAGCAGAGACACGATGGACACCAAGACTATCCAGATCAACCGCCGCAGCGCCAACATCGTCGAAGGCAAGTCGCGCGCGCCCAACCGCTCCATGTTCTACGCGATGGGCTACGAGGAAGGCGACTTCAAGAAGCCGATGGTCGGCGTGGCCAACGGCCACAGCACCATCACGCCCTGCAACTCGGGCCTGCAGAAGCTGGCCGATGCCGCCATCGCCGGCATCGAGGAAGCCGGCGGCAATGCGCAAGTGTTCGGCACGCCCACCATCTCCGACGGCATGGCCATGGGCACCGAGGGCATGAAGTACTCGCTGGTGAGCCGCGAGGTGATCTCCGACTGCATCGAGACCTGCGTCGGCGGCCAGTGGATGGACGGTGTGCTGGTGGTCGGCGGCTGTGACAAGAACATGCCCGGCGGCCTGATGGGCATGCTGCGCGCCAACGTGCCGGCCATCTACGTCTACGGCGGCACCATCCTGCCCGGCAGGTACAAGGGCCAGGACCTGAACATCGTGAGCGTGTTCGAGGCGGTGGGCCAGAACGCCGCCGGCAACCTGAGCGACGAGGACCTGAAGGAAATCGAGAAGCGCGCCATTCCGGGCACGGGCTCCTGTGGCGGCATGTACACCGCCAACACCATGAGCTCGGCCTTCGAAGCGCTCGGCATCTCGCTGCCCTACTCCTCCACCATGGCCAACCCGCACGACGAGAAGGCCGAGTCGGCCAAGGAGTCGGCCAAGGTGCTGATCGAGGCGATCAAGAAGGACATCAAGCCGCGCGACATCGTCACGAAGAAGGCAATCGAGAACGCGGTGGCGGTGATCATGGCGACCGGCGGCTCGACCAACGCGGTGCTGCACTTCCTGGCCATCGCACACGCGGCCGGCGTGGAGTGGTCCATCGACGACTTCGAGCGCATGCGCAAGAAGGTGCCGGTGCTCTGCGACCTGAAGCCCAGCGGCAAGTACCTGGCCGTCGACCTGCACCGGGCCGGCGGCATCCCGCAGGTCATGAAGATCCTGCTGAGCGCCGGCCTGCTGCACGGCGACTGCATCACCATCACCGGCCAGACCATTGCCGAAGTGCTGAAGGACGTGCCCGACCAGCCGCGCGCCGACCAGGACGTGATCCGCCCCATCTCGAACCCGATGTACGCCGAGGGTCACCTCGCCATCCTCAAGGGCAACCTGTCGCCCGAGGGCGCGGTGGCCAAGATCACCGGCCTGAAGAACCCGGTCATCACCGGCCCGGCGCGCGTCTTCGACGACGAGCAGTCTGCGCTGCAGGCCATCCTCGACGGCAAGATCGTGGCCGGCGACGTGATGGTGCTGCGCTACCTCGGCCCCAAGGGCGGCCCCGGCATGCCGGAGATGCTCGCGCCGACGGGCGCGCTGATCGGCGCCGGCCTGGGCGAGAGCGTGGGCTTGATCACCGACGGCCGCTTCTCGGGCGGCACCTGGGGCATGGTGGTCGGCCACGTGGCGCCCGAGGCGGCGGCCGGCGGGACCATCGCCTTCGTCAACGAAGGCGACTCCATCACCATCGACGCGCACGAGCTGAAGCTCGAGCTCAATGTGCCCGAGGCCGAGATCGCCAAGCGCCGCGCGGGCTGGAAGCCGCCGGCGCCGCGCTACACCCGCGGCGTGCAGGCGAAGTTCGCCTTCAACGCCTCGAGCGCGAGCTCTGGCGCGGTGCTCGACAAGTTCTGATCCGGTCTCCGGCGACCGGCCTACAATGGCCCTCGCTTCGCCAGACCGACTGAAGCAACGCTAGGGGTGCCGGCCCGCGGCCCAAAGGATCGCAGGCCGGCTGAGAGAGTCCCTTTGAACCTGACTGAGGTAATCCTCGCGCAGGGAAGCTGGTCCGGCGGCCGCCGCGTCTTTGTCTCCTCTCGCGCGGTGGTCCCGCCGCCGTGGCCTCGCCCACCTGCCAAACACTTTGCAATGGAGCAAATGGATGGCAATCACTTCCGCCGAAAGCAATGAAGCACTGACGCCGCTCGCCGCGAGCAGCCGCGTGTTCCGCTGGCACGACCACCTGTCGCTGTGGTTCAGCCTCGGCGTGGGCCTGCTGGTGATGCAGATCGGCGCCTACCTGGTGCCGGCGGTCGGCACGCGCGACGCCGTGCTCGCGATCGTGCTGGGCTCGTGCATCGGGGCCGGCCTGCTGGCCTGGACCGCACGCCTGGGCTGCGAAAGCGGCCTGGCCAGCGCCGGGCTCATGCATGCGACCTACGGCAGCGCCTTCGCGCGGCTGCCGGTGGTGCTCAACATCGTGCAGCTGATCGGCTGGACCACCTTCGAGCTCGTGATCATGCGCGAGGGCACGCAGGCCATCGGCAAGCAGGCCTTCGGCTGGTCGCTCGAGGGCAGCCTCGGCAGCCTGCTGACCACGCTGCTGTGGGGCGCAGTGCTGCTCGCGCTGCTGGCCGGATCCATGGTCAAGCTGGTGCGGCGCTTCGTCAGCCGCTTCGGGTTGCCGCTGGTGCTGCTGTCGCTGCTGTGGCTGAGCTGGCAGTTCGCGGCACAGCTGCAGGCGAAGGGGCTGGAGGCCTTCTGGGCGCGCCCGGGCAATGGCAGCATGGGCCTGTTCAGCGCACTCGACCTGGTGATTGCGATGCCCGTGTCCTGGCTGCCGCTGGTGGCCGACTACGCGCGCCACGGCAGGCGCAGCACGGGCGGGCTGGGCGGCGCCTTCGCCGGCACCTGGGTCGGCTACGCGCTCGCCAACATCTGGTGCTATGGCCTGGGCGTGATGGTGGCGAGCACGGCCGAGCCGGGCAGCAACCTGGTAACGGCCCTCCTGCTGGCTCAGGGCGGGCTGGTGGCGCTGGGCCTGATCCTGATCGACGAGCTGGACAACGCCTACGGCGACGTCTATTCGGGCTCGGTCTCGGCCCACAGCCTGAAGCCGCGCTGGAGCGTGAAGCGCTGGGGCCTGGCGCTGGCCGTGGTGTGCATCGGCTTCGCGCTGGTGCTGCCGATGCACACGCTGGAGCCGTTCCTGCTGCTGCTGAGCTCGGTCTTCGTGCCGCTCTACGGCGTGATCCTCGGCCGGCTGGGGACCGGCGAGGCGCCCGCCACCTCGGGCACGCGCCGCGTCGACCTGGGCGCCGCGCTGATCTGGATCGCCGGCATCGCGGTCTACCACGGCTGTGCCAAGTGGGCGCCCCAGCTCGGCTCGGCCCTGCCCACGCTGGCCTTCACCTTCGCGCTGGCCTGGTTCACGCGCCAGGCAGCGGCAGGCGGACCGTCGGCACTGGCGCAAAACCGTGGTTGAGGGGTCCATGGCCCGCGCCGATCTTCACGTCCGCACCGGCCGCCATCGCGGCCACGACGTAGCCGCGCGCGCGTTCGACCGCCTCCGGCAGCGCGTAGCCCAGCGCCAGGTGCGCGGCGATGGCCGACGACAGGGTGCAGCCCGTGCCGTGCAGGTTGCGGCTCGCGATGCGCTCGGATGCAAGGCGCAGCCGCTCGCCAGTGGCTTCGGCCAGCAGGTCCACCACATCGTTCCCCGGCAGGTGCCCCCCCTTGAGCAGCACGGCGCGCGCGCCGAGCGCGAGCAGCTCGCTCGCCGCATCGTCGAGCGCGTCCACGCCCGGGATGGCATGGCCGATCAGCAGCGCCGCCTCGTCCAGGTTGGGCGTGACCACGGTCGCGCGCGGGAACAGCTCGCGCACCAGCACCTGCACCGTCTCGGCCGCGATCAGCCGGTCGCCGCTGGTGGCGACCATCACCGGGTCGAGCACCACCTTGTCGAGCTTGTAGTGGTCGATGGCCCAGGCCACCACCTCCACCACCTCGGGCGCATGCAGCATGCCGAGCTTGACGGCGTCGACACCGATGTCCTCCACTACCGCCTGGATCTGCGCCTTGAGGAATTCCGGTGGCACGCCGTGGATGCCGGAGACGCCCAGCGTGTTCTGCGCGGTCAGCGCGGTGATCGCCGTCATGCCGTAGCAGCCCAGGGCCGAGAAGGTCTTGATGTCGGCCTGGATGCCGGCGCCGCCGCCGCTATCGGAACCGGCGATGGACAGCACGCGGGCATAACGGGAAGTTGCTTGGGTCATGCCGAAAATTATGGTCCACGCCATCGCGGGACCCGCCGGAGGCCATGTCGATGACGACGCGCGAGGCTCTTCCATTCGCCTCGGCCGCGATCCTCGGCGCCGGGCTCATGGGCCGGCTGTTGGCGGTGGCGCTGGCGCGCGCGGGCTGCCGCGTCGAGCTCTTCGATGCCGGCGGGCCGCAGGCCGATGGCGCGGCGGCGCGGGTCGCCGCCGCCATGCTGGCGCCGCTGGCCGAATCGGCCGTGGCGCCGCCTTCGGTGGTGCGCATGGGCCGCTACGCGCTGGCGCGCTGGCCGGAACTGCTGGGCGAGCTGGCGCAGCCGGTGTTCTTCCAGCGAGAAGGCACCCTCGTGCTGTGGCACCGGCAGGATGCGGCCGAGGCTGCGCGGCTGGCGCGCGTGCTGGCGCGCACCGTCGAGCAGGTGCCCGAATTGCCGGCGATGCGCACGCTGGATGCGCCCGGCATCGCCGCGCTGGAGCCCGCGCTGGGCAGCCGCTTCGTGCAAGGCCTGCTGCTGCCGGAAGAAGGCCAGCTCGACAACCGCGAGCTGCTGGCGGCCCTGCTCGCCACGCTGGAGGCCCTGCCGAATGTGCAGCTGCACTGGCACGCGCCGCGCAGCCTGGATGATTTCCGGCCCGGCGAGGGCGAGCGCGTCATCGACTGCCGCGGACTCGGCGCCCGGCCGCAATGGAGCGCGCTGCGCGGCGTGCGCGGCGAGGTGATCCGCGTGCATGCGCCCGAGGTCGCGCTGACGCGGCCCACGCGCCTGGTGCATCCGCGCTACCCGCTCTACATTGCGCCCAAGCCGAACCGGGTGTTCGTCATCGGCGCCACCGAGATCGAGTCCGAGGACATGTCGCCGGCCAGCGTGCGCTCGACGCTGGAGCTGCTGAGCGCGGCCTATGCGGTGCACAGCGGCTTTGCCGAGGCGCGCATTCTCGAGATCGCGACCCAGTGCCGCCCGACGCTGCCCGACAACCTGCCGGCCTTCCGCCAGCCGCGCGCACGCGTGATGCAGATCAACGGCCTCTACCGTCACGGCTTCATGATCGCGCCGGCCATGCTCGACGTTGCGCTGGAGCTGTTGCGCGAGGAAGGCTCGGCCTTGGCCGAACGCTTCGCGCTGGCGCCCGGCCTGGAGTCCATCGCACCATGAACATCCTGATCAACGACAGTCCGAAGACCTTGCCCGAAGGCGCCACCCTGGCCGACGCCATCGCCCTGATCGAAGCAAAACCCCCCTTCGCCGCCGCGGTGAATCGCCAGTTCGTGCCGCGCTCGAACTACGCATCGCACGCCCTGCATCCCGACGACCGCATCGAAGTGATCCGCCCCGTGACGGGCGGCTGAACCGGAGACCTCACGCATCATGAACACGAACGCCGACGATCCCCTGGTGCTCTATGGCCAGGCTTTCCAGAGCCGCATGCTGCTCGGCACCGCGCGCTACCCCTCCCCCGACGTGCTCGAAGCAGCCGTGCGGCGCGCCCGGCCGGCGATGCTGACTGCCTCGCTGCGCCGCCAGACCGCAACACCCGGCAATGGCAGCGATGGCAACGGCTTCTGGGAGCTGCTGCGGCGCCTGGACGTCCCGGTGCTGCCCAACACCGCCGGCTGCCACAGCGTGGAGGAGGCCATCGCCACCGCGCAGATGGCACGCGAGCTGTTCGATACGCCGTGGATCAAGCTCGAGCTGATCGGCGACGACTACACGCTGCAGCCCGACACCCTCAACCTGGTCGACGCCGCCTCGCGGCTGGTGCGCGACGGCTTCCATGTGCTGCCCTACTGCACCGAGGACCTGGTGCTGTGCCAGCGCCTGGTCGATGTGGGCTGCCAGGCCGTGATGCCCTGGGCCGCGCCCATCGGCACCGGCCGCGGGCCCGTCAACCCCTATGCGTTGCAGGTGCTGCGCGAGCGCCTTGCGGTGCCGCTGCTGGTCGATGCCGGCCTGGGCCTGCCCTCTCATGCCTGCCAGGTGATGGAGTGGGGCTACGACGGCGTGCTGCTCAACACCGCCGTCGCGCTGGCGCAGGACCCGGTCGCGATGGCCGGCGCCTTTGCCGACGCGGTGCAGGCAGGCCGCAGTGCACACCGGGCCGGCGCCATGGCCGCGCAGGATTCGGCACAGCCCAGCACGCCGGTGCTGGGCACGCCCTTCTGGCATCACGCCAACTCTCAATGACTGCGATGAATGCCATGAACGACCAGAACGATATCGCCCGCGCCATCGTCGCGGTGCATGCGGCTCGCTTCGGCGAGACGAGCGATCGCCCAGCCTCCTTCTCTTCCGACGATGCGGTGTACCGCGGCGCCAAGATCGCCTCGGCGGCCTTGGGCTTCATCGAGGTCGATGCCGAATGCCTGGCCGGCGCCTGGCAGGCGCAGACCCGGCGCACCGGCGCTTTCGATGCCGGCGCCTGGCCCGAACATCCGGCCGATTTCGGCATGCGGCCCTTCCCGCCGTCGGCGCGCGACGATGCCTTTCCGCCCTGCCCCGAGCGGCTCGGCCTCTACGCGGTGCTGCCCGATGCCGCCTGGGTCGGCCGCATGGCACGCGCAGGCGTACCGACCGTGCAATTGCGCTTCAAGTCCGGCGACGCGGACGCCATCAAGCGCGAAGTGCAGGCGGCCGTGGAGGCGGTGCGCGGCACCCGCGCCCTGCTCTTCATCAACGACCACTGGCAGGCCGCGATCGAGGCCGAGGCCTACGGGCTGCACTTGGGCCAGGAAGACCTGGATGCGTTGGGCCCGCAGGAACTGCAGGCAATCCGCGCCTCAGGCATTCGCCTGGGCGTCAGCACCCACGGTTATGCCGAGATGGTGCGCGCCGACGCGGTGAGCCCGAGCTACGTTGCCATGGGCGCGGTGTATCCGACCACGCTGAAGCAGATGGCCACGGCGCCGCAGGGCGTGGCCCGGCTGGCCGCCTACGCGCGCCTGATGCGCGGCTACCCGCAAGTGGGCATTGGCGGCGTCGATGCGCAGCGCCTGCCCGAGGTGCTGGCCACGGGCGTGGGTTCGGTGGCTGTCGTGCGGGCGCTGGTGGCCGAGCCCGATCCCGAGGCTGCTGCGGCCAGCCTGATGAAGGCCATGGCCGGGTGAATTTTTGGCGCTTGCGCGCAAGGCGATGCAGCTCGGCCGGGAGGCCCCAAAAGTCACGCTATAATTTGAGGCTTGTTCCTCGATAGCTCAGTCGGTAGAGCGCCGGACTGTTAATCCGTAGGTCCCTGGTTCGAGCCCAGGTCGAGGAGCCACCTACAAGGCCGCATAGGCAATGAAGGCCCTGCTATCAAACTGGTAGCGGGGCCTTTTTCTTTGGGCGACGATATTGGATGCCTTATTGGATACGTCCAATATCCAGTTCCTTACCGTCAAGAACGTCCGGTTCGCGGACGCCTGGTGGGCAGCCCAATGAACGACCCAACACTAGGCGCCTACTTTCACTTGAGCCCCGTATTTGCCTGAACCAACGCCAGCATGCGCTCACGATCCGCTGCGACCTGCGCATCCTTGTGCTCCTTGCTGGTCACCGCAGCTTCAAGCGCTTCATTCACCGCGCGGACCGTATCGGCGTTGACCACATGCTCCCCGATGGACTGCACACGAAGACGCTGTTGATCCACCTTGACGTTGAAACCAGGCACAT
This sequence comes from Variovorax stachyos, assembly GCF_051400855.1. Classification (NCBI taxonomy): domain Bacteria; kingdom Pseudomonadati; phylum Pseudomonadota; class Betaproteobacteria; order Burkholderiales; family Comamonadaceae; genus Variovorax; species Variovorax stachyos. The sequence goes on along the minus strand of NZ_JBLFFN010000002.1, from coordinate 77,885 downwards.
TTACCGAAAGCATTGCTTCGTGATCGATCGGGCCATCCATATTGAATAACACGTCGTGCACATTGTTTGTGCCCTCTTTGTTAATGGAATAGATCTTCATGTGGAGTCCTCTGGTCAGGGGGTTCATTTTGGCAGCCGGATCGATTCCCGCTGTCGCGACCCAGGGAAGCACCAGGCGCAGCAGGCGCTCGTCGAACAGCATGGGCTACAGGTCGCGTAGGTGAGGCATGTGCAAGCAGGGTCACGCCCCGCCCACAAGGCCACTTTCACATCAGCAGCATCACGCTCGTCGTCAAGAACGAGAATGTCAACGGCGCGTGTCATTTCTTGTTGCCTTCTTCGGATGGCTCGGCTATCACTAGGCAAGCGGCGTACCTGACGCCGGACCTGCACCTAGGCCATGCAACTAGCAGACTTCATAGAGTTTTCCAAAGAGGAGATCCTGGCTGACGCCGTTGCCTACGCGAGGACTATTGATTGGCTGAAGGATGAAGAGGAGGCCGTTCTTCGAAACCATTTGCCCAGGGTGCTGGAGGCCATTTCAGCGGACCTACGCACCCTTCAGAGTAGGACGGCGTCCATTGACAAGTCTCATGGCGTCGCCCCTGCTGCTGCCATAGCACGGGAGACCGCCGCCGAGACCCACGGTCTGCTGCGGGCGCGCAGTGGCCTGCACATCGAGCAGGTCTTCGCCGAATACCGCGCCCTACGCTCAAGTGTCCTGCGACTCTGGTCGGAGGCTGCTCCTCCGGACCCTGATGCCCTTCGGGACGTCGGCCGTTTTAATGAGGCGATTGACCAGGCGCTGGCAGAGTCAGTGAGGGTTTATGCCGCCGAAGTCGAGCGATGGCGCCAGCTCTTTCTCGGCATTCTTGGTCATGACCTTCGCGCTCCGCTGAATGCGATCACGCTGACCACAGAACTCATCACGCAGAGGGCGCCGGGAGACCTTACCTCGACTACAGCAATCTTGAGGCGGAGTACCCAACGCATGGCCTCGCTGCTGGACTCGCTTCTGGACTACAACAGGGCGGGCCTAGGCGGTGGAATGGTGCTCGCGCCAACTTCGATCGACCTTGGGGCAGCGTGCAACGAGGAACTCGAACTCCAACGCGCTGCACATCCCAAGGCCAGCATCGAGCTGAGCGTCAACGGGAACACGCAAGGTGAGTTCGACGGCTCCCGGATTCGCGAAGCGCTCGGCAATCTGGTCACAAACGCCGTCAAGCATGGGCTTCCTTCCGAGCCGGTGTTGGTTCGACTAGAGGGCGACGATGAGGCCGTGCGACTGTGGGTAGAGAATGCGATAGCCCAAGACATTCCAGCGTCCGAGATGGAGCAGCTGTTCGAGCCGTTACGCCGCGGAGCCGTACAGCGACCATTCTCAGACCGCACGCACCTCGGCCTGGGCCTCTTCATTGCGAGGCAAATCGCAAAGGCACATGGAGGGGAGCTGAATGGCCTTTCCGCGGGTAGCAGGGTACGGTTCACGATGACGCTTCCAAGATCCTCGACAGCCGGCCCCCAGCGAACAAAGTAATCGCAGCCGCCCCGCTGCTGCCGGCATTCCTGTGCTGCCCGGCAGAACGCTCCCTGCGCCACCTCCTGCACGGACTATGGCGCCCAGCTGATTGCGGCGCTGGAGCGTTCTACCAGAATAGGTGCACGGTTTCGGCAACACCCTCCGCGGCAATCCGAGACTGCGAGGGCCCTCCGAACAAACGAAAGTTGGCGGAGGGCCCTTCGTTGCGCGTCATTCGCCAGAAGTAGGATCACGGCGGATTTGATGGGATCGTGTGACCCCCGCCGGTGCGGGAGCTAGAACTGCGTCCGTCCGGTCCCGGTCCGGTCATGAACCCAGCGCATCGCCTGCTGCTCTGCGTGCCGGATTGCCTCGGCCTCAGTGCCATAAACGATCTCTTCCGTGTCCCTCGGCAGTTGGGTCTCTTCCTCATCCGCTGGGGTGCGTACAAGCACGACGATGGGCTCATAGCCGCCTCGCGCGGGCTCTGCGCGCAACTCGAAGCGGAAGCCGCGGTATTCGAGTGAGTGGCCGTCGGAAATGGGGGTGCTGGAGTCTTTCATGCCTATGGCCTCTGGAGTTCCCGAGATCGTGCGCCACCGCCAAGGAGACGGGGTGCAGGTGCGCGGATGCACCAGTTGAAGGACGACGCGCCGTAGGAGCACGCGCACGACGACGTCCACTCTCAACACGCTGCCAGCGCCAGCGCCAGCGCGCGCGCAATGGCCGCGGTCCCCAACCTAGCACTGCCCTGCCCCTGATGGCGTTCGCGAGCGCCAGGCGCAGCAACAAACCCCTCCGCACAGGGGGGAAAACGCGCTTCGACAAGCCCCCACACGTCCTCTCGCTGTGGGAAATAAAACACATCTGACGAGAGCGGCTCACTCGGGCTCAATAACGCTTTCCAGTTAAGAATAATTAAATTGGATTAAGCATTTCTTACCCCCAAAACCACCAAAGTTCGCACAGTGCCGCGCGCATCCTGCACCAATTTGGCATGACAAATGTCAAACATTCTTAAATCTCAAATCGGTACCGCCAGCGCAACAAAAATCCTCATAGCATCGACCTATATAGAAGTGTTGCTTTTGTAAGAAGTAATAACATTGTTGTACACATTTAGGCCATGAACCGAATTTACTTGACTGTCTGGAATGAATCCATCGGCGCTTGGATCGCTGCGTCCGAGAGCACCCGGGCTCGCGGCAAGCGCACTGGCAGCCGCGTGGCGATCACCGCCGAGGGGGGCGTGACTGCATCGCCCCGCACGAGCCTCCGAATTGCGATCATGAGCGCGCTGCTGGCGGTGGGCGGAATGTGGGCCGCGTCGGCGCAGGCGCAGGTGAACTGCAGTGCGGCGCCGTACAACTTCTATAGCGGCAGTGCGACGTGCGCCGGTTTTCAGTCCCAAGCCCTGCTTGGCGGAGGCACTGCAATAGGTTATTCCGCCAGCAGTACGGGGCTGAATGCCACGGCTCTCGGCTACCAATCCATTGCATCTGGGATTAATTCCATTTACCTGGGTGCGCGCACTGCCGGAGGAACGGGTGCTCTGGGCCAAGGCGCCATCGGCATCGGCACCGACGTGGCCGCTACCGTTGATGGCACTGTTGCCATAGGCATCCAGGCCAGATCGACAGGCACGAGCGCCGTGTCCATGGGTACCGCATCCAGGGCCTGGGGCAACCAGTCAATCGCATTCGGCCTGGGCGCGAACGCGGGTGTCGAGGCCAACACGGCCGTGCCCAACGCCATCGCGATCGGCGTCAACTCGAGTTCTCTCGCCAATTCCAGCATTGCGTTCGGCACTGCGGCCGCTGCGAGCGCCGACGGTAGCGCGGCAATCGGTCGCTCAGCTGCTGCCAGCGCGATCAACTCCCTGGCACTTGGCAACGATACGGTCGCAAGCAATATCAATACGGTCGCGCTCGGTATCAATGCCCAGGCCACCGGAGCCGGAGCCAGCGCGTTGGGCACCGCCTCCGCGGCTACGGGAGGGAACTCCACCGCAGTCGGTGTCAACTCCGTGGCAGGTGGAAACTTCGCATTCGCTGGAGGCTTTCTATCCCAGGCGACCGCGGTGCGCACCGTCGCGGTAGGCAATCAGACAGAGGCAACCAGTGACGCAGCCACCGCCGTCGGCAACGCCGCTCGAGCGCTGGGGAACAGTTCGCTCGCGCTCGGCGCGCAAGCGCTCGCGATGGGTACCAGCACCGTTGCGGTCGGCCAGGGTGCCGGTGCGGGCTCGACGGCCGCCAATACCGGTTCGATCGCATTGGGTATTGCCTCCGGGGCGCTGGTCACCGGCGCGCAGAACACCGCCATCGGCGGAGGCATTGCGAGTGTGATGCGCGGCGCGGGTTCGGGTGTCACGGGAACGCGCAACGTCGCCTTCGGCACAGGCGATGGCACGGTCGCCTACGATGCCACGCTGGACGCTGCGGCAGGCAGCCTGGTTAGCGGCAACGACAACATCGCCATCGGCACCAACGCCGGTATCGGCGTCGCCAGCAACGCAACCACGTCGATCGGCCTGAATGCGAATGCCAGCGTGGGCAACGCGGTCGCCATCGGTACCCAGGCAAGCGCATCCGCACTGGATGCCATCGCGCAAGGCAGCAGTGCCAACGCAGCCGGCCGGAACGCCATTGCCATTGGTTTCCAGTCGGTCGCATCTCAGTTGAATTCCATCAATCTTGGCGCGCGCACCCTTGTGGGAGGGGGCGCCACTGCGCCGGGCGCTATCGCCATCGGCACGGATGTGACGGCATCGCAGGAAAACGCCGCCGCACTTGGCATTGCGGCCAGGGCGACCGGCATCAATGCTCTTGCATTGGGAGTCCAGGCCAATGCGGCTGCCGTCAATGCCATCGCGATGGGCGCCAACGCCGTGGCCAACTCGGCCGAAGCGGTAGCCATTGGCACGAATGCCACCGCCACCGGCGGTCGGGCAGTCTCGATCGGCTCCGGCAACATCGCCAGCGGCAACGGCGCGGTGGCGATCGGCGACCCGAACACCGCCACCGGCGACGGCGCGATCGCATCCGGCCTGGACAACACCGCCACTGGCAACGGCTCGGTGGCAATGGGTAACACCAACATGGTCGGCGGCGGCGGCCAGGCGGTGAGCACGCCGGGCACCGCGGCGCAGGGCGCGGTGGGTATCGGCTTCCAGAATCAGGTAGTCGGGCAGGGGAGTGTGGCCATCGGCAGCACCAGCCGCGCGCTGGCGGCGGGCGCGGTGGCGTTCGGCGATACGGCGGTGGCCAACAATGCGGGTGACGTGGCGCTGGGTTCGGGTTCGGTGACAGCGGTGGCGGTGCCGACCACCAGCACAGTGATCAATGGCGTGACCTACAACTTCGCCGGCACCACGCCGACCCGCACGGCCAGCGTGGGCGCTGTGGGCAGCGAACGCACCATCACCAACGTGGCGGCGGGCCGGATCTCCGGCACCTCGACGGATGCCATCAACGGTTCGCAGCTGTTTGCGACCAATCAGGCCGTCGAAGCGGCGGCCGCGACCGCCAACGCCGGCTGGAACATTACCGACGGCACCAACAGCGGCAACATCGCGCCGAGCGAGACGCTGAGGGTGGCCGCGGGCAGCAACGCTGCGGTGACCTACAGCGATGCCACCGGCACGCTGACGGTGGGCATGGTGGCCGACCCCAGCTTCAACAGCATCACGGTGGGCGATACCGTCATCAACAACGGCAGCGTCAGCTTCACCAGCGGCGGTCCCAGCATCACCAACACCGGCATCAATGCTGGCGGCACCACCATCACCAACGTCGCGCCGGGCGTGGCGGGCACCGATGCCGTCAACGTGAATCAGTTGAACCAGACCGTGGCGGCGAACGTGACGCACTACTACAGCGTCAACGACAACGGCGTGCAGGGCGGCAACTACAACAACGACGGCGCCACCGGCATCAACGCACTGGCGGCCGGCGTGGGCGCAAGTTCCACGGGTGCGCAGGGTGTGGCGTTGGGCAACAACGCCAGCGTGACCACCGATGGCGCGGTGGCACTGGGCGCGGGTTCGGCATCCAACCGTGCGGTCGTACCGCAGACCGGCGGCATCATTGCCGGTAGCGGCCTGGTCCCGTACAACACGACCGACAAGATCCTGCTGGGTGCGGTCTCTGTCGGCAACGCGACTTCCTATCGTCAGATCACCAACGTCGCGGACGGTACCGAAGACCAGGACGCGGTGACGTTGCGCCAGTTGCGCGGCGGCTTGAGTTCGTTCGCGGTGACACCGACGTTGTATTTCCATGCCAACTCGGCGGCGGGGGATTCGCTGGCGATCGGTGCGGAGTCCGTGGCCATCGGCCCAACCACCGTGGTCAATGGGGACAACGGCATCGGCATCGGCAATGGTGCCCTTGTCGAGGCAACCGCACCGGGTGGAACCGCGATCGGCCAGAACTCGACCGTCAACTTTGCCGATGGCATTGCCTTGGGCACCAACTCGGCATCGAACGGCGTTCAGGCCGTGGCGCTGGGTGCTGGCGCGACCGCCAACGAGCCGGGCAGCGTGGCTCTAGGCGCGGGCTCCGTGACTGCGGCAGCGGTCCCCACGTCCGGCACCGTGATCGGCGGTAACCCCTACAACTTTGAAGGCACCACGCCGACGAGCACGGTCAGCGTCGGCGCTCCGGGTGCAGAGCGCACGATCACCAACGTGGCGGCGGGCAGGATCTCCGGCACCTCGACCGATGCCATCAACGGCTCGCAGTTGTTCGCCACCAACCAGCAGGTGACGGCGAACACGACCTCGATCAACAATCTCACGAACGGCGGGGGCATCAAGTACTTCCACGCCAATTCGGCCCTGCCCGACTCTCAGGCGCTGGGAACGAATTCCGTCGCCATCGGCCCGAACGCGGTCGCCAGCAACACCGGCGACGTGGCGCTGGGCTTGGGCTCCTCGACGGCGGCGGCGGTCGGCACGGCGGGCACCGTGATCGACGGCATCACCTACAACTTTGCCGGCGCCACGCCGACGAGCACGGTCAGCGTCGGCGCTGTGGGTGCCGAGCGCACGATCACGAATGTGGCGGCCGGGCGGATCGCCATCGGCTCGACCGATGCGATCAACGGCTCGCAGCTCTTCGCCACCCACCAGTCGATCGAGAATCTCAGTAGCACCGTGGATGCCAACAGGATCCGGTACTACAGCGTCAACTCTACCGGTGGCGGCAATGAGGACAACCTCGGCGCGACCGGTGCCAATGCGATCGCGTCCGGCAAGGATGCGGCCGCCAGCGGAGCGAACAGCATTGCGCAGGGACTGGGCGCCAGCGCAACCGTCGATGGTTCCATTGCACTCGGTTCAGGCTCGGTCTCCGACCGCTTCGTTGCGGGAACCACCGGCGATATTCCCGCGGGCAGCTCGCTGATCCCATACAACACGACCGACCGGATCCTGCTGGGCGCCGTCTCCGTCGGCAGTGCGACGAGCTTCCGGCAGATCACCAACGTGGCGGACGGCACCCAGGCGCAGGATGCAGTGACGGTGCGCCAGCTCAGCGGCGCGCTGCAATCCTTCGCCGTCACGCCGATCCAGTACTTCCACGCCAATTCGACCGGAACCGACTCGCTGGCCGTCGGCGCCGAATCGGTGGCGGTCGGCCCTCGCACGGTGGTCAACGGCGACAACGGGGTGGGCATCGGCAACGGCGCGGTGGTGCAGCAGACCGCGCCCGGCGGCGTCGCGATCGGACAGGGTGCGACCTCGCACCGGGCGGACTCCATCGCGCTCGGCACGCAGTCTTCTGCGGCAGCGGTGCAGGGCGTGGCGATCGGCGCAGGCAGCAGCGTGACCCAGGCCGGCGGCGTCGCATTGGGCGCAGGTTCGGTCGCCGCCACGGCGGCCGGTGCGGCCGGCTACGTGCCCACGGGTGCGTCGACCTCGCAGATCGCGGCTGTCCAAGCCACCACCAGCACGCTGTCGGCGGTGTCGGTGGGCGATGCGGCCAATGGCCAGTTCCGACAGATCAACGGGGTGGCAGCGGGTTCGCTGGACAGCGACGCGGTGAACGTGTCGCAACTGAGGGCCGTGCAGAACACGGTCGCGAGTGTCGACCAGTCCGCAGTGAAGTACGAAACCAACGCCGACGGTTCGACCAACTACAACAGCGTGAGCCTGGGCGGCACGAACACGAACGCCCCGGTGAGCCTGCACAACGTCGCCAATGGCGTTGCAGGCAACGACGCCGTCAACGTGAATCAGCTGAATGCCGGCATTGCTGCCGCCAACCAGTACACGGATGCCAGGGTCGGCCAGGTCCAGGCCAATGTCGAGAGAGTGAGCAAGGAAGCCAACGCGGCGGCGGCCGGCGCGATGGCGATGGCCAACCTGCCGCAGGCTGCCATCCCCGGAAAGAGCATGGTGGCCGCAGGTGTCGCGGGCTTTGATGGGCAAGCCGCGCTGGCGCTCGGCGTGTCGAAGCTCGCCGACAACGGCCGCTGGGTCGTCAAGTTCAGCGGCACGGCCAACTCCCGAGGCAAGGTCGGCGTCGCCGCCGGCATGGGCTTCCACTGGTAAGCCACCCGATAGAAAGCAGTTTTTCGAGGCTACTCATGAACAAGCAAATCAAGGCGCCACGTACGACGTTGGCCGCGGCGGCGGCGATCGCCGCACTGTTGTCACTGGCGGGCTGCGGCACGTCCTGGGTCAGCAAGAACATCTCGGATGACGGCCGCGCGGGCGAAGTCGTCTTCCCTGACATCAAGAACGATGCCTGGCTGCAGGAAGGCACCTTCCCGAACCCCGACAACCTGCGACGCATCGCGCCCGGCGTCAGCAAGGACCAGCTCTACGACCTCGTGGGCCGGCCCCACTTCCGCGAAGGCCTGTTCAACGTCCGGGAGTGGGACTACGTCTTCAACTTCCGCGTCGCAGGCGGTGTGAAGACCTGCCAATACAAGGTGATCTACGACACCGCGCTTCGGGCTCAAAGCTTCCACTGGCTGCCGGCGGATTGCGCAGAGGTGCTGAAGGCGGCTTCGCCGCCCGCCGAGCGCACTGCCGGATGACGCGCCTGCGGCACGGCGCTCACGGAGCGTTCGACGAGTGCACCGAGAACGGCCGGAAAGGCAGATCCAGCGATCCGGCGTATTCCCCCTCGGGCGTCAGCGTCGGGCAGCCGCCCTTGTCGCGCGGGCAGAACGAGGTCTGGCTCGCATCGCGAGGGTAGACCACGCTGCTGAAGCGGTAGTTCTTGATCGCCTTGCCCGTGTAGTCGGCCACCGTCACCACGCCGCCGGCGGTCGAGTACTGGTCGGCCTCGGTCACCACGATCGGGTCGACGCGCGAGTCGGCCATGCGGCGTATCACCGACCCACTGTTCTGGTCGTCGCTGAAGCCGACCCATCCCCATGCACGGTCGCCGCGTGCGGTGAAGAGGACTGAATCGTTCGCCGTGTCGCGGCGGCCGGGGAAGCCTTTCGACTTGGCCAGGTACGTGACGTTGCTGCCCAGACCCGTGACCTTGCCCACTGGCGCGATGTCGGCCGGCGTCGGCGTGGTCGGCTTCGGCCCGGCGGCGTAGCGCCCGAGCGAGTAGATGTGCAACTCGCCCTCGCGGGTCGCGATCCAGGCTCTCGCGGAGCGCGGCGTGGGCCGCCAGTACGGCGTGCCGGGAACGCGCTCCCGGTCATCCTTGGACCAGTAGCCCAGCGTGGCGGTGGTCTCGACGGCGACCGGCGTACCCGGCACCTTGACGACCTTCGCAACCACAGGCATCGCGGCGGGCGCCAGCGGGTAGGGCCACTGGCCGGCACCCATGCCGAGCTTCTGGGTCTGCGCATGCTTCTCGGCGGTGTCGAGGTACATCGCATTGAAGTAGCGAAACAGCGGGCCGAGATCGACGAAGGCTGCCGTCTTCTCCGATTGCGAGGTGACGACGGCCACCCCGCCCTTCGCATAGCGCTCGTAGAACTCGCCGCCGGGCAGGAACTTCGCCCGGTTGCTGGCCAGCGGTGAGCCCAGGGCGCCGATCGACGAGATCTCCTTGCCCACCGGGTGCACTGTCATGGCGACCGGATCGATCCCGGTCGTGACCTTGATGGCCGTGGGTGCCGTCACGTTCGCCGGCAGGTCGACGTAGCCCACGACCTTCATGAACCCGATGCCGCCCTGATTCGGGAAGCCCGGCTTGGTGCCATCCATCCAGTCGTGCCACCAGTCGTACCAGTCGTCCTTCTTTTGCCAGGTGCGATACATCGGCACGCCACCCAAGGCGATCACCGCGATCTGGCCCTTGAGCGCGACCGTGTCCCAGATCGTCGCCAGTGCGAATTCGGACATGGGCGTTACCGTGAGGGCGGTGGGCACCTTGCCGGCCGGAAGCCTGACGAACGCGCGCTGCTGCGCGGTGTACGTGCCGACGGTGTAGATGGTGGCGCCTTCGGTCGGGCTTCCTTGCGTCGCGACCAGCGACATGCGGGTGGAGGGTCCGTCCGGGCCGCCCTCCCCCCGGGTTTCCGCGATCGGCAGACCGGCGGGGCTGTTCGGCGACAGCGCACCGAGCGAGACGTAGTCGCGCAGCGCCGGCGGAGACAGCGACCTGTCCTGCCACAGCAGCTGCGGGCGCTGCATCCAGGTCTCGCGGTCGGTGGCCTGCGCCTGGAACCATGCGACCGAGCCGGCGACGGAGTTGGGCTTGTCCGGCGTCCCGATCGCCACGCCATGCGTGCTCACATAGGCGTTGTCGCGCGTGCTGCTTTCCTTGCCGAGCTGGTAATGCATCTTGCAGCCGGCACCATCTGCGCAGTGTGAAATGGCGCCGATGTCCTCGCGCAGCGGCAGCGTGGGCACGCCGGCTTTCGATGCCGGCGGTCCGAAGCGGTAGGCCACGCCTGCGTCCTGCCCGAACTTGTACGCCAGGTCGCGGTAGGCGCTTGCGATGACCTTGCCCGAGGCGTCGACGATGTCTCCGGCAAGCGCCGGCGTCGGGCCATCCGGCTGTCGGGGCTCTGCGGCGTGGGAAATTCCAGCGAACGCGACAGCGAGCGAGGCGACGAAAAGCTTCATGGACGATGCAGGTTAAAGGAAAAGGCCGGCTCGCGAGCGGGCCGAGGCTTGCGCTTGATCTTCACCCATTCGCTGGTGCGCACGCCCGGCAGATAGATGCTGGAGCGCCGCTTGGCGATGTACGCCTCGGGGCCAGGGGGATTCGCCGGCTGCTTGACCAGATGCGCCCCGCCCTTGTCGGAGTACCTCACCACGAGGATGCCCCAGGGAGGCTCCTGGAACAGCCGTCCCAGCGCGGCCTTGCGCAGCATCAGCGGCTGGGCCGTGATGTCGATCCCTCGATCGACGAGAAGATCGAATACGCAGTAGACCACCGGCTTCGCACTCGCGTACCAACAGCGATGCCGGGCCCGTTCCTGCAGCGCCTGGAAATCGCTTCGACCTTCCTCATCGACGACACACACCTCGCCATCGGTGACGTAAGGACCGCCAGCCAGGCCCGACAAGCTGTCGTCGAGCTCGGGAAACCATTTGGTCGCGTTGGCGCCGTTGCGCGTTCTGAGCTGCGCCATGCCATCGCCGAAGGCGGCGGTCATCCGCAAGCCGTCGTATTTCAGCTCATAGATCCAGCCGGGCTCGTGCAGGCCCAGCGAGCGCTCCGACAGGAGCATGGGCTTGAAATCTTCGAGGCGGACCATGGCTGCGGGCGCGGACGCCCCGAGGGCTCAGCGGCGCCCGGCCTTTCCTCGGTCCCCCAGCTTGCCCTCCGCCTGCAGATCCGCGACGGCCATGGCGAACGCGAGGAGTTCGTCGGAAAGCGGCGCGCCGGGCGCCAGGACACCCACGCGCTCCGCCAGGGCCTGCAAGACCGCTCGCGGGGACTCGGGGGCAGAGGGAACGGGAATGTCGAGGTCTTCAGGCATCGCAACTCCTTGTCGGCTACTGGGGCGGCGCGGCCGGCTTCTGCGGGGTCTGCTGCGTTGGCTCCTGCATGACCGGAGAGCGCTCCCTCGATTCGGTGAGCAGGTAGGTCGCCAGCACGGCCAGAACCACCAGGACGGCCACCATGATCACGCCCCAGCGGAAGACGCGCCGGTCGTCGCGGTCGTTGCTCTTGGCCTGCGTTTGTCGAATAGCCATGGTCGATTCCTTGCATCCAATGCCCAAGGCTACCCATCGCACCGGCCGCCGCGCCGTCAGACAGGGACGCAGGGGCCTGTACCGAAAAGCCAGCAGAGTCCGCGACACCCCTGTGACCGTGCGCCTTCCACCCGCAGCACTTTGCGGGCGCGAGCCTACAGAACGACGGCTCGCTGCCCGATCAATCCAAGGCCGCTCGCGCGAGATACCACGCATTGCTGGGCCTTCGAAGAACCGGGCCGGCATCCCCAGCCGTGTCGGCCATGCATGGAGAAACTGGAATGACCACGACTTCCACCCACGACGTCATTTCGTCCGACCGCGTCGAAGGAACCACGGTCTACAACACGGCAGGCGAGAAGCTCGGCACCATCGACGACCTGATGATCGACAAGATCTCCGGGCAGGTCCGCTACGCCGTCATGGAATTCGGCGGCTTCCTGGGCATAGGCACCGACCGCTACCCGATCCCCTGGAACATGCTGGAGTACGACACCTCGCAGGAGGGTTATGTGGTTCCGCTGGACAAGGCGAAGCTCGAAGGCGCGCCGAGCTACGCGGACGACAGCGTGCCCGACTACGACGACACCTACCGCGCGACGGTGGACAAGTACTACGGGCTCTGATCGGCCGGGCCTCCTGCACGCGCACGGTTCCTTCACGGACCGCTGCGCGCGCATCCGGGCGCCAGCACTTTTTCACCGCTCGAACACTCAAAGCACAGAAAACGCAGGAGACACAGCATGTCGGACGACTTGAGCAACCGCGGCCCGCAGGATCGGTCGCGCATCGACGTCAGCGAGACGCACGAGCTCCGCTACTGGACGAAGGAGCTGGGCGTCAGCGAGGCGCAATTGAGGGCGGCAGTCGCCGCCGCAGGCACTTCGGTCGAGGCAGTCCGCCAATACCTCGGGAAGTAGCAGCAAGATTGGCGGACGTGGAGCAGCCATGTCCAGGAACGTGGTGTTCGTGTATCGGGGCTATCACTTCATCTGCAGCGCCGAGAAGGAGCGGCCGGGGCAGTTCCGGCCGATCGTCATCCGGCAGCTCGGATGGCCCAGCGAGAAGCTGGTGCCGCTCATGAACGACGCCGATCTCTGCCGCACCGAGGCGGAGGCTGTGCGGCATGCCGAGCAGCAGGCCATGCAGTGGGCGGACAGCCGGGCCGAAGTACACGAATCCTGAAGCAGCCCCGGGGGAGCTTTCGCGCTGCACTGCAGCACGCGCAGACTGGCCGCACACCAGCGGCCATGTCTTGCATCGGCCCGGCATTTGCACAAAATGACCGTCGCTGAAAGAGAAAGGAGACGGCCTATGCCGATGGAACTGCTTCGGCACATCGCGCAGCAACCGCTGCCCTACACGGTCTACGCGCCGGCCGAGCTCGACAAGCTGCGCGTGCTGCGCGCCGCCGAGCTCGTGACGGCGTTCATCCCGCCGCCGGAGTCGCTGCCCGGCGGGTCCGAGAGCCACAAGCCGGCCCAGGTGCTGGCCATCACCCCCAAGGGGCACAAGGCCCTGGAAGGCCAGCTCCAGGACGCCAACGATCTCTGAGGCCGGTGGGCGCGCGGCCCATCCCTGGTTGCTTGAATTAGGGAAGTCACTGATCAATCAGTGCATTCAAGTATAGAAATCGACAAGTCGAGTACCAATTCCGCAAGCCAAGGTCTCCAGAATGGGTTGAAGCGACTGCCTCGTCGCCCAACCACAAGGAGACATCGAGATGAAGCGTTTTCTGAAGGCGGGACTGGTGCTCGCGCTCACCGGCGCGGGCCTGGCCACCCATGCCGCGACCGAACTGGTCATTGCCACGGTGAACAACGGGCACATGATCGAGATGCAGAAGCTCACGCCGATGTTCGAGAAGGCCCACCCCGAGATCAAGCTCAAGTGGGTCACGCTCGAGGAAGGCACGCTGCGCCAGCGCGTCACCACCGACATCGCGACCAAGGGCGGGCAGTTCGACGTGATGACGATCGGCATGTACGAGACGCCGATCTGGGCCAAGAAGGGGTGGCTCCATCCCATCGCCACCGACGCCGCCTACGACGTCGACGACCTGCTGCCGGCCATGCGCAGTGGGCTGTCGGCCGACGGCAAGCTCTACGCCGCGCCCTTCTATGGTGAAAGCTCGATGCTGATGTACCGCAAGGACCTGGCCGACAAGGCGGGCTTCAAGATGCCCGACCAGCCTACCTGGACCCAGGTGAAAGAACTCGCCGGCAAGGTGCACGACCCGAAGGGCGGCGTCTACGGCATGTGCCTGCGCGGCAAGCCGGGCTGGGGCGACAACATGGCCCTGATCACCACCATGGTCAACACCAACGGCGGCCAGTGGTTCGACATGAGCTGGAAGCCGCAGCTCGAGACCAAGCCCTGGAAGGACGCGATCACCTTCTACGTCGACCTCATGAAGGCCTACGGCCCGCCCGGCGCCTCGGCCAACAGCTTCAACGAGAACCTGGCGCTCTTCAACGAAGGCAAGTGCGCGATGTGGGTGGACGCGACCATCGCGGCTTCCTTCGTGAGCGATCCCAAGCAGTCCAAGGTGGCCGACAAGGTGGCCTTCGCGCAGGCGCCGACCGCCGTGACGCCCAAGGGCGCCAACTGGCTGTGGGCCTGGGCGCTGGCGGTCCCCGCCGGCTCGCAGAAGACCGAGGCGGCGCAAACCTTCATCAAGTGGGCGACCTCCAAGGACTACATCAAGCTGGTCGCCAGGGAACACGGCTGGAGCGCGGTGCCGACCGGCACGCGCAAGTCGACCTATGCCACGCCCGAGTTCATGAAGGCGGCGCGCTTCGCCGAAGCCGAGAAGAAGGCCATCGACACCGCCAACCCGAACGACAGCACCCTGCCCAAGTCGCCCTACGTCGGTGTGCAGTACGCCGCCATCCCCGAGTTCCAGGCCATCGGCGTCGCAGTGGGCCAGCAGATGAGCGCAGCGCTCTCGGGCAAGACCACGGTCGACCAGGCGCTCAAGGTCTCGCAGACGGCGGCCGAGCGCGAGATGAAGAAAGCCGGGTACTACAAGTGAGCACCCTGATCCCCTCCCCAGTCGGGGAGGGCCGGGCCACGGGCGTGGAAAGCGCGGACGGCGCGCCGCCTCTTCCCGGCTTCTCCCGGCAGAGCGGAAAGAAGAACAAGGAAAAGACCGCTGCGACCCCGCGCCTTCTGCCGCGCCTGCTGATGGCGCCGGCCGTGCTCACGCTCTTCCTGTGGATGATCGTGCCGCTGGCGATGACGATCTACTTCTCGTTCGTCAACTACAACCTGATGCAGCCAGGCGACCATCCCTTCGCCGGCATCGAGAACTTCCACTACTTCATCACCGACCCGGACTTCTGGCCGGCGGTGTGGAACACCCTGCTCCTGATCGGCAGCGTGATCGTGTCGACCGTGGTGCTCGGCGTGCTGCTGGCGCTGCTGGTCAACGAGCCCTTCCCGGGCCGCGGCATCGTGCGCGTGCTGCTGATCTCGCCCTTCTTCGTCATGCCCACGGTCAATGCGCTGCTGTGGAAGCACATGATGATGAACCCGATCTACGGCGTGCTCGCGGACCTCTGGCGCTTCTTCGGCGCCGAGCCGGTGGACTGGCTGACCGACGTGCCGCTGCTTTCCGTGATCATCATGGTGGCGTGGCAGTGGCTGCCCTTCGCCTGCCTGATCTTCATCACCTCGCTGCAGTCGCTGGACCGAGAGCAGATGGAGGCCGCGCGCATGGACGGCGCGAGCGCGGTGCAGCGCTTCGGCTATCTCACCATCCCGCACCTCGCCAGGCCGATGGCGGTGGTGATCATGATCGAGATGATCTTCCTCCTCTCGGTGTTTGCCGAGATCGCGGTCACGACCAACGGCGGGCCGGGCAACGAGAGCACCAACCTCACCTACATGATCTTCAAGCAGTCGCTGATGAACTTCGACGTCGGCGTGGCGTCGGCGGGCGCGCTGTTCGCGGTGATCCTGGCCAACATCGTGGCGGCCTTCCTGATCCGCATCATCGGCAAGAGCCTTGATTGAGGGCATGCATATGCAAACCGACAGCGTCGTCCCCCTCGTCCTGCGCACCGCCGGTGCCTGGGCCGTCTCGCTGCTGCTCTTCTTCCCGCTGGGCTGGCTGGTGCTGACCTCCTTCAAGACCGAGCTGCAGGCGATCCACGTGCCGCCGCTCTTCGTGTTCGAGCCCACGCTGGACAACTTCGCCGAGGTGCAGCGCCGCAGCGACTACCTGGCGTTCGCGAAGAACTCGCTCATCACCAGCATCGGCTCCACCATCCTCGGCCTGCTGATCGCCGCGCCGGCAGCCTATTCGTTCGCCTTCTTCCGCACGAAGCGCACGCGCGACATCCTCATGTGGATGCTCTCGACCAAGATGATGCCGGCGGTCGGCGCGCTGGTGCCGATCTACGTGCTCGCGCAGACCGCGGGCCTGCTGGACTCGCGCACCGCGCTCGTCATCGTCTTCACGCTGTCGAACCTGCCGATCATGGTGTGGATGCTCTACACCGCCTTCAAGGACATCCCGCCGGAGATCCTGGAAGCCGCGCGCATGGACGGCGCCAACCTGTGGACGGAGTTCCGCCACGTGGTGATGCCGCTGTCGGTCGGCGGGCTCGCCTCCACCGGCCTGCTGTGCCTGGTGCTGAGCTGGAACGAGGCCTTCTGGGCGCTCAACCTCAGCTCGGCCAAGGCCGGCACGCTGGCGGTGCTGATTGCCTCCTACTCCAGCCCCGAAGGCCTGTTCTGGGCCAAGCTCTCGGCCGCCTCGCTGCTGGCCATCGCCCCCATCGTGGTGTTCGGCTGGTTCAGCCAGAAGCAGCTGGTGCAGGGCCTCACCTTCGGTGCCGTCAAGTAAAGGACTTCTCCATGGCTTACCTCCAACTCGACAACATCAAGAAGAGCTTCGGCGACACCCACGTCATCAAGGGCGTGGACCTGCAGATCGACAAGGGCGAGTTCATCGTCTTCGTGGGCCCCTCGGGCTGCGGCAAGTCGACGCTGCTGCGCCTCATCGCCGGCCTCGAGCCCATCACCAGCGGCGCCCTGTCGCTCGACGGCAGGGACATCACGCACACGCCCTCGGGCAAGCGCGACCTGGCCATGGTGTTCCAGAGCTATGCGCTGTATCCGCACATGAGCGTGTACGACAACATGTCCTTCGCGCTCAAGCTGGCGAAGGTGCCCAAGGAGGCGATCAAGACCAAGGTCGACCACGCGGCCAAGACGCTGAACCTCACGCAGTACCTGCACCGCACGCCGAAGGAGCTCTCCGGCGGGCAGCGCCAGCGCGTGGCCATCGGCCGCGCCATCGTGCGCGCGCCCAAGGTCTTCCTGTTCGACGAGCCGCTGTCCAACCTCGACGCGGCACTGCGCGGCAACACGCGGGTGGAGATCAGCAAGCTGCACCGCGCGCTCGGCGCCACCAGCATTTATGTGACGCACGACCAGGTCGAGGCCATGACCCTGGCCGACCGGGTGGTGGTGCTGCGCGACGGCCTGATCGAGCAGGTCGGCACGCCGATGGAGCTCTACGACCGGCCCGCCAACCAGTTCGTCGCCCAGTTCATCGGCATGCCCTCGATGAACATGGTGCAGGCACGCGCCATTCCGAGCTTCGCCGCGCAGGTCAACGGCCGGCTGCCGGCCGATGGCTTCCTGGGCGTGCGGCCCGAAGGCCTGCGCGTGCACCCGGACACGCAGCACGGCGCGCCGGCGCGCGTCGAGCTGGTCGAGGCGCTCGGCGCCGACACGCTGATCCACGTCGACGTCGGCGGCGTGCCGCTGGTGGCGCGGCAGAACGAGCGCACGCCGCTGCATCCGGGTGACGTGGTCAGCGTCGAGCTCGATCCGTCCGTGCTGCATTTCTTCAACCGCGAAGGCCGCACCGTCGCTGCTTGAGCCTGTTCCTCGCGCCATGCCCGTTCGTCTTCTCTCGGAGTTCGTGATCCTGCATCTCGGACTCGGCTCCTTCCATCGCGCCCACCAGGCGGTCTACCTGCAGCAGCTGATCGAGGCCGGCGACGCCCGCTGGTCGCTCTCGGGCGCCAACCTGCGGCCGGACATGGCCGAGCTGTTGTCCGCCCTGCGGGCGCAGGACGGCCGCTACACGGTCGAAACCGTCTCGCCGGCCGGCGACTACCGCTACCAGCGCATCGGCGCCATCCGCGAGGTGCTGGCCTGGGAGCGGTCGCTGGCGGCAGTGGTCGCGCGCGGGGCCGATCCGCGCACGCGCATCGTGTCCTTCACCGTCACCGAGGCCGGCTACTACCTGGACCCGCAGGGCCGACTCGACATGGGCGACGCCGAGCTGGCCGAGGACCTCGCGCGCGCCCGGCGCGGCGAACCCGGCCAGACCATCTACGGCGCGGTCTGCGCGATCCTGCGCGCCCGCAGTGCCGCGGCCGATGCCGGCGCGGTGACGCTGCTCAACTGCGACAACCTGCGCCACAACGGCGAGCGCTTCCGCGGGGGACTGCTGGAATTCATCGAGCGCGCGGGCCTGCCGGCACTGGCAACCTGGGTGCGCGAGAACACCACCTGCCCCAACGCGATGGTCGACCGCATCACGCCGCGCCCGCCGCCCGAGCTGCGCCGGCGCGTGCGCGAGGCGACCGGCTGGGACGACGCGGCGCCGGTCACGGCCGAGCGCTTCAGCCAGTGGGTGATCGAGGACGACTTCATCCACGGCCGGCCGGACTGGGCACGCGTGGGCGTGGAGCTGGTCGATTCGGTGCAACCCTACGAGGAGGCGAAGATCCGCATCCTCAACGCCAGCCACAGCTGCATCGCGTGGGCCGGCACGCTCATCGGGCTGCAGTACATCCACGAGGGCACGCACACGCCGGCGATCCGGCAGATGGCGTTCGACTACGTGACGGACGATGTGATTCCCTGCCTGAACCGCGGCGGGCACCCGAGCCCGGTCGACCTGCCTGCGTATCGCGACGTGGTGCTCGAGCGCTTCGGCAATCCGGCCATCCGCGACACCAACCAGCGCGTGGCGATGGACGGCTTCTCCAAGATCCCGGGCTTCATTGCGCCGACCGTGCGCGAGCGCCTGGCGCACGGCGAGCGCATCGACGGCGTCGCGCTGCTGCCGGCGCTCTTCCTCGCTTTCCTGCGGCGCTGGCATCAAGGCACCCTCCCCTACGCCTACCAGGATCAGGGCATGGACCCAGCCGCCGCGCACGCCATCTGCGACGCGGCCGATCCGGTCGCGGCACTGTGCGCCGATACCGGCCTCTGGGGCGACACCGCTGGCGACACGCGCCTCGAGCAGGCGGTGCGCGAGGCCGGTGCGCGCGTACGAACACTCATCGAAGGAGCAAGAGCATGACGGGCCGCCTCGAACAACGCCACCTGCTGGTGACCGGCGCCGGTGGCGGCATCGGCCTCGCGATCGCCGAGGCCTGCCTCGCCGAGGGCGCGCGGTGCACGCTGGTGGACCGCGCGCCCGCGCCGACCGAAGCCGTGGAAGACCTGCAGCGCGGCCACCCCGGGCGCGTGGCCTACCTGCAGGCCGATGTCGCCGACACCGCATCGCTCGCCCGCCTGCTCGATGCGGCGCAGGCGGCCCACGGGCCGGTGCACACGCTGGTCAACAACGCCGCCGTCTTCGACATGGCGCCGCTGCTGGAGAGCGACGAAGCCTCCTTCGACCGCCTGTTCGCGGTCAACGTGAAGGGCATGTTCTTCGTGATGCAGCGCGTGCTGCAGCACATGGTGGACGCCGCAACGCCCGGCGCCTCGGTCATCAACATGGCCTCCCAGGCCGGACGCCGGGGCGAAGCGCTGGTGTCGCACTACTGCGCGACCAAGGCCGCCGTCATCAGCTACACGCAGAGTGCGGCGCTGGCGATGGCACCGCACGGCATCCGCGTGAACGCCATCGCGCCCGGCGTGGTCGACACGCCGATGTGGAGCCATGTGGATGCGCTGTTCGCCAGGTACGAAGGCCGCGCGCCGGGCGAGAAGAAGCGCCAGGTCGGCCTGGAGGTGCCACTCGGCCGCATGGGCACGCCGCGCGACATTGCCGGGGCCGCCGTGTTCCTGGCCAGCGACGAGGCGCGCTACATCACGGCCCAGACGCTCAACGTCGACGGTGGTAACGTCATGAGCTGACGGCGTGAACCCCTTCCAAGAGAAACCGGCCATGACATCGGTGCGCCACCGCAAGCTTCCCCGCCACCGCCAACCCGAGCTCGAGCGGGACATCACGCGCTCGCCTTCGCTCGGCTACGAGGCGCCGGAGGAAGCGGGCCTGGTGCGCTGCCTGGCACACGGCTTTCCGAGCCCGCTGGTGCGCTGGCATTTCCACGAAGAGTACGAGCTGCACCTGATCACGGAAACCTCGGGCAAGGCCTTCATCGGCGACTGGATCGGGCCTTTCCAGCCCGGCCACCTGGTGCTGTGCGGACCGCGGCTGCCGCACAACTGGATCTCGCTCGATGTGCCGGAGGGCGGCGCGGCCGGACGCGACCGCGTGATCCAGTTCCGCCACGAGCCCATCGAGCGCGCGGCGGCGGAGATTCCGGAACTGCGCGAGGTGATGCAGCTGCTCGAGCGCGCGCGCCACGGCATCGAGTTCTTCGGCATGGCGGAGCGCGCGCTGGCGCATTGGGATGCGGTCAAGGGCGCACGCGGGCTGCGCCGCTTCGGCCTCTTCTGCGCCTACCTGGCCGACCTGGCGCAGTGCACCGACTACCGGCTGCTCTCCAACGTGCAGATGCAGGGCGTGGAAGGCGAGGCCGGCGTGGACCAGATCAACATCATCGTCGACCGCATCACCTCCAACCTGGCCGAGCCGATCGTGATGGCCGACATCGCCACCGAGCTGGGCATGAGCGAAAGCCGCTTCAGCCGCTTCTTCAAGCGCTCGACCGGCAACAGCTTCACGGACTTCGTGAACCGCGTGCGCATCAACAGCGCCTGCCACCTGCTGATGCAGACCGACCACTACGTGACCGACATCTGCTACCAGGTCGGCTTCAACAACGTCGCCAACTTCAACCGCCGCTTCCTGGAGATCAAGGGCATGACGCCGACCGAGTTCCGGCGCCAGAGCGACCACCGCTTCGGCGGCGGCTGAAGAAGGGCCAGCGCTTGTACCTCGGACTCGACCTCGGCACCTCGGAGCTGAAGGTGCTGCTGCTGGCGCCGGACCATCGCATCGTCGCGCTGGCGCGGGCGCCGCTCACGGTCGATCGGCCGGCGCCGCTGTTCTCGGAGCAGGCGCCCTCGCAGTGGTGGGAGGCGCTGGAAGCCGCGATGGCCGAGTTGCGGCGCACGCAGGCTGCGGCGCTGTCGGCCGTGCGCGCCATCGGCCTCTCGGGCCAGATGCACGGTGCAGTGGCCATGGATGCACAAGACCGGGTGCTGCGCCCGGCCATCCTCTGGAACGACGGCCGCAGCGCCGCCCAGTGCCGCACGCTCGCCGCACGCGTGCCGCGGCTGGGCGACATCGCCGGCAACCTGGCGATGCCGGGCTTCACCGCGCCCAAGCTGCTATGGATGCGCGAGCACGAGCCCGAGCTGTTCGCGCGCATTGCCCACGTGCTGCTGCCCAAGGACTGGTTGCGCTTCATGTTGAGCGGCGAGCTCGCGAGCGATATGTCGGATGCCTCGGGCACGCTGTGGCTCGACGTGGGCGCCCGCGACTGGTCTGACGAACTCCTGGGTGCCTGTGGCCTGTCGCGCGCGCAGATGCCGCGCCTGGTGGAAGGCAGCGCGCCCGCGGGGCGGCTCAAGCCCGCGCTCGCGCAACGATGGGGCATCCCGGCCGGCGTGCCCCTCGCCGGGGGCGCCGGCGACAACGCGGCGAGCGCGGTCGGCATGGGCCTGGTGGAAGCGGGACAAGGCTTCGTCTCGCTGGGCACCTCCGGCGTGATCTTCATCGGCGGCGAGCGCTTCGAGCCCCGGCCCGACGCCGCGGTGCATGCCTTCTGTCATGCGTTGCCCGGCCGCTGGCACCAGATGTCGGTGATGCTCTCGGCTTCCAGCGCCGTGAGCTGGGGCGCCCGCAGCTTCGGCCTCGGCAACGAGGCGGCGCTGCTCGCCGCTGCCGCTTCCCTGGGCGATGAGGCGCGGCAACGCGCTCCGCTGTTTCTGCCCTACCTGTCAGGCGAGCGCTCCCCGCACAACGACGCCGATGCGCAAGGCGTGCTGTTCGGGCTTACGCACGCACACGGTCCGGCCGACATCGCCTATGCGGTGGTCGAAGGCGTGAGCTTCGGGCTGCGCGACGGCCTCGACACGCTCGCCCGGCCAATTGGCGACCTGGTGCTGGTCGGCGGCGGCGCGCGCAGCGCCTGGTGGGCGCAGTTGCTGGCCGACGTGCTGGACACGCCGCTTGCGATTTGCGAAGGCAGCGAGGCCGGCGGCGCGCTGGGCGCCGCGCGGCTGGCTTGGCTATCGGACGGCGGCACGCTGCACGAGGTGTGTCGCCGCCCCATGCTGCGACGGCGCTTCGAGGCGGCCCGATCGCCGGCCGATCAGCTTCGCGCGCGGCATGCCCGGTTCAAGGCGCTCTACGTCGGGCTGCGCCCGCTCTTCGGCTGGAAGGATGAATGACATGTTCGTGGTGTGCGGCGAAGCGCTGATGGATGTCTACGTGCTGGCGACGACGCCCACCGGCCTGCACCTGGACGCGCGCATCGGCGGCTCGCCCTTCAACGTGGCCGTAGGCCTGGCGCGGCTTGGGCGCCGCTCGGCGCTGCTCACCGGCCTGTCGCGCGACGCCGCGGGAGAACGGCTGATGCAGGCGCTGGACGCAGAAGGCGTCGACACGCGCCTGGTGCTGCGCAGCGATGCGCCGACCACCCTGAGCGTGGTGAGCGTCGACGCGGCCGGCGTACCGCACTACGCCTTCTACGGCCACGGCGCGGCGGACCGGACCATCGACACTGCCAGCCTGCCCGCGCTGCCGCAGAACGCTCGCGTGCTCCAGTTCGGCTCCTATGCGCTGGTGGTCGAGCCGGTCGGCAGCGCCCTGCGCGCCCTGGCGGCACGCGAGCGCGGCCGGTGCCTCGTGGCCTACGACCCCAACGTGCGGCTCAACGTCGAGCCCGATCTGGCGCGCTGGCGCACGGCCGTCGAGGCCATGGCAGCGCTCTCGCACATCGTGAAGGCGAGCGATGAGGACCTGCGCCTGCTCTATCCGGATTCAGCGCCGGCCGAGGTAGCCCGGCGCTGGCTGTCGCTCGGGGCACGCTTGGTCGTGGTTACGCGCGGCGCCCTGGGCAGCGAAGCCTGGACGGCGGGTACGCACGCTGCCGAATCCGCACTGCCGGTCGAGGTGGTGGACGCAGTGGGCGCCGGCGACACCTTCCAGGCCGCGCTGCTGACCTGGCTGGAGGAACAGCAGGTCCTGAGCGTTGCGGGACTCGAAGCGCTCGATGCGCAGCGGCTCTCGGCCCTGCTGCGCTTCGCGACCGGCGCCGCCGCGATCACCTGCTCGCGCCGCGGTGCCGACATGCCGCGGCGCAGGGAACTGCCGGTCGATTGATTGATTGATTGGTTGATTGACCGCCGAGGTGGCGCTCGCCTCGATCCGCCTTACAGGATCGAGTGATCGGTGGTGAAGAGGCAGGAGTCCGCATCCGAGTCCGGCCTCCGCCTGTCGCGCCCGGCAGCCGGGCGCATGACCGGCGGCTCGGCCGCCT
Source organism: Variovorax stachyos (assembly GCF_051400855.1). Classification (NCBI taxonomy): domain Bacteria; kingdom Pseudomonadati; phylum Pseudomonadota; class Betaproteobacteria; order Burkholderiales; family Comamonadaceae; genus Variovorax; species Variovorax stachyos. Next base: position 54,580 of record NZ_JBLFFN010000002.1, on the reverse strand, counting down.
CTCCCTCGCCGATGCCCACCGGCGCCGGAGGCTTGCCGAAGGGCGCCAACCTCTGCACGACGCGCAGCGCCGAAGCGCCTTCGATCAGCGCCTCCGAGTAGTCCGGCAGGCCACGGGTCGAGGAATCCACCGGCCGGTAGACCAGGCACTCGTCCGAGTCGGCTTGAACAGCCTCCATCAGCACCCAATGGAATTCATCGGGTTCGAGTTCGAGAACGGTCAGGGCAAGGTCACGGAGCGCCATCGGGAAAACCTCTTGTTGAATGTCGCGAATTGTTACAGCCGGGTTGCTTATCGGCAAAGGTACTTTTGCACGGTGTCTCCTCCAGGTGATGGAGGCCGGCGCGGCACCGCGTGAAGGGCGCCGCAGTTGCGGCGCCCTGGCTCACACCTTCTTCAGCCCAGGCGAACCGGCACGAAGATCCGGTCGCCGTCGCGCTGGATCAGCAGCGCGACCGACTTGTCGGCCTTGGCCACGACCTCGCGCACCTGCTCCGCGGACTTGGCGGGCGTGCCGTTGATGGCCAACAGCACGTCGCCAGGTTGCACGCCGGCCAGCGCCGCGGGGCCGCCCGAATCCTCGACCAGCAAGCCGCCATCCACGCGCGCCTCGCGCTTTTCCTGCGGTTGCAAGGGGCGCAGCGCGAGACCGAGCTTGCCTTGGCCGGCGGGGGCGTCGTTCCTGGCCACGGCGCTCGTCTTCTCGCTCGCATCGCCGAGCCGGGCGCTGATCTCGTGGCGCTCGCCCTGGCGCCACACGTCCAGCGTGATGCGGGTGCCGGGCTTCTTCTCGCCGATCAGGGCCGGCAGGTCGCCGGACGCCACGATGGGCTCGCCATCGACCTTGCGGATCACGTCGCCCGGGCGCAGGCCGGCCTGGTCGGCCGGGCCGCCCTTCTCGATGCTGGACACCAGCGCGCCTTCAGGCTTGTCGAGCTTGAAGGAGTCGGCGAAGGCCTGATTGACCTCCTGCACCGCCACCCCGAGCCGGGCGTGGCTCACCTTGCCGGTGGCGACGATCTGGTCCTTCACCCGGATCGCGACGTCGATCGGGATCGCGAAGGACACGCCCTGGTAGCCGCCGCTGCGGCTGTAGATCTGCGAGTTGATCCCCACCACCTCGCCGCGCGTGTTGAGCAGCGGGCCGCCCGAGTTGCCGGGGTTGATGGCCACGTCGGTCTGCAGGAAGGGCACGTAGCTGTCGTCGGGCAGCGAGCGGCCCTTGGCGCTCACCACGCCGGCCGTCACGGTGTTCTCGAAACCGAAGGGCGAGCCGATGGCGAGCACCCATTCGCCCACCTTGAGGTCCTTGGTGCTGCCCAGCTGCAGGGTCGGCAGGTTTTTCGCGTCGATCTTGAGCACGGCGATGTCGGTCTTGGGGTCCGACCCGAGCACCTTGGCGCGGAACTCGCGGCGATCGGTGAGCTTGACCGTGACTTCGCTGGCATCCTTCACCACGTGTGCGTTGGTCAGGATGATGCCGTCGGCATTCACGATGAAGCCCGAGCCCTGGCCGCGCACGGGAACCTCGCGCTGCTGGATGCGAGGACCGAACTGGCCGCCGAACCGGCGGAAGAACTCGAACATCGGGTCGTCCGGATCGATGCCGGCCATACCCTCCATCGAAGTCTTGGTGGTGCCGGTCACGCTGATGTTGACCACCGCCGGGCCGCCGCGCGATGTGATGGTCGAGAAGTCGGGCATGGTGACCAGGGGCGCCGCCGCGGCAGTCGCCGCCGCGGGCGCGCCCACGGCGCTGGCACTGGTGTAGGCCCCGGCACCGACAGCGCCGATCACGCTGGCGGCCGCCAGCGCGGCGACAAGGGTGCGGGGCGATTTCAGACGGACATTCATGGGGACTCCTTTCGAGGTGTCAGCGGAAACACGATGAAAGGAAATGTCGGTCCGTTCGCTTAGGCCCGCCTTAAGCAGTGGAAGGAAAAAGCAGCCTCACCCGCAGGCCGCCAAGGCTCGCGGAGCGCCCGATGTCCAGCGTGGCGCCATGCTGGTCGGCGATCGACTTCACGATCGCCAGCCCCAGGCCGCTGCCCGGCGCCTGCGGTTCACCGGCGCGGTAGAAGCGATCGAGCACGCGCTCGCGCTCCTCGGCCGGCAGGCCCGGGCCGCTGTCCTCCACTACCAGCTCGGCGCCATTCGCCTGCTGCGCGATGCGGATGTCGACGCGCCCGCCTTCGGGCGTGTACTTGACCGCGTTGTCCAGCAGGTTGCGCAGCAGCGTGCGCAGGGCCTCGGGCCGGCCCTGCACCCGGGCCGCTTGCGCGCTGGCAATGCCGATATCGATGCGCCTCGCCTGGGCCACCGCGATGGCATCGGAGAGCGCGAGCCGCGCGACCTCCTGCAGCTCTACCGCCTCGGGCGGCGTGCCGGCCGCCGCGCTGGCCTCCTGCCGCGCCAGCGCCAGCATCTGCTCGACCAGGCGGGTTGCCCGGTCGATTCCCGCGGCAAGGCGGTTGACGGCCAGCTCGCGCGTGCTCTCGTCGGGTGCGCGCTGCAGGCCCTGCACCTGCAGCTTCAGCGCGGCGAGCGGCGAGCGCAGCTCGTGCGCGGCATCGGCCACGAAGTGCTTCTGCGCCTCGAAGGCCCGGCGCACGCGGTCGAACAGCAGGTTGAGCTCGTGCACCAGCGGGCGCACCTCCTCGGGCAGGCCGCTCTCGCTCACGGGCGAGAGGTCGTCGGCCTGCCGCGCCGCGACCTGGCCGCGCACGCGCGCGACCGGCGCCAGCGAGCGGCTCACCACCCACCACACGACCAGCATGAGCAGCGGCGCCGCGAGTGCGATCGGCCCGACCGTGCGCAGCGCCAGCGTGCCTGCCATGTGGCGGCGCGCTGCCATGTCCTGCGCCACCTGGATCACCAGGGAGCGGGCCTGCAGCGAGTAGACGCGGTAGGTGGTGCCGCGCGCGTTGACGTTCGAGAAGCCCAGCACCGCACGCTGCGGCAGCGCGGCCTGCGCGGCCGATTCGAAGACGAGCACGCCATCGGCGGTCCACACCTGCACCACGAACTCGAAGTTCTGCTCGCCGTCGCTGAGTCCGCCGACGGCCGCGCTGGGCGGCAGGCCGGCGCGCAGGGACAGGGCCATCTGCTGCATGTGGTAGTCGAAGATCTGGTCGGCTTCCTTCAGCACCGTGCGGTAGGCGACGAAGGCCTGGGTGCCGGCGGCCAGCACGATGGCCGCGAGCAGGAAGAGGAGCAGCCGCGCGCGCAAAGACTTCATTCTTTAGGCACCATGTACCCCACCCCCCGCACGTTCCGGATCAGGTCCGCGCCCAGCTTCTTGCGCAGCCCGTGCACGTAGACCTCGACTGCGTTGCTGCTGATCTCGTCCTTCCAGCCGTAGAGTTTTTCCTCGAGCTGGGCGCGCGACAGCACCATGCCGGGCCGCGCGATCAGCGGCTCGAGCACCGCCCACTCGCGCGCCGACAGGACCACAGGCTGGCCGTTGACCGAGACTTCGCGCGTGGTCGGGTGGATGCTCACGCCCATGTGCTCGTAGACCGGCTCGGCCCGGCCCGAAGCACGGCGCAGCAAGGCGCGGATGCGCGCCAGCAGCTCGTCGAGGTCGTAGGGCTTGAGCACGTAGTCGTCGGCGCCGGCATCCAGGCCTTCGATGCGCTGCTGCACCGAGTCGCGGGCGGTGGCGATCAACACCGGCATGCGCTGCTTGCGCGCACGCAGCGCGCGCAGCACCTCGAGCCCGTCGCGGCGCGGCACGCCGAGATCGAGCAGCACCAGGTCGTACTGCTGGGTGCGCAAGGCGGTGTCGGCGGCCTCGCCGTCCTTGACCCAGTCGACCGCGTAGTGCTCGGCCCGCAGCAGGTCCAGCACGGCCTCGCCGATCATCACGTCGTCTTCGAGCAGCAGCAGTCGCATGTTGAGGGGTCCGGCAAAGGCTTGTTCGAGATCGTAGCGGGGGCGAAGTTCAGAGCAGCGAGCGCACCTCGCGCGCCGCCTCGAACAGCAGCGGCAGCAGGTCGCGGCGCAGCGTCTCCTCCTGGTGACGGCCGCCGGACAACACCACGTTGAGCGCCGCCACGGTGTGGCCCTGCATGTTGCGCAGCGGCACCGCGAGCGCCTGCACGCCGAGTTCGTGCTCCTCGCTGGCGAAGCAGTAGTCGTCCTTGCGGACCTGGGCGATGCGCTGGCGCAGCAGGCGCGCAGTGGTGATGGTGTGCGGCGTGAGGCGCGGCAGCAGGCGGCCCTTGAGCCACTGCGCGAGTTGCGCGGGGCTCATTGCCGCCAGCAGCACGCAGCCGGTCGAAGTCGCGTGCGCAGGCAGGCGCGCGCCCAGGTGCAGGCCGTAGGCGAGCACGCGGGTGGGCGTGCCGTAGGCGCCGCTGCGCGCGACGATGACCACCTCCTCGCCGTCGAGCACCACGGCCGAGAAGGACTCCCCGGTCTGCGCCGCCAGCCGGTTCAGCGTGGGCTGCAGCGCGCGCGGCAACCGCGACGAGGCAAGGTAGCTGCCGGAGAAGCGCAGCACCTTCGGCGCCATCCAGAAGTAGCTGCCGTCGGTCTCGAGATAGCCCAGGTGGGCGAGCGTGAGCAGGTGGCGCCGGGCGGCGGCGCGCGTGAGGCCCGCGCGCTCGGCGGCCAGCGTGGCATTGAGGCGCTGGCGCTCGGTGTCGAAGCTCTCGAGCACGGCCATGCCCTTGGCGATGCCCTCGATGAAGTCCGGCTTGGCGATGGTCATGGCAGGTCGGCGGCGTCGAAGTGTTGCGCGATCATCGCGCAAGCGGGCTCATCATCGCACAGCAGATGTTGCCGGGGTGATGCCAGGACGACCGTCCGGTCCTACGCTTCACCCTGACATCCAGGAGACCTCCATGCGCACCCAAGTCGTCATCATCGGCGCCGGCCCGGCCGGCCTGCTGCTCGGTCAGCTGCTCTTCAAGGCCGGCATCGACAACGTGATCGTCGAGCGCCAGACCGGCGCCTACGTGCTCGGCCGCATCCGTGCCGGCGTGCTGGAGCAGGTCACGATGGACCTGCTGGCGCGTGCCGGCGTCGACGCCCGCGCCAACGCCGAGGGGCTGCCGCACGAGGGCATCGAACTGCTCTTCAAGGGCGCGCGCCACCGCATCGACCTGCATGGCCTGACCGGCGGCAAGCAGGTCACGGTCTATGGCCAGACCGAGGTCACGCACGACCTGATGAATGCGCGCGAGGCCGAGGGCCTGATGACGATCTACAGCGCCTCGCAGGTCAGCCTGCACGGCTTCGACGGCGAGCGCCCGATGGTGCGCTACGAGAAGGACGGCGCCACCCACGAAATCGAGTGCGACTTCATCGCCGGCTGCGACGGCTATCACGGCGTGAGCCGCGCCAGCGTGCCGGCGGGCGCCATCCACACCTACGAGAAGGTCTACCCCTTCGGCTGGCTGGGCGTGCTGGCCGACGTGCCGCCGGTGTCGCACGAGCTGATCTATGCCAACACGCAGCGCGGATTCGCGCTGTGCAGCATGCGCAGCCCCACGCGCAGCCGCTACTACGTGCAGGTGCCGCTGGAGGAGCGCGTGGAGAACTGGAGCGACGACGCCTTCTGGAACGAGCTGCGGCTGCGGCTGGATCCCGAGGCTCGCGAGCGGCTGGTGACCGGCCCCTCGCTGGAAAAGAGCATCGCCCCGCTGCGCAGCTTCGTCGCCGAGCCGATGCGCTTCGGCCGGCTGTTCCTCGCAGGCGATGCGGCCCACATCGTGCCGCCCACGGGCGCGAAAGGCCTGAACCTGGCCACGGCCGACGTCGGCTTCCTGTCGCGCGCCCTCGAGGTCTTCTACCGCGAGCAGAGCGAATCGGCGCTCGATCGCTACTCCGAGCTGTGCCTGCGCCGGATCTGGAAGGCCGAGCGCTTCTCGTGGTGGTTCACCTCGCTCATGCACCGCTTCCCGGACACCGGCGAGTTCGGGCAGAAGATCCAGGAAGCCGAGCTCGACTACCTGGTGCATTCGCGCGCGGCTTCGACCTCGGTGGCGGAAAACTACGTGGGACTTCCGCTCGAGGATTTCTGAGCTTCAGGGGCCGGGCTGCATCAGCTGCCAGATGCGCGCGGGCGTCAGCGGCATGTCGAGGCGCGGCGTGAGCCCGGCCATGCCGCTGCGCGCAAAGGCGTCGGCCACCGCATTGACCACCGCAGGCGTGGCGCCGATGGTGCCGAGCTCGCCCACGCCCTTCACGCCCAGCGGGTTGTTCAGGCAGGGCGTGCTCTGGTCCATCTCGGTCTTGAACATCGCGGCGGCGATGTCGGCGCGCGGTGCCGCGTAGTCCATCAGGCTTCCGGTCAACGGCTGGCCGGTCTCGGCGTCGTAGACCACGCGCTCGCACAGCGCCTGGCCGATGCCCTGCACGGCGCCGCCCTCGAGCTGGCCGCGCACAATCAGCGGGTTGATCACCCGGCCGACGTCATTGACCGAGGCATAGGCCACGACGCCGATCTCGCCGGTCGGCGGATCGATCTCCACCTCGCAGATGTGGCAGCCGTTCGGCCAGGTCGGGCCGGCGACGGCGCTGGTGGAGTCGACGAAGATCTGCCGCTCGGGCTGGCGCCCGGCAAGCGCGAACAGGTCCAGCGCCAGGTCGGTGCCGGCCACTTTGAAAACACCGGCCTCGTATTGGACGTCTTCCGGCGCCACCTCGAGCTCCTGCGCCGCGAGGGCGCGTGCCCTGTCGATGGTGCGCTCGGCGCCCACGCGTACGGCCGAGCCGCCGGTGAAGATGGAGCGCGAGCCGGCGCTGCCGAAGCCGTCGCCCCGGTCGGTGTCGCCCAGCACGATGCGCACCTTTTCGATCGGGACGCCGAAGGCATCCACCACCAGCTGCGCCAGGCTGGTCGCAATGCCCTGCCCCATGGCGTTGACGGCCGAGAACACCTCGATGACGCCGTCGGCCTGCACCGAGACCGTCACCCGCTCCTCGAACACGTTCCCGCCGGTCCACTCCAGGAAGGTCGCGATACCCAGGCCGCGCAGCCGGCCCCGGCGCTCCGACTCGGCCGCCCGCGCGTCGAAGCCCTGCCAGTCGGCCAGGGCCAGCGCCTGGTCCATGACCGATTCGAAGCGGCCGGTGTCGTAGGTCTGCTGCATCGGGTTGGTGTAGGGCATCTGCGCCGGCTGGATGAAGTTGCGCCGGCGCAGCTCGATGCGGTCGATGCCGATCTGGCGCGCGGCCTCGTCCATCAGCCGCTCGATGGTGTAGATCGCCTCGGGGCGGCCGGCGCCGCGGTAGGCACCGGTCGGCGCGGTGTTGGTGAGCACCGCCAGGAAATGGAAGTCGATGGTCTGGATGTCGTAGACGCTGGTCTGCACCCAGGGGCCGATCAGCAACTGGATCGCGACGCCGGTGGCGGTGGCATAGGCGCCCACGTTGGCCAGGGTACGGATGCGCAGCGCGAGGATCCTGCCATTGGCGTCGAGCGCGAGCTCGGCCCGCGCCTCGATGTCGCGCCCGTGCGAGGTCGAGAGGAATTCCTCGCTGCGTTCGGCCACCCATTTCACCGGGCGGCGCAACTGGTGCGCCGCGAAGGCGACCACGATGTCTTCCGGATAGGCGCCGGTCTTCATGCCGAAGCCGCCGCCCACGTCGCCCACCACCACGCGCACCTGCTCGGCAGGCAGGCCGATGGCGTCGCACACCGAGTTGCGCACGCCCGAGGGCATCTGGGTGCTCATGCGGAGGGTGAGGCGGCCGGACTCCGGGTCGGCATCGGCCAGCACCGAGCGGGGCTCGATCGTGAGGGCGACCACCCGCTGGTTGACGACGTCCAGCGCCACCACGTGGTCGGCGCGAGCGAAGGCCGCGCTGGCCGCCTCGGCGCTGCCGTGGCGCATCTCGGCGGCGATGTTGCCGGTGGCTTCGCCCCAGACCAGCGGCGCGCCCTCGGCGGCGGCGGCCTGCGTGTCCACCACCATCGGGAGTTCCTCGTAGTCGACCATCACCGCCTCGCCGGCATCGCGCGCCTGGGCGGCCGTTTCGGCGACCACGGCGGCCACCGGCTCGCCCACGAAGCGCACCGTGTCGATCGCGAGCACATGCCGCGGCGGCGATGCGCAAGCGGCACCGTCGGCGCGCTTGAAGCCGACGGCGGCAGGGATGGGCTTGACGCCGGCCTGCTGCAGATCGGCACCCGTCAACACGCGCAGGACGCCCGGCATTGCCGTCGCCGCGGCGACATCGATGGCCTTCAACCGGGCATGCGGGTACGGGGAACGCACGAAGAACAGATGGGTCTGAAGCGGTAGCGTGACGTCGTCGGTGTAGCGTCCGGCGCCGGCCAGGAGGCTCTCGTCCTCGAGCCGCCGTACGGCCTGGCCGCTGCCGAAGCGCGTGGGATTCGTTTGTGTTGTCACCTGGGTCCTCTTTCCGTTGTGCGCGGGCCGCGAATCAGGGGACGACTATATGGGCACCGGTGCTTTCGCGCTTCCGACGACATCGTGCACTGCCGAAGCCGTGTATACCTTCGACCATGCAACTGCCCTGGCTCGCCCCCGGTGACCCACTGCCCGACGCCGCCTTGGCGTGGGGCGAATCCGACCCCGTTCCCGGCTTGCTGGCGGCCGGCGGCGGCCTCGATGTCGCCAGCCTGCTGCAGGCCTACTCTCACGGCATCTTTCCGTGGTTCAGCGAAGGCCAGCCGATTCTCTGGTGGAGCCCCGACCCGCGCATGGTGCTGGACGTGGAGCACTTCAGGCTGCACCGCTCGCTGCGCAAGACGCTGGAGCGCTTCCGGGCCGCCCCCGATTGCGAGATCCGGATCGACCACGGCTTCGAGACGGTGATCCGGGCCTGCGCCCAAGCCCCGCGCGCCGGCCAGACGGGCACCTGGATCCTGCCCGAGATGCTGCGCGCCTACACGGCGCTGCACCAGGCCGGGTATGCGCACAGCGTCGAGACCTGGATCGGCGGCGAACTCGCCGGTGGGCTGTACTGCGTCGGGATCGGGCGCGCCGTGTTCGGCGAATCGATGTTCGCGCGCCGGGCCGACGCCTCCAAGATCGCGCTCGCCGCACTGGTCGCGTTCTGCCGCCGGCACGGGATCGCGATGATCGACTGCCAGCAGAACACCAGCCACCTGGCCAGCCTGGGCGCCCGTGAAATGCCGCGCGCGCGCTTTCTCTCACACGTGGCGAGGGCACGTCATCTGGCGGGGCCGCAGTGGCGTTTCGAGCCCGTATACTGGTCCGAACTCCTGCCTGCGCGAACTTCCCCAACGACGTGACGCACCTCAAGGATCTTCCGCTCCACACGCTGCAGTTCTACGCGACGGCGCCCTATCCGTGCAGCTACCTGCCGGACCGGCAGGCCCGCTCGCAGGTTGCCACGCCCAGCCACCTGATCCACAACGACGCCTACTCGGACCTGGTGCTGAGCGGCTTCCGCCGCAGCGGAATGTTCACCTACCGGCCCCACTGCGACGGTTGCAATGCCTGCGTACCGCTGCGCGTGCTGGCCGGCGCCTTCAAGCCCAACCGCAGCCAGCGCCGCGCGCAGGCGCGCCATGCCAACCTGCAGGCGCGCGTGCTGAAGCTCTGCTTCGTGCCCGAGCACTACCAGCTCTACCTGCGCTACCAGAACGGCCGCCATGCCGGCGGCGGCATGGATCACGACAGCATCGACCAGTACACCCAGTTCCTGCTGCAGAGCCGGGTCAACTCCAGGCTGGTGGAGTTCCGCGACACGCGCCCGGACGGCAGCCCGGGCGCCCTGAAGATGGTGTCCATCCTGGACGTGCTGAACGACGGGCTGTCGGCGGTCTATACCTTCTACGAGCCCGAGCCGGGCGCGGGCTACGGCAACTACAGCGTGCTGTGGCAGATCGAGCAGGCGCGCAAGCTGGGCCTGGACCACGTCTATCTCGGCTATTGGATCAAGGGCAGCACCAAGATGAACTACAAGGCGCGCTTCGCGCCGCATGAGGTTCTGATCGGCGGCCGCTGGCAAGCGCCGGTTGATTTCACCAAGTAAAATCGCAACCGGTTCCCCCAACCGCGTTGCCCATGAGAAAACCCCAATCAGACATTCCGGCCGCGCCCGTCATCCAGGTGATCGAGCGCATGTTCTCGCTGATCGACGTGCTCGCCTCCCGTGAGGAGGCCATTTCGCTGAAGGAGATCAGCGAGAAGACGGGCCTGCATCCGTCGACCGCCCACCGCATCCTGAACGACCTGGCCGTGGGCCGTTTCGTCGACCGGCCGGAAGCCGGCAGCTACCGGCTGGGCATGCGCCTGCTGGAGCTCGGCAATCTGGTGAAGGGACGGCTGAACGTGCGCGACGCCGCAATGGTGCCGATGCGTGAACTGCACAAGCTGACGCAGCAGCCGGTCAACCTCAGCATGCGGCAGGGGGATGAGATCGTCTACATCGAACGCGCCTACAGCGAGCGCTCCGGCATGCAGGTGGTCCGGGCGATCGGCGGGCGGGCACCGCTGCACCTGACCTCCACCGGCAAACTCTTCCTCGCCGTGGACGAGCCGCAGCGCGTGCGCAGCTACGCCACGCGCACGGGCCTTGCAGGCCATACGCGCAACAGCATCACCCAGCTGCCTGCCCTGGAACGGGAGCTTTCCAAGGCGCGCCAGTACGGCATCGCCCGGGACAACGAAGAGCTGGAGCTCGGCGTGCGCTGCATGGCTGCCGGCATCTACGACGATCAGGGAAAACTGGTGGCGGGTTTGTCGATCTCGGCCCCCGCCGACCGGCTCGATGACGGTTGGCTGCCCAAGCTGCAGGCGACCGCCAACGAGATCTCCAACGCGCTGGGCTACAACGCCGCTACGCCGCCGGCCGGCTGAGACGGCGGCGGGCCGGCGCTCCGGCCTGCCGTGGACAAAAGGGGATCAGCCCGCGACGTGGGCAGTGAGGGAGGGCTGCGGCGTGGAAGCCGCTGGGCTGATCAGGTGGTGATTGGCTTCGACCCAACGGCGCACGCGCTCGGCATCGCCGATGCGACCGAGCTTGCCGGCGGAATCGAGAAACACCATGATCAGCTTGCGGCCGGCGATCCGCGCCTGCATCACCAGGCACTGGCCGGCCTCGGAGATGTAGCCGGTTTTCTGGAGGCCGATGTCCCAGTCGGGGCTCTTGACCAGGCGGTTGGTGGTGTTGTACTGGAGCACGCGGTTGCCGACCTCGACCTGGTACTCGGGGGAGGTCGAGAGCTGGCGCACCGTGGCGTCGGCGTAGGCGGCATTGACGAGCAGCGCCAGGTCCTGCGCGCTCGACTGGTTGCGGCTCGAGAGACCGGTGGGTTCGACGTAGCGAGTGTCCTTCATGCCGAGCATCTTGGCCTTGGCGTTCATCACGCTGACGAAGGTCGCGAGCCCGCCCGGATAGGTGCGGCCGAGGGCGTGCGCCGCACGGTTCTCGCTGGACATCAGGGCCAGGTGAAGTAGCTCGCCGCGCGGCAGCGTGGTGCCGACGGTCAGCCTGGAGCGGCTCCCCTTCTCGGTGTCGACGTCGTCCTGGGTAATGGTGATGAGCTCGTCGGAAGGCAGATGGGCTTCGCTGATGAGCAGCCCGGTCATGAGCTTGGTGAGCGATGCGATCGGCAGCACGACGTTGTCGTTCTTGCTGAAGAGCACCTCGCGTGTGTCCTGGTCGATCACCAGCGCCACGCTGGACTTCAGGTCCAACGCATCCTCGGTGCTGTGCAGTCCGGCAAGCTGGCCGAAGGACTGCCGCGCCGCGACCTCGGGCACACGCACGAGCGAGCGCCGCTGAACCGCGACCACCGTCTTGCCGCCGCGCTTGCGAATCGAAGCCACCACGTTGCGCCCGCCGCTCACCACCCGGTCCGCCTGCTCGCTCTTGCCGCTGCGCTTGTTGGATGCCACCTTGCGCTTGGAGGCCGCGCTACGCCCGCCCTCGTCGGCGACCTGCGCCTTCTTGCTCGCGGGTGCCTTCTTGGCGGCTTCGGCCGTAGGCAACAAAAACGCCGTGGCGCAGAGCACGACGGCGATGAGGCGAAGAGCGGGAAGAAGCCGCTGGCTGGAAACTCGGTAGGAACGGGCTTCGGGCATCAAAAAACTCCAGCGGCGATTAACAGGTATCGCAGTGTATCGAAATCAAAAAAGACACGCAATATCAGTTACTTGCATTCCTTTCTTCATTCGGAACAAAGGATTCCCCAAACAACTAACCTTGTGCGGCCACTCTCTCAGCTTGGCTCTGCAACTTGTTGAGAGCACTCAAATAAGCCTTGGCTGAAGCCACAACGATGTCCGGATCGGCACCGACACCATTGACGACTCGGCCCGCGTTCTGCAGACGGACCGTAACCTCGCCCTGGCTCTCGGTCGACCCGCTGATGGCATTCACCGAATAGAGCACCATCTCCGCCCCGCTCTTCACGTGGGCCTCGATGGCTTTCAGTGACGCATCGACAGGACCATTGCCATCCGATTCGCTCGTGACTTCCTTGCCAAGCACCGTGAACACGATGCGCGCCTGGGGGCGCTCGCCGGTTTCGCTGTGCTGCGACAAGGATACAAAACCAAACTGCTCCGCAACGTGTGAATGCTCCTCATCGCTTACAAGTGCGAGGATGTCTTCGTCAAATATTTCGCTTTTTCTGTCAGCGAGTTCCTTGAAGCGGGCGAAGGCAGCATTGATGTCGACCTCGCTCTCCATCACGACGCCCAGTTCCTGCAGGCGCTGCTTGAAGGCATTGCGGCCGCTGAGTTTGCCCAGCACGATCTTGTTGGCGGTCCAGCCCACGTCTTCCGCGCGCATGATCTCGTAGGTATCGCGCGCCTTGAGCACGCCGTCCTGGTGGATGCCCGACGCATGAGCGAAGGCATTGGCGCCCACCACAGCCTTGTTGGGTTGCACGACGAAGCCCGTGGTCTGGCTGACCATGCGGCTCGCCGCCACGATGTGCCGGGTGTCGATGCCGAGCTCCAACCCGAAGTAGTCCTTTCGTGTCTTCACCGCCATGACGATTTCCTCGAGCGAGCAGTTGCCGGCGCGCTCGCCCAGGCCGTTGATGGTGCATTCCACCTGCCGCGCGCCGCCGATCTTCACGCCGGCCAGCGAGTTGGCCACGGCCATCCCCAGGTCGTTGTGGCAATGCACGGACCAGACGGCCTTGTCGCTGTTCGGGATGCGCTCGCGCAGCGTCCTGATGAAGTTGCCGTAGAGCTCGGGGATGGCGTAGCCGACGGTGTCGGGCACGTTGATGGTGGTCGCGCCCTCCTTGATCACCGCTTCGAGCACCCGGCACAGGAAGTCGACGTCGCTGCGGTAGCCGTCCTCCGGGCTGAACTCGACATCGCCGACCAGGTTGCGGGCAAAGCGGACTGAAAGCCTGGCCTGCTCGAACACCTCGTCGGGCGTCATGCGCAACTTCTTTTCCATGTGCAGCGGCGACGTCGCGATGAAGGTGTGGATGCGGCCGCTGGCCGCTCCCTTCAAGGCCTCGGCGGCGCGGGAGATGTCGCGGTCGTTGGCCCGTGAGAGGCCGCAGACGGTCGATTCCTTGATCGCACCGGCGATCGCCGCGACGGCTTCGAAATCACCGTTCGAGCTCGCCGGAAAGCCCGCCTCGATGACGTCCACCCGCAGGCGCTCGAGCTGGCGCGCGATGCGCAGCTTCTCGTCCTTGGTCATCGAGGCACCCGGCGACTGCTCGCCATCGCGCAGGGTGGTGTCGAAAATGATGAGTTTGTCGGCCATCGCGGATCTCCTTGGTTTTCAGGCGGCTTCAACCGCCGATTGTGCGCTGCGGGCGCCCTGCGCCCGCGCCCGCTCGAGGCCCGAAACGATGGCCTTGAGCGAGGCGGAGACGATGTCTGCGTCCTTGCCGACACCGAACAGCGTGCGGGTCTCGTCGACGCGAAGTTCGAGATAGGCGACGGCTTGCGCATCGGCGCCGGCGCCGATCGCATGCTGGTGGTAGTCGATCACCCGGATCGAATGCCCGGTGGCCTCGGCCAGCGCGTGGATGAAGGCGTCGATCGGCCCGTTGCCCTGGCCTTCGATGCGGCGAATCTCGCCGGCCCACGGCAGGTCGGCGCGCAGCACCACCGACGCTTCGGCGCCCTCGCCGCGCTCCTCGAGCACGCGATGCTGCGGTCCCGCCCCCTCGACGATGCGGTACTCGCGCTCGAACAGCTGCCAGAGGTCCGCCGCCGTGAGCTCCTTGCCGGCGACATCCATCACGCGCTGAACCACCTGGCTGAACTCCATCTGCAGGCGTCGCGGCAGCTCGAGGCCGTACTCGCTTTCGAGCAGATACGCGATCCCGCCCTTGCCCGACTGGCTGTTGACGCGGATCACCGCCTCATAGCTGCGGCCCACATCTTTGGGATCGATCGGGAGGTACGGCATCTCCCAAATATCGCCGTCCTTGCGGGCCGCGAAGGCCTTCTTGATCGCATCCTGGTGCGAGCCGGAGAAAGAGGTGTAGACCAGGTCACCCGCATAGGGGTGCCGTGGATGCACCGGCAACTGGTTGCAATGCTCCACGGTTGCACGGATCTCGTCGATGTTCGAGAAGTCCAGCCCGGGCGAAACTCCCTGCGTGTACAGATTGAGCGCGACGTTCACCAGGTCGAGGTTGCCGGTGCGCTCGCCATTGCCGAACAGGCATCCCTCGATGCGCTCGGCACCCGCCATCAAGGCGAACTCGCCGGCTGCGGTGCCCGTGCCGCGGTCGTTGTGCGGATGCACGCACAACACGATCGAATCGCGCCGCGCCAGGTTGCGGTGCATCCACTCGATCATGTCGGCAAAGATGTTGGGCGTGGAGTGCTCGACAGTGGATGGCAGGTTGACGATGCACTTGCGCCGGGGCGTCGGCGCCCACACCTCGGTCACCGCATCCACGACGCGCTTGGAAAAGGCCAGGTCAGTGCCGGAGAACATCTCGGGCGAGTACTGGAAGGTCCACTGCGTGGCCGGCTGCTTCGCCGCCAACTCGTTGAACATGCGCGCGTGGGAGGTGGCGAGCTCGACGATCTGGTCCTCGTCCATGCCGAGCACCACCCGGCGCATCACGGGCGCCACCGCGTTGTACAGATGCACGATCGCGCGCGGCGCGCCCTGGAGCGACTCGAAGGTGCGCTCGATCAGGTGATCGCGCGCCTGCGTCAATACCTGGATCGTCACGTCGTCGGGGATGCGGTCTTCCTCGATCAGCTTGCGGACGAAGTCGAACTCGATCTGAGAGGCCGAGGGAAAGCCGACCTCGATCTCCTTGAAGCCGATGGCCACCAGCGTCTCGAACATGCGCATCTTGCGGGCGATGTCCATCGGCTCCACCAGCGCCTGGTTGCCGTCGCGCAGGTCGGTCGACAGCCAGACCGGGGCCTGGGTCAGCACGGCATCGGGCCAGGTGCGGTCCTTGAGGCCGATGGGTGCGAAGGCGCGGTACTTGCGGTCGGGTTGCTTCAACATCTGGTATTTCTCGCTGTGGTTGGATGGACAACCAGCAACCCCAAAACAAACGGCCCGTTGCTGGTGCGAACGGGCCGTGTGATGGATTCGCTTGCGCGCTCTACCGTCTCCGCCCGTGGGGGATCAGTAGTAGGGCCAGCGAAATCTTGTTCATGAGAGTGGCGAATGTAGCACAGGCCAATTCACTTGTGCAGCCCGCGCTCGTCGGGCTCCTCCGTCGAGGTGCTGATCACGCTCGCGGGCTGCCCCTTGGCCTTGCGCCAGCCGTAGACCACGTAGCCGCTCAACCCGTAGGCCACGAACAAGCCGAACAGCACCGTCGGCGGATGGATGTTGATCACCGCGATGGCGAGCGCGATCAGCACGATCACGGCGAAGGGCACGCTCTTCTTCACCTGGATGTCCTTGAAGCTGTAGAAGGGTGCGTTGGTCACCATCGTGAGGCCCGCATAGAGCGTGAAGCCGAAGGTGATCCAGGTGATCTGCTGCCAGGACAGATACAGCACCTCGCCGCCGCGCTTGCCCCATTCGGTCATCAGCCAGATGAAGCCCGCCACCAGCGCCGCGGCCGCCGGGGAAGGCAGGCCCTGGAACCAGCGCTTGTCGACCACGCCCGTGTTGACGTTGAAGCGCGCCAACCGCAGCGCGGCGCAGGCGCAATAGACGAAGGCCGCAATCCAGCCCCAGCGCCCCAGGCCCTTGAGCGACCATTCATAGGCGATCAATGCCGGCGCGGCGCCGAAGGACACCATGTCCGACAGCGAGTCCATCTGTTCCCCGAACGCGCTCTGCGTATTGGTCATGCGCGCCACGCGGCCGTCCAGGCTGTCGAGGATCATGGCCGCGAACACGCCGAGTGCCGCAAGGTCGAAGCGCCCATTCATCGCCATCACGACCGAGTAGAAGCCACCGAACAGCGCGGCCAGCGTGAACAGGTTCGGCAGGATATAGATGCCCTTGCGGCGCTTGCGCGGCGCTAGATCTTCGGGGAGCGTGTCGTCATGCATGGATCGGCGCAGTGTAGTTCAGCTGTTCTGGCTGCATCAAAGAAAAGGGCCACCTCGCGGGTGGCCCTTGTCGAGTCGGAGGAACCGATCAGTTGCGGGTCTGGTCGACCAGCTTGTTCTTCTTGATCCAGGGCATCATGGCGCGCAGCTTCTCGCCGACCACTTCGATCTGGTGCTCGGCGTTCAGGCGGCGGCGGCTCATCAGCGTGGGGGCGCCGCCTGCGTTCTCGAGCACGAAGCTCTTGGCGTACTCGCCGGTCTGGATGTCCTTCAGGACCTGCTTCATCACCTTCTTGGTTTCCTCGGTCACGATGCGCGGACCCGTCACGTACTCGCCGTATTCGGCGTTGTTCGAGATCGAGTAGTTCATGTTGGCGATGCCGCCTTCATAGATCAGATCGACGATCAGCTTGAGCTCGTGCAGGCACTCGAAGTAGGCCATCTCGGGCGCGTAGCCGGCTTCCACCAGCGTCTCGAAGCCGGCCTTGATCAGCTCCACGGTGCCGCCGCACAGCACGGCCTGCTCGCCGAAGAGGTCCGTCTCGGTCTCTTCGCGGAAGTTGGTCTCGATGATGCCGGCCTTGCCGCCGCCATTGGCGGTCGCATAGGACAGGGCCAGGTCGCGTGCCTTGCCGCTCTTGTCGGCGTGCACCGCGATCAGGTGCGGCACGCCGCCGCCCTGGGTGTACGTGCTGCGCACGGTGTGGCCGGGGGCCTTGGGCGCCACCATCCACACGTCGAGATCGGCGCGCGGCTGCACGAAGCCGTAGTGCACGTTGAATCCGTGCGCGAACACCAGCGATGCGCCTTCCTTGATGTTGGGGGCGACATCGTTCTTGTAGACATTGGCGATCTGCTCGTCGGGCAGCAGGATCATCACCACGTCGGCCGACTTGACGGCATCCGCCACTTCGGCGACCTTGAGGCCCGCCTTCTCGACCTTGGGCCAGGAAGCGCCTCCCTTGCGCAGGCCGACGACGACCTTCACGCCGCTGTCGTTGAGGTTCTGCGCGTGCGCATGGCCCTGGCTGCCGTAGCCGATGATCGCCACGGTCTTGCCCTTGATCAGGCTCAAATCGGCGTCCTTGTCGTAATAGACCTTCATGGTGCTTGCTCCTTCGTAAATTCGGTAAATGTGTGAGTGGGGGCTTCTCAAACGCGCAGGATGCGCTCGCCGCGGCCGATGCCGCTGGCGCCGGTGCGGACGGTCTCGAGGATGGCGCCGCCGTCGATGGCCTCGAGGAAGGCGTCGTTCTTGCCGTGGTCGCCGGTCAGCTCGATGGTGTAGCTCTTGTCGGTCACGTCGATGATGCGGCCGCGGAAGATCTCCGCCATGCGCATCATCTCCTCGCGCTCCTTGCCGACCGCACGCACCTTCACCATCATGAGCTCGCGCTCGGTGTAGGCGCCCTCGGTCAGGTCGACGACCTTGACGACCTCGATCAGGCGATTGAGATGCTTGGTGATCTGCTCGATCACGTCGTCCGACCCGGCCGTCACGATGGTCATGCGTGACAGGCTGGCGTCCTCGGTGGGGGCGACGGTGAGCGATTCGATGTTGTAGCCGCGGGCGGAAAAGAGGCCCACGACGCGGGAGAGTGCACCGGGCTCGTTCTCGAGCAGCACGGCAATGATGTGTTTCATGTCAAGAAGGGATTCCTCTTTTCGCCGCCCTCCCCCGTGCACGGTAATGCGCGGGCTCGACGGACAATAGATTCATCCGCAGTAAAGTTAAAAAAGGAGCCGACCCGCTCGCGGACAGGCTTGTCGTCCGTTACAGATCCTCGGAGCCCAACAGCATCTCGGTGATGCCCATGCCCGCCTTGACCATCGGGAACACGTTCTCGGTAGGATCGGTGCGGAAATCCATGAACACGGTCCGATCCTTCAGCTTGCGGGCCTCGCGCAGTGCGGGCTCCACGTCCTGAGGCCGTTCGATGAGCATGCCCACATGGCCGTACGCCTCGGCCAGTTTCACGAAGTTGGGCAGCGCATCCATGTAGCTGTGGCTGTAACGGCCGGAGTATTCGATCTCCTGCCACTGGCGCACCATGCCCAGGTAGCGGTTGTTCAGGGACACGATCTTGATCGGCGTGTTGTACTGCAGGCAGGTCGACAGCTCCTGGATGCACATCTGCACCGAGCCCTCGCCCGTGACGCAGAACACCTCCGCCTCCGGCTTCGCCAGCTTGATGCCCATGGCGTAGGGAATGCCCACGCCCATGGTGCCCAGCCCGCCGGAGTTGATCCAGCGGCGCGGCTCGTCGAAGCGGTAGTACTGCGCCGCCCACATCTGGTGCTGGCCGACGTCCGAGGTGATGTAGGTATCGGTGCCCTTGGTCATGTTCCAGAGGGTCTCGATCACGTGCTGCGGCTTGATCACATCCTTGTTGCCGCGGTCGTACTTGAGGCAGTCCTTGCCACGCCAGCCCTCGATGGTGTCCCACCAGCCGGCCAGTGCGGTCGCATCGGGCCTGGTGCTGCTTTCCTTGATCATCGAGATCAGCTCGGTCAGCACTTCCTTCACGTCGCCGACGATCGGGATGTCGACCTTCACCCGCTTCGAAATGCTCGAGGGGTCGATGTCGACGTGGATGATCTTGCGCTCGTTCTGCGCGAAGTGCTTCGGGTTGCCGATCACGCGGTCGTCGAAGCGCGCGCCGACGGCCAGCAGCACATCGCAGTTCTGCATCGCGTTGTTGGCCTCGATGGTGCCGTGCATGCCCAGCATGCCGAGGAACTTGCGGTCGGACGCCGGGTATGCGCCCAGGCCCATCAGCGTGTTCGTAACCGGGTAGCCCAGCATGTCGACCAACGCGCGCAACTCGTTGGTCGCGTTGCCGAGCAGCACTCCGCCCCCGGTATAGATATAGGGACGCTTGGCCGAGAGCAGCAGCTGCAGCGCCTTGCGGATCTGGCCGCCATGGCCCTTGCGCACCGGGTTGTACGAGCGCATCTCGACCTTGTCGGGATAGCCGGTGTAGGTCACCTTCTTGAAGGACACGTCCTTCGGGACGTCCACGACCACCGGGCCTGGCCGCCCGCTGCGAGCGATGTGGAAGGCCTTCTTCATCGTCATCGCCAGATCCCTGGGATCCTTGACGAGGAAGTTGTGCTTGACGATCGGGCGCGTGATGCCGACCGTGTCGCATTCCTGGAACGCATCCAGGCCGATGGCTGCCGTCGGGACCTGGCCCGAGATGATCACCATCGGGATGCTGTCCATGTAAGCAGTCGCAATACCAGTGACTGCATTGGTCAGGCCCGGCCCCGAGGTCACCAGTGCCACGCCGACCTCGCCGGTGGCGCGCGCATAGCCGTCCGCCGCGTGCACCGCCGCCTGCTCGTGGCGCACCAGCACGTGCTGGATGGTGTCCTGCTTGTAGAACGCGTCGTAGATGTAGAGAACCGCGCCGCCGGGATAGCCCCAGACATACTGGACGCCTTCTGCCTGGAGTGCCTTGACCAGCACTTCGGCGCCCATGAGTTCTTGCGTTTGACTGCCGGTAACGGCTGCCGCGGAAGCGAGTTCCGCCTTTGACATTTCCATGATCAACCTTTGCGTTTTTTCGGGAACGAAAAACCTTGGGTGCTCCTTCGCAAGCTCTTGTGAAGCCGCGTCGAAACTTGAGGCCAAAGCCATGAGCGGACTTGTCGTACCGCCGGACCGTGACCCGTTTGCCTTTTGACTTGCAGCGCGGATTATGACACCGGAAAACTGCCGGAAGCCGCACGCACGGCTGTAACAGGCGCGCAGGCATAATCCGCGGCGTCAAAAACGCCCTGTCCCCGAGACACCTCCCCCATACGGCGCGCACTGTGCCGGACTCGCTTGGCCACTGAACAAGAACTCTCCGATTTCCTGAAAGGCGTCGAACGGCGCGCTTTCAAGCGCACGGTCTACCACGTGCGCGACGAGGAAGCCGCCCTCGACATCGTGCAGGACAGCATGATGAAGCTGGCCGAGCACTACGGGGACAAGCCGCCCAACGAAATCCCCCTGCTGTTCCAGCGCATCCTCTCGAACTGCACGCTGGATTGGTTCCGGCGCCAGAAGACCCGGCGGGCCCTGTTCTCGAACATGAGCGACTTCGAGACCATCGCGGAGGACGGCGAATTCGACCTGCTCGAGCATTTCACGGTCAACTCGGACACCCGGGAAAGCGAGAGTGCCGAGGACACCACCCGCCGCGCTCAGATTTTTCACCAGATCGAGGAACAAATCGCCGCTTTGCCGGGTCGTCAACGCGAGGCCTTTTTGATGCGTTACTGGGAAGAGCTGGACGTCGCCGAGACGGCCGCTGCAATGGGCTGCTCCGAAGGCAGCGTCAAGACCCATTGCTCGCGCGCCGTCCACGCCCTGAGCAAGGCACTCAAGGCCAAGGGAATTTCGCTATGAATACAACGCTTTCGACCTCTGCCGCGACCGAAGAGCAGTTCGGCCGCCGAGTGGCCGAGCGGCTTTCGGCCGGCGCCGAGGATCTGCCGCACGAGATCATCGAGCGCCTGCGCGCCGCGCGCACGCAGGCCGTGGCGCGCCGCAAGGTGGTGCGCGTGCTGCAAGCGGCCCCGGCCATGTTGCCGAACGGCAGCACCGCGGCGCTCGGCGGTGGCTGGTGGACGCGGATCGGCGCCATCATCCCGCTGATCGCGCTCGTGGCGGGCCTCGTCGTCATCACCTCCCTGCAGGAGGACAGCCGGACCAACGAGCTCGCCGAAGTCGATGCCGCCCTGCTGACCGACGACTTGCCGCCTGCGGCCTATACCGACCCTGGTTTCGCCCAGTTCCTGAAGTCTGAGGGCGCCGCCGCCCAGCGCTGAGTCTTCCGTCCCTTCACATGCCGCAACGCCCTCGCTCCCTCGCGCCCATCCCGTTGCGCCGGCTCCTGCCGGGCGCGGTCGGAGGAGCGTGCGTGCTGCTGGTGTTCGCGCTCGCAGGCACGGCGGTGGAGCCCGCCGGCGCCCAGGTCCCGACCCAGGGCACAGGCGCGACGACCTCGTCCGCCGCGCCGAAGCCCGCAACCCCATCCAAGCCGTTGTGGCGCGACCTGAGCGCCCGTCAGCAGCGCGCCCTGGAGCCGCTCGCGCTGCAGTGGGACAGCCTGACCGAACCTCACAAGCGCAAATGGCTGGCCCTTTCGCGCAACTACGCCAGGCTGTCGCCGGCCGAGCAGGAAATCCTCCACAGCCGGATGACCGAGTGGGCCACCCTGAGCAACCAGCAACGCTCTCAGGCTCGCTTCAACTTCGCCGAGGTGAAGCAGGTTCCGGTCGACGAACGCAAGGCCAAGTGGGAGGCCTACCAGGCGCTCAGCGAGGAAGAAAAGCGCGAGCTGGCCGCGCGGGCCAAGCCCCGCCCGGGAGCCGCAGTGTCGATCCGGCCGGTGCCGGCCCAGAAGCTGGTCCAGTTGCCCGCTGCGGCCCCCGACGCGCAACACACCCCGCGTATTCAGCTGGCGCCGCCGACGTCCATGTCGCAGCCGTTCCCCGCACGCCTGCCTCCCGCGGCTGCGGCGGTGACCCGTTCGCCGGTCCCGACAGCCGGCCCGCCGATCACCGCAGAGGCGCAGGTGCCAGCACCCTCCCCGCCGGCCGCCCCGGCGGATGCCTCGGCCTCGGCCACCTCTCCGGTACGCACCACCGATCAGCCCCCTGCCGCGCCGTGATACAAGCTGCCGATGGCTTCCAGTTCCTCCGACAGCGCCGGTGCCCGCGGCACGGCCTCTCCTGATCCCTCCGCTCCCCCGATTCCCCCCGAACTGAGCGCACCAGGCCTGTGGCGGCGCATGGCTTGCTGGCTGTACGAGGGCATGCTGCTGTTCGCCGTGGTGTTCGTCGCAGGCTGGCTGTTCAGCACGCTGGGCCAGATGCGCGACGCCATGGATTCGCGCCGGCACCTGCTGCAGGCGTTCCTGTTCGTCGTGTTCGGCGTCTACTTCGTCTGGTTCTGGTCCAAGGGGCAGACCCTGGCCATGAAGACCTGGGGCATCCGCGTGGTCGACCGGCTCGGCCGCCCGGTCACGCAAGGGCGCGCGTTGCTGCGTTATCTGCTCTCCTGGGTCTGGTTCCTGCCGCCGCTGGCCGCCATAGCGCCTTTCCGGCTGGGCGGTGGCGAATCCGCTGTACTGATTTTCGGCTGGGTGATCGTCTGGGCGCTACTCTCGCGCTTTCATCCAGAACGCCAGTTCTGGCACGACGCCTGGGCCGGCACCCGCCTGATCCCCTCCAAACCGCTGAGCCGTAGATGAGCACCGTCGACAACCCCGTCAATCCACAGAAGTCGCGACGCGGCCTGGACCGCATCTGGCACGCAACCCTCATTTCGCTCGACGGCTTCCGAGCCGGCTGGGGCGAGGCCGCCTTCCGCCAGGAAGTGCTGTGCGCCATTGTCATGGTGCCGGCCGCCTTCTGGGTCGGCCGGACCTGGGTCGAAACCGCGCTGCTCGCGGCGGTGGTGATCCTGGTGATGGTCGTCGAGCTGCTCAACACCGGCATAGAGGCGGCCATCGACCGCGTGGGCCCGGAATGGCACTCCTTCTCCAAGAACGCCAAGGACGTGGGCAGCGCCGCGGTGCTGCTGTCCATCCTCCTGTGTTGCAGCGTCTGGCTCGCCGCGTTGTGGCACCGCTTTTCGGGCTAGCGCGAGCAGCCTCCGATGCAAGCCGAGCGTCATTCGATGGCGGCATGATCGGGGGATGACCCCTTCTTTTTCGATTTGCGTGTATTGCGGTTCGCGCCCCGGCGAGCGGCAGGAATTCCCGGCGGCGGCCCAGACGGTCGGCCGCTGGATCGGCGAACGCGGCGGCCAGCTCGTCTACGGCGGCGGCCGCACCGGCCTGATGGGCCTGGTGGCGGAGGCGACGCGCACCAGCGGCGGACGCGTGGTCGGCATCATCCCGAAGGCGCTGGTCGACAAGGAACTCGCCAACCCCCTGTGCGACGAGTTGCACGTGGTCGACACCATGCACGAGCGCAAGGCCATGATGGGAGAGCGTGCCGATGCCTTCATCGCCCTGCCGGGCGGCATCGGGACCTTCGAGGAACTGTTCGAGATCTGGACCTGGCGTCAGCTCGGCTACCACGACAAGCCGGTCGGCATCCTCGATGTGGCGGGCTACTACGGAGGCCTGCTCGACTTCCTGTCCCACAGCGTTCGCGAGGGCTTCATGGGCGAATGGCAGATGGGCTTGATTCGTTCGGGCAACGACGCCGCCGCCCTGCTCGACGCGCTGGTTGTGGAGGCAGGCCGCCACCCGCGCGGCGACAAGCTCGCCGAAGTGCTCTGAGCGCCGCATACACGGCGGCTTCGGCTCCGAGCGCCGCCTAGACGGCGGCTTCGTCTTCCTCGCCGGTGCGGATGCGCACCACCCGTTCGACGTTGGTCACGAAGATCTTGCCGTCGCCGATCTTGCCGGTGCGCGCGGCGGCGACGATGGCATCGACACAGCGGTCCAGGTCGGCTTCGTTGACGACCACCTCGACCTTCATCTTCGGCAGGAAGTCGACCACATATTCGGCACCGCGGTAGAGCTCGGTGTGCCCCTTTTGTCGGCCGAAGCCCTTGACCTCGGTGACAGTGAGCCCCGTGACCCCGACTTCCGCCAGCGCCTCGCGCACGTCGTCGAGCTTGAACGGTTTGACGATGGCAGTGATCTGCTTCATAGGGTCTCTTTCCTTCGGCGATTTCGTTGAACTTGCTTGCGATAGGGTAGCGCCAATCAGCGCCGAAGCGGCGACGGCGTACCCGATGCCCACGATGCCTTCGTCATCCTGCATGTAGCGTGCCAGGGGCGAGCGAGTCGAAAAGATTATGTCATTTGCCTTCCTGCGCCGAAGGCTTGGGAAGGGCGCCGCGCCAACGATCGCGGGGGCTGCTACGCTCGGCAGGCCATGCGCTCTGGTTCCTCCTCCACCGGCCTTTTCTCCTCGTTCTTCCCCTGGCTCTACAACCAAGCCTATGTGCTGCTGGTGTTCACGACGCTGATCTGGGGCGCCAATGCGGTCGCCGCCCGCCTGGCCGTGGGCGAGGTCTCGCCGATGATGCTGACCTTCTCGCGCTGGATCGTCTGCTGCATCGCGCTGGGCCTGTGCGCGCGCCGGCAGATCGCCCTGCACTGGCGCAGCCTGCTGCCCTCCTGGCGCTTCATCACGGTGATGGGCACCTTGGGTTTCACCGGCTTCAACGCCCTGTTCTACGCCGCGGCGCATCACACGACGGCCATCAACATCGCGATCATCCAGGGCACCATTCCAGTGCTGGTGCTGCTGGGCAGCCTGCTCTTCTTTCGCACCCGCGTCGGCGGGCTGCAGCTGGTGGGCGTGGCGTTGACGCTCGCGGGCATCGTCGTGGTGGCCTCGCGCGGTCACCCGGCGCTGCTGGCCGAGCTCGGCTTCAACATCGGCGACGTCTGGATGATCGTGGCCTGCATCCTCTACACCGCCTATGCGCTGGGCCTGCGCCGGCGGCCCGACGTGCCGGCCGTCGTCTTTTTCGCTGCGACCGCGGCGGTGGCCTGCCTGGTGTCGGTGCCGCTCCTCGTGGCAGAGGTCGCCATGGGCGATTTCTTCGTGCCCACGCCCACGGGCTGGGCGCTGGTGCTGTTCGTCGGGCTGCTGCCCTCTTTCGTCTCGCAGGTCACCTTCATCCACGCCGTCGGGCTGATCGGTCCGGCGCGGGCGGGTGTCTTCCTCAACCTGGTGCCGATCTTCGGGCCGCTGCTCGCGGTGCTCGTGCTCGGCGAGGCGCTGTCGCTCTACCATGCGGTAGCGCTGGCCCTGGTATTGGGCGGCATCTACATCGCCGAGACGACCGGTCCGCGCGGCCGCTGATGGGGAGCCCTTGACCGACTTCGTCGTCCGCATCCATGGCGCCGTCTCCGAGATCGACGCCGCCGCCTGGGACAGCTTGCTGGCCGCGCAGGCCGCGCCCTCCCCCTTCATGCGCCATGCCTACCTGGACGCCCTGGAGCAGAGCGACAGCGCCGCGCCCGAGAGCGGCTGGGCGCCGCGCTTCCTGACGGTGTGGCGCGGCCGCGAGCTGGCGGCAGCCTGTCCGATGTACCTCAAGGGCCACTCCTACGGCGAGTACGTGTTCGACTGGGCCTGGGCCAACGCCTACCAGCAGCATGGGCTCGCCTACTACCCGAAGGCCGTGGTGGCGGTACCCTTCACCCCGGTTCCGGGAACGCGCCTGCTGGCCCGCGACGCCGCCAGCCGCGCCTTGCTGGTGCAGGCGCTGCTCGCCTGGTGCAAGCAGGAAGAACTTTCCTCGGTGCACCTGCTCTTCGGTGCCGACGAGGACATCGAGGCCTGCGCCGATGCCGGATTGATGCTGCGACACACCGTTCAATTCCATTGGAAGAACGCCCATTGGAAGGACTTCGACGCCTTCCTCGCCAGCCTTTCCCACGACAAGCGCAAGAAGATCCGCCAGGAGCGCCGCAAGGTGCACGACGCCGGCGTGCGCTTCCGCTGGTCGCGCGGCGCCGACATCCGCGAGGCCGACTGGGACTTCTTCTATCGCTGCTATGCCCGCACTTACCGCGAGCACGGCAACCCGCCCTATTTGAAGCCCGAGTTCTTCGGCCGCATGGCTGAGCACATGCCTGAGGCCTGGCTGCTGTTCATCGCGGAGCGCGGCGGCAAGCCCATCGCCAGCAGCCTGATCGCCCTGTCTGCCGACACCTCGGTGGCCTACGGCCGCTACTGGGGCGCGCTCGAGCGCGTGGACTGCCTGCACTTCGAGGCCTGCTACTACCAGCCGCTCGCCTGGTGCATCGAGCACGGCGTTCAGCGCTTCGAGGGCGGCGCACAGGGCGAGCACAAGATGGCGCGCGCGCTGATGCCGGTGAAGACCACCAGCGCCCACTGGCTGGCCCACCCCGCCTTCGCCGACGCGGTGGAGCGTTTCCTGCAACGCGAGGACGAGGGAATCGCGAACTACATCGACCACCTGGGAGAACGCAGCCCCTTCCGTCACGCCGAATAGGCCGCCGCCCGCGCACGCCCGAGCCGGCGCCGGCTGCCGCCGGCAATGGCAGCGGCGAGCTGCTGCACCAGTGCACGCGTCAGCGGCGCCAGCGTGCGCCCCTCGAGCGACAGCAGTTGCAGCCGCCGCTGCTGCATCTGCGCCTCCACGAAAGGCCGCGCGACCAGGGTGCCGTTCTCGATCAGGTGAACGGCCGTGAGGTGGCCAGACAGCACGATTTCCGGCGTGCGCACCAACGGCAGCAGAACCGATGAAAAGTTGCTGACGAAGGCTGGCTCGTAACTCAGGCCCTGCACGCTGCAGCTCAGGTCGAAAAGCTGACGCGCGGTGACGCCCCGGCTTCCCACGGCCAGCGGATAGCCCACCACCTCGGCCACGCTCACCGCCCGCCGCCGCGCCAGCGGGTGGTCCGGCGCCATCACCGCGAACACCGGTGCAGGTGCCGAGTGCTCGATGCGAAAGCCGCGCTCGGGCGCGACCGCGTACTTGAGCGCGAGGTCCACGTCGCCGCGGGCGAGCAGCTCGCTGACCTCGTCCGGCGCGCCGACGTGCACCTGCATCCGGCTCTGGGCATGCGCTGCGCGGAAACCGCGCATCACCTCCGGCATGAAGCCCACCGCAAAACCCTCGGTGCAGGCCACGCGCACGCGGCTGGCCTCCCGGCCGCCGATGCCGCGCACCTGCTCGATCACTTGCTCGGTGTCCGCCTGCGTCGTCCGCAGATGCGCGGCCAGCCGCTCGCCGGCCTGGGTGAGCGCCATGCCGCGCGCCTTGCGCTCGAACAGCGGCGTCTGCAGCGAGTCCTTCAGCTTGGCGATCTGTCGGCTCACCGCCGAGGACGCGACGTAGAGGTGGGCCGCCGCCTGGCTCACCGAGCCGCGAGTCGCCACCTCCATGAAGTAGCGCATGGGGATGCTGAGGATGGAAGTCGCCATGGGAAGCCCTTGCCAGCGTTGCCTTGAAGGCAATGGTAGCTTGCGAAATCAGTGGTTCCCGCAATGCCGATCAGGCCTTTTACTTGCGTCTGCGCCATCACCAGGAACACGAGACCCATGCAACGCCACGACTGCCTCTCCGCAGCCGCCGCCTATTTCGACGACGGCCGCTTCCTCGACGACCTGCGACGGCGCATCGCCTTTCGCACCGAGAGCGACACCGGTGTCGCGACGCCCGCGCTCGGCGCCTATCTGCGTGACGAGATCGGCCCGCCGCTGGCGCAGCTCGGCTTCGACTGCGAGCTGATCGACAACCCGGCGCCGGGCGGCGGCCCCTTCCTGATCGCGCGCCGCATCGAAGACCCCGGGCTTCCCACGGTGCTGAGCTATGGCCACGGCGATGTGGTGAGCGGCCAGGACGCGCAATGGCGCGAGGGTCTCGCCCCCTGGACGCTCACGGTCGAGGGCGAGCGCTGGTACGGCCGCGGGACCGCCGACAACAAGGGCCAGCACACCATCAACCTCGGCGCGCTGGCGGAAGCGATCCGCGCGCGCGGCGGCAGGCTCGGCTACAACGTGACGCTGCTGCTCGAGATGGGCGAGGAGGCGGCCTCGCCCGGCCTGCACGAAGTCTGCGCCCTGCATGCCGACAAGCTGCGCGCCGACCTCCTGATCGCCTGCGACGGCCCGCGTGTTAACGCGCGGCGGCCCACGCTCTTCCTCGGTTCGCGCGGCGCGGTCAACTTCAGCCTCAGGCTGCGTGCGCGGACGCGCGGCTATCACTCGGGAAACTGGGGCGGCGTGCTCGCGAACCCGGCCACGGTGCTGAGCCACGCCGTGGCGACGCTGGTGGATGCGAAGGGCCGTATCCAGGTCGACGCGCTGCGGCCGCGGGACATCCCTGCTTCGGTACGCCAGGCACTGGCGAGCATCGAGGTCGGCGGCGGCGCCGACGATCCTGCGCTCGACGCCGGCTGGGGCGAACCCGGGCTGAGCCCGGCGGAGCGCCTGATGGCCTGGAACACCATCGAGGTGCTCGCCCTCGGCGCGGGCTCGGCGCAGCGGCCGGTGAACGCGATTCCGGGCGAGGCGGTGGCGCACTGCCAGCTGCGCTTCGTGGCGGGCACGCCCTGGCAAGACCTCGCCTCGATCGTGCGCGCGCACCTCGATGCGCACGGATTCGACCAGGTCGAAGTGCAGGTCACGCTCGAAGGGGCGGCGACGCGCCTGGACCTCGACAACCCATGGGTCGGCTGGGCGCAGCGGTCGATCGAGGCGAGCACGGGCCTGCGGCCCGACACCCTGCCGAACCTCGCCGGCTCTCTGCCCAACGACGTCTTCGCGGATCTGCTGGGCCTGCCCACGCTCTGGGTGCCCCATTCCTATCCGGCCTGCGCGCAGCACGCGCCCAATGAACACCTGCTGGCACCGCTGGCCCGCGAAGGCCTGCAGATCATGGCCGGCCTGTACTGGGACCTCGGCGACGCGGCGGCGAGCACGCCCTGGCACGCCGCGTCTTCCATCACCACCAACTCCTCCTCGTCCCTGAAAGCCGAGTCCGCATGAAGCCCTTCGTCCATCTCCTCGCCGCCATCGCCCTTCTTGCCGCCAGCGGCCTTGCGCAGGCCAGCGACGCCTGGCCGGCGAAGCCGGTCAAGCTGGTCGTGCCCTTTCCGCCCGGCGGCGGAACCGACATCGTGGCGCGCAGTCTGGGCCAGAAGCTCGCGGAAAAACTGGGGCAGGTCGTGGTGATCGAGAACAAGCCCGGCGCCGACGCGGTCGCCAAGTCGCCGCCGGACGGCTACACGCTGCTGGTGTCGGGCTCCACCACCTACAGCGTGAACGCGGCGCTGCGAGCGCGCCTGCCGTACGACCCGATGAAGGACCTCGCGCCGGTGGCCATCATCGCCAAGGCCCCGCTGGTGCTGGTCGTGAACGCCGGCTCGCCGTGGCGCAGCGTGGCGGAGCTGGCCGAGGCCGCCAAGGCCAGGCCCCAGGGCATCCGCTATGCCACGTTCGGCAGCGGCTCCGGCCCACACCTCGCCGGCGAACTGTTCGCGATGGCAGTTGGCGTGAAGCTCCAGGACGTGCCCTACAGGGGCAGCAGCCAGAGCACCGTCGCGCTGATCGGCGGCGAGATCGAGATGGCCATCGACACCGTGGCCGCAGTCGCGCCGCACGTGCGCACCGGCAAGCTGCGCGCCCTGGCCGTCGTGGGCAAGACGCGCTCAAGCATGCTGCCGGAGGTGCCGACGATGACGGAGCTCAAGCTGCCCGACGCCACCTTCGACGCCTGGTACGGCTTGGCCGCGCCCGCCGGCACGCCGGCGCCGGTGCTGCAGAAGCTCGCGGCCGCAGTCGGTGCAGCAGTGGCAGACAAAGCACTGCAGGACCAGTTCCGCGCCCAAGGCATGGAGCCCGTGATGATCGGCGCGGCGCCCTTCCGCAGCACGATGGAGTCGGAGATCTCGCGCTATCGGGCGCTGGCGCACCGCGCGGGCATTGCCGCCGAGTGAGCAAGGGGGCTGCGGGCAGCAGCTCCAAGGCGATACTTCGATGCCCGGCCATGCCGCGCCCCAACCCTTGATGGAGACTGCGCCTTGAACCCTGTCCTCAAAAGCTTCGACCTCGGCGGACGCACCGCGCTCATCACCGGCTCCAGCGCCGGCATCGGTTACGCGCTGGCGCGCGGGCTCGCAGGCGCCGGCGCGCGCGTGGTCCTCAACGCGCGCAGCGCCGACAAGCTCGAGCAGGCCGCCGCACGGCTGCGGGAAGAAGGCGCCACCGTCTTCACCGCTGCCTTCGACGTGACCTCCGGCCAGGCGGTGAATGCGGCCATCGAGCGCATCGAGGCGGAGATCGGCCCCATCGATATCCTTGTCAACAACGCCGGCATGCAGCGCCGCGCGCCGCTGGACCAGTTCGAGGAAGCGCAGTGGCACGAGTTGATGAAGACCAACCTCGACAGCGTGTTCCTGGTCGGCAAGGCCGTGGCGCGCCAGATGATCCCGCGCGGGCGCGGCAAGATCGTCAACATCTGCTCCGTGCAGAGCGAGTTGGGCCGCCCCGGCATCGCGCCCTACACCGCGAGCAAGGGAGCGGTGAAGATGCTGACCAAGGGCATGGCCATCGACTGGGGCCCGCACGGCATCCAGGTCAACGGCCTGGGCCCCGGCTACTTCAAGACCGAGCTGACCGATGCGCTGGTCAAGAACCCCGAGTTCACCGCCTGGCTGGTGGGGCGCACGCCTTCGCGCCGCTGGGGCGATGTGGAAGACCTGGTGGGCGCGGCGGTGTTCCTTTCCAGCGATGCCTCCAACTTCGTCAACGGGCATGTCCTCTATGTGGACGGCGGCGTGACCGCCACCCTCTGAGCCCCGCCCCAAGGAAGCACACATCATGGAAGCACTCGTCATCCACGCCCCCGGCGACCTGCGGGTCGAGAACGTCCCCACGCCCGAGCTCGGGCCCGGGCAGCTGCGCGTGCGCGTGCGCTGCGGGGGCATCTGCGGCTCGGACCTGCATTACTACCAGCACGGTGGCTTCGGCACAGTGCGCATCAAGGAGCCCATGGTGCTCGGCCACGAGGTGGCCGGCGTGATCGAGGCCGTGGCTGCCGGCGCGGGCGGCTTCGCGCCCGGCGAGCGCGTCGCCATCAGCCCGAGCCGCCCCTGCGGGCTGTGCCGCTATTGCCAGCAAGGCCTGCAGAACCACTGCCTCGACATGCGCTACTACGGCAGCGCAATGCGCACGCCCCATGTGCAGGGCGCCTTCCGCCAGCAGATCGTGGTGGAGCACTGGCAGGCGCACCGACTGGCCGACAGCGTGAGCGATGGCGAGGGCTCGATGGCCGAGCCGCTCTCGGTAGCGTTGCATGCGGTGCGCCGCGCGGGCCCGCTCTTGGGCAAGCGCGTGCTGGTCACCGGCTGCGGGCCGATCGGTGCCCTGGCCATCATCGCGGCGCGGCGCGCGGGCGCCACGCACATCGTGGCCACCGATGTCGGCTCGCACACGCTGGGCAAGGCGCTGAAGGTCGGGGCCGACGAGGTCGTGAACGTGGCCGAGGAGCCTGATGGGCTCGTGCGCTTCACTGCGGACAAGGGCAGCTTCGACGTGCTGTTCGAAGCCAGCGGCAACCAGCGCGCGCTGGTCGGCGCCTTCGATGCGCTGCGCCCGCGCGGCATCATCGTGCAGCTCGGGCTCGGCGGCGAGATGACGCTGCCCATCAACACCATCGTGGCCAAGGAGTTCGAGCTGCGCGGCGCCTTCCGTTTCCACGAGGAGTTCGCCGTGGCGGTGGAGCTGCTCAACAAGGGGCTGGTGGACGTGAAGCCGCTGATCTCGGCCACGCTGTCCTACCGCGATTCGGCGCGCGCCTTCGCGCTGGCCGCCGATCGTTCGCAGGCCATGAAGGTCCTGCTCAACTTCGATTGAGGTCGAAGGGGGCGCGTCAGCCCTTCTTGTAGTTCGCGATGCCGTCCATGATTTCCTTCTTGGCAGCATCGATGCCTTCCCAGCCCAGCACCTTGACCCACTTGCCCTGCTCCAGGTCCTTGTAGTGCTCGAAGAAGTGCGTGATGGCCTTCAGGCGCATCGGGTTCACGTCCTCGACCTTCTTCCAGTGGCTGTAGATGGGCAGCACCTTGTCGGTCGGCACGGCGAGCACCTTGCCGTCGACGCCAGCCTCGTCTTCCATCATCAGGATGCCGATCGGCCGGCAGGGCACGACCACGCCCGGCACCAGCGCCCAGGGGGTGATGACCAGCACGTCCACCGGATCGCCGTCGCCCGAAAGCGTCTGCGGCACGTAGCCGTAATTGGTCGGGTAGTGCATCGCCGTCGTCATGAAGCGATCGACGAAGATCGCGCCCGACTCCTTGTCGACCTCGTATTTGATCGGATCTGCATTCATCGGGATCTCGATGATGACGTTGAAGGCTTCGGGGGCGTCTTTGCCGGGAGAAACTAGGCCGAGGGACATAGAGCGGTCTTGTAGTGGATAAGTGTTAGAGGGATTCGGACAAACCCGCAGTTTACTTTCCGTGTCACGGGCCGGTCGCACCAAACGAGACTTTTGCCTGTAAATTGGCCCCGTTGGCCAATCGGCCCCCGCCTTTCCAGGCGACGGGGCTTCGAGGAAGCAACGCGGCGGAAGCACTGACCCGTACGCGTTGCGCGCAGGGATTGGTGCTTTCGTCTCCACAAGTCACAACGAACGAATGGAGAAGCAAGGCATGATCGGCAACACCCCTCTCGTCCTCGCGATCGTCTGCGGCCTCGTGGCCGTGGGCTATGGCTTCTGGGCGCGCAGCTGGATACTTTCCAAGGACCCGGGCAACGCCCGAATGCAGGAAATCGCGGCCGCGATCCAGACCGGCGCGGCGGCGTACCTGGCCAAGCAGTACCGCACCATCGCGGTCGTGGGCATCGTGCTCGCGATCCTGATCGGCGTCTTCCTCGACGCCACCACCGCGATCGGCTTCATCATCGGCGCCGTGCTCTCGGGCGCCTGCGGCTTCATCGGCATGAACGTCTCCGTGCGCGCGAACGTGCGCACCGCGCAGGCCGCCACGCAGGGCATTGGCCCGGCGCTCGATGTCGCCTTTCGCGGCGGCGCCATCACCGGCATGCTGGTGGTGGGGCTGGGACTGCTGGGGGTCACGGTCTTCTTCTGGTTCCTCACGGGCAACGGGCAGCTGACGCCCGACACCAAGCTGGCCACCCTGCTCAATCCGCTGATCGGCTTCGCCTTCGGCTCCTCGCTCATCTCGATCTTCGCGCGGCTGGGCGGCGGCATCTTCACCAAGGGCGCGGACGTCGGCGCCGACCTCGTGGGCAAGGTCGAAGCCGGCATCCCCGAAGACGATCCCCGCAATCCGGCCGTGATCGCCGACAACGTGGGCGACAACGTCGGCGACTGCGCCGGCATGGCGGCCGACCTGTTCGAGACCTACGCGGTGACGCTGATCGCGACCATGGTGCTGGGAGCGCTCATGGTCGCTGCGGCGCCCGTCAACGCGGTGCTGTATCCGCTGGCGCTGGGGGCCGTGTCGATCATTGCCTCGATCATCGGCTGCTTCTTCGTGCGCGCCTCACCCGGCATGGTCAACGTGATGCCGGCGCTCTACAAGGGGTTGGCGGTGGCAGGCATCCTGTCGCTGATCGCCTTCTGGTTCGTGACGCAGTGGCTCATCCCGGACAACGCCATCGCGGCCTCGGGCAGCCAGCTCAAGCTCTTCGGCGCGTGCTTCGTCGGCCTGGCGCTGACGGCGGCGCTGGTGTGGATCACCGAGTTCTACACCGGCACCCAGTACTCGCCGGTGCGGCATATCGCGCAGGCTTCGACCACGGGCCACGGCACCAACATCATCGCGGGCCTGGGCGTGTCGATGCGCTCCACCGCCTGGCCGGTGCTCTGCGTCTGCATCGCGATCATGGCTTCATACTGGCTCGGTGGCCTCTACGGCATCGCGGTCGCGGCCACGGCCATGCTGAGCATGGCGGGCATCGTCGTGGCGCTCGACGCGTACGGTCCGATCACCGACAACGCCGGCGGCATTGCCGAGATGTCGGAGATGCCGGCCAGCGTGCGCGACATCACCGACCCCCTGGACGCGGTGGGCAACACGACCAAGGCCGTGACCAAGGGCTACGCGATCGGCTCGGCCGGCCTGGCCTCGCTCGTGCTGTTCGCCGACTACACCCACAAGCTCGAGACCTACGGCCAGGCCATCAGCTTCAACCTGAGCGAGCCGATGGTGATCGTGGGCCTCTTCATCGGCGGACTCATTCCGTACCTGTTCGGCGCCATGGCAATGGAGGCCGTCGGCCGCGCAGCCGGCTCGGTGGTGGAGGAGGTACGCCGGCAGTTCCGCGAGATCCCCGGCATCATGGAAGGCACCGGCAAGCCCGAGTACGGCCGCGCCGTGAGCATGCTGACCGGCGCCGCCATCAAGGAGATGATGATCCCCAGCCTGCTGCCGGTCGTGGTGCCGATCGTGGTCGGCCTGGTGCTGGGGCCGAAGGCGCTGGGCGGGCTCCTGATGGGCACCATCGTCACCGGCCTGTTCGTCGCCATCTCCATGTGCACCGGCGGCGGCGCCTGGGACAACGCCAAGAAGTACATCGAAGACGGCAATCACGGCGGCAAGGGCTCCGAGGCACACAAGGCCGCGGTGACCGGCGACACCGTGGGCGACCCCTACAAGGACACGGCCGGGCCGGCGGTGAATCCGCTGATCAAGATCATCAACATCGTGGCGCTGCTCATCGTGCCGCTGGTGGTCAAGTTCCACACCGGCGACGCGGGCGCGATGACCCCGCCCGCCAGCTCGCCCGCTCCGGCGGTCGCCCCGGCGGTCGCCCCGGCTCCCGTGTCGGCACCGGCGGTGGCACCCGCTGCCGGGTCGAAGTGAAGCTTCAGTAAGGGTGGATGGGCACGGGCGGCGACTGGCCGCCGGTGCCCTCAGTTCAGGCCGTGGGCTGGCAGCGTGCCCTGCTCGGTGCGCAGCGGCACGCCCTGGAGCGTGTCGAAGTCGGACGGCGACTCCGGCGGACGCGTCTCTTCCATTTCGTGCAGCGAGGCGACCCAGCGGCCGGCCGCTGAGTCGGCGGGCTCGTCGTTGGTGAAGATGCCGTCGCGGATATAGAAGGTTTCGCCGGCGGGCCGCTCGGTGTGCAGTTCGATGAGGCGCGCAATCGGGAAGGTGTAGGTGACCAGCTTCTCCTTGGTCTTGCGATCCTTGCCGCCGCAATTGAAGAAGCCCTCGGCGGCGATGACGATGCACGAGCCGTCGACCTCCGCTTCCGTTTCGCCGCCCAGGCGCCACACGGCGGTGGGCAGCCGCACGCGCACCTTGTCGATGACCAGGTCCCGCTGGCGGTTCAGCGCGGTCAGCGGCGGGACCAGGGAACGCAATTGCCGCAGGCGCTCGGCGAAGTTGTCGTCCATGGTGAACTCCACGTGGTGCGTGGCGCCACCCGAACGCTTGACGACCTGCATCACGACATGACGGGCGGGCCGACTCATCGCAGACCGCCCTTTCCGTTGTCATGGAGGCGCCGCAACCAATAGCAGTGAATGGTTTTAAGCGAACTCATTTATCGACCGTGAATTAGAACTTTTGCATTGACGCAAGTATTTGCATCAATTGTGTCTAACTGTAGATCGAATCTGACGCTTTTGGTAGCTGGTTTGCAGAGGCGAGTGAATTGCTCAACTACGTCTCGACAGCGTCACGAACCGAGGCCTGCCGGAGCGCATGAAGCGCCCCAGCACAGCGGTACCTCCCGGGGCGATTTACGCCGCGGCCGACTCTGCCTCGTCCAGCGCCTTGCAGGAAGGTGCGCAGACTGTTTGCGACTTGCCCAGGAACTGGCGCGTGCGCATTTGCGAGCGCACGCGGTGCTTGCCGCACAGGAAGCAGGACATGGTCGCCCCACTGAACGAGGCCGAGGCCCGAAAGGGAGACCCGGAGGCCTTGGCCTTGTAGCGCAGGCCATCGGCGACGATGGCGGTCTTGACCTCAGCTTTGGCCATGGGTGGTATCCGGCTCGGCGCGGCGCATGACGCGCTGGATCGCATCCTTGGCCGCCAGCTCGGCGGCGAGCGAGGCGTCCAGGCCGGAGCGGCAGAGGCCGGCGTGCTGGTAGTTGAGGTTCTCGTACACCTCGGCCGCGGCAGGGTAGGCGTCCAGCAGCTTGCCCAGCCCGTCGCCGGGAGCGACGTCGCGGAACTCGTCGACCAGGTGCATCACGACCGAGCGGTACTGCTCTGCGCCCACTGGAACGGGGCTGTGCTCGAGCCGCTCGAGGAGCTGGGCCAGCACATGCGTCACCGCCAGGTCGGTCTTGGGCGCCGGGGATTGGGTAGCGTTCATGCAGGGCAGTTGGGGCGGGGATGCCGGATTACAAGTGCTCGTCCGCGGGGCCGGCAACCGGGGCTAAAGCAGCATCTCAGGCACGATCGGCGCGATCAGCCTGTTGTAGAAGCGCTGGAAGAAGGTCGCCTCCGGCTCGGAGGTGAGGACGACCTCCTTCTCGCCATCGGTGGTCAGCCATTCGAGCCGCCCGGTGTCCTTGGCCAGCCGCAGGCGGTAGGAGTTCTGGACCCGGCTCACGTTGATCACCCGCACCATCTCTCGCGCCAGCTGCGGGCTGTCGATCAGCATGCCCATCTCCGTGTTCTGCGTGGCCGAGCGCGGATCGAGGTTGGCCGAGCCGATCATGATGCGCGACCGGTCGATGGCCGCGGTCTTCGCGTGCAGCCGCCCCAGCGAGCTGCCGAAGGAGCCGAAGCGCGAGCTCGCGGTGGTGCGCTCGGGGCTCAGCTCGTAGAGATCGGCGCCGGCCTTCAGCAGACGCTCGCGATAGCGCATGTAACCCGTGTGGACCAGCGGCTCGTCGTTGGCCGCGAGCGAGTTGGTCAGGAGCACGACCTTGATCTTGCGCCTGCCCAGCTCCTCGAATGCAGCCATACCCTTCTCGCCTGGCACCAGGTAGGGCGAGGTCATCTGCACCTCCTGCTTGGCCTCGAGCAGGCTGCCCCAGATCCGCATCGTGACGCTGGTGGCCAGGGCCTCGTCGGCAGTCATGGTCGTGGGCTTGGTGGGCGGGTCCGCCACCGCATAGGCCGCGCCCCACAGCAGGCCCATTCGTCCCTCGTCCAGTTCTTCGGAGATCGGGCCGTAGCCGAGGATGTCATTGGGCGGCAGCACGATCTTGGGCGCCGGCGCAGCCATGTCGACCCAACCATCGAACTCGGCGGTGCCGGGCGTCCTGCCACCTTGGCCGCGCACGATGTCGCCGATGGGCCAGACCTGCTCGCTGTTCCAGTAGGCGTCGAAGATGGCTTCGAGCTGCGGCAGCACCTTGCCGACCACCACCGCATCCATGTCGATGAAGTTCTGGGCCTCGCTCAGCACGAAGTATTCGTCGGCGATGTTGCGCCCGCCGACCACCGCCATGGCGCCGTCCGCGATGAACAGCTTGTTGTGCATGCGGTGGTTGAGCCGGTAGATCTCGTGCGGCGAGGCGACGAAGCGCGAAAGGAAGCCGTCGCGCCCGCAGCAGAACGGGTTGAACAGCCGCACCTCGACATTGGGCGTCTGCGAGAGCGCCAGCAGCAGGTGCTGGCTGTTGGCCGTGTAGAGATCGTCCACCAAGATGCGCACCTTGACGCCGCGGGCCGCGGCCTCGCGCAGCGAGCGCATCAGCAGCCGGCCGACGCCATCGTTCTCGAGCTGGTAGTACTGCACCACCAGGGAGCGCTCGGCACGCCTGGCGAGCTGGATGCGGGCGTCCAGCGAATACACGCCGAGCGGCATCAGGCGAAAGCCGGAATGTTCGCCGGGCGGCGTCGAGGCCGCCACCACCTTGGCCAGCGTGGTCGACGGATCGGCCGGCGCCGCGAATGCCGCGGGCCGCTCCCTGGCCGGCGGCAGCGAGCCGCAGGCGCCGAGCCCTGCGGCGAGGGCGCACAGCAGCGCCGCGCGCAGCAGATGGACCCATGCGTTCATGATCTTTCCCCTCTTTGGACTCGTTCCGGATACGGCGCCGGTTGCAGGCTGGTTTCACCTCTGCCGCGCAAGGCATCCGGGTTCTAGAATTTCGCGATGCCTCTTCCCGGAGTTACACCATGACCCGACGGATTCTCGCGCGTCTCGCTGCACTGGGGCTCGCCAGCCTGGGACTTTCCCCAGCCTTCGCGGCCCTGGACATCGGCGATCCGGTCCCCAAGTTCACCGCGACTGCCGCACTGGGCGGCAAGACCTTCAACTATTCGCTGGCCGACGCACTGGCCAAGGGCCCGGTGGTGGTGTATTTTCTTCCCCGCGGCCGGCACCACCGACTGCAACATCGAGGCGCATGCCTTCGCCGAGGCCATGGACCAGTTCGAGGCGGCCGGTGCCACGGTAATCGGCGTCTCGGCCGACGACATCGAGACGCTGAAGGATTTCTCGGTGAAGCAGTGCCAGAGCAAGTTCCCGGTGGCGGCCGACCGATCCAAGGTCGTGATCGAGGGCTTCGACGCGGTGATGCAGACGCGCCCCGATTTCGCCAACCGGCTGTCGTACGTGGTTGCGCCCAATGGCACCGTCGCCTACTACTACCAGAACCTCAATCCCGACAAGCACGTGGAGCGCATGCTCAATGCGCTGAAGGCGCTGCCGAAATCGACAGCCAAACGCTAGCTGCCGACCGTCTCCGGTACGTGGCCGGCCGCCTTCGCGCACAATTTCAGCCATGCAGCTCCACTACATCGCCAACGAAAGCGTCCCCTCCTCCTCCGGCCGCACCCTCCCCGTCCTCGACCCCTCCGACGGCCAGCCCTTCGACGAGCTGCAGCGCGGCAACGCAGCCGACATCGATGCGGCCGTGGGCGCAGCGCGCGACTGCTTCGAGGGCCACTGGCAGAAGCTCAGCGCGGCCGAGCGCGGCCGGCTGCTCTACAGGCTGTCGCAAAAGATCGCCGAGCACACGGACGAGCTGGCGCTCCTCGAGCAGCGCGACTGCGGCAAGCCCGTCAAGCAGGCGCGCGCCGATGCGCTGGCGCTGGTGCGCTACTTCGAGTTCTATGCGGGCGCCTGCGACAAGCTGCACGGCGAAACCATCCCCTACCAGGAGGGCTACAGCGTCTTCACCTGGCGCGAGCCGCACGGCGTCACCGGCCACGTCATTCCTTGGAACTACCCGATGCAGATCTTCGGCCGCAGCGTCGGCGGCGCGCTGGCCGCCGGCAACGTCTGCGTGGTCAAGCCCTCCGAGGACGCCTGCCTGTCGCTGATCCGCGTCGCGCAGCTGGCGGCGGAGGTTGGCTTTCCGCCCGGCGCGATCAACATCGTGACCGGCTACGGCCACGAGGTGGGCGACGCGCTGGCCCGGCATCCCGGCATCGACCACATCAGCTTTACCGGCAGCCCGAAGGTGGGCACGCTGATCCAGCAGGTGGCGGCCGAACGCCACTGCCCCGTCACGCTGGAACTGGGCGGCAAGAGCCCGCAGATCATCTTTGCCGACGCCGACCTGGGCGCGGCCATCCCGGTGCTGATCAACGCCATCGTGCAGAACGCCGGGCAGACCTGCTCGGCCGGCTCGCGGGTGTTGGTCGAGCGCGAAATCTACGAGCTGCTTCTGGAGCGCCTGGGCCAGGCCTTCGAGGCGCTGCGCGTCGGCCCGGCAGCGATGGACCTCGACGTCGGCCCGCTGATCCGCCAGACCCAGCAGCAGCGCGTCTGGGACTTCCTGTCCGACGCGCAGCATGCCGGCATCCCGATGGTGGCCCAGGGCGTGGTGGTCGACGAGGCGCCGCAGACCGGCTTCTACCAGGCGCCCACCTTGCTGCGCGACGTGCCGGTGACGCACCGGCTGGCGCAGGAAGAAGTCTTCGGCCCGGTGCTCGCGGCGATGTCCTTCCGCGACGAGGACGAAGCCGTGGCGCTGGCCAACGCCACCCAGTTCGGCCTGGTCGCCGGCATCTGGACGAAGGATGGTGCCCGCCAGTTCCGCATGGCCAAGCGCGTGAGGAGCGGCCAGGTCTTCGTCAACAACTACGGAGCCGGCGGCGGCGTGGAGCTGCCCTTCGGCGGCGTCAAGTCCTCGGGCTACGGCCGCGAGAAGGGCTTCGAGGCGCTCTATGGCTTCACCACGCTCAAGACCGTGGCGGTGCGCCACGGCTGAGCATCAGCCCAGCGCGGTATCCAGCAGCATCATCAGCACGAAGCCCACCATCAGCCCGCCCGTCGCGAAGGCCTCGTGGCCTTTGCGGTGGGACTCCGGAATGATCTCGTGGCTGATCACGAAGAGCATCGCCCCGGCCGCAAACCCCAGGCCCCAGGGCAGCAGCAGCGCCGAGTGGCTGACGACCGCGGCGCCGAACACCGCCCCCACCGGCTCGACCAGGCCCGAGGCCATGCCGATCGCCACCGCGAAGGGCCGGCGGTAGCCCGCCGCCAGCAGCGCCGCGGCGACGACCAGGCCCTCGGGCACGTCCTGGATCGCGATGCCGGTCGCCAGTGCACCGCCGCGCAACGCATCCCCGCCGGCAAAGCCGACGCCGATCGCCAAACCTTCCGGCAGGTTGTGCAGCGCGATCGCGAACACGAAGAGCCAGGTGCGCCGCAGCACGCGCGTGTCCCGCCCTTCCACGCCCTTGATGAAGTGCTCGTGCGGCAGCACCCGGTCCAGCACCAGCAGCGCCAGGCCGCCCAGCAGGATCGCGCTGCCGACGATGCCGCCGGCGCCCCAGGCATCCGCGCCGGCAGCACGCGCCGCGGCAATGCCGGGGATGATCAGCGAGAAGGCGCTCGCCGCCAGCATCACGCCGGCGCCGAAGCCGAACAGCGTGTCCTGCGTGCGGTCCGACAAGCGCTGGGCGAACACAATGGGCAAGGTGCCCAACGCGGTTGCGAGTGCCGCCACCGAGCCGCCGGTCAGGGCCTGCAACACCACCGGCCGGGCCGCCGCGTACTGCCAGAACTGCACCCCCAGCACCAGCACGCCGGCCAGCACGATGGCTATCCCGAAGGCCTGCCGCAAGGGCAAGGAGGGGCGCACGGCGGCGCTGGCGAGGGACGAGCTGCGGTTCATGCTCTAGATGATAGTAATTCTCATCTGAGCCGTGGTTGGGGAATTTCAATCCTTGCGATAGCGGCGCGCTGAACCGGCCCGGTTGGCTCACACGACTCGATGCGCAGGCGTCGCTCCAGGATGCTTCGATCCGCGTAGCCCAGACGGGCGCCGGCCCACGTCCCGGCCGGTGGATATCCCTGCCCTGCCCGCCAGGCCCTTCCCCGTCACTCCTTCACCGATCCCGTCAGCCCCGACACGTAGTACTCCACGAAGAAGGAGTAGGTGAACGCCACGGGCAGCGAGCCCAGGAGCGCGCCCGCCATCAGCGGCCCCCATTGGTAGACATCGCCCTGCACGAGCTCGGTCACCACCCCGACCGGCACTGTCTTGATCTCCGAAGAGGAGACGAAGGTCAATGCATAGATGAACTCGTTCCACGACAAGGTGAACGCAAAGATGCCCGCCGAAATCAGGCCGGGCACGGCCAGCGGCAGCACGATCTTCACGAGGATCTGCCAGCGGCTCGCGCCGTCGATCAACGCGCACTCCTCCAGTTCGAACGGGATGGAGCGGAAATAGCCCATCAGCAGCCAGGTGCAGAAGGGGATCAGGAAGGTCGGATAGGTGAGCATCAAGGCCAGGCGCGTGTCGAAAAGGCCGAGGCCGAACACCACGTTGGCGAGCGGAATGAAGAGGATCGATGGCGGCACCAGGTAGGCCAGGAAGATCGCCAGCCCCACCTGGCGCGAGCCGTTGAAGCGCAGCCGCTCGATCGCGTAGGCCGCGAACACCGAGCAGCCCAGCGAAAAGAAGGTCGATACGACCGACACGAGCAGCGTGTTCCAGATCCATTGGGGGTACGAGGTCTCGAACAGAAGCTTGTGGAAATGCGCCAGGGTCGGCGCCACCACCCAGAAGGGATTGCCCTCGCGCGTCAGCAGTTCGGCGTCGGGCTTCACCGACGTGATCGCCATCCAGTAGAACGGGAA
The DNA here is from genome assembly GCF_051400855.1 of Variovorax stachyos. Taxonomy (NCBI): domain Bacteria; kingdom Pseudomonadati; phylum Pseudomonadota; class Betaproteobacteria; order Burkholderiales; family Comamonadaceae; genus Variovorax; species Variovorax stachyos. The sequence goes on along the minus strand of NZ_JBLFFN010000002.1, from coordinate 12,684 downwards.
CAGCAGCACGATCAGGAAGACCACCAGCGGCACGTACACGGTCACCACCTTGCGCGGCACCGATTCGAGATAGCTCATGCCGACCATGTCGGTCGTTGCGGCTTTGCTGGCGCTCATTTGTCGGATCCTCCCTGCTGCCACTTGCGTCTTTGCAGGCCGAAGTAGCTGAAGAGCACGCAGGCGAGCAGGAACGGCACCATCGCGATCGCGATGGCCGCGCCTTCGCCGAGCGCCCCGCCCGAGATCGCGCGCTGGAAGGACAGCGTGGCCATCAGGTGCGTGGCGTTGAGCGGTCCGCCGCGCGTGATCACGTAGATGAGCTGGAAGTCGGTGAAGGTGAAGAGCACCGAGAAGGTCATGACCACGGCGATGATGGGCGTGAGCAGCGGCAGCGTGACATGCCGGAACTGCTGCCAGGGCGATGCGCCGTCGATGGCCGAGGCCTCGTAGTACGAGGGCGAGATGGTCTGCAGCCCGGCCAGCAGCGTGATCGCAACGAACGGGATGCCACGCCACACGTTGGCCGCGATCACGGACCAGCGCGCGTTCCACGGGTCGCCCAGGAAATCGATGTACCTGTCGATCAGCCCCATCTTCAGCAGGGCCCAGCTGATGATGGAGAACTGCGAGTCGTAGATCCACCAGAAGGCGATGGCCGAAAGGGCCGTCGGCACGATGTAGGGCAGCAGGATGACGGCGCGAAACAGGGTCTTGAGCCGGATGTTCTTGTTGAGCAGCAGCGCCAGCCACAGCCCGAGCACGAACTTGAACACGCTCGCCACCACCGTGTAGAGCAGCGTATTGAAGAGCGCCAGCCGCGTGACCGCGTCGTCCCAGAGGAACTCGTAGTTCTCCAGCCCGATCCACTGGCCGCCGCGGCCGACCTTGGTGTCGGTGAAGCCGAGCCAGATGCCCAGGCCGAGCGGGTAGGTGAGGAACAGCAGCAGCAGCCCCGCCGCCGGCAGCATGAAGAGCAAGCCGAGGAAGTTGCGGTTGTCGGCGAGCCGCGCCTTCCACGGACGCGCCGCCGGCGCGTCCGTGGCGGGCTCAGACCTTGTAGTAGCGCTCGGCACGCTTTTGCGCCCGTTCGGCGGCTTCCTTCGGCGACTTCGAGCCGCTGGCCGCCTCCGCCACCATGTTCGGAATGATGAAGTCGGCCGCCGCGCCCGCCGAGGCGTAGCCCAGCTTGCCTTCGTAGCCGGCGGGGCGCAGGTTCTTCACCGAGTCCCGATAGGGCGTGTGCTTCGGGTCGACGGACCAGATCGGGTTCTTCTCGTAGTCGGCCAGCGGCTGGGCCACGTAGCCGCCGCCGCCCTGCAGCCAGTCGTCGAACTGCGGCCGCTCCATCATGAAGCGCAGGAACTCCTTCGCCGCCTGCGGGTACTTGGTGTACTTCATCACCATCTGGTTGAAGAAGAGGTGCGATTCCGTCGGCACGCCCACCGGCCCGATCGGGAACACCGCATGGTGGATGTCACCCGCCATCTCCTTGATCTTCGGGTCCTGCGAGTTCTTGGCCGCGTAGTAGATGGAGATGCCGTTGTTGGTCACGCTGATCTGGCCGTCGAGGAATGCCTTGTTGTTGTTCGGGTCCAGCCACGAGAGCGTGCCCGGGATGAAGTTGGCGTAGAGCTCCTTCGCGTACTCCAGCGCCTTCAGCGTCTCCGGGCTGTCGATCACCACCTTGTTGCTCTTGTCGACCAGCTTGCCGCCGAAGGCCCACACCAGCCAGTTGGTCCAGGTGCTGTCGCCCGTCGCGTTGCCCAGCGCCATGCCGCCGGGCGTGCCCTTTTCCTTGAGCGCCTTGTAGAGCCTGAGGAATTCGTCCGTGGTCTTCGGGAAGGTGTCGAATCCCGCGGCCTTCACCATGCTCTGGCGATAGACGATCAGCGAACCCGATGCGCCCAGCGGCAAGCCGATCCACTTCTTGCCGTCGGGCCGCATGAAGGCCTGCGCGGCCGGGTACCAGCCGCCGTACTTCTTGCCCAGGTACTCCGCCAGGTCGGTGACGTCGAGCAGCTTGTCGGGATAGAGATTGGCGTCGTCGTTGGTCGACAGAATGATGTCGGGGCCCGCACCCGTGTTGGCCGCCACTGCCGCCTTGGGCCGCACGTCCTCCCAGGTCTCGTTGTCCACGCGCACCTGCACGCCTGTCGCCTCGGTGAACTTCTTCACGTTGGCCATGTAGGCGTCGATGTCGCCCTGCACGAAACGGCTCCAGCGCAGCACGCGCAGCGTGGCGCCCTTCTCCGGCTTGAAGGTCATCGACTGCGCGTGCGAGGCCATTGGGAAGATCGCGGTGCCCGTGCCGATCGTGGCGGCGGCGGCGACGCCGGCCGAGCCTTCCAGGAACTTTCGGCGATTGAACCCAGTCATTGCTGTCTCCTTCGTGTTTTGAACGGACTGCCCGTGGAATTCAGGACACCAGCCGTTCGCCGGTGCCTGCGTCGAAGAGGTGCGCGCGCTGCAGATCTGGCTGCAGATGGATCGTGGTCCCGGGCGCGAAGTCGTGGCGCTCTCGAAACACCGCCGAGAGTTCCGCGCCTTCGTGGCGGCATGCAACGAAGGTGTCCATGCCCGTCGGCTCCATCACGGCCACGCGCGCGGGGATGCCGTTCGAGTCCGCGAGCGTCAGGTGCTCGGGCCGGGTGCCGTAGACGACAGGCTGGCCGTCCACGCCCCCGCAGCGCAGCGGTGCTGCGAGCTCGGTGCCGTCCTTCAGTTCCACGTGCGCCCTGCCCTCCCGGCGCCGCAGCGTGCCTGGCAGGAAGTTCATGGCCGGCGAGCCGATGAAGCCGGCGACGAACTGATTGGCCGGGTTGTCGTACAGATCGAGCGGACTGCCGGTCTGCTCGATGCGCCCGTCGCGCATCACCACGATCTTGTCGCCCATGGTCATCGCCTCGATCTGGTCATGCGTGACGTAGATCGACGTGGTCTTCAGGCGCTGGTGCAGCTCCTTGATCTCGCCGCGCATCGCCACGCGCAGCTTGGCATCGAGGTTGGACAGCGGTTCGTCGAAGAGGAACACCTGCGGGTCCCGCACGATCGCGCGGCCCATGGCCACACGCTGGCGCTGCCCGCCCGAGAGCTGGCGCGGAAAGCGATCGAGCAGTGGAATGAGGCCCAGGATCTCGGCGGCGCGCCTGACCTTCGACTCGATCGCGGGCTTGTCCAGCCGGGCCAGCGCGAGCGCGAACGCCATGTTGTCGCGCACCGTCATGTGCGGATAGAGCGCGTAGTTCTGGAACACCATCGCGATGTCGCGTTCCTTGGGCGGCAGCTCGTTCACGCGCCGGTTGCCGATGCGGATCTCGCCGCCGTTGATCTCCTCCAGGCCGGCGATCATGCGCAGCAGCGTGGACTTGCCGCAGCCCGACGGGCCCACCAGCACGGTGAACGAACCGTCCTGGATGTCGATGTCGACCCCATGCAGGATCGGGACCTCGCCGAAGTTCTTTTTGACTGCCTGGATCGTGACACTGGCCATGCACTGAGTCCTGAGAGTTCGCAAGCGGGCGGGCACCGGTGCGGCAAGAGCCGCAGCCGTCGCAGGGCGCAGTATTGGCAATGCGACGGCCCCGCGCATCAGGGCAAACCGGTAGGCGGCTACCACATGACACTTGTATGATGACCTGATAAGCGAGCTCATCTCACCACCGCCGTGCGGGCGTCCACCTTCTCCCAGCCCCAGCAGTTGACGGTCGACCGGTTGTCGGACCGGCTGGCGGCGCGCCTGTGCGCGCAGATCGAATCGGGTGCGCTCAAACCCGGCGACCGGCTGCCCACCGAGCAGCAGCTCGCGGCTTCGCACGGGGTTTCGCGCACCGTGGTGCGCGAGGCCGTGCACCAGCTCAAGTCCAAGGGCATGGTGGTGTCGCGCCAGGGCTTGGGCGTGTTCGTGGCGCCACCACCGAAGAACCAGCCGCTGGCCTTCGACCCCGCCGTGCTGGGGTCGGTGCAGGCGGTGGTGCACGTGGTCGAGGTGCGGCGCGTGCTCGAGGGCGAGATCGCCGCGCTGGCCGCCGAGCGCGCCACCCGCGCGCAGATCGCCGCCCTGCGGCGCAGCCTGAAGGCCATCGACACTGCCGTCGCCGAGGGGCGCGACGGGGTGGCGGAAGACCTCGCCTTCCACCGCGTGATCGGCGAGTCCACCGGCAACCCGCAGTTCCGGCTGCTGCTTGGCTTTCTCGAACAGTACCTGCGCGAGGGCATGCGCATCACGCGCGGCAACGAGGCCCGGCGCACGGACTTCATGGCGGCGGTGCAGCGCGAGCATCGCGCCATCTTCGAAGCCATCGCCGCGCGCGATCAGGTGGCGGCGAGACATCACGCCATCGATCACCTGATCCGCAGCGAGCAGCGGCTCGTCGAGAGCGGGGTCATCGATGCCCGGCGCCGGCGCGCCGCAGCCAGGGCCGTGCGCACCGCTGCGCCCCTGCACACCCCGAAGGAATAGCAATGACAACCAAGGACAGCGTATGAAACTGATGATCACAGGTGGCGGCGGCTTCGTGGGCTCGCGGCTTGCGCGAGCGCTGCTCGCGCGCGGCACCCTGGCCGGCGAGCGCATCGACAGGCTCGTGCTGACCGACATCGCGCCACCGCCCACCGATCTGCTCGCCGATGCGCGGGTCGAGGCACGCACCGGCGCGCTGCTTTCGCAGACCGAAGCCCTCCGCGAGGAGCCCTTCGATGGCGTCTTCCACCTGGCCTCTGCGGTCTCCGGCGAGTGCGAGGCCGATTTCGAGCTCGGCCTGCGTTCCAATCTCGATAGCACGCGCGCGCTCCTGGACGCGTTGCGCGCGCATGCCGAAGCGGGCGGCAAGGTGGCGCGCTTGGTCTTCTCCAGCTCGGTCGCGGTCTTCGGCCCTGATGCGGCCGTGCCCATGCCCAGCGTGGTGGCCGACACCACGCTGCCCGCGCCCCAGACCTCGTACGGCACGCAAAAGCTCATCTGCGAGCACCTGGTCGCCGACTACACGCGCAAGGGCTACATCGATGGCCGGGCCGCACGGCTCATGACCGTGACGGTACGCCCCGGCAGGCCCAACGGCGCTGCCTCGTCCTTCTTCAGCGGGATCATCCGCGAGCCCCTGGCCGGCGTGGAGTCGATCTGCCCGGTGTCGCCCGACGTGTCGCATCCGGTGTCGTCGCCGCAACGCACGGTCGAGGGCCTCATCGCCGTCTACGAGGCCAGCCGCGAGGCCTTCGGCGGGCGCACCGCGCTCAACTTGCCGGCCCTCAACGTGCGCGTGAGCGAGATGCTCGACGCGCTCGAGCAGGTCGCCGGGTCCGCCGTGCGCTCGCGCGTGCGCTTCCAGCGCGACGAGCGTATCGCCGGCATCGTGGCCAACTGGCCCACGGCCGCGTCGGCTGAGCGCGCCGCGCGGCTCGGCCTCTTTGCGCACGACAACTTCGCCGACATCGTGCGGCAGTACATCGACGACTGCCGCGCCGGGCCGGATGCGGACCAGACCTTGAAGGGAATGCGCTGATGAAGCCGGGGAATGACAGCAAGAACAGCAAGATGAGCAAGACCGCGGCACTGCGCTCCCAGGCCTGGTTCGACAACCCGGCCAATGCCGACATGACGGCGCTCTACATCGAGCGCACGATGAACTTCGGCCTCGGCTTCGACGAGCTGCAGTCGGGACGCCCGATCATCGGCATCGCGCAGACCGGCTCGGACATCGCGCCGTGCAACCGCCATCACCTGGTGCTGGCCGAGCGCGTGCGCGAAGGCATCCGGGATGCCGGCGGCATCGCCTTCGAGTTCCCGATCCACCCCATCCAGGAAACCTGCAAGCGCCCGACGGCGGCGCTCGACCGCAACCTGCAATACCTCTCCCTGGTCGAGGTCCTCTACGGCTATCCGCTCGACGGCGTGGTGCTGACGACCGGATGCGACAAGACCACGCCGGCACAGATCATGGCCGCTGCGACGGTGGACATTCCGGCGATTGCGCTCAATTCGGGCCCGATGCTCAATGGCTGGTTCCAGGGCGAGCGCACCGGCTCGGGCACTATCGTGTGGAGAGCGCGCGAGATGATGGCCGCAGGCGGGATCGGCTACCAGGAATTCCTGAAGCTCGTGGCTTCGTCGGCGCCGTCGACGGGCCATTGCAACACCATGGGCACGGCATCGACCATGAACTCGCTGGCGGAAGTCCTGGGCCTGACGCTGCCGGGCAGTGCCGCGATCCCGGCACCCTACCGCGACCGCCAGGAGATGGCGTACAGGACGGGCAAGCGCATCGTCGAGATGGTGAGAGAGGACCTCAAGCCGTCGGACATCCTCACGCGTGCAGCGTTCGAGAACGCCATCGTCGCGAATTCCGCGCTCGGCGGCTCCACCAATGCGCCGATCCATCTGAATGCCATTGCGCGCCACATCGGCGTGGAGCTGACGACAGCCGACTGGGAGAAGCACGGCTACGAGATCCCGCTGATCGTGAACCTGCAGCCGGCCGGCGAGTACCTGGCCGAGGAGTACTACCGAGCCGGCGGCGTGCCGGCGGTGGTCGCCGAGCTGATCGCCCAAGGCAAGATCCAGCCCTCGCTCACCGCAAACGGCAAGACGCTCATCGAGAACTGCGAAGGCAGGTTCACCAGCGACCGCAAGGTCATCTTTCCCTATGCCGAACCGATGAAGAAGAACGCTGGCTTCCTCAACCTCAGCGGCAACCTGTTCGACTCCGCGATCATGAAGACCAGCGTGATCACGCCGGAATTCCATGCGCGCTACCTCGAGAACCCGACAGACCCGATGGCCTTCGAAGGCACGGCGATCGTCTTCGACGGCCCGGAGGACTATCACCGCCGCATCGATGACCCGAACATGAAGCTCGATGAGAACAGCATTCTCTGCATGCGCGGCGTGGGCCCGGTCGGCTATCCGGGGGCCGCCGAGGTGGTCAACATGCGCGCGCCCGACTACCTGCTGAAGAAGGGCATCACCGCGCTGCCCTGCATCGGCGACGGCCGGCAGTCCGGCACCTCGGGCTCGCCCTCGATCCTCAACGCCTCGCCGGAGGCCGCGACTGGCGGCGGACTCGCGCTGCTCAAGACCGGCGATCGCGTCCGTATCGATCTGAAGAAGCGTACGGCGAACATGCTGGTCCCGCAGGAGGAGCTCGCCAGCCGCCGGGCAAGGCTCGAGGCGGCCGGCGGCTACCCCTTCCCGCCGAGCCAGACGCCGTGGCAGGAAATCCAGCGCGCCATCGTCGACGAGCTCTCCGAAGGCATGGTGCTCAAGCCGGCCGTCAAGTACCAGAAGATCCATGCGACCTTCGGCATCCCCCGGGACAACCACTGACGGCCGTCGAGATAGCCACAACTAACCCATCGGGAACAGACCATACGTTGACGCACCGGGAGGCAAAGCGAGCGGAGTAGTCGACGGTAACCTGAACATGAGGACTTAAGGCGTTCCCAAGCACTGGAGGTGATATGGCTGCTTACGTAATCTTTGACGTCCAGATTCGAAACGCGCAGCGGTACCAGGATTTCATGCGCCAAGTCAAGCCGGCGCTCGAAGCCGCTGGAGCGAGGTACTTAGCCCGTGGAGGCGCCCACAAGGTCTACGAGGGAGACTGGTCACCTCGACGAGTAGTCATTCTGGAATTTCCCTCGGTGCCAGCGTGGGAGACCTTCTACAACGGTCCTGTCTACCAGGGACTAAAGGCAATTCGGGACGAATGCAGTTCAGCTCGCCTAGTCTGCGTCGAGGGCCTAGACGCCTAGACGCCTGGGCCGGCCGCTGCAGGGCCAGGCCCGGACCTTCCGCTCTCCCCCAATCTACCCATAAATCCGATATCCATTTCACCTGCGGTTGCTAGGCCCTCGCTGAAATGGGTGGCCCTGGTCCCCCGCAGAACGACCAGCACCGTTTCTGGTGCTGAGCTTATCGATTCGTTCGCGCGCTGCGGCCCGAGGGCGCTTGCAGATTCAAGGCGGTGCGCGACTCCTCCCATGGCGAGGAGCGCACCGGCATCATGGAACGCACCTTGACGAAGCATCCGCGCGACGGCGAATGACAAGAAAATTGCTGAAGGCTCCAGTCGGCCATCACCAGCCATTCAATGCGGATGCCAGAAAGCAGCCGCTCGACGCCGCTCTCGACCCTCAGGCGAAGCTCGGGGCTACAAATTGCATGCTTGAAAGCAGCCGTTGATCGCAGTTCAGACATTGCGCAGCTAGTGGGGCGCAGCACTGCGGCACGGACGCTGCAACGGGGGCGGACGCAGCAAGCGACTGCCAAGCGCCCCCCGCGGCCGTCCTCAGGAAGGCATCGTCGGACCTGAAACAGGCGCCATTTGCGGCTTGTTCGAACTTCGCAGCGCGGCACGGCCGCGCCACGCGGCCCAGCAGGCGATCGCGACGGTTATCAGGCCGAGCCCGAAGACCGGCAGCCACTCGCTCGCGAGGTCCGACGCCTTCCACAGCGCCTGCATCCTGTCGTTGAGCCAATGCAGCGCGACATGACCGGCGAATAGCCCGACGATCACGGCGATGGTGCGGTCCGAATCCGGCAGCCAACGACGCAGGAGGATAACGGTCGGCAGCACCGTCGTTAGCACCATCAGCTGGCCGCCTTCGATGCCGACGTTGAACGCGAGCAGCGAGACCATCAGGCTCGACCCCGCGAACTGGAGCTGCGACTGCAGCATGGCGGCGAAGCCGAACCCATGCACCAGCCCAAACAGTCCGCTGGTGACCCAGCGGCGCTTCAGCTGCGGACGCAACACGTTCTCGATCGCCATGAACAGGATCGACACGGCGATGAGCACCTCGACCAGCGGCGCGAACCACGCGCCCGACGGCGTAAGGCCGTACGCCGCGGCGATGAGGGTGACGGAATGGCCGACCGCAAACGCGGTCACCACGCCGACGAGGTAGCCGTCTAGCCGCCGGAACGGAAGAATGAGGCAGACAAGGAACAGCAGATGATCCGGCCCGAGCACGACGTGCTCGAATCCGGAAGCAGCGAAGGTGGCGGCGGCCTGATACCAGCGGGGGTCGAGCACGACGGCGCCCTGGCCCGTGCTGAGATCGAAGGCGCGCTCGCGGCCGTCCGGGGACAAGAAGCGCAGGTCGAGCTTCAGCCTGTCTCGCAATCCGGGCGCGACGCGAAAGTCGAGCGAGAAGGCCGACTTGGAAGACTCGATTGGGTACTCGAGATGTGCGTCGAAGTAGCCCTGGTTCCAGAACACGTACTCGGTCGGAGGCAATCGAGGCCCGCGCAGCAACGCCAGCGCGTTGGCGTAGCTGTCGAACGACTTGTCGGAAGGGAGCGATATGCGGGCCGAGTTGGCCGCCGGTGCGAGCGGGCGACCGTTCTCCAGCCAGCGGATGTCCTTGTCCGCGGCGCGCACCGCTCGCGCCAGACCCTCGTCGATATCGTTAAGGGCGAGGTACCCCGGCCCCTGCTTGGGCAGGTCCACGTTCAGGAGCAGACCGAGCGGAATGCGCAGAAGAACCTGCAGGCGATCGCGCTCGACCTTGGCGAACGCGTGCACGCGGACCTCGCCCGGGATGTCGTGGGCCGACGCCGGAAGAAGCCAGAGCAGGAGAGCGAGCGCGACGAGGGCGTGGCGCCAACGCGCCACGCCTCCGCGAGTGCTCTGCTCTCCGCCCAGCGCTGCGGTCACCGGCGACGCTCGGGGACGAACTTCTGGGCGCGCTTGCCGGTGTCGACCTCGGCCGTGTAGATGTTGCCCTCGGAATCGACCGCCAGGTTGTGGACCCAGTGGAACTGTCCGGCGTAGCGGCCGTTGCGGCCGAAGGTGTCTCCGAACAACCCCGAAAACCGCTCGAGGATCCAGATCTTGTTGTTCTCACCGTCGGCGTTGTAGAGCCAGCGCTGACGGTGGTCAGGCGAGACGTCGACGTCCCACGCCGACCCGTTGCCCAGCGTCGCGCGGTCGAGGAACATCTCCTTCACGTACGTTCCGTTCTTGTTGAACACCTGAATGCGATTGTTCACCCGGTCGCACACGTAGACGAGTCCATCATTGGTGATGCGCACGCAGTGAACGGGATTGCGAAACTGCAGTGCAGGCGCTCCAGGGACATACGGGCCCGGGTTGGCGTCGTTGGGGACGTTGCCGTACGCGCCCCAGTGGCGCTTATACCGGCCCGTGTTGCCATCCACGACCAGCACCCGCTTGTTTTGATAGCCGTCCGCGATATAGGCCTCGTTGTTCGTCGGATCGACCTCGATGTCGGCCGGCTGCCCGAGCAACGGGGTGCCGTTCGGTGCCCCCGCCGTGTTGTTGCTGCCTCCAGTCAAGCCAGCTTTGCCTATCTGCAGCAGAAACGTGCCGTCGCGGGTGAACTTGAGGACCTGATGGTTGACTGCGCCGTTGCCCGCAATCCAGACGTTGTCGTTGTGGTCGACGAAGATGCCGTGCTCATTGGTCGGCCACTCGCACCCCATCGCAGGCGTGCAGCGACTGGTCAGGAAATCCGGGTCCGCGGTGCCACCCCACGCGCGCAGCAGGTTGCCGCGGCCGTCGAACTGCATCACGGAGGGGGCCGGCACGCAGCATTCCGAGCGCGGCGGGACCTGCACCGCGCCGGCTTCGTCGGCCGTCAGCGATCCGGGTCGCTGGATGATCCAGATGTTGTCGTGGCGGTCGACGGCGATGCCGGCCACCTGCCCGAGCAGCCACTGGTTGGGCAGCGTCTTGGGCCACTCGTGATCGACCTTGAATTCGGGGGCATCCCGGTGTCGCGGACGATTCTTGTCGCGGCCATCACGGCGATCGTCGTTCTGAAACTGACGTGCATCGGCCTTAAAGCCTTGTGCCTGGACGCTGATGCCCACAATCGACAGGAGGGCGAACAACATCGCCCCCACGTACCACTTTTTTCGCGTGTCCATTTGTCTCCTTCTGCTGGTTGTGCGGAATGGCACCCGGCATGGACGTCGCGACCCTCCGCTGGACCATCATCGAACTCGGGCGTCGCGTTGGCAACCGTGGGTCAGAAACCCCGAAAACGTATCGGGCATTGATTGACATCAAGGTCGCGAGGGTGAGGCGAGCGACTGTTGGCGGGTCAGTTTGAATAAGGACTTCGCCAGCCAGGCCGACCTCCTGGTCGCCGTCAAATTAAGCTCACTGCTCGACATGATGCCGACAGGTGGATCGCATCGGCAACTCCTCAAAACAGTCGTTCGTCACCGTCTGCTCATGGCCGACCGCCGGCAGCCATGAAAGGCGGGTATCGGGCCAGCCAACTTGGATGTCAGCTGTACGGCGGCGAGATCGCGCGCCCGACTGGCGCTGAACGATCCTGAGCGGTCATTCGGGTGGGCGAGAAGCGGTCGTTGCCATGGCGTCAACCGCGAACGTTTGATCAGGATTGCCGATCGGCAGGTCTGCTCAATTCCTTTGCAGAAAGGTTGCGAGGAAGAGGGGTACGCGGCCTTCGCGGAGCAGGGCTTGAGCTAACCTTGCATCGATGCGTAAGGCCATCCCGTTCGTCATTGTGCTCACCTTCGTCTGGGGCACTAATTGGCCGCTTTTCCCACTCGCGGTGCGCGAAGTATCGGTCTGGACGTTTCGCGCGGTGAGCCTGCTCGGCGCGAGCCTCGTGCTGCTAGCGTTTGCACGCTTCCAGGGTGAGTCGATGCGCATTCCGCGCGCGCATTGGGGAACGATGGTGACATCGTCGCTGGCGTATTTCTTCGTCTGGAACGTGGCCAGCACGTACTCGGCCGTCCTGATCCCGTCCGGGCAAGCGGCCATCCTGGGGTTCACGATGCCGCTGTGGGCGGCGTTGATCACGTGGGCGTGGTTGGGCGAGCGGCCCCGCACGCGCGTGCTGGCAGCCCTGGCCATCGGCGGACTGGGCGTGGTGCTGCTGATCGTGAACGGTGTCGAAGCGTATGCGAAAGCTCCCCTTGGCTTTTCTCTGGGGTTGCTCGCAGGCGTCGGTTGGGCCGTGGGCACCGTCATCCTCAAGCGCAGCCCGGCGCCGGTATCGCCGCTCGTGCTGACGGCGTGGCAGCTGCTCATTGCCGCCGTGCCCATCGTCATCGGAGCATTCTGGTTCGGCCGCGATGCGCCGTGGTTCATGCCGTCGGCGACCAGCATCCTGCTCATCATGTACATCACGCTGGTCCCGATCGCCATCGGCAACGTCGCGTGGTTTTCAATCGTCGGCATGCTGCCCGCCAACGTCGCTGCGATGTCGTCGGTGATGGTGCCGGTGGTGGCCATGGCGTCGGGTGCGATCATCCACCTTGAGCCCCTTGGCTTGGTGCAGTGGGCTGCGATGATTTGCTGCGCAGTCGGCCTGGGCCTAGCGCTGTTCAAGCCGGCGGCGGCGCGGGCGAGGAGCTGAAGCCCCTTCGCGTCAGAACCAAGGTCCGCCGCGAAAACCTGCTGTCCGTGGCCGCACCGGTTACGCGTCCTACGGCTCGCTTGTACGTCCCGAAGGTCAGCATTCCGGTACAGCGGCAAATGTCGCTTGATGGCCGTTCAGCAACTTTCACGAAGGTCAGCTTCTCTTGTTGCTGAAGGACCGCAGCGGGCCGAGGTTGTGTGCAAATGGCTTTTGACTTGCGAGTATGCCGGCCACGCGGCCTTGTGGTGGCCATCGGCGCCACGGAGTCATCCAGTGGTCTCGTCGCACAGACCAGCGGTTTGCCTCGGGGCAGAGTCGCTGCGTAGG